>NZ_JFCH01000050.1 GCF_000738175.1 Corynebacterium jeikeium | reverse complement strand
GGACTATCACTACCGCATCAACGCACAGTGATGGATTGGTGGCTGTATCTACATACAGAAGTCCCTGACGATCCGGTCAAGATCGCCAGGGACCAACGATGGGGTCAAGACGCACTTTCCACAGCAACAGACCTGATCACCCACAACACCACAGCCACTACCAATGACATCGGTGCACCAGCAGAATACGACACCGCCATCGACACCAGCTACCAACACAACCTCGGCATCCAAAAAGGCTGGATCAAATAACCGCAACACGCCCGGAAAAGACACACTTTTCTTTACTTAACCCCCCTTTTCCAGCGGTGACAGATACAACAAAACCCCCGGTCGGTGAAGACCGGGGGTTGGAATCCAGTGGAGCTAACGGGATTCGAACCCGTGACCCCCACACTGCCAGTGTGGTGCGCTACCAGCTGCGCCATAGCCCCGCTGCCTACCAGGCGATTTACTTCTAAATCCCTGTGAAGCGAACGGTGTTAAAGCTACAACACTGGAATTAACTTCTCCAAATCGCCTGGTTGCGCTGGGGTAGCAATCGCTTGAGCGCTATTTGCCTTCCAGCACATTCGGAACCCAGGAGCCCAGAGTCTCATCCGGATTCATCGGCGGGTCGAAGCGCTTGCCATTCTTGTACAGCAATGGCGAGGAGACGTCACCCTCTCGCTTTTCGACTTCCTTGTCATTCTCGCGGGAGATCTTCGCCCCCTCGTCCTTAACGGACTTGTCACGAATCTTGTCAACCACGCCGCCGTCGACGCCCATCTTGTCTGCAGCGTTAGCCAGATCGTCCCACTCCCACTGACGGGTAACGGTGGACTGCTCTTCCATCATCAGGCGGTGAAGGTTCCAAAACGCATCCACGTCACCAGTCTTTGCCACTGCCCAGGCGACAGCCGCACCACGGGTGGAAGGACCGGACTCGTCGCCACGATCCAGGAAGTTCAGGAAGCGGAACTCCACCTTCACCTTGCCGTCTTCCAGTGCCTTCTTCACATCGTCGCTAGAGGCAGTCTCCAGCTGCGCGCAGTAGTGGCAGCTGAAATCCTCGAAGACCTCGACGGTCGGCACGTTGTCGCCTGCATTCTCTGCTTCCAGGGTGACGATGCTGTCCTTGGCCGTCATCTTCACCTTTACCTCGTCGTTCGGCAGGCTGATGTTATCGACCTTGTGCTTCTGGTTGTTGTACACAATGAAACCAATGGCTACAGCTGCAATGACGAGAATTGCAATGATTCCCCACAGGAAGCCGTTGCCCCCTTTAGATGCATTAG
This sequence comes from Corynebacterium jeikeium, assembly GCF_000738175.1. Classification (GTDB taxonomy): domain Bacteria; phylum Actinomycetota; class Actinomycetes; order Mycobacteriales; family Mycobacteriaceae; genus Corynebacterium; species Corynebacterium jeikeium_C. The sequence goes on along the minus strand of NZ_JFCH01000050.1, from coordinate 66,861 downwards.
GGGCCTTAATCTTTTGGCTCACCGAGTGTTCCTTTCCGAAATGGTGACGTGTCTACTGCGCATGAGGGTATCGCAAGAGTCTGGCAAAACACTGAATCGACCCCGTGATTTTACGCAAACCTGCAGCGATTGCCCCAGGGAAGAGGCCGCCCCAATGTTGTGGGTCTAGCCCAGCACGCCATCCACGACAACCTGCGCCTCCTCCAGCACCTTCTCCAGGTGGTCGGCACCGTTAAAGGACTCAGCATAAATCTTGTACTTGTCCTCCGTACCGCTTGGGCGGGCGGCAAACCAAGCGTTTTCAGTGGTCACCTTCACTCCCCCAATAGCCGCGCCGTTGCCTGGAGCCTCCGTCAAGATCGACTCGATCTTCTCCCCCGCCAATTCGGTTGCTTCTACGTCGTTGGCGCTGAGCTTCTTCAGACGCTCCTTCTGCTCACGGTTGGCCGGGGCATCGATGCGCTTGTACTGCGGCGCGCCTAGTTCCTCGGCCAGCTCCCGATAACGCTCTGAAGGGCTCTTGCCGGTCGTTGCCTTAATTTCGGACGCCAACAGGTCAGCGATGATGCCGTCCTTATCAGTGGACCAGACCTGCCCGTTGCGACGTAGAAAGGAAGCACCTGCGGATTCTTCTCCGCCAAAGCCCACGGATCCATTGACCAGCCCCGGCACGAACCACTTGAACCCGACCGGAACCTCCATCAGGTTGCGTCCCATACGAGCCACAACGCGGTCAATCATCGAGGAGCTCACCAGGGTCTTGCCCACGGCGGCCTCTTGCGGCCAGTTCTCACGGTGACTAAAGAGGTATTCGATGGCCACGGCAAGGTAGTGATTTGGGTTCATCAGGCCTGCGTCTGGGGTGACGATTCCGTGGCGGTCGGAGTCGGCGTCATTACCAGTAGCGATGTCATAGGAAGACCCGCCAGCGCCTGCGACAGAATCGACCAGCGAGGCCATCGCGGACGGCGAAGAGCAATCCATGCGGATCTTGCCGTCAGAGTCCAAGGTCATGAAACCGAAGGCGGGATCGATGGTGGGGTTAACGACCGTGAGATCGAGGCCGTGCACATCAGCGATACGCTCCCAATACGCCACGGAGGCACCACCCATGGGATCGGCGCCGATGCGCACGCCTGCGTTGCGGATAGCCTCGATGTCGATAACCTCCGGCAGAGCGGCCACGTAGTTGCCCAGGTAGTTATGGCTCTCCACTAGTTCGGTGGAAGTGGAACGCAGTACGCCAGCGAGGTTTGCGTCCAGGTATTCGTTGGCACGGCGGGCGATCCAACTGGTGGCGTCGGTATCCGCAGGCCCACCGGTCGGCGGGTTGTATTTGAAGCCGCCGTCACGTGGCGGGTTGTGAGAGGGAGTAACGACAATACCGTCGGCGCGACCAGCATCGTTGCCTTCCGGCCCACCGGGCAGCTGCTTGTTGTACTCCAGGATCGCGAAGCTGACAGACGGGGTGGGCACAAAGCCGCGTTCCTGGTCCACCTTGACCGTCACGCGGTTACCAGCCAGCACCTCCAGCGCGGTGGCTTCGGCGGGCTCGGACAGCGCGTGCGGGTCGCGGCCAATGAAAACCGGGCCGTTGATCCCCTGCCCGCGGCGGTAATCGACGATGGCCTGGGTGGTTGCCAGGATGTGCGCTTCGTTAAAGGCACCGTCGAAGGCACTACCGCGGTGGCCGGAGGTCCCGAAGCTCACGCGCTGGCCCGGATCAGCCAGGTTCGGGACCGTGGCGGAGTATGCCTCCAGCAGGGCGGGAATGTCGGTGAGGTCGTCGGGGGTGGCGGGCTGGCCAGCACGTGGGTGCATAATGATTCCTTCGGTCGGTGCCTGAAAGCATTTTCTTGCTACTCACCATTTATCGTGCCCGATTCCGGCGGGTTTTTCAGCGCTGTCCCCGCGCTCTTCCACCCCGCCCCCTCGCTTGTCGCCACTCCTCGCCGCTGCCCGGCATTTGTAAACAGCCTCAACGAATTTGTCTAAACCCTTCTTCCACACTTCTTTACAGGCGTAACCTCTGTAGTCCATGCAAGACGTTTCCTTCGCCGAATCCCTCCAGAACACTCTGGACAAGATCGACCAGTTCATCTGGAGCCAGTGGCTCCTGATCCCCCTATTGCTGTTCACCGGCCTATGGCTAACGATCCGCCTGGGTGGCGTGCAGTTCCGCAAGTTGTTCGTAGCCCTGCGCCACGGGCTTATCGACAGGAACGACGAGGGCGGCGAAGGCGATATCACTCAGTATCAGGCGCTCACCACTGCGCTGGCCGCAACTGTCGGCGTGGGCAACATTGTGGGTGTGGCAACCGCAATTTCCATCGGTGGCCCCGGCGCGCTGTTCTGGATGTGGATCACCGGCTTGGTGGGTATGGCCTCTAAGTACTCGGAGGCTTTCCTGGGTGTACGCTTCCGCGTGGCCGATTCCAAGGGCAACGTCTCCGGTGGCCCACAGCGCTACCTTTCGGGAGGCATTCCGGGTGGGCTGGGCACGTTCCTGGCGTGGTTTTTCACCATCGCAGCCATCATCGCTTCCTTCGGCATCGGCAACCTGACGCAGGGGAATGCCGTTGCCGCGGGTCTGGAGGACACGTTCGACGTCAGCCCCACCGTCACCGGCGCGGTAATGTTCGTGCTGGTCGGAGCGGTTCTCCTCGGCGGCATTAGCTCCATCGGCAGGGTGACCTCGGCCTTTGTTCCGCTGATGATTCTTATCTACATCGGCGGCGGCATCGTAGTGCTGGCTTTGCACGCAGGCGACATCCCGAATGCTCTGGGGCTTATCTTTAATGACGCCTTCACGGGGACCTCTGCCACCGGTGGATTCGTAGGCTCGGGCATCATGCTGGCCATGCAGATGGGTGTGGCCCGCGGCATTTTCTCCAACGAGTCCGGCATGGGATCGGCCGCAATTGCAGCTGCTGCGGCGAAGACCACCCACCCTGTGCGCCAGGGCTTGGTCTCTATGACTCAGACGTTTATCGACACGATCATCGTGGTGACCATGACCGGCCTGGTGATCATCACCACCGGCGTGTGGGATACAGGCGAGGATAATGCGGCCAACATGACGGCTCAGGCTTTTAGCAAGGGCATCGGCTCGGAGTGGGGCGGCACCATCGTCTCCCTCTCCATCGTGTTCTTCGCTTTCTCCACGATCCTGGGATGGTCCTACTATGGCGAGCGAAACGCTGAGCGTGCCTTTGGATCCTGGGCTTCCCTGCCCTACCGCATGCTGTTTACGTGTGTGGTTTTCGTCGGTGCCACCACGGAGATCGGCCTGGCCTGGACCTTCGCGGACATTGCCAACGGCCTGATGGCGCTGCCGAACCTGGTGGGCATGCTGATTCTCTCCGGGCTCATCGCCCGGGAGACTAAGGCCTACTTGGACTTCGACCCGACCCTGCGGGCACGCCCGGAGGATGTGGAGAAGTTCCTGGTGGATATCAAGAACCCCTGGCGCAGCGCACTGTAACCAACACGCTATAACCAGCGGGCTATAACGCCGCCACTAGTTGGCGCAGGTGAACTCCACGGTGAGGGCGATCGTACGGTTCGAATCGTCCTCCATCGGGGTGCCTTCGACGACATAGTTGCCGCCTTGGCGCTTCACCGTGGCCGAGGCGGCATGGTCGTCATCGATCTCATATTCGACACCTTTGTATTCGAAGTCCAGGGACTCTAGAACTGGCTGGTCGGTATGGATATCGATATCCAGCTCGTTACGGTCGTCATCGTCCTTGCCGAAGTCGACCTCTAGCACTTCGCGTCCGTCGTCCTCATCCAGTTCGCAACGCACCGGGGAGAACAGCTTGGTATCCACTTCCTTGCCATCGACGGTGATCCTGTGGAGCCTACTGCCCGTGCCTCCCTCTGCGGGGGCATCCTGAGTATCGCGGGGCTGCTCCGACTCCCCAGAAGAATCAGAAGAATCAGAAGAATCAGTAGCTTCGGAAGCCTCAGCACTTTCCTGCACCGTGGTGATCACGGTCTCCTTCTCTGCAGAGTCGTCGCCGGAATCATCAGACGCACAGGCAGCAGCTGACATACCCAGCGCAGCCGCCATTACTACTGTGGCGCTGCGGCGAGCGATGCGCGAAGTGGAACAAGCGATCTGTGGACTCGTCGTTTTCTTAGCGAATCTTAAATACCTCATCGTGCCCCACCGTAGCAAAATTCATTTTCCACAAACCTCACACAGGGTTTAGTGATCTGGGTTACAGTCGCGAGCATGACTTTCGCATCGCAGCACGGCTTAAACGCTCCACTCACTCCTCTGCGCTTCTTGCAACGCTCCGCACAGGTTCACCCCAACAAGATCGCCGCAGTCGACGGACCACGGCGCATCACCTTCGCAGAGTTCAATGAAGACGCTCAGGCCTTCGCCCACGCCCTCATCGCCGACCAAGTAGCCGAAGGCGACCGCGTGGGCATTCTCGCTGCCAATAGCTACGAGGCCCTGCTGGCTCAATTCGCCGTGCCGCTGGCGAATGCGGTGACGGTGCCGATCAACACCCGCCTGGCACCCAAGGAAGTTAACTACATCCTCGACCACTCCTCCATCGACGTTCTGGTTGGCGAGAAGGAACTGATCGACCCCATCCTCGCCAGCAGTGAGCGAAACCTGCGCCGAGCCGTGTACATCGCCGACAAGGAAGGCGTAGAGCCCCCGGTTGACAACGGGGAAACTGACACGCAGGGGGCGTCACTAGTAACAACATTTAGCGACTACCTAGCCGGACACCGCGACGAAGAGCCACTGCCCTACCGCGTGCACGACGAGAATGAGACCATTGCGATCAACTACACCTCCGGCACCACCGGAAAGCCGAAGGGCGTGATCTACACCCACCGCGGCGCTTACCTGAACGCGCTGGGGCAGGCGCACACGCAGCATTTCAGCCACGACACCGTGTACCTGTGGACGCTGCCGATGTTCCACTGCTCCGGCTGGTGCACAGGCTGGGCGGCGATGGCTGTCAGCGCAACCCAGGTGGCGCTGCGCGCGGTGCGCGGCCCAGAGATGTGGGAACTAATCCGCACCGAAGGTGTGACTGCCATGTGCGGCGCCCCAGCCGTGCTCAACACGCTGGTAGATGACGAGAACAAGCGCCGTGTGACGAACCTGCGCGTCACCACCGCGGGCGCACCACCGAGCCCAACGACCATCACCCGTTGCGAGAACATCGGCGTGGAGGTTACCCACGTGTACGGCCTGACCGAGAGCTACGGGCCGTTCACCGTCTGCGAGGCACAGCCCGAATGGGCGGACATGACGGTTCGCCGCCGTGCGGTTCTGAAGGCGCGCCAGGGCGTGGCGTCCATCACCAACGAAGACGTCCGCGTGATCGAGCCGACCGAACACCTAGACGAAGCGCTGGTGGACGTGCCCGCCGACGGTGCGACGCTGGGCGAGATCATCCTGACCGGCAATGGCATTATGGCTGGATATTTCAAGGACGAGGAAGCCACCGCGCATGCCTTCCGTGGCGGCTGGTTCCACACCGGCGACCTCGGAGTAATGCACCCCAACGGCTACATCCAGCTGATGGACCGAGCCAAGGACGTGGTGGTTTCCGGCGGCGAAAACATCTCCACCATCGAGGTCGAGCAGGCCGTTATCAGCCACCCCGATGTCTCCGACTGTGCGGTCATCGGCGTACCAGATGAGAAATGGGGCGAGCGTCCACGCGCCTACGTAACCCTTCGCCCGGAGGCCCGCGGCGGAGACGAGTCCGCCTTGGAAGAAGCCGTGATCGCCTACTGTCGTGCGCACATCGCCGGCTACAAGGTTCCGCGTGACGTGCGCATTCTCGACGAACTGCCCCGAACCTCCACAGGCAAGGTTCGCAAGAACGAACTGCGTGAGGAAGCGTGGGCAGGCCACGAGCAGAAGATTAACTAGGTACGGCCTTAGCCGTTAACCCAGTATTTGCCCGGCCTTTCCCTACCCGCTGCTTTTAGGCTGGTTGCTGGTCACGCACACCTTTTACCCTTTGCCTTCATGGGTAGTAAAGGTATTTTTTCTCGACGCCGATTCTTCAAAGCGCTGGGTTTCAGCGCCGGTTCCGCAGCCTTCGTGGTAGGGCCGCTTGCGAAGGCCGGTGCGGCACCGGGCACGGGCGGCTCCGGCCTGGCGGGCAGTGGGTTGGCTGGGAGTTCAGCCCTGGGATCCGCTAATACTCCAAGCTTGGCCGGGTCGGCGAGCTTCACCCCAAGCAACATCGGCAGCTCCGAGACCGGCTGGGTTATGGGCCACAAGGGCACCGGCCCCAACGGCGCTTTCCTTGCCGGTGACCTGCAGGTAGTCACTGTTACGGAGGATTCAGTGACGATTAGCTGGTTGACGTGGGACGCAAAGGTGAGCATCGCTGAGCGCCCCGTGGGTATGCCTACCGAAGGCACGCTGCGCGTATGGCCGGAAGATAACCCGCAGGATACGAAGGTCGTGCGCTCGGAGAAGAACACCTTCTTCCACATCATGACTATCGAAGGCCTACAGCCGGAAACCAAGTATCACTTCAGCGCTTCCTCCCACGGCATCGAAGCCAACGCGACTCACAACTACTTCCAGGAGAAGAAGAAAGAGTTCACTACCTTGCCTAAATTGTCCGGCGAGGTACTGCAGACCGTGGTCGTGGCGAACGATGTGCACATGGGTGAGGCCCAGGATGGCCTGTGGTTCGATGGCTTTCCACCGCCGGCGGTGCCCAACCCGAAATCCGCACCCTACCCGGAGGTGTGCCTGGATGCGGTCATTAAGACGGCCGAGGATTGCGGCGCTACGCACCTGTTTGTCAATGGTGATGTAACAAGTGAAGCTCGCCCGGCCGAGGTGCGACGTGCCAAGGAAATGCTGGATACGTTCTCCGGCACCTGGCGCGTAACCCGCGGCAATCACGACCGGCCGCACAAAGCCGACGACTCCTCCGGTTACGAAACCGCCACCCCCTACGGCAAAGAGCACTTCGACCCATTCGGTGACGTCTTCGAGCCGCGACAGCAGGCCTGGATGATGGATCTAGAGCCCGCAGGCGTGCGCGTAATCGGCATTGATTCCACGGAGCTAGATAAGTCTGGCGGGCGGATCGAGCCACAGCAGTTTCGTCAGATCGAAGGCTTCTTGCGCCGCGATCCGAACAAACCAACCGTGCTGATGCTGCACCACCCCATGACGCGCGAGGCCGGCTGGTCGAACGCTGCCGGACCTGCTTTTATTCTGCGTGACCCGGATCTGATCAGACTGCAGAAGATGATTCAGGCGGCGCCGGGCGTGAAGCTGGTGCTGGCGGGCCACACTCACCGTGCGCACCGAGATAAGCCGGACGTCGATACCCACGCGGTATTCCTGGAAACCCCCGCGGCGAAGAACTGGCCCACCGGAGCCACCCAGCTGCGCTTCTACTCCGACGGCATTGCGGTGAACTTCCGCCACAACATGGGAGAGGAAGCCCTGGACTGGGCCAGCCGTACCCGCTGGACCAACTTCGGCTTGGCACCGGAGATCCTGCTGGGGCCAACGGACGCACGCAACCTGGTGGTGCGCTATTAGCGCCCCTCCCCTTTGATGCCCCCTAATATACCAGCGCCCTACCTGCTGGTGAGTTCTAGCAGCTACAGAACCATCGCCGCGATCCAGCCGGCGATCAGCAGCGGAATATTAAAGTGCAGGAACGTCGGGATCACGGAATCCCGGATGTGGTCGTGCTGGCCATCCGCGTTCAGACCCGACGTGGGGCCTAGGGTCGAGTCGGAGGCCGGGGAACCGGCGTCACCAAGAGCACCCGCAGTACCCACAATCGCTACAGTGGCGAGCGGCGAGAAGCCCATCGAGGCACACAGGGGCACGTAGATCGTTGCAACGATCGGCAGGGTGGAGAAGCTCGAACCAATGCCCATGGTGACCACCAGGCCAACCAACAGCATCACCAGGGCGGCGGCGGCCTTGTTACCCGCGAACAATTCAGCGGAAGTGTTGACCAGGCTCTCGACCTCGCCAGTGGCCTGCATAACCGCGGCGAAGCCCTGGGCGGTGATCATAATGAAGCCGATCAGGGCCATCATGCGCATACCAGCGGTGAAGACATCGTCGGCCTTCCTCCAATCCACCGCACCGGTGCCCATGAATATCGTCAAGCCCACCAGGGCGCCGATCAGCAGCGAATCGGCCTCCATGTCCATCGACTGCATTACAACCTGCACGGCAAAGGTGGCGATGATCGCAATGACGGAGACGACGATCTTGTAGCGGGAAACCTCACCGGCCGGGTCGGTCTCGACCTCCACAATCGGGCGTTCTTCGTACTCACGTGGCTTGCGATAGGTGATGAAGACCGCGATCAGCAAACCACAGAACATACCCAGCGCCGGAATGCCCATCGCCTGCATCACGTTGATGCCATCGGTGCTCATACCCGCGTTGTCGATGTTGCCCAGCAGGATGTCGTTCAGGAAGATCGATCCGAAGCCCAGCGGGATCCACATGTATGTGGTGATCAGGCCGAACGTCAAAATACAGGTGACCGCGCGGCGGTCCAGCTGCAGTTTGTTGAAGACGCTCAGTAGCGGAGGAATGATCAGCGGAATAAACGCGATGTGCACGGGGATGAGGTTCTGACTCATCACAGCCATAGCGAGGATGCCGGCCAGCATCAACCATTTCGTTGCGGCGACGGCGCGGCTCTTTGTTTCTTCGTTAGTGACGCCCAGTTTCCCCAGTAGGGAGTCCGCCAGAAGCTTGGGTAGTCCCGCGCTGGCGACGGCCATCGCAAATGCACCGAGCAGGGCATAGCTCAGCGCGATTTTCGCGCCGCCGGAGAGGCCTTCCTGGAAGGCCACCATCGTGGCATCAAGGCCAAGGCCGCTGAGGAGACCACCGACGATGGCTCCGATGAAAAGCGCCAGAACCACATGCACCCGAAGCAGGGCGAGGGCCAGCATGACGACGACGGCGACTAGGACTGCATTCATGCACCTTAGAATAGTGTGAGGAGTCAGACAATAGGAAATTCCAACGGTGACTGCTTCTCGTAGCGCCGCGTCTGGCTAGCCAAGCGAGCTGCAATGTTGGTTCCGCTGAGCTTGCGCGCCTGCAAGAGGAACTCCCGGCCCTCCTGGCTGCGGGTGTACACCGCACGCATCGGCAGGCCCACGCGCTGGAGTTGGCGCAAGAACTCATCCACGTTCTCCCGGCGCGTACCGAGCACGTCCGGCACCGACTGGGCACAAAAGATTCCACGGATGCGAACCTGATGCGCGGGCGCAATGAGGTAGCGCGCGTTGCGGACCTCCCCAGACAACTGAGTCATGGCGTCCGCAAAAAGCTTCCTTTCGGCGAAGGTTCCGCCGGACAGGCGTACATTCGCGCCGATGGCGCCTTCGTCGACGATGGCCATGAGGTTGCGGGTTTCGATCATTCCGAGGGCGCTCAGCGTGCGCACCAGAGCCGTGGCCTCGGCTTTCAGGCGCTTGGTGGTATCCGTCAGCTGCTGGACCTTCCGCGCGCGCAGCAAGGCCGCCGCACCGCCGAGCAGTGCGAGCACCCCGAAAGCCAGCCACTGTCCCCCGACAGGGAGGTGCGGCAGGACGCGCCCCACCGCCAGCCCGAACATGACCGCGAGGAAGAAGATGTAGCCCAAAATAACGTCCAGGTAAGGCACCACCCCGGCCGATGCGGGCTTTTCAACGTCGATGTGGAACTGCATCTCGTAGGGCTGGCCATCCGGCACATTCCCCATGTCTAGGGCTTCTAGCCACTGGTTGCGCATTAGGTCCCGACGGAAGGCCCGTGCCAGCATCTGTTCGTTGGCGGCATCGATGCTGCGATAGGCGCGCAGGGGTGGCTCAGCGAAGCAGCGGTCGAAACCGTTCTCGATCACCGGCGCATCGGCGCGCGGCGCGACGAAAGCCTCGAAGCGCTTCTGCAGCGAGCGCACGTCGTGTGAGCCCAGCACGTCCAGGGACTCCCCCGCGCCGATGTTTAGCGCCTGTGCCCCGCTCTGTGCCACCTGGTCGAGCCACGTCCCGCGCCCGGCACCTTGGCTCGGTTCGCACGTTGCGATGTGCCAGATATTCGCGGTCTTATCAGGAACGGTGGGATCTACCCGGATCACCCGGCCGCGCATCTGGTTCGTCAGCATAAACGCGCGCACGGAGCTGGCGATGATGAGCGCGTTGGCGCAGGGCGAATCCCACCCCTCCCCCAGCAAGGCGGCGGTGCCCACCAGGATCGTGAACAATCCCTCCTGGAAGGCGCGGGTAATGGCGGGCACAGACACCCTCGTGCCGCCGGAAAAGCGCACCTCCACATACTCGTCATTGAGGTCCTTGGCGGAGGCGACTTCCCCGTCGAGGTGCGCCGCGAAGCGCTTCACCCGATCCAGCGCCGAGCGCGGGATGACGACCACCGAGCCGCTGATGGCGGCGATTTTTGTGGTGCCGCCTACGCGCCGTCGCAGTGCTTCGAAAATGGGGATGACGCCCAGGTGGACCAGGGCATCGTCACTGCCCACGCTGGACAGGTAATCCCGCTGAACGTAATCCGCGAGGATCACCATGCGCAGATTTTCGGACATCGCGGAGACTTCTTCTTCGGCAATGTCACCGACGGCGCGGATCTTGCCCGCGGAGTGGGTGAGGATCCGATTGACCTTCTTCTCTCCCGTGACGGAAATCTTCCCTTTGTTGAGCAGGTTGTTGGCCCGCAGAGAGGAGGTCACCGTCGGGCTGGCGCGGAAGAAGTCGGGGTGGTCGATGACGAACTGAAGCCCCAGCTCGCCGGAGAGTTCCGGGCGCTTTTCGCTGAGTATCGCCTGGATATGCGGCGCTATCGGGTGCCCAGCAGCAGCGAGAAGGATTTTAAGGGCGTAGAGATTCTCTTCGTCGTCGAGGGCAATCTGCAGCTGTTCGTCCGTGAGTTGGCCGAGGTCCTCTGCCAGTTGCGCCAAGATGCCCTGCCGTTGCAGGTCCATTAGCACTTCGTTGCCACGCCGACGCAGCTCGGCGATTTCCTGTTCTTCTTCCCGACTGGGCTTTGTAACGTAGACGTAGTCCTGATGCGGGCACAGGTTACCGGCGGCCACGAGTTCCGGGGCGAAGATCTCCTCGTCGATAGGGCCGCATAGCTGTTCGTAGCGCTGCCATTCGCTGGGGGTGGAATCATAAGGCGGAGTGGCCGTGAGCGCGATGGTGTTGAGCACTGCTTTTCGGCGACCCAACTGATCCATGAAGGCTGTCAGGGCGCGGTGCCACTGGGAGCGCAGATGGTGCGCTTCGTCGAGGCACACCGTTCCGATGTCGCGAACCGCTTCGAGAATGTCGAGGTCCGCGAAGTCCTCTCCCGTTTCCTCGTCGAGCGCCTGAGTATATGCGGAGTACAGCGCCTGGTAGGTGATGACCGTGAGGAAGGCTGGGTTGTGTAGCGAGGTGGAACACCATTCCCGCGGGTTCGATGTGTCGTTGTGTTGAAAGTGCACCGCGAAACGGTCGATCCACTGGTCGCGGATGGTGATGGTGGGAGCCAGGATCAGGGCTGGTTGGCCGAGGCGGCAGATGAGTTCCAGTCCGAGAATCGTTTTGCCTGACCCGGGAGCGGCGACAATGTGGATGCGGTGATCCTGCTTCAGGTCACCGAAGCGTTCGAGGATGCGCTGCTGATACGGCCGGAAGGTCCCGGCAAAGCGCCAGCTGGGTTGCTGTTGTGTCTCGGGCGCTACCATGCGGGCAAGTCTAACCGATCAGGTGTTACGCATGAGGAGGCTTAACGCCACCTCCAGGTTCAGACACAGAGAAACCCCAGCTCATTTCTGAGCTGGGGTACTGCTTTTGGTGGAGTTGCCGGGAATTGAACCCGGGTCCTTTGCGACCTCGCCAGGGCTTCTCCGTGCGCAGTTCGCACGTGACCTCTGCTCGGCCCTCCAGCGCTCACGAACCAGCCTGGATGATGGGCCCAGTTGCTCGAAAGGTGTCCCACACGGCCCAAGCAACAAAGCCGTGCGGCAAGTCCCTTAAGTCGATGCCAGCTACCGGGTCAGGGACATACCCGGGCTGACAGACACGCGGTCGCTGTAATTAGGCAGCGAGGGCGTAGTCGCGCTGAGTGTTCTCGGCGCTTATAAATTCGCAGCGACGCTTGAAATCGGTGGTCGTCTGCCTTCACCGGCACGCTTCCCCTGGCTCAATGCACAAAGTCGAAACCAAATCAACCCCGTGATTCCTGCTGCGGAAACGCTCGTACAACAGGAAATCTAACCTTACACCCGCGTGTGGCGCTAATTCAAGAATCCGTCTGCTCACTGTCTGCCTGGTCCTCTTGCCACTTCGCCTTGCGTTCCTTGGATTTTTTGTTGTTCTTCACCGCCATCAGGCCGACCGCAATGCCAATCACCACTGGCACCCATACCTTGCTGTAATCCGCCATGAATTCCACCACGCGCATAATCGGCTCCATCCATTCGGGCATGTGCCAGTCCGGCCAAGGAATCGACGGCAGATTAATGTCCGGCCACGGAATCGACGGCAAGTTGATCTCCGGCCACGGGATCGATGGCAAGTTGATGTCCGGCCAAGGAATATTGATGTCCCAGTCCGGCAGGAAGCTCAATAGCCATGCAATCAACTTGGAAACCAACGGCCCCAGCACGATCACTGCCAGCGCCCAACCGCCTTTCCCCAGCCCGGTAATCAGCGGGTAGAACCAGCGCTTGAACGGCGACTCCTCCATCGCCTCCCAGCGCCTCGCCGCCCGCGAGCCTTCTGGCGGATCGAAGACCACCACCCCTTCGTCGTCCTTTACCTTGACCTCGATCATCCAGCTATCGAGGAAGTTCGAGGTCCACCCCAGGTACGGCGCGCTGAGCGTCATCTCACCGCCATATTTTCCAGCCTTAACGGTCGTCTCGCTTTTACCCAGGTCAATCTTTTGATTCTCGAGGCTCTTGTACCTTGCGATCGTTACCCCGTCGCGACGCACAAGCAACTGCCGATCCCTATCGAGGTCGTCTAGTTTCTCTGCCAGCTTCTTGTGGGACTTCTCGCTGTCTTCTTTTGTGGACGCCCCCTCGTCCCCCGCGGCATCTTCAGTTACCTCTTCCGCCTCCGGCGCGGCACTGTTTTCCGCGTCAGTTTTCTTATCGGACGCGGGGAAGTCCGGGTCGATTCTCCGCAGTGCATCCGGCTCGCCGATAAAGAGCTCAAGCAGCCCGAACTCGGGATGCTTAAGGGACCAATGCTCGACGTCGTCATTTTTCACACGCCCGAAAAGTATCAAAGCACAAACCCCCGTTCAATAGAGGTCCCCTATGTGTTACCGCACCCTAGCCCTGGATCCCCTTGATTCGCCGACCCATCTCGCGCGTGATCTCACGCTCTTCTGTACGGCGTTTGATGTCCTGGCGCTTGTCGTATTCCTGCTTACCGCGCGCCAGCGCCAGCTCGACCTTCAACTTGCCGGCAACGAAGTACAGCTGCAGCGGAACCAAAGTGTTGTTTCCGTCGCGAACCTTGCCCATAAGCGAGTCGATCTCCCGGCGGTGCAGCAGCAGCTTGCGGGTACGGCGGGGGCTGTGGTTCGTCCAGTGCCCCATGGAGTACTCCGGGATATGAAGTCCGCGCAGCCAGACTTCACCTTCATCAATGGTGGCGTAGGCGTCAACAAGAGAAGCCTTGCCCTCCCGCAAAGATTTAACTTCCGTACCCACCAGCACCACACCGCACTCGTAGGTATCGATGATGTGGTAATCGTGGCGCGCCTTGCGGTTGGTGGCAACGACGATCTGGCCAGTCCCCTTCTGACCTGTGCCCTTCTGGGCCTTGTTCTTTTTCCCCTTCGATTTCCCCGAATCGGTGGGAGTGCTCTTTTTTGCTGCCATGACAGCCACACACTACCACCGGGCGCTCCCCCGAGCGAAAATACTTAAGCGCGCTAACCAGCGCTGGCTTAGCGAGGGCGCAGTGCTAGTTCTTCACATACCAGCGCAAGGTGACCTGCGCGGTGATAGCTGCCACGACCACGCCGACCAGCACCACAAACGGCGCGGCCAGCCACAGGTCGCTGTTCGTCACGCGCGCCACCAGCTGCTGGTCGTACACGGCCTTCAGAGCGCGGTCTACCACCAGGATCTTCGCGGCGAACATGCCGCCCACCGCCAGCACCGCACCGATCAGGGCGGCCATCATGGCCTCCAGGACGAACGGAGCCTGGGTATACCAGCGTGAGGCACCAACCATGCGCATAATACTGATCTCACTGCGGCGCGAGTAGGCGGTGATCTGCACCATGTTCATGATCAGGAAGATTGCAGCGATGGCCTGCACCGCGGCAACGATAAAGGAAGCGTTGCGGATGGAGTCCAGGTTGCGCATCGCGGCCTCCAGATTGTCGCCCTGATCCACGATGTTCGTCACGGCCGGATTATCCCGCAGCGCGTCGATGGGCGCGGAGTTCTCCGGATCGGCCAGGCGCACGTGGAAGGCGGCGGGCAGCGCATCTTTCTCCGTCTGCTCCACCAGTTGCGGGTCAGAGTCGCCGAACAGCTCCACGAAACGCTCGTAGGACTGCTCCTTGTTACGGAAGGTCACGGACTTCACCGCCTCGTCGCCCTCCAGCTGCTGCTTAATCTCGGAGCACTCCGGGGAGGCACACGTTGGGTCGGAGCCCGAAATTTCGTCGTCGAGCTGCACCATTACCTCGATGCGGTCGAAGTAGATGTCCTTCGTCCGCTCCGTCATCGCGCTCAGCAGAAAGCCGGTGGCCAGCAGCGCCAGCGCGATGGAGGTGGTGATGATCATCGCGATCGTCATCGTCATGTTGCGGCGCAGGCCCGAAAACGCCTCGCGGAACACAAAGTTGGTCTTCATTAATGTTTCCCTACTGTTCCCTACTGATCCGTACTGTTCCCTTGCAGTTCCGCTTTAGTGGCCCACGCCGTACATACCGAGCTCGTCATCGCGCACAAGCTTGCCCTTCGACAGCTCGATCACGCGCTTACGCATGGAGTCCACCGCCACGTCGTCGTGGGTGGACATCACCACGGTCGTACCGTTCTGGTTAATGCGGTTGAGCAACATCATGATCTCTGATGAAGTATCGGGGTCCAGGTTGCCTGTCGGCTCGTCCGCCAGCAGGACCAAAGGCTTATTTACGGACGCCCGCGCGATCGCCACGCGCTGTTGTTCGCCACCCGACAGTTCGTGCGGGAAGCGGTTTTCCTTTCCGTCGAGACCAACGGTCTTCAACGCCGCAGGCACCAAGTGCTGAATTTCCGCGCGCTTCTTGCCGATGACCTCGAGGGCGAAGGCAACGTTGTCGAAGACAGTCTTCTTCGGCAGCAGGCGGAAGTCCTGGAAGACATAGCCAATGCGCTGGCGCAGCTTCGGCACATCCCGCCCCTTAATCTTGTTTACGTGGTAGCCGGCGACGTGCAAGTCCCCCGAATCTAGCTTTTCCTCGCGCAGAATGAGCTGCAGAAACGTGGACTTACCGGAGCCGGAGGGGCCGATAAGGAAGACGAACTCGCCCTTTTCGATGTCCAGGGTGATGTTGTCCAGGGCCGGCCGCCCGGAAGACAGATAGCTCTTGGTTACGTTTTCGAAGGTGATCACGAGCACACAGTGTAGCGAAACCAGTGAGGCAAAGATAGTCCAAAGTGACTGTTGTTACTTTTGCAACTTCTTGTGCCTTGGTTGGTTTTGGGCTTCTCCTGTCTCGAGGCACCCCAGAATGTAAAGTCGCAACCCAACCCGATTGAAGAGTTAGGCGTCAAGAAGAGAAAAGCCCATGAGCGACACGAAGAGCAAAGAAGAGACTACAAAGAGCAATCAGCCCGGGGGCTTCCTCGGATTCATCGAGAAAGTCGGCAACAAACTCCCCGACCCGTTTTGGCTCTTCGTCATACTCGGCGGGCTAGTCCTTGTTTCCAGCTTCATCTTCAACAAGCTTGGCCTCAGCGCCACGAACCCAGAAGACGGCAAGAAGGTAGAGATCGTCAACCTGCTGAGCTCCGAGGGGCTCAAGGAGATCCTTTCGGGCGTGGTGGACAACTACGTGACCTTCCCACCGCTGGGTCTGATTATTACAGTCATGCTGGGTGTGGCCGTGGCAGAGCACTCCGGCCTGATTAGCGCGGTGGTGCGCGCAACCGTCTCTAGGGTCGGGCCGACACTTCTGACCTTTGTTGTGGCCCTGGCAGGTGTGACGGGCTCTGTGGCCTCCGATGCGGTGTACGTGATCCTCATTCCGCTGGGCGCAGTGTCTTTCCGCGCAGTGGGTCGCTCCCCGATCGTCGGCGCGATGGTGGCCTTTGCCGCATCCTCAGCTGGGTTTAACTCCTCGCTGATCCTAAACATCACCGACGTGCTGCTGGGTGGCATCTCTACCTCGGCGGCTCAGATCGTGGACGACGAGTACTTCGTCTCTCCGCTGGCTAACTACTTCTTCGTAGCCGTCAGCGCGGCCGTGCTGGCGCTGATCATCACGGCGGTGACGGAGCTGTACATGAAAAAGCGCGCCCTAGACCTTGTTGACCACGACGAGATCGACTACTCGGAGGTCACCTTCAACACTGGCCGCGACGGCGATGACGAGCTCGCCGGAGACGTACCGCAGGAAAAGATCACCGCTGCACTGAAACTCGATGTTGACGAGGCGCGCGCACTAGGGACCACCGCTATCGTCGCCGTAATCATGACAGCCATCTACTTCGCGCTGCTGTTCGTGCCAGGATCGCCGCTTCAAGGCGAAGGCGGCGAAGTGATGTCCAGCCCGCTGATCACCGCAGTAGCCGTACCCATCGGCGCTGCCTTCCTGATCCTCGGCCTGGTTTACGGTCTGGGCATCAAGTCCATCACGAAGGCCAGCGACGTTCCGGAGTTCATGGCGCGCGGTTTGAAGACCCTGCTGCCAATGATGGTGCTATTTTTCGCCGTCTCCCAGTTCCTGGCCTGGTTCAAGGCATCCAACCTGGGCGCGTGGACCGCCATTAAGGGCGCAGAGCTTCTACAGAAGGCCGATCTTCCACCGCTGCTGCTTTTCGGCGCCTTCGTGATCCTGGTGGCGCTGGTGAACCTCTTCATCACTTCTGGTTCCGCCCAGTGGGCGCTGATGGCACCGATCGTCGTGCCGATGTTCATGTACGTCGGGTTCTCCCCCGAAGTCACCCAGATGCTGTTCCGTATCGGCGACTCTCCCTCGAACATCATCACCCCGATGAGCCCGTACTTCGCCCTGGCTCTGACCTTCCTGCAGCGCTACTACAAGAAGGCGGGCATCGGAACGCTGATGTCGCTGGCGCTGCCGTACTCCGTCGCCATGCTGGTTGGCTGGTTCCTATTCTTCGCCCTCTGGTGGATGATCGGCCTGCCACTCGGCCCCGGCACCCCGATGGACTACCCGGCGCCGTAGCGCCCTAGCCCCAGCGCTGGTTCTGGGCTGGCGCACAGCACAGGTTCAGCCCCCGTGGTAGCCCTGCCCAAGCCTTATCGTTAGTGTGGAAAATGTACCCTGCACACCGCTTGGCCAGGGTTCCACATTGCGCCTTGGCCAAGGATCTAAGAATTGAGGTCGGCGTTGAACAGCCAGGCTAATACTCCTTTACCCAATAGCTCCGATGTCGAAGCGGTAGTCACCAAGGCCATCCACCGCGCCGAGCAGTGGCTCGAGATCGAAGAGACCTCTGCTTCCACGAAGCAGTTGGCAGACATGGTGCACGATCCCGACGGCGTGGAATTCACCTTCGCCTTCGTTGACCGCGTGGCCCGCCCCGAGGACAACCACGTTTCGGCCAAGGAGTTCGCCAAGATCGCCAACCCGTTTAAGCGCACCGAGCCGGTGCCGGGGTTCATGAGCCTGGTCGATTCCATCCTGGTTACCGCCGGTTCTATCGCGGCCCCGCTGCTGCCGAATATCGTCATGCCGATCGCGCGCTCCTACCTGCGCGCCACCGTTGGCCACCTGGTGCTGGATGCGGAATCCAAGGCGCTGGACCGCATGCTGGACGACTACCGCGAAAAGGGCTTCCAGCTGAACCTCAACCTGCTGGGCGAGGCCGTGCTCGGCGAGGCTGAGGCGCAACGCCGCCTGGATAACACCCTCGACCTGCTGAAGAACCCACGGGTGGACTACGTTTCCGTCAAGGCCTCCTCCGTGGTCAGCCAGCTGAACCACTGGGATTTCGAGGGCTCCATCGAACGCCTGAAGGATCGCCTGCGCCCGCTGTACCGCCAGGCTATGAAGCGCGACCCTCACCCCTTCATCAACCTGGACATGGAGGAGTACAAGGACCTCCACCTGACCCTTAAGCTGTTCACCGAGCTACTGGACGAGGAAGAGTTCCAGAGCCTGGAGGCCGGCATCGTTCTGCAGGCTTACCTGCCCGACACCTTCGACGCGCTAAAGGAGCTGGCGGAGTTCGCCGCGCAACGCCGTGCCAAGGGCGGGGCCAAGATCAAGGTGCGCCTGGTGAAAGGCGCCAACCTCTCCATGGAGCGCGTGGATTCTGAGGTTCACGACTGGCCGCAGGCTCCCTACCTGACGAAGGCGGAGGTGGACGCCAACTACATCCGCCTGCTGGATTGGGTACTGCAGCCCGAGCACGCAGATAACCTGCGCATCGGCGTGGCCTCGCACAACCTGTACCACCTGGCGCTCGCCCACGAGCTGTCCGTCGCCCGCAACGTGGAGCACCAGCTGGACGCTGAGATGCTGCAAGGCATGTCCCCCGCACAGTCCGCGGCCGTGCGCGAAGTCACGGGCAATATGATCCTGTACACCCCGGTGGTCAAGAAGGAAGACTTCGACGTAGCCATCAGCTACCTGGTGCGCCGCCTGGAGGAAAACGGTGCGAAGCAGAACTTCCTCTATGCACTGTTCACCCCGGAGGACGACGAGACCGACGTCACCGGCATGACCCCGATGCAGGGTCAGGAGCTGCGCTTCCGCAACTCCGTGCGCGACCGCTGGGAGACCTTCGCCGGTTCGCGTCGAACCCAGAACCGCCTAGAGGAAGAGGCCGAGAAGAAGGGCTGCCAGTCCGACGGCCTGCCCGGCAACTTCGTCAACGAGCCCGACACCGACCCGACGCTGCCCGCCAACCGCGAATGGGCACTGCAGATCGTCGATCCGTCGAGCGATCCTGGCCCCGCCCAGACCCCGGAGGTTACTGACCCTGCGGTTATTGACGCCGCCGTCGCCCGTTGCCGCGAGGCTTCCGCACAGTGGTCGCAGAAGACCGGTTGGGAGCGTGCAGAGCTGTTGGACCAGGCGGCAGATGCCCTGGCCAACAATCGTTCGAAGCTGATCTCGGCTGCAGTGTTCGAGGCGGGTAAAACCGTCGCCGAGACCGACCCCGAGGTTTCCGAGGCCATCGACTTCGCCCGCTACTACGCAGAGAGTGCCCGCCAGCTGGACCACGTGCGCGGCTCGGTGTTCACCCCGTACAAGTCTGTGGTGATTACCCCGCCGTGGAACTTCCCTATCGCCATCCCACTAGGCGGCATTTTCGCCGCGCTGGCTGCCGGTTCCTGCGCGATCATCAAGCCCGCGCCGCAGGTACTGCGCATCGCAGAGGTCTTCATGGAAATTCTGCGTGAGGCTGGCATTTCCGAGGACCTGGTACAGCTGGTCAACGCCGACGAGGCCGAAGCCGGCAAGCGCCTGGTGAGCCACCCGGATGTCGAGTCCGTGATCCTGACCGGCGCTTCCGAGACCGCGAAGCTGTTCCGCGGCTGGAAGCCGCGCATGGTCATTAACGCGGAGACCTCCGGCAAGAACGCGATCATCGTCACCCCGGCGGCGGACCCGGATCTGGCGGTGGCGGATATCTTCAAGTCTGCGTATGGCCACGCGGGCCAGAAGTGCTCTGCCGCCTCGCTGATCATCACCGTCGGTTCGATCGGCAAGTCCAAGCGCTTCATCAACCAGCTGGTCGATGCGGTGCGTTCCATGAAGGTCGGCCCGGGCTCCGACATCTCCACCTTTATGAACGGCGTGATCGAGGAGCCGGGCGACAAGCTGCTGCGCGGCCTGACCGAGTTGGAGAAGGGCGAGAAGTGGCTGGTCAAGCCCCGCAAGCTCAATGACGAAGGCACCCTGTGGTCCCCTGGCCTGCGCGATAACGTGAAGCCGGGCAGCTGGTTCCACACCCACGAGTGCTTCGGCCCGGTGGCGGGCATCATGCACGCAGAGACCCTGGACGAGGCCATCGAGTGGCAAAACTCCACGGGCTTCGGCCTGACTGGCGGCATCCACACCATCGACGTGGAAGAAACCGCTTACTGGCGCGAGCGCGTGGAGGTCGGCAACGCCTACGTGGAGCGCGGGATCACGGGCGCTATCGTGCAGCGTCAGTCCTTCGGCGGCTGGAAGAACTCCGCCCTGGGCAGCGGCGCGAAGGCCGGTGGCCCGAACTACGTCGCCCAGCAGGGCGTGTGGACCGAGGGCGACCTGAGCGAGCTGGCAGCGGGCACCCTGCCAACACACATCACACAGCTACTGCGCGAGATCCGCGGCCTGGGTTCCCCTGCCCTGTCCAAGGACGATCACGTGTGGCTGCGCCGCGCTGCGGAGTCGGATGCCTACGCGATGTCTACCGAGTTCGGCGTTGAGCACGACAAGACGGCCCTGGTTGTGGAGTCCAACGTGTTCCGCTACAAGCCGCTGCTCGAGCCGCTGCGCGTCCGCGTTTCCGAGGGCGCCAACCCGCGCGACCTGCTGCGCCTAAAGCTGGCCTCTGCTGCTACGGGCACGGAGCTGGATATTTCCGCCAACCCGGAGGTTGCCCGCGAGTGGGGCGAGCTCGGCGAGCAGATGCGTACTTCCTCCGACCGCGACTTTGCCGAGGAAATCGCCATCGCCCAGTCCGTGCGCGTCCGCTCGTTGGGCGAAGCCCCGGATGAGTTCTACGAGGCCGCTGCGAAGTCCGGCTCCGTGATCCTGGATCAGGATGTACTGCCCGATGGCCGCCGCGAGCTGCTGCCGCTGCTACTCGAGCAGGCGATCTCCACCACGGAGCACCGCTTCGGCTACATCCACGGCCTCACGCCTTAAGTCGCAGCGCTGAGCCTGGCCGGGCGCGTAGCCCTGGCTCGGCCGCCAGCCCGGTCGCGGCCCGGCGCGCTCGCGTACAGCTCGGCGCGCTAGGCCTGCGCTTCCTGCTGCTGCGCCATGCGCCAGCGGATGCCGGCCTCCAGGAAGCCGTCGAGGTCACCATCCAGCACCTTGCTGGGGTCGTTGACCTCGACGTTCGTGCGCAGGTCCTTCACCATTTGGTACGGGTGCAGTACGTAGTTGCGCATCTGGTTACCCCAGGAGTTAGAGCCGTCGCCCTTTAGCGCGTCCATCTCGGCCTGCTCTTCTTGACGCTTACGCTCCAGCAGCTTCGCCTGCAGCACCCGCATGGCGGATGCCTTGTTCTGAATCTGCGATTTTTCGTTCTGGCACGTCACCACAATGCCGGTGGGCACGTGGGTCAGGCGTACCGCCGAGTCGGTGGTGTTCACCGACTGCCCGCCGGGGCCAGAGGAGCGGTAGACGTCCACGCGCACGTCGTTTTCGTCAATGTCGATGTGGTCGGTCTTCTCCACCACTGGCAGCACCTCCACCTCGGCAAACGAGGTCTGGCGCCGCCCCTGGTTGTCGAAGGGGGAAATGCGCACCAGGCGGTGGGTTCCCTGCTCCACGGAGAGGGTGCCGTACATGTATTCGCCGTGGATGACGATGGTCGCGGACTTAATGCCGGCTTCCTCGGCGTAGGAGATGTCGTAGACCTCCACCTTGTGTCCGGCCTTCTCGGCCCAGCGGGTGTACATGCGCAACAGCATCTCTGCCCAGTCGGCAGCATCCACGCCACCGGCGGCACTGCGGATGTTCAGCACAGCTTCGCGCTCGTCGTACTCCCCCGACAGCATCGTCGTGACCTCGAGCGATTCGATTTCCTGGCGCAGCTCCTCGCGCTCCGCGTCGGCCAACTGCACGGCTTCCTGGGCGGCATCCGGGTCGTCCCCGGCTTCCTCCTCAGCCATGTCGTAAAGCACCGGCAGGTCATCTAGGCGTTGGCGCAGCCCCGTGACCTTCTTCAGCTTCGCCTGTACGCGGGAGAGTTCGGAAGTCACCTGCTGCGCGTGGTCCGGGTCGTCCCACAGTGAGGGATCGGCGGACTTTTCCTCCAGCTCGCGGGCGCGGTCGCCCAGCTCGTCGAGGTCCAGCACCTTCTCGATGGTGGTAAGGGTGCCGTCCAGGTCGCTTAGGTCTGCAGAAACTTCCGGTTGCATAATGCGCAAGTCTACCCGGCGGCATGCACAATGGAATGTATGGCTACTAACGGTTCTGATTCTTCTTCCCCGATCCCAGAGGACATGCTGAACGCGATCATCAAGACGTTCATCGTGGCGCATGTCGACGATTCCGACCACCACCTAGCTCAGGCATTGGTCTATAACGCGGGCCGACTTGCATGGCGTATGCGCCAGACGGGTCTGGATACGGAGCAGAAGACGTCCGTCAGCGATGTCGTGACCGCTGCGGATCGCGCAGCCGAGAAGTTCATCGCCGACGCATTGCGCGCCATCCGCCCCGAGGATGGACTGTTGGGCGAGGAGGGCACCGCCGTGGAGTCGAAGTCCGGTCGCACCTGGGTGATCGACCCGGTTGATGGCACGTACAACTTCACTACTGGTTCGGATTATTGGTGCTCGGCCCTGGCTCTGGTCGAGGGTTCCCCCGATGATCCGGACGCCCTGTTGTTCGGTGCCGTTCATCGCCCGGCGATGGGCTACACGTGGTTTGGTGGCCCGGATATTCCTACTACTCGTGACGCCGCCGAGATCAGCCTGCCGAACACCACCGCGGAACTGACCTGCCTGGGCGGCTACCTGCATCCCACTGACATCGCGGACGCCACCCGGTTGACCAGCTGGAAGGCCGTAAGCACGCAGTTTGCCACGTTGCGCATGCTGGGGTCTGCGTCCATCGATCTAGCCTGCGTGGCCGGTGGCGAGCTCGGCTGCTGGATGCAGCACAGCGTGGCCAGCTGGGACTGGCTGCCTGGGCGTGCTTTGGTGGAGGGCGCTGGGGGCGTCGCTAAGAAGGAAGAAAAAGACGGCACCACCTGGTTCATTGCCGGGGCGCCCGACGCGGTAGAGCAGGCCGTGAAGGCGCTGCGTGAAGCCTAGCGAGAAGGCCGCACCTCCCGCCCCTTGCCCCACTAGTCACACTAGCCACATTCTTCCCGTAGCTTTACGTGCGCCACGGGGTTATCATGTGTGTCATGACGGACTCGGTTTCCCCCTATGCAGATGACCTGACTCTGGCGCTGTCGCTGGCTGATGCGGCTGACGCGATCACCATGGCGCGGTTCGAGGCAAATGACCTAAGCGTTGAATCGAAACCCGACCTCACGCCGGTGAGCGACGCGGACACCGCCGTGGAGAAGGAACTGCGGGAACTCATCGCCGCACACCACCCGGAGGACGCACTGCTGGGCGAGGAATTCGGCGGCGACGTCACCTTCACCGGGCGACAGTGGGT
Organism: Corynebacterium jeikeium; assembly: GCF_000738175.1. GTDB lineage: Bacteria > Actinomycetota > Actinomycetes > Mycobacteriales > Mycobacteriaceae > Corynebacterium > Corynebacterium jeikeium_C. The sequence continues at coordinate 43,334 of NZ_JFCH01000050.1, read as the reverse complement.
CATCGACCCCATCGACGGCACCAAGAACTTCGTGCGTGGGGTCCCCGTGTGGGCCACGCTGATCAGCCTGCTCGTGGACGGCAAGCCCGTAGTGGGGGTTGTCTCCGCGCCCGCGCTGGGGCGCCGCTGGTGGGCCGCCGAGGGATCCGGCGCATGGCGACTGTTTAACACCCCGGCGAGCGTCGCCACCGCCGCCTCCGGAAGCGGCGGTGACACAGGCAACGCCGACGGCGGGGTGCCGTCGGTGGGTGCCCGCCGCCTGGAGGTGTCGAAGGTCGCGCAGGTCGCGGACTCCTCGATTGCGATTTCCTCCCTATCCGGCTGGGCGGACTGCGGCAAGCGCGAGCAGCTGATCAACCTGACGGATTCCGCGTGGCGCCTGCGCGGATACGGCGACTTCTGGTCCTACATGCTGGTCGCCGAGGGCGCGGTGGACATCGCCGCCGAGCCAGAAGTAAGCCTCTGGGATCTGGCGGCGCTGGCGCCGATCATCACTGAGGCCGGCGGGCGCTTCACCTCCCTGGACGGCCAGGACGGCCCGCACGGCGGATCTGCCGTCGCCACCAACGGCCTGCTGCACGAGGCCACGCTCCGCGCCCTCGACTAGCACGCCGGCCTAGCACCGAACTGCTGCCCGCGCCGCAGCTTCAGCACACTGACCTAGCGCTAACCGAGCCTGACCCTAGCCGGAACCTAGACGTCGAGCGCCAGGTATACGGTGTCGAGGTACTCCTCGATTCCCTCGAAGCCACCTTCGCGGCCCAGGCCGGACTGCTTCACGCCGCCGAACGGAGCCGATGCATCCGATAGCGCGCCACGGTTCACGCCGACCATGCCGGCCTCCATGCGCTCGGCGAAACGCAGAGTCTTCTTCATATCCTCGCCTATCACATAGCCAGCCAGGCCGAAGATGGTGTCGTTGGCGACCTTCAGGGCTTCCTCATCGCTGGAGACGCGCTGCACGGCCGCAACGGGGCCGAAGATCTCCTGGTTAGCGATCTCAAACTGTGGCGTCACGCCCGCAAGCACCGTGGCGGGATACCAAAAACCATTCGGATCCAGGTCGGGGTGCGTCTCCCCCAGCTTCTCCAAGGCCTCGTTACCGCCGAGGGCGACGTGCGCACCCTCCTCGACGGCCTTGGCCACCATGTCGCGCACTCCATCGCGCTGCTCCTGGCTAACCAGCGGCCCCATGGTCGTCTTCGGGTCGGTGCCCGGCCCCATCACGAACTCGCTCATCTTCTGCACCAGCCCAGCCTCGAACTCCTCGGCCAGTGACTCGTGAACAATGAAGCGGTTCGCGGCCACACATACCTGGCCTGCTCCACGCATCTTCGCCGCAATGGCCTGCTCCACGGCCTTGTCCACGTCAGCGTGCTCCAACACAACGAAAGGCGCGTTACCGCCGAGCTCCAGCGAAGTGCGGATCGTCTTCTGCGCCGCAGTGGCAGCCAGCGCCTGCCCGACCTCCGTGGAACCGGTGAAAGTCAGCTTGCGCAGACGATCATCGTCCAACAGGGCCGACACGCGGCGTGCCGAAGACGTCGGCAGCACCTGGAACACACCATCTGGAATGCCCGCGATGCGCCCCAGCTCCGCGAAGTAAAGCATCGTCAGCGGGGTCAGCTGCGCCGGCTTGGCAATCACGGTGCAGCCCGCCGCCAGCGCTGGCGCCAGCTTGCGGGTCACCATCGCCAGCGGGAAATTCCACGGCGTGATCGCCAGCACCGGCCCCACCGGACGGTGCGTGGTCACGATGCGCCCAGTACCCGCCGGAGCCACGCGATACTCGCCAGCGATAGCCGCTGCCCGCTCGCTGAACCAGCGCAGATACTCGGCGGCGTAGGTCACCTCACCCTTGGAATCCGGCAGCGCGCGCCCCAGCTCCAGGGACTGCAGAGCCGCCAGCTGATCCGCGTGCTCGTGCACCAGGTCGAACAGCCGACGCAGAAGCTCGGAACGCTCCCGCGGGGTGGATTCGGCCCAGTCCGCCTGAACCTCCACGGCCTTATCCATGGCCTCCCGCGCATCATCCTCTGTCGCCGCGGCGACATCCGCGAAGGGCTTCCCCGTGGCGGCGTCAATAACCGAAATAGTTTCACCGGCAGACCCGGCGCGCCAGGCCCCACCTAAGAACAACCCCGTGGGCACCTCGAAGGAAAGCCCCGCGGCCTGAAGAGTAGTGCTGAATTCAGAAGGAATGTTGAGTGAAGTCATACACCCACATATACGCGTCTTTCGGAAGCAGGCTTGCAGACCGCCACGAGCCTGCACCTTTTCCACTACCGTGGAAAGTGATAATTACAGCGACGAAAGGAGCCCAGCTGTGCCTATGCCACAACAACGCGAAGCCGCACATAAGACACGGGAATGGAAGAAGCTCACCGAATATGCCGACGCAACGCGCGGCACCCAACTGCGAGAGCTCTTCACCGAACAGCCGGGACGTTCCAGCGACATGACCTACAACATAGGCCCGCTGCACGTAGACCTGTCGAAAAACCTCATCGACGAGCGCGGACTGCGCCTGCTGCTGGACCTGGCGCGCGCCCGTGGCCTGGAGGACTACCGCAGCGCCATGTTCGACGGCGAGCACATCAACACCACCGAGGACCGTGCCGTCCTGCACACCGCGCTGCGTATTCCGGTCGACCGGGAGTTCAGCATCCCAGTCGGAGCCGACGAGACGCAGGACGTGGCCGCCGACGTGCACGCAGTGCTGGGCCGCATGCGCGACTTCGCCAAGGCGCTCCGCTCCGGCTCCTGGCAGGGCGTGACCGGGCACACCATCAAGCACGTAGTAAACATCGGCATTGGCGGCTCCGACCTGGGGCCGGCAATGGCCGCACAGGCGCTGCGCCCCTACATGACGGCCGGCATTACGCCGCACTTCATCTCCAACATCGACCCGGCGGACGTGGCCGGCACCCTCGACGGGCTGGATCCCGAATCCACCCTTTTCGTCATCGCCTCCAAGACCTTCACCACCTCGGAGACTCTAGCCAACGCCCACGCCGCGCGCCGCTGGCTGCTGCGCAACCTCGCCGATGAGGGCGTGGACGTCGAGGGGGAGGACGCCATCCGCGACATCACCGCCAAGCACTTCGTGGCCGTCTCCACCGCCGCAGAGAAGGTGCAGGAATTCGGCATCGACACGAAGAACATGTTCGAGTTCTGGGACTGGGTAGGCGGCCGCTACTCTGTAGACTCCGCCATTGGCCTGTCGCTGATGGCCGCCATTGGACCGCAGGACTTCATGCGCTTCCTGGAAGGCTTCCACGAGGTAGACGACCACTTCCGCACCGAGCCGCTGGAAATGAACATTCCGGTGCTGATGGGCATGCTGGGCGTGTGGTATACCGACTTCCTGGGTGCGCAGTCGCACGCGGTGCTGCCGTATTCCGAGGACATGGCGCGCTTCCCCGCCTACCTGCAGCAGCTGACGATGGAATCCAACGGAAAGTCCGTGCAGCTGGACGGCAGCCCGGTGGAGGTTCCATCCGGCGAGATCTACTGGGGCGAGCCCGGCACCAACGGTCAGCACGCCTTCTTCCAGCTGCTGCACCAGGGCACGCACCTGGTGCCGGCTGACTTCATTGGCTTCGTCAACCCGCATGACGATGCCGTTGCCACCGATGGAACCACCAGCATGCACGACATGTTGATGTCCAACTTCTTCGCCCAGACCCGCGTGCTGGCCTTCGGCAAGAACGCCGAAGAGTTGAAGGAGGAGGGTGTGGCCCCCGAGCTGATCCAGCACAAGGTGATGCCCGGTAACCGCCCGACCACCACCATCCTGGCCAACAAGCTGACCCCGAAGACGCTAGGTGCGCTGATCGCACTGTACGAGCACATTGTCTTCGTTCAAGGCGTGATCTGGGGCATCAACAGCTTTGACCAGTGGGGTGTGGAGCTCGGCAAGAAGCAGGCAAACGCGCTGTTGCCTGCGGTTACTGGCGCTGAGCGTAGTGACGCCGGTGACTCCTCCACCGACGACCTCATCGCCTACTACCGCCAGCACCGGGGCTAGCGGTTCACGCCGAAAGCTAACGCTGGGGAGGGCGCCGAGGCTAGCTGCTGTCGAGGCGAGCGGGCGCCGGTTTCTGAGCAAATGTCGCTAGAACGAGAATACGTTATTTAAACACATTTTCATCTATGCATAATGCCTGGTCAGAGAGTTTCGCGCGCCCTACGATTTAAAAACCGCCCGACGTATTCCCGTTCTAACGACATTTGCGCCCGAACTTTCACCGAAAGCTGTCAGTCGCAGCGTCGATCCAGCGCCAATCGCGCCTAAATCCGCCCCGAAGGCTAACGCTGGGGCCCGGTGATCGATTTCACTTACGAAACCCGCTTCCCCCATAGCTGGTTTTTGACTGCACGAATTCTCCAGAAAGGAACACTCCCCATGAAGATTCGCAAGCCCCTGGCAGTAGGCATCGCAGCGGCATCGATCTCCGCAGGCGTAGCTGCGCCGGCCCAGGCGGAGGCAACCACGCCGCAGACTGCGCAGGTGGCGCAGGCTGCCAATCCCGAACCGTACAACCCCATTACAGGCTCCCTGAGGATGGCACCCGTCTTTCTAGCTTCTCCCATAGTTCTTCCAGCCGTTCTGCTGTACGGGATTTGGGTTCGCCTGAACCCCGGCCTCGGTTAGGCCAGACTGCCTCTATCCCCGGCTCGTCCGGCCCGCCCCTGCCCCGGCTCGTCCGGCCTGCCCCGGCCCCGGCTCGTCCGGCCCTAGAATGTCGGAAACGTTGCACTTCCGTAAGGCAAATGTCGGAAAACTTGCAAAACGTTCTTGCAAACTATTTCCACCTACATATAAGGGCTGGTCAGGAGGATTTGGAGGCGGAACAGGTGGCGTCGATAAAAAAGAAATGCAACATTTCCGACATTTTGTCTTTGGCCGAGCGAATTCTAGATAACGAAACTAAGGCTCCCCGCTGATGCGGGGAGCCTTAGTGCGTTTAAACGGAGTTAGCCGTTCAGAGCAGGGATCCGTTCAGCGATCAGACTAGAACAGGCCCTTGGTCGGCTTGTGCATAACGTCGGTGGTGGTGACCTCACGGGAGTCGACGTTCTGGTCGTTAGAGGTGGACTTGTCCTCCTCCAGGCGACCGGTCTGGGTTACGGTGATGTAGTTCTCCAGGCGCCCCAGCTTGGTCTTGCCATCGCCGAAGTTCAGGTTCGCCAGCAGCTTAGACTCGCCCGGGTTGACCGGGTTGGAGAGGGTGACCTCGAAGCTGCGGACGGACTTTTCCTTGTCGAAGCCCAGGTCACGGGTGTATGCACCGTTAAACCAGCCCGGGGTGATCAGGCGGTCAACACCCTTCGGCCCCTTCTCAGTGTGCACGTCAATGCGGAAAGTGGTGGCCGGGAAGTCCTGGTAGTAGATCTCGGAGCCAACGTTCTTGGCAGAGATGGAGACCAGGCCTGCGAAGCCAGCGGACTTGCCAGCAGCGACGCGGATCTCCGGTTTCAGGTCGTACTTCTCGCCGGACTTCTCAGCCTCGTCCTTAGCGGGCTTCTCGGCTTCGTCAGTGGACGGCTTTTCGTCCTCGGCAGCCGGAGCTTCGTCAGCCTCGTCAGCGGAAGCGTCAGAGGCGTCCGCGTTCTCAGCGACAGCAACGTCCTGGTTGAAGCCAGGGTCAACAACTTCATCAGCGAAAGCGTTGCCAGCGCCCGCGAAGGCGGTGGTCACGCCAATGGCAGCAGCGAGGGTCAGGGAAGCTGCGTTCTTCTTCATGTGAGGGGTTCCTTACTTGGTAGGGGCGGGTGAAGGGGACATAGCCTGCGAAAGCTAGATAGAGGTGCTTCAGCCCCTTCGAACCTGCTGGATATTCTGCGAGAAAGGGGGTTTATGCCTCGGCGTTCTCAGCCGGCTTTGCTTCGTCAGCCGGCTTCTCGGCGGGCTTGTCAGCCGGCTTGTCGGCCGGCTTCTCAGCGTCCTCCGGCTTTGCCGGGACAGCGGAATCAGCCGGGTTGCCGTACAGCTTCACGTTGACCTGGTTCTTGATCGGGGTCAGCGCGGACCACGGGGTCGGGGTGGACCAGGTGCCGTTGGCCTTGCAGAACTGCTGGGTGCCGGTCATGTTGATGGTGCGGAAGCCGTAGGTGGCCTCGCCGGTGTGGCCGGCCGGGACGTCGTACGGGCCGACGGTCTGGCCAACATTCCAGCTCAGGGAGTAGGAGGCCTCCGCGCCGATGGTCTTTGCCAGCTCGTAGGCGATGCCAACGCTGCCCTTGGCATCCTTGGCAGAGCCTTCGCCGCCCAGGTTGACGCTGGTGGTCTCCGTGCGATCGCCCTTGATGCTGATGGAGATGGTCTGAGTCTTGGACAGCTCCTGCGTCAGCGGGATGGTGTTCTTCGACTGGTTGGTGGCAGAGATGGTGCCAGCCGGGGTGAACTTGTCGTCGACCTTGTAGACGACGGTGCGGTAGTCCTCACCGGAGTTGCATACCGGGTGCGGGTTCAGGATGTTGGCCTTGATGTGGTCGCTACCGTGGGTGGTGTTGACGATCGGCAGGGTCGGGTTGAGCTTCGGGGTCTCCGGGTAGTGCTCTTCCTTGGTGATGGCGGATGCGGGAGATGCGACGGCTGCCGCAACGATGACGGCCGCAGCAGCTGCGCTTGCGCCGTTCTTCCACAGGTTCTTCATGTTTTGTGCTCCTCTTGCACGCCACTGGCCGAAAAGGTGCACGAGCTGGATGTCTTCCGGCTCACGCGGACTAGGGCGCGTTGGTGATGCTGCGAGAATGTGCGCCGCCAGCCCAAGGGTTCTGCGAGATTTCGGCCAGGTGACTTTGGGTTTGAATCCGGTCTTAGGGGTGCCCTCTCCCGGGTGCTGCGCGACGAATTGCGAGAGCCGCGGTACACCCAGGCTCTGAGTGACGGAATTTAACTCTAGACCCTCAAAGCAAGGAATTGTTCGACAGTTTTGTGTCACCATGCACCGGATTCAACCCAGGGTTCACCAACAATTAAGCCGCAGTTCACCAAAGGATCCTTAGTCAACCCTTAAAGGATCACGCAACCACCGTCGAAACAGAATTCACCCTCCTGCAACCAGCCCCAGACCACCTACTTAGGTAACCCTTGCCCCGACCACTGAAAAACCCTGGAAGACTCAACGGTCACTTCACCCGAACATTCCCACCCTTAGAAAATAAGAATAGCCGACTCTTTTGCTGACAAAATGTGTAGAAAGTCGCCCATTTCTAACATGCACGAACCAGGTCTACGTGAACTTTAGGTAAACTCTCGCGACCTGCACTTTTCCTCGCGCCACGAACATAAACCACCCCCGTTCAGGGGAGTCATGGGCGCTAGCTTTAACCGTCTCGCCAGCGAGCTCACTAGCGAGCCGCCCGGTGAACTCACCCGCAAGCTCCCCGCCCCGCCGCTGTCCAGCTTTTAACCTGCCTCAGCAAGAATCTCAACGCTCCTGGCAGCTCGGGCACCACCAGATGATCCGCTCCAATTCCGCCGAATCCAAATCCGGATCCCCGCCAGCCCAGCGTCCTCCCAGCGTCGCCTGCTGAATCGCCGCCCCGCACCGCCGGCACGCCTTGCCCGCACGCCCAAACACCCAGTTTCCCTGCCCGGCCCGTCGGTCGCCGGTGAAGACGCGGTGCGGCTCAACGCGGTTGTCCCACATCACTCTTCGCGCCAGGTCTATTGTTCTTGTGACGCCCACTTCTCCCACCTGCCTCACCTTCACCTCCGGGTGCATTCCCACTAGGAACATCACCTCGGCGCGGTATTCGTTGCCAATCCCAGCTACGTTTTTCTGGTCCAGCAGCGCGGCGCCCAATGTTCTTTCCGGCCGTTGCATGATCCGCGCAATGACTTCTTCCCTGCCGCCAGACTCCCAATCTTCTGCCAGGATGTCCGGCCCCAGGTGCGCGATAACCTGCGGGTAGTCCGCGAACTTGAACACCCGCACGAAACCGAGGTCGTGCCCCACGATCTCGATCTCCTTGCCGCCGACGTGCTGGGGGCTAAAGCGCAGCACGATGCGTGCGCTATAGCCAGGTCTGCGCCAACGCTGCCCCGCGCGGTGGATCGCCCACACTCCCTCCATCTTCAGGTGCGTGTGGATCACCCGGTCGCCAATGTGCATGAATAGGTGCTTGCCGTAGGGCCACACTCGTCTGACTTCTTCGCCGTTGAAGCTCTCCGTGGCAAAGCGGGGCACCCGAATGTCGGTATGACGCACCGTCCGGCCCGTCATCCATTGCAGGCGGTTGGAAAGCTGGAGTACGGAGTCACCCTCAGGCACGGATGCTCAGCCCCTTCGGAGTCAGGCGTGCGCCGGCGGCCACCCAATCTGTCGTGGAGATGTCCATCACTGAGGAACCGTTGACTTTCTCGATGGTCACGGGGCTCAACCGTCCGGCGCGGATAGCTTCCTTGAGTGTCCTGACCACTAAATCGATCTGCTGGGCTGGGGCGCCGAGTTCGGCAGACGTGGCGTCACCAAAAACGGGCCGAGCAAAAAGAACCACGTTCTTACCACCGCGAGAGACATACGCCTCGGCACGACCAGTGGCAATGACGATCATCGCACCGGCGGTGCGCGTGGGTGCCATACCTTCTGCAGCCGAGTGTGAGACCTCCGGCCAGGGCAGCGTGGAGCCGAACGGGTTCGCGGGGTCCAGCACGGAAAGCAGCTGAGGCGCATTGTGGGATGTGGCCAGTTCGCCTGCGCCAGTGCCAACGCCAGCACCCGACCTGGCACCGCCGAGCCCGTTTTCGCGCCCGTCCTGCGCCCGCCGGAGCTGGGAAATTACATCCCGTGGGGCGAACTGCGCCCCGCCCAGGCCTTCGACGATGTAGCCGCGCAATACTTCGCCGGAATCCTCCCAGGCACTCAGCGTCCGATACGCCTCGGCGAAGCCACCGGCGGCTTTTTCCGCTACGACCGCCCCACGGGTGACCACGGCGTAGCGGTCGATCCAAGCTTCGGAGCGCACCAGGGCCAGCTCCGCGGCGTCGGCAGGGGCTTCTAGCTCCCCTGCAACACCAACCCCAGTGCCGTACACCGCCGACCAGCGCCCCGGCACCGAGGAGTGCGCGTTCAGCGTCAACCGCGCTGCTCGCGCAAATCCGCTGCGCCCCATCCGCACCCGGCGCGCCGACCCGCGCCCCCGGTTTCGCCTGGGCGCGCGGTGAGCCTGCTTGCCCGTGGTGCCGGCCTCTGCCAGCCGTGCCCGCAAGGCTGCGAAACTATCGGGTGAAACCAAACCGGCATCGAAGAGCTCCCACAGCGCCGCATCGACCTCCGCGTGCTCCGCTCCCGTCGCCGTCTGCAGCTCGGCCGCCAGAAACGCGCCACCATGCTGCAGGTGCTCGAGGATCTGTGTGGCAACCATGCCCAAGGTGGTCGCTGTTTCTTTATGGACGCCACGCTCCAGCCCCTCCCCGCCTTCCAGCAGGTACTCGGCCATGCCCGCGGGTATGAAACTCACCCAGGCATCCTTGGCACCGGCCTGCCCGGCACCGACCGCGAGCACCTCGCCGGTACTGAGCAACTCGTCCAGGTCGCCTGGCTGATAGTCCGGGATGCGCGCGGGCAGCACCAGGGTTTCCCACGCGCTGGCGGGGATCGGCACCCCGGCGAGTTGTTCCAGGGCGCTGGCAAGTTCCTCACGCTGCATCTGGCCCAGGCCGTGCCAGTCGGCTAGGAACTGTGCGTAGGTTTGCTGGGTCACTGGCTCCAGCGATCCTCGCGCGGCGGCGAGGGTTGCCGACCGGAGGCGGCGGAGCATCCCCGTGTCCACGTACTGGATCTCCTCCTGCGCATCCGCGCTGGTGGGTGCAGGGGCGCCACCAGTGTCGCTAGGACCATCAGGCCCGCTGAAAGAATCACCAAGGTAGACAAAGTGCCCCGCACTCAAGCGGCGCTGGTTGCCCTTGCTGCGCGTGCCCTGTGAGCCCTGCGTCCCCTCAGCCCAGCGAGCCAACAGCGCGTCGGCGGTCGCGCGCCCCAGGCCGAACTCAGCGGCGGCCTCGGCGGCGGTCGTGGGCCCGCGGTTCTTCATCCACCGCAGCAACAGTTGGTCGATGGCATTGTCCACCTGATCCACCTGTTCGGCGGCAATGGCCACACCGGGCGGCACGGGCACGCCCAGGCCGTCGCGCAGCAGGGGCATGTCCTCGACCGCGCCGAGTTTCAACTGCCCGCCGAAGTGCACCTCCAGCAGGCGCGTGGGAACCAACTCCCGCAGCTGCGCGAGACTATCCTCCACCGTCCCAGCCCAGGGTTCGATGCGCTCGCGCACGCCGTCCAGGCTCAGCGGCCCGAGGGCGCGCAGCATATCCACGGCTTGCTCCACGCTCGTAGCCTGTCGCCCCTCGGCCAGCCACTGGGCGGCGTCCACCACCCGGCGGACCGCAGCCGGGTCCAGGGCCATGCCCTCCTCCCGGGTGCCCAGCACCTTTGCCAGCAACGCGGGATCCACGGCCAGGGCGGCGGCGCGCTCGGCAGAATCGCCCTCGTACATGAACGCGCTGGTGTAGGTGAAAAGCAGCGATTCGGCAAACGCGCTCGGGGCCTCCGTGGTGACCTCTGCCAAGCGCACGCCCCGCTGCCCCAGATTCGCCACCAGGGCTTTCAGAAAGTCCAGGTTGTAGACGTCGTGCACGCACTCACGCATGGTCTCCACCATCACCGGAAACTCCGGATGATCCCGGGCAACATCCAGCAGCTGGGCGGCACGCTGGCGTTGCTGCCACAGCGGCTGGCGCTTGCCTGGGTTGCGGCGCGGTAGCAGCAGAGCCCGGGCGGCGCACTCGCGGAAGCGAGCCGCAAACAACGCGGAGGAGCCGACCTCCTCCATCACATCCCCCAGTGTCGCTTCCGCCCGCTCTGCACCGCTGTACCCCTCCCCCAGCAGCAGCTCCATCCCCGGCGGCTCGTCCGAATACGGCAAACGCAGCACCATGCCGTCGTCTCCGGCCACGGCCATCGCATCAATCCCCGTCCGGCGGTTCAGCTCCGCCCCCAGCGCCAGCGCCCAGGGCGCATTCACCCCGCGGCCGAAGGGAGTGTGCACCACCACGCGCCAGTCGCCGATGTCATCGCGGAAGCGCTCGATCAGCACGGTTCTCTCATCCGGGATGATCCCGGCGGTTTCCTTTTGCTCCTGGTAGTAGGCATCCAGGTTGGTGCGAGTGTGGGCGTCCAAAAAATCGGCCGAGCGAATGTCCGCCAACGTGCCAGAGCCCCAAGTACGGCGATGCTCGCCGATGGCCTGGCCGAGTTCCACAGGGCGGCCTGCAGCGTCGCCCACCCAGAACGGCAGACGACCGGTGTGGCCGGCGGCGGGCGCAACAATCACCTGGTCACGATTGATTTCCAGGATGCGCCAGCTGCTCGCGCCCAGGGTGAATACGTCGCCGACGCGAGACTCGTAGACCATCTCCTCGTCCAGTTCACCGACTCGCCGCGCGCCGTCGTTTTCCCCGGCGGCCAGGAACACTCCGAACATGCCGCGGTCCGGGATGGTTCCGCCGCTGGTCACGGCCAGGCGTTGCGCTCCGGGCCGGGCCTCCAGGGTGCCGGCCATGGGGTCGTAGATCGCGCGAGCCTTCAGATCCGCGAAGTCGGTGGATGGGTAGCGGCCGCTGATCATCTCGATCACGCCGTCGAAGGCCTCGCGCGGCAGCGTGGCATAGGGATGCGCGCGGCGAACGACGCGCCACCACTCCTCGACGTCCAGCAAACCCGCGCTAGCCTGCACGCTCGCCGCCACCGTTTGCTGCGCCAGCACGTCCAGCGCATTATGCACCACCTGCAGCGGCTCTAACTCCCCCTTCAGCAGCCGATCCACCACAACCACCGCGGCCTCGGCGTCCTGCTTATGCAGCGGGTAGATCGTCGCGCGGCTGGTCGCGCCCACGGTGTGCCCGGCGCGGCCACACCGCTGCACCGCCGAAGCCACCGACGGCGGCGCCCCGACCTGCACCACATGATCCACCAGCCCCATGTCGATACCCAGCTCTAGGGAGCTCGTCGCCACCACGCAGCGCAGCTCGCCGGACTTCAGCGCCGCCTCAATATCAGCGCGCTCGTCCTTGGAAACCGATCCGTGGTGCGCCCGCGCGACACCCGCCCCGTCCATCCCCTGCACAGCGTCGGACTGCGCCATCAGCTGCGCCGGGTCGCGCCTGGTCGGGGCGGCCAGTGCGTCGGGATCGTGCTCCTTAGCCCATTCCTCGTTCAACGCCCCGGTCAGCCTCTCCGCCGCGCGCCGGGAATTCACGAACACCAGCGTCGAGCGGTTCTCCATCACCTGCCGGTAGATCGCGCGTTGTACGTGCGGCCACACGCTCTTCTGCTGCGGCAGTGCAGATTCCTTATCCACCCCGCTCGCCACGCGCGCGCCCGACCCGGCTTGGGTGCTGCCGCCCACCCCTTCGCCGATGAGGCTAGGGCCGAGCAGTGCCTCGTCTATCGGTTCTTCTGTTTCTTTTTCTGACGCCCCCTCCGAATCCGCAACCTCATACTCCGCCAACGCGACGTCTTCTGTCGATGGAGGATCCTGGAAGTCCTCCACCACGCTGGTCACCTGCACATCCCAAGACTTCGGCTGCTCGGGGTTCACCACCGTCACCGGGCGATCGCCTCCCAAAAAGCTGGCGACCTTATCCACGGGGTTCACCGTCGCCGACAGGCCGATGCGCTGCACCGCCTGACCCGTCAGCATCTCCAACCTCTCCAGCGACAGCGCCAGGTGCGTGCCGCGCTTCGTGCCGGCCACTGCGTGCACCTCGTCCACGATCACGGTGTCCACATTCGCCAGCGTGGCTGCCGCCTTGCTGGTCAGCATCAGGTACAGCGACTCGGGCGTGGTCACCAGAATCTCCGGCGGGTTGCGCAACAGCTTGGATCGCTCCGACTGCGGGGTGTCCCCGCTGCGCACGCCCACTCGCACCGGGGCGGCAGTCTCCCCCATCGCGTCAGCCACCCGGGCAATGCCAGCCAGCGGAGCCGCCAGATTTCGGCTGACGTCCACGCCCAGTGCTTTCAGCGGGGAGATGTACAGCACCTTGGTGGGACTGGACTTTTCCGGCGTGGGGGCGTCATTAAAAAAAGATCCCCCAGAAAGTCGTGACAGCGACCATAAAAAAGCCGCCAGGGTTTTACCCGACCCCGTCGGCGCCACCACTAAAGCATTCTGACCTGCGGAGATAGCCCGCCACGCCTGCGTTTGCACAATCGTCGGCTCGGCGAAAACGTCTCGGAACCACGCTGCAACGGGGGCATAAAAGGAATCCAGCGGGTCATCAGCCATGTGACCATTTAAACAGACCGCTAAAGTATGAACTATGACGGCTGAACTCAATGATGCGACGCTGGCCCAGAGACTCGCGCAGGGCACCGGAGAGATCCTCAAAGGCGTAAGGAACGTAGGTCTGCTCCGCGGCACCGAGCTGGGCAAGGCCGGCGACGCGCTGGCGCAGGACTGGATCGCCCGCTCCCTCATACAACACCGCCCGAACGATGCAATGCTCTCCGAAGAGGCCGAGGACGACCTTGCACGCCTGGACAACTCGCGCGTGTGGATCATCGACCCGCTCGATGGAACCCGGGAGTACGCCGGTGGCCGCCAGGACTGGGCCGTGCACATCGCGCTGGTGGAAAACCGCAAGATCGTCGAGGCCGCCGTGGGCATGCCAGATCTGGGTCGCGTGTTCAGCAGTTCGGAAGTCCGCGCAGTCGCGGGAGCACGCACGAACCGCCTGGTGATCAGCCAAAACACCACCCCGGCGATCGCCGAGTTCATCGCCGAGGATCTGGGTATGGAGCTGGTGACCATGGGATCCTGCGGAGCTAAAGCCGTCTCCGTGATCCTGGGCGATAACGATGTCTACGTCCACGCCGGTGGCCAGTACGAGTGGGATAACGCCGCCCCGGTCGGCATTGCCCAGGCCGCTGGCCTGCACACCTCCCGCCTGGATGGCACCGACCTGTGCTACAACTGCGAGTCGCCGTACCTGCCGGACCTGGTGATCTCCCGCCCCGACATGGCCGACGAGATCCTAGCCTCCGCCGCGAAGTTCCACGACAAGCACGGCGCTTACTCTCTGTAGTCTGCACCTAGCACTGCATGCTTCCTTTTTCCTTCTTGACGCCCCGTCCGGCCTCCCGCGCGCAGCTAGAGCCGGATGCGGACATTCCCGCCACGCTGCAGGGGCGCTACGTTATCGGCGCGCCCGCCAATAATCCGCGGAAGGAGCTTACGGAGGAGCACCCCTGCCCCCTGGTGTTTATCCACGGCACAACGGATAACACTTTTCGCTGGCAGAAAGCCGCAACATATTTCGCCGCCCAGGGTTACTCTGTGTGGGCTTTTAACTACGGCCAGCCGGAGGAAGGCCGCCCGGCGATCCCGGGCGTGTTTGCCGTGAACGACATCAACGAATCCGCCCTGGAGATCGCGGCGACGATTGATTACATCCTGGAAGTCACCGGCGCCAGCAAGGTGGATCTGGTGGGGCACTCCCAGGGTGGGCTGCACATCAAGAAGTACATTGCGGAACACGGCGGGCAGGATACGGTTCGCCGCGCGGTGGGTGTGGCCGCGACGTATCACGGCACGACGATAGCTGGGATGTCCTCGATCCTGCAGAACCTGGTGGACCGCAACCCGGAGTTCGCGGATCTGGTGGCGGGTAAGGCGGCGATTCAGCAGCTGAAAAGCTCGGAGTTCATTAGTCGGCTCAACGAGCTGCCGGATACCCACCCGAACGTGATGTACACGAATATCTTCACCTCGAAGGATCTGACAGCCACGCCGAACTCCACGTCTCAGCTGGAATCCATCGGTGGGGCGGACGTGGCCGAGGCGGAAGTCGGCGAGGTCTGCGGGCTGCTACTTCCGCCGGGGCATGCGTCGCTGCCGGAAAACGAGCACATCATTGGCCTCATCGAGTGGGGTTTGACGCGCGAGCAGGGGGATCACACGCCTGTGCATTCTGGATGTAATGGCGGACAGCGTTGGAAGTTGGGCTATCGTTTCTTCCATGAAAGCTAAAACTCTCGCTAAGGGGCGGGCTCGCCGCCCCATCCTCGCCGGCGCTGCAGCGCTGAGCGTTTCCCTCTCTACCCTCTCTTCCTTCACCCCTTCTGCCCTAGCTGCTGATGGCGATGTTTCTAGCGCTATTTCGGACGCCGCAGTCCCCGCCGGTTTAGAAGGCAACCATGTGGCCAAGGCCCCTGTGAACAACCCCACCTGTGTGCCATCCCCGGAGCACCCGAACCCCGTCGTCTTCATCCACGGCACATCCGATAACTCCACGCGCTGGCAGAAGGCCGCCAATGCTCTATCCAAGGAGGGTTTCTGCACGTGGGCCTTCAACTACGGCAAGCCCACGGACGGCAAACCAAACCTGCTGGGGCGCTACGCCATGGTGGACATCGACGATTCCGCCAAGGAGATCGCTTCGACCATCGACTACATCCTGTCCGTGACAGGCGCGGAGAAGGTCGACCTGGTGGGGCACTCCCAGGGTGGGTTGCACTTGAAGAAGTACATCGCGGAGAACGGCGGTGGCGAGAAGGTCGGCCGTGCGGTTGGTGTGGCCCCGACCTACCACGGCACCACGCTGGCCGGTATGGATAAGATGCTGCGCCCAATCGTCGAGCGGAACCCGAAGCTTGCAGAGTCCGCTGCGGGCAAGGCAGGCGTGCAGCAGCTAGTCGGCTCAGAACTGATCGATCGCCTGAACCAGCTGCCGGATACCGACAAGCGCGTGCAGTACACCAACCTCTACTCCGCTGCCGATACCACCGCCACGCCGAATAAGACCTCCATGCTGGAGCCGGTCGACGGCGCGGACGTAGCGAACGTGGAGGTAGGCGCTGCCTGCAAGCTCCCCATTCCGCCGGCGCACGCTGCCTTGCCCAAGCACGATCCAACTATCGGGCTGATCCTGTGGGGTCTGACCCGCGAGGCGGGCGACCACACGCCGGCCACCGAGCACTGCTCTAACCCGGCGCGCGGATCCGCTGGCGGATCCACTGCCGGTTCCTAGTCTCGGCTTGTCCATAGCCAGGCTTGCCAGCCCCGCAGGTGCCACCGCTTGGTTGCCGACGTAGACTGTGTGGGACTTTTGAACCTAAGGACCTAAAAGCTTGAAAGGAAGGCGGCGAGCAGTGGCACCCCAGCAGCAGCCGAGTTCCATCCCCACCCCATACGAGGATCTTCTGCGAGAGATCCTCGAGACCGGCACCCCTAAGGGCGACCGCACGGGAACCGGCACCACCAGCCTTTTTGGCCGTCAGATCCGCTATGACCTCTCCGCAGGCTTCCCGTTGATCACCACCAAGTCGGTACACGTGAAGTCCGTGGTGGGTGAACTGCTGTGGTTTCTCCGCGGCGATTCCAACGTGCGTTGGCTGCAGGAAAACGGCATTCGCATCTGGAACGAATGGGCCGACGAGAACGGTGACCTGGGCCCGGTCTACGGCGTGCAGTGGCGCAGCTGGCCGACCCCGAACGGTCAGCACATCGACCAGATCGCCGGCGCGTTGGAGACTTTGCGGACTAACCCGGACTCGCGCCGCAATATCGTCAGTGCCTGGAACGTATCAGAACTGGACAACATGGCCCTGCCGCCATGCCACCTGCTGTTCCAGCTGTACGTGGCCGACGGCAAGCTGAGCTGCCAGCTGTACCAGCGCAGCGCGGACATGTTCCTGGGTGTGCCGTTTAACATCGCCAGCTACTCGCTGCTGACCCACATGTTTGCCCAGCAGGCGGGCCTGGAGGTCGGCGAGTTCATCTGGACCGGCGGTGATTGCCACATCTACGACAACCACGTGGAGCAGGTTAAGCTGCAGCTTTCCCGCGATCCCCGCCCCTACCCGCAGCTGCAGTTGAACAAGGCTGCGGACATGTTTTCTTACAACTTTTCCGATATCGAGTTCACCGGCTACGACCCACATCCGGTGATCAAGGCGAAGGTGGCCGTATAAATGACTTCCAACAACCAACCCCATCGCCCCACCGGCTACGAGCCGGGCGACTACCCGGAGCTCACCGCCGCTGCGGTCAGCTATGCCCTGGAGGCCAAGGGGATCTCCCGTGATCAGGTGGAGATCGGCATGATCTGGGCCCAAACCACCGCCGGCGTGATCGGCGATGGAGCGGACATGCCCTGGTATCTGCCGGAGGACCTGAAGCACTTCAAGAACGCCACCACCGGCTACCCCGTCGTCATGGGGCGCACCTCCTGGGAAGCACTCGACGATGGATTCCGCCCGCTGCCGGGGCGCACGAACTATGTGATCACTCGGCAGGATGATTATGACGCCCCCGGTGGCATCATCGAGCCTTCGATCCCCAGCGCGCTGGCCAACGCCGCGGAGCAGATCCTCAACGAGTTGAAAGACAGCGCCGCAGACGAGCGCACTCCCACCGTGTGGGTCCTGGGTGGCGGTCAGGTGTACGCACAGTGCATGCCTGTGGCCGATCGCATCGTCATCACGGAGATCGACATGGAGGCCCCCGAGCGCTTCCAGGTGTACGCACCTCTGATCCCCACCGAAGAATTTGAAGAGCACGCCGAGGAGTGGCAGGAATCGCTAAAGGGCCACCCGGTCGACCAAGAAGTCGATCCCGAGCGGCCCCTGCGTTACCGCTTCTGCACCTGGACGCGGCGCTAATTAACTAGCTCCGCGCCGTAGCGCGCAGCTAGTTAAACGCTGTAGTACAGTTCGAACTCCTTCGGGCTTGGTCCCTGGCGCAGCGGCTGGATCTCCAGCTCGTACTTCAGGCGCACATAGGCCTGCAGGAAGTCCTCGTCGAAAACTCCCCCGGCGGTCAGGAACTCGTGGTCTTCCTCCATGGCCGAAAGGGCGGCCTCCAGCGAGTGCGGCACCTTCGGTACCTTCTTCGCCTCCTCAGGCGGCAACTCGTAGAGGTCCTTATCCGTCGGCTCACCCGGCTCGATGCGGTTCAGAATGCCGTCCAGCCCCGCCATCAGCTGGGCTGCGAAACCCAGGTAGGGGTTCGAGGACGGATCCGGCGCACGGAACTCAATACGCTTGGCCGCAGGGCTATCACCGGTCAGCGGAATGCGGATGGCCGCCGAGCGGTTGGACTGCGAATAGGCCAAGTTGACGGGTGCCTCGAAGCCGGAATATAGGCGTCGATAAGAGTTAACGGTGGGGTTCGTAAAGGCGAGCACCGCCGGGGCGTGGTGCAACAGACCACCGATGTAATAACGTGCCATGTCGGACAGGCCCGCATAGCCCGTTTCGTCGTAGAACAGCGGCTTGCCGTCCTTCCACAGCGACTGGTGGGCGTGCATGCCGCAACCACCATCGCCGGCCAGCGGCTTCGGCATGAAGGTGGCGGTCTTGCGGTGCTGCTCGGCGGTGTTCTTCACCACGTACTTGAAAGTCTGCAGGTCGTCTGCGGCGGCCAGCAGGGTATCGAAGCGATAGTTAACTTCCTGGATGCCGCCGGTGGCGACCTCGTGGTGGAAGCGCTCGATCTCGAAGCCGACCTTCTCCAGGTTGTACGCAATATCGTCGCGCACCGGGATGGTCTTGTCGTACGGGGCGACCGGGAAGTAGCCGTCGTTGATGCGAATCTGGTTACCGCGATTCGGCGAGCCGTCCATCATCGTCTCCTCGCCGGAGCGCCACCACCCCTCGTCCGAATCCACGCGGTGGAAGGACATGTTGGTGTCGGAGGCGTATTGGACGGAATCGAAGACGTAGAACTCCGCCTCCGCACCGATCGAGCAGGTGTCCGCCACACCAGTTTCCTTAAGGTAGTTTTCCGCCTTGCGCGCAATGGTGCGCGGGTCGCGGCGGTACGGCTGGCGGGTCAACGGATCCTGCACGAAGAACTGCATGTTCAGCGTGGGGTGATCGCGGAACGGATCCACGTAGGCAGTCGTCGGGTCCGGAATCAGCGCCATGTCCGACTTATCCACGGTGGAGAAGCCGGGGATGGAGGAGCCGTCGAAGGCGAAGCCGTCCTCCGCCGCCTTGGGGGTTAGCTCGCGTGCCGGGACAGTCAGCCCATGTTCCAGGCCGAACATGTTGGTAAATCGAATGTCCAGGTAGCGAATGCTTTCCGACTTAATGAAGTCGATGACCTGGTCGATGTTTTTGAACTCCATGGTTCGTTCAGGCTCCTAGGTCAGCTCCGGGGTATCCCAGAGATTCAGTTTGGTGCCGATGCCCTTCTCCAGGGCGTTTTCATACACCTCGGTAGCCCAGGAAACGTCCTCGACGGGCATGCCGCCGATGGAGTAGAAGAAGATCTGCTCGTCGTTCTCGCGGCCCGGAGCCTTACCCGCAGCGATGGCACCGATGTTGTGCAGCTTCTCCTTCGGCAGGGTGCCTTCCTCGACCATGTCCCACCAGCGGTTGCCGGGGATTCCCAGCAGGCGCTCGTAGGTGACGTCCGGGCCGTTTTCCTGGAACCATTCCTTGTACAGGCCGTCGTAGTCCAGCACCAGGTTGGATTCTTCGGACTTGATGAAGTCGTCATCGAAGCGGGCCGCTGCGGGGCACAGCACCAGCGCGCCGGGCTTGAGCCACTCGCGCTTGAAGTACGGGAAGGCCTGCGGGCCGTCCGGGGAGGTGGAGGTGCCGGCGATTAGGATGTCGCTGCCCTCGATGGCCTCCTGCTCGCTGTCGACGACCTGTACGTCCAGGTCCTCGAAGCGGTCGCGGATCCACTGTGCTGCCTTTTCGGTGGAACCGGCGCTGCGCCCCTTGATCTTCACGGTCTTGATGCTGGGGCGCTGGGTGATGGAGGAGGCCAGGATGGTGCGGGACATGACGCCCGGTCCGATGATTCCTACGGTCTCTGCGTTCTCTACGGCGAGGTGCTTGACGCCCACAGCCGGAACCGCACCAGTGCGGTACGCGGACAGCAGGTTGGCCGACATGATGGCCTTCGGAGCGCCGGTGACGGCATCGTTGAGGACGAACACGTGGATGGAGCGCGGCAGGCCGTTGGCGCGGTTCTCCGCGTTGGAGCCGTACCACTTCACGCCGGCACCCTTGAACCGGCCGCCAAGGTAGGCGGGCATAGCCATGAAGCGACGGTCGGGGCCGTTGGCGGGCATGCCCTCGTGCTCGGGGTTGTCGGGGAAGTTGACCTGGGCGCCGTGGGAGTTTCCGGAAGCGCCGGCCATGCGGTAGTCGCCCTTATCCAGAAGGATCAGGGTTTCTTCCATGACGTCGACACAGCGAGCAGAGTCCGTCACCCCCGCTTCAATCATGTCGGGCTCGGAAAGCCACAGGAAGTTGATGCTGGTGTCGGTGGAGCCGGTGGACTGAGTCATCGGCGAAATCTCTCCTCGAAGAATCTCGATTAGTTGTATCTGAAATTTTCTCGATCAAAAAATGCGCTGGGTGCTAGCCGCAAGCGCTGTACGCTCCGGTTTTCGGAAATCGATACATCTTCAACGATACAAACCTGCGCGAATATTTTAATGAAAAAAAGTTTTCAATACGGTCACGCAGACCTATGAGTCTGGCAAACCCCCTGGGCTTCACATAAATAATTAAGCAAATAATTCGCCTAGCTTCCTACCCCCATATGGGTATTTGGCCAGAGAAATCAGTTGACTACGCGGCCGCGGTAGCCACTTCCGACTGATGGAACACCAGCGGACGCGGCCTATCGAGCCCCGCGCCCGCGCGGCGCAGCTGCGCAGGATTGGTGGGATCCACGCTGCGGATGGTCAAGTGTTCCGTGTGACGACTTGGTTCCACAGCGCGAGCGGTCGGACGATATGAGGTGCGAGAGTCAATCAATGTCATGCCACAAAGCCGTCACAGTTAGCCCTCAGACGTTTTCCGCCCCTTTATCGCTACAACTAGCGCCACAATGTAAGACACGATCGCACCCACAAAACTGAGCAGACAAAGCACTTCAGATATTAGTTTCGCTCGGCGCCCGACAAGCACCGTGAACATAGATTTCGTGTCTTCTTCGACATCGGTGAAATCCACCAGAAAAAGCCTGTTAGAACCAAGAACGCGCTGACGATAATGAAAGCCCAAGACTCTCGCCAGCCGAACACCTTGTGCGACACCCCCGAAGAATCCTCCACGTCAATACGCACTGGAATCTTCCAAAGAACGTAGAGCCCGCCGGCGAACACAAACGAAAGGGGGATAGTCACGAAGATGTACCACCCAAGGGCGCCGAAGAGCATGCGCCCCAACGCGAGGAACGCCGCCGACCCGAGGGCCATCACTAGAGCTAGGAAGGTGTCTAACTGAAACCCTTTCAGATTCATACTCACCGAGCTTAACTAAATTCCACACCCCTTAGGGAGGCAAAACAAAAGCGCCCCAGAGAGGAATCGAACCTCCGACACCGGCTTTAGGAGAGCCGTGCTCTATCCACTGAGCTACTAGGGCAATTGCACGAGCCGTGCGAGGTACATAATACAAGCCCACGAACGCTCCCCGTTAACCAGCCCTTTTGGTCACCGCACCCCAGTCCCCCAGCGCACCGAAACGTGTGGGCGTCCGTACCAAAGAACCCCCACACCGCACCCGCCACGAGGCTACGATTAGGAAGCATGGGCGAAGCAGTATCTAAAGATACCTACACACCGAAACAACGCACCCGCTTCCGCGAGCGTCTCAACGCCGAGCTGGAGGTCTTCGACAAGCACCTGCAGAGCGCAGAGTTCATCAACCAGGGCACCATCGGCCTGGAGCTAGAGATGAACCTCGTCGGCGACGACATGCAGCCCAAGCGCTGCAACGTCGGCGTTCTGGAGAAGCTGGAAGAAACCCACCCGGGCGAATACCAGTCCGAGATCGGCTCCTTCAACGTGGAGATGAACCATCCCCCGCTGGCCATCACCGGCCGCGGGTTGGAACAGCTACAAGAAGGCCTCGACGAGCGCCTCCGCGCGGTGCAGAAAGCCGCCAAAGAACTCGGCTCCCACGCCGTCATGATCGGCACCCTTCCGACCCTGACCACCGACTTCCTCAGCGATCCTGCCTGGATCACCGACGAGAACCGCTACAAGGCTCTCAACAACGCCATCCTCGAATCCCGCGGCGAGCTGGTCCGCATCGAACTCGAAGGCGCCCTACCCGGCCGGGTACTCGGCACCGTCGACTCCTATAGCCACGACTTCGAGGACATCGCCCCGGAATCCGCCTGCACATCTATGCAGCTGCACCTGCAGGTCGCGCCGAACCTCTTCGCCAACGCCTGGAACGCCTCCCAGGCCATCGCGGGCGTACAGGCGGCGCTCAGCGCCAACTCCCCACTGTTCGTCGGCCATAAGCTCTGGCACGAATCGCGCATCCCCGTCTTCGAGCAGGCCATCGACACACGCACGGCGGAGCTCGTCAACCAGGGCGTGCGCCCGCGCGTGTGGTTCGGCGAACGGTGGATCACCAGCGTGTTCGACCTCTTCGAGGAAAACGGACGCTACTTCTCCCCTCTCCTACCGGAGGATCGCCTGGAGGCCGGCACGCCCATCATGTCCGGTGACAGCCCCGGCCTGCACTACATGAACCTGCACAACGGCACGATCTGGCGCTGGAACCGCCCGATCTATGACCCGAACCTGGAGCTCTCCCACATCCGCGTCGAAAACCGCCTGCTACCCGCCGGCCCCACCACCGCCGACATCGTCGCGGACGCCGCCTTCTACTACGGGCTCGTCAAATTCTTGGGCACGCAAAATCGCCCCGTATGGTCGCGGCTTTCTTTTGAGGACGCCCACAGTAACTTCCTCACCGGCGCCCGCGAAGGGCTGCGCGCCAGCATGCGCTGGCCACGTGTAGGAACTGTGCCGGTCCGAGAGTTGATTACCGAGCACCTACTCGACCAAGCACGCGAGGGGTTGGGCTTGCTGGACGTGGATTCCGAACTGATCGACACATACCTGGGGATCATCGAAGGCCGCGCCCGCAGCGGACAAAACGGTGCAACCTGGCAGCTGGATACCTTGAACCGGCTGGCTCCGAACAGCGAACCGGATTCCGCGGAGCGCACAGAGGCGCTGGCCACCATGATGCAGCGCTACATTGCCCACCAGGCCACTGGCCAGCCGGTGCATACCTGGTCGGTGGAAGGGCGCGACTAGAACGGCTGGGATTTAGCGACCTCTGAACTGCGGCTCGCGTTTCTCGGCACGAGCCCGGCGCGCCTCCTGCACGTCCTCGCTGGCCCAGACGTCCACCATCATCTGCTGCAGCTCCGCATCCGCGTGCATGTCGGGACTGTTGAACACGCGCTTTGAATGTTCCATGGACAGCGGAGCCTGGCGCGCCACCCGATGCGCGAGGGCGGTGGCGTTGGGGGTGGCGTCATCAAGAACCACAGAAAAACCCGTTGCCTGGGCTTGTTCGGCACCTACCCGGGCGCCCGCCAAGAACACGTTGCGGGCCAGCGCGCCGCCCAACAGTTCGCGGGCTCGGGCGTGGGTCCACAGATCCAGGGCGAAGCCGTGCTCGGCGATAGGTACCCAGCAGGCACCCTCGTCGGCGAATACGCGCAGGTCGCAAGCCAAAGCGATCTGGCAGCCCGCGCCGACCGCCGGGCCGTGAACATCCGCAATGACCGGCACCGGGGTGGTCTGGATGGCCGAGAGCATGTCCTCCATGGCGGACCAAAAATCATCGGCATACACACCACCCGAGAGGTCCGCCCCGGCGCAGAAGACAGGCCCCTCGCCGCGAATCAAAATGGCGCGCACCCCGGCGGCAGTGTGGGCGCGGACGGCCTCGGCGACGGCGGTGGCGATGGCTGCGTTGAGGGCGTTGCGCTTCTCCGGTCGGTTTAGGGTGATCACGCCGACCTGAAGGGCGGCGGAATTGCCGGAACCGTCGGCATTGCTCGCTTTGCCTGCCCCGACGGTCTCTAGATGAGTGATGACGTGCCCTGCGCTCATGGCTAGCAATGTACCGCAGGGGCGGTGCCATACGCGGGTGTTTCGCGGTAACCCGCGCGGAGTTTCCCTAGCCCTCCAGGCCGGCGTGGAAGGTCAGCGGGTCGCCGCCGATGCGGCCATCCTCCACGTCCAGAGCCTCGATGGCGGCGACCTCGTCGGCGGAAAGCTCAAAGCCGAAAACGTCGAAGTTCTGGCGCACGCGCTCCACCTTGGAGGAACGCGGGATCACCACGTCGCCACGCTGGATGTGCCAGCGGATGATGGCCTGCGCTACGCTCACGCCGTGCTCAGCGGCGATCTTCGCGATGGTCGGGTCGGTCAGGTTCTGCCCCTGCCCCAACGGCGACCATGCCTCGGTGACGATCCCGCGGTCGCGGTTGTCAGCGCGCTGCTCGGCCTGGCTAAAGCCCGGGTGGATCTCGATCTGGTTCACGGCCGGGGTGTGGCCCGACTGCTTCAGGGCATCCAGCGCCTCGGGGTAAAAGTTGCACACGCCGATACTGGTCGCGCCGCCCGCCTGCTGGATCTCCGCCATAGAGTCGTATGCCTGCACGAACTTGTCGGCCTGCGGGCACGGCCAGTGCAGCAGGTACAGATCCACATAGTCCATCCCCAGCTTCTTCTGAGATTCCGCGAATGCTTCCTTACCACGCGCCTGGTCGGCGTTCCACAGCTTGGTGGTGATGAACAGCTCCTCGCGCTGCACATCCCCGGCCTTCACCGCGTCGGCTACGGCGCGCCCGACGGCCTCCTCATTACCGTAGATCGCGGCGGTATCGATGTGGCGGTAACCGGTCTCGATCGCGGCGCGCACCGATGTGTATGTGTCCTCGTCGCTCAACTGCCACACGCCCAGCCCCAGCTGCGGAATGGTCTTGCCGTCATTCATGTCGATGGTCGGTACTGCATTGTTCTTTCCGCTCATGGCCTCTTTTGTACGCCACTTAGCTCGTTCTCGCGACGGCGCTGTTAAAAACTTCTTCGCCGACCTAATGCTTTCGCATGTGAGACAATAACCGGGATCCTTCTCTTTCGACTAAGGATTCAAACCAACAAGATCCACGCAAAATCCACAAGGGATGTATGGAAGCTCTCTATATCAACAACCTCAATAAGAGTTACGGGGACCACCACGTCCTCCACGACATGACGCTCCAGGTACAGCCTGGTGAGATGTACGGTTTCGTCGGCTCCAACGGTGCCGGCAAGTCCACCACCATGCGGATCGCACTGGGAGTGCTCGCGGCGGACAGCGGCGAGGTGCTCATGGGCGATCGGCCGATCGACGATGACCTGCGCCGCCGTATTGGATACATGCCGGAAGAGCGCGGCCTGTACGCGAAGGAGAAGATCGGTGACCAGTTGCGCTTCTTCGCCCGCCTTCACGGCCTGAGCGACAAAGCCGCCGGGAAGAATGCGGACGGTCTGCTGGAACAGCTCGGCCTAGCCGAGCGCTCGGACGACAAGCTGGAGGAGCTGTCACTGGGTAACCAGCAGCGCGTCCAGCTGGCAGCCTCGCTGATCCACGATCCGGAGTTGCTGATCCTGGACGAGCCTTTCTCCGGCCTGGACCCCGTAGCCGTGAACGTCATGAGCGACCTGCTTGTCGAGCGCTGCAACGCCGGCGTGCCGGTGCTGTTCAGCTCCCACCAGCTGGATCTGGTGCAGCGCCTGTGCGACCGCGTGGGCATCATCGCCAAGGGACGCATGAAGGCCGAGGGCACCGTCGACGAGCTGCGTACTCGCGGCCCCATCGTCTACGAGGTGCGCACTCCGGCGCGCGGCTGGTACCCCCAGGGCACCCGTTTGGTAGAGGACTTTGGCGAGGGCGTGCTGCTCGAGGCCGAAACTACGGACCTGGATCAGCAGATCCTGCAGGCTGCGATGGCTGTCGGCCCGGTCCACTCATTCTCCCGCCGTATCCCGCACCTTGCAGAGCTCTTCCAGGAGGTCGTCGAATCATGAGTTATTCTTCCCCGAACACCATCGCCACCGTCGCCAAGCGCGAGATCCAGGTGGCCTCCCGCAGCAAGGCGATCATGTTTTCCTTGATTGTCGTCATCGCCGTCATGCTCATCGGCGTGTTTGCCGGCGCATGGTTCGCCAACAAGGACGACGGTAACGAAACCCCGAAGCTCGGCCTTGTGGGGATTGAGAAGGAGTTTATTGACGCCGCCCCAGCCTCCACCGAAGGTGCCTCAGAGGGGACTGAAGGTTCCGGTGGCGTGGAGGCGGAAACCGTGGCCTCCCGCGATGAGGCTTCCTCTAAGGTGACTGACGAGGACCTCGATGCAGCCCTGGTGAAAACTGATTCGGGCTACGAATTGCTCGCGGAAGGAAAGCCCGACCCCGCGATCCTCAGCACCGTTAGCGCTGCGATCAATGCACACGCGCAATCCGAAGCGCTGAACAAGGTGGGCGTTTCCCCCGAAGAGTTCGCCAACGCCACGCCCTCCGTGCAGCTGGAGACCGTGGACTTAAAGGCAGATGACGCGATGGAGGCCAACGGGCCGCAGATTGTCACCGCCATGGTCGGCGTGATGCTGATGGCCTACTTCATCATCCTCTTCGCCGCGAACGTCGGCGGGCGCATCACAGAGGAGAAGTCCTCGCGCGTGGTGGAGATCATCCTGGCTTCCGCCCGCCCGATGGATTTCCTGGCTGGCAAGATCATCGGCAATACCGTCTTCGGTTTCATCGGCACCGCAATCATTCTGGTCATCGGTGCGGTCGCAGTGTCCGTCTCCGGGCTGTTGGGGGATGTGGACTTCGACTACACAGTGGTGGCTCTGATGCTGCTGGCCTTCTGCATCGGCATGCTGTTCTTCGGCAGCCTGTACGCGGCAGCGGGCTCTCTGGTTTCCCGTACGGAGGATCTGCAGTCCACCCAGGCTCCGATCCTGCTGGTATGACCTACGCCCCACTGTTCGGCCTGAGCAACATGGAATCGACGTTCATGCAGGTTCTGGGCTGGGTGCCACCGTTTAGCCTGACGGTCGCCCCGATGAACATGGCGGCGGGCACAATGAACCTGCCGCAGGTTCTGCTGAGCTTCCTGGTTGCCGCTATCACGACGGTTCTGGTGATTCTGCTGGTGGCCCGCGTCTACCGCAATTCCATCCTGAACAACGGCAAGAAGATGAGCTGGGCCAAGGCGCTGAAGGGCGCCTAGTCGCCCAAGTTCACGGCGATCAGGCGCCCTAGTTTAAGGCGATCGAGCGCCTTAGTTCACGGCGATCAGGTCAATAATAAAGACCAGCGTACGGCCAGATAGTTGATGCCCCATGCCGGCCGGGCCGTACGCCTTCTCCGGGGGAATGGTCAGCTTGCGGCGACCGCCGGCGCGCATGCCCGGGATGCCCTCCTGCCAGCCCTCGATCAGGCCGGACAGGGGGAATTCGATGGACTCGCCCCGATCCCAGGAAGAGTCGAACTCCTCGCCAGTCTCGAAGTCCACTCCCACGTAGTGCACCTCCACCATGCCACCCGGCACGGCCTCTGCACCCTCGCCGATCACCAGGTCTTCAATCACCAGGTCCTTCGGTGCGGGGCCATTCGAGAGGTCGATCTGCGGTTTACTCATGGGGGAAGTCTCCTTTGAAAACTGATAGCTTCTCGAAGCTCCACCCTAGCAAAACGCGAAACACCCCCTTGGGGGCATACGCATTGCGTAGCTGAACCCAAGGGGGCGTCACCAAAAAGGTTTTAGAGCTTGCGCGCACCCTCGCCGGTGTAGATCTGACGCGGACGGTTGATCTTCGCGGTCGGATCATTGACCTGCTCCAGGTAGTGAGCGATCCAGCCCGGCAGGCGGCCCATGGCGAACAGGACGGTGAAGAAGTCCGTCGGGAAGCCCATGGCGCGGTAGATCAGGCCGGTGTAGAAGTCAACGTTCGGGTAGAGCTTGCGGGAGATGAAGTAATCATCAGCCAGCGCGATCTCTTCCAGCTTCATAGCCAGATCCAGCAGGTGGTCACCACCCAGGTGATCCAGAATCTCGTGTGCGGACTCCTTGACGATGGCCGCGCGCGGGTCGTAGTTCTTGTAGACGCGGTGGCCGAAGCCCATCAGCTTAACGCCCGGCTCCTTGTTCTTCACGCGGTTCATGAAGTCGGTAGCGTCGCCACCGTTAGCGTGGATCTCCTCCAGCATCTCCAGAACGGCCTGGTTAGCGCCGCCGTGCAGCGGGCCGGACAGTGCGTTGATGCCTGCGGCGATGGAGACGAACATGTTGGCCTGGGAAGAACCAACCATGCGGACGGTGGAGGTGGAGCAGTTCTGCTCGTGGTCAGCGTGCAGGATCAGCAGCTTGTCCAGAGCCTTGGTGACCACCGGGTCGTCCTCGAAAGGCTCGGTCGGGTAGCCGAACATCTGGCGCAGGAAGTTCTGGCGCGCATTCATGGAGTTATCCGGGTACATGTACGGCTTACCCTTGGAAGCGCGGTAAGCGTAAGCAGCCAGCATCGGCACCTTCGCCATCAGGCGGTAGGTGTTCAGCTTCTGGTGATCCGGATTCAGCGGGTCCAGGGAGTCCTGGTAGTAGGTGGACAGAATATTCAGGGAGGAAGCCAGAACGCTCATCGGGTGAGCGTCGCGCGGGAACACGCGGAACTGTGCCTTGAAGTCCTCATCCAGCAGGGTGTGGTTGCGGATGTTGGTGTTGAACTCCTCTGCCTGCTCCTTGTTCGGCAGCTCACCGTTGATCAGCAGGTAGGAAACCTCATTGAAGGTTGCGTTGTTAGCCAGGTCGGCGATGTCGTAGCCGCGGTAACGCAGGATGCCGTTTGCACCGTCGATGTAGGTGATAGCGGACTTGGTGGAACCGGTGTTCACGTAGCCGGGATCCAGGGTGGTCAAGCCGGTTTCTGCCAGCATCTTACCCAGTGCAACACCGTCGTTACCTTCGGTGGCGTGGACAATGTCCATCTCGTACTCTCCACCTGGGTAGTGGAGAACGGCCTTGTCCTGATTATCAGTAGCCATTGACATCCCTTTCTGAAATGTTCACGTGCCTGCCCGCAGCGAATGTTGTAGCGATTACTTTTGGTAGAAGCTTGCGCCGGCACCGATGGAGCGGAACACAGATTCACGGTTTCATTTGTAAATTGTAGCCGCTTTAGGACTTCCCCGTATGGCGTTACTTGCATAGCAAAGCCGACGGGGGGATACGGCACACTGTAGTGCCTATGTGACGCGCACGACAGACTGCCTGGCTTAAGCGGGGGTGAAACACAGCTCCACCACCCACGATTCTTATATTTTTGACACCTTTAGGCCAAGTCGTCAGCGTGAAGGTCTACCCTATAGAGTCAAGCGCAAAAAATACGAGCGATCAGAGGGAAAGATGAACGCACCTGCCAACGACCAAAACACCCTGCCCACCATCCCCGCGGAGTTCATTCCCGCCGATGGCCGCTTCGGCTGTGGCCCGTCCAAGGTTCGCCCAGCCCAGCTGCAGGCCATCCAGGACAACGCCGCAATTCTGGGTACCTCTCACCGCCAGGCTGGTGTGAAGGACGTCGTCGGTTCCGTACGCGAGGGGCTGTCCCAGCTGTTTAACCTGCCGGAGGGCTACGAGATCGTTCTCTCCCTGGGTGGCGCCACCGCTTTCTGGGATGCCGCTTCCTTCGGCCTGATCCGCAATAAGTCCGCGCACCTGACCTACGGCGAGTTCTCCTCCAAGTTCGCCAGCGTCTCCAAGAAGGCTCCGTGGCTGGACGAGCCGCAGATCGTCGCGGGCGAGCCGGGCACCGCTCCGTCCCCGAGCGAGCTGGATGGAACCGATGCCGATCTGATCGGCTGGGCGCACAACGAGACCTCCACCGGCGCGATGGTTCCGGTCACCCGTCCGCAGGCCGCTTCGGACGACACCCTGGTCGCCATCGACGCAACCTCCGGCGCCGGCGGCCTGCCCGTCGACCTCAACGAGGCCGACGTCTACTACTTCAGCCCGCAGAAGTGCTTCGCCTCTGACGGTGGCTTGTGGCTGGCAGCCTTCTCCCCCGCCGCCCTGGAGCGCGTGGAAGAGATCGCCGCTTCCGACCGCTACATCCCGGCCTTCCTGGATCTGAAGACCGCCGTGGATAACTCCTGCAAGAACCAGACCTACAACACCCCGGCCGTCGCTACCCTGCTGATGCTGGACGACCAGGTGAAGTGGATGAACGCCAACGGTGGCCTGGACGGCATGGTGGCTCGCACCACCGAGTCCTCCAAGACCCTGTACAGCTGGGCCGATGCCCGCGCAGAGGCCACCCCGTTTGTGCAGGATGCGGATGCCCGCTCCCTCGTTGTCGGCACCATCGACTTTGACGAGAACATCGATGCCGCCAAGATCGCCAAGATCCTGCGCGCCAACGGCATTCTGGATACCGAGCCTTACCGCAAGCTGGGCCGTAACCAACTGCGTATCGGCATGTTCCCGGCCATCGACCCGGAGGACGTCAAGAAGCTGACCGGCGCCATCGACTTCATCCTCGACGGCGGCCACGCAGCCAAGTAGCCCATTTTCTGGCTACTGTTTCGCCTTCGGCTAGCTACTGAATCTACTCACCCTCCAACCGTGCTTTTAGCTAAGGTTGGAGGGTGATGTTAATAACACCGCCGTCATTTGCCGCACCATCCGTCAGGAGGCCACGTTGCAAGAGCTGAAATTTGTCGTCGCCGATAGCGATGCCTCGTCGCTCGTGCTGCGCGCCGTTGACCCCGCCGTCGGCGGCCCCATCGCCGAGTACTTTCTGCCCGTCACCGACGAGTTGCGCTCTTTTCTTAGTGACGCCCCCACGGCCAGCGCGGACAGCGCTTCCGTAGAAGCCGAAGGCGATGCTCGTTCCGGAGCATCCGAAGATTCCGACTCTGGCACCACCAGCACGCCCAGCCCTGGCGGCTCTACCGATACCGCCACGGATCCCGCAGAGGCACACCGGGAGGAGGAGCAAGCGGCAACCCGCGCTGAGGAGGAAGCGGTGGAGGCCGAGGTGGCGTCACTGTTCCAGGGTCGCGGACAGGATCGCCCCAACGCGCGTCCGCACCGCACTCGGATTTCGATGTCCCCGCGCGTGATCCAGGACCGCATCCGCCACGGTGCCACCGTCGCCGAGCTGGCGGACGAGGCGGACACGGACGAGTCGCGCATCGAACCCTACGCCTGGCCGATCCTGCAGGAGCGCGCACGCATCGCAGAGCTCGCGCACGCGGCGCTGCCAGTGAACGGGGATGGCGTATCGAACCAACCGCTGTGGGAGGTTCTGGCCACTGCTCTGGCGGCGCACGGGGAGTCTCTTTCGGACGCCGAATGGGATGCCTACCAAAACTCCACCAAGCAGTGGATCGTCACCGTGTCTTGGGAAAAGGACGCGGCCGGGCGAACCAACACGCACGTCGCGGAGTTCATCATCGAGCTGCGCGGCTCGGAAAAGGCACTGGCGCACCCACACAACAGCATCGCCGGCGACCTGGTGAACCCGCGCTACGGACAGCCGGTACGCAGCGTTTCCCCGGTGACACCCCTGCTGCACCCAACGCAGGCTCCCGAGGAACAGTACTGGGAGGACGACCAGGCCGAGCTGAACCAGCAGAGCAACCGATCTGACGAGATCGGCGCTCCCGGGGTTCCCGGGACTCCGGCCGCGCAGGCCACTCCCCCCGCCGGCGACGATTCCCCTGCGGAGCGAGGCGACCGCGGCGATAATGAATTCCTAATGCACCCTGACGCTAAGGTCGCGAAGCCGAAGCGTAAGCGCAAGGCCGTCACTCCGCACTGGGAGGACGTCCTGTTGGGTGTGCGCACCAACCCCAAGAAAAAGAACTAGGCGATAGAAGGAGCCACAGCTGTGACCCTGGTGACCCTTTGGTTTGTGAACGCTGCCAACCCCAGCACCGTGGTGAACCAGGAGCATAAGGTCGATCGTGGCTTCGCCCGCAAGTACCTGGCACAGCTGAACCCGGCCTGGCCGCTGACGCACATCGGCGACTTCGACATGACCCGCAGCGCGACCCCCGGCACCGATGAGTTCTACATCGGCGGCTACCCGGGGCTATCCGTGGTGCAAACGGTAATCCCCGACCTACGGAAGCTCTCCGAACTACCGGAGCGCTACCGCACGCTGGTCAGCGCGGCTGACGTGTATGCCTCCTGCGTGGTGGCAGACCTGGAAACCGCAGCCTCGACGAAGCCCGGTGACGGTGGGGATCCAGCCTCCAAGGAGGTCGACGAAACCTTCGGGGGCTTCGCCCACTGGTCCGGCGGCCAACTCAAGCGCTCTTTCTGCGCCACTCGCGAGACGGTGTTCGAGGACATTGGGCTGCCCGGCGAGTTCGAGGCTGACTACTGGGCCGGCAACACCGAGGCCAGCGGCATCCAACTGCCTTTCATCCCCGCGGAGCTGGCAGCCGCGGCCATCGAGGCCTGGCTCGGCTTTACGGTCTCCGCCTCCGGCCCGGCACTGCCCATTGCAGCTTTCGCCGTAGACGGTCGCCCAGAGGCGAAGTCCTCCGAGTACGACGGTCTAACGCATGGGCGCACCACACCGGACGACATGGTCTCCGTCTACGACGATGAGCAAGGCTACGACGATTACGCTGCCCCGTCCCGCGAGAGCGAACCCAGCGGCGCGGAGGTAGCCAAGAACGTTCTGAACTCCCTGGGTCAGGGGGCGCGCAAGGGGCTTTCCGCTGGGCTGAAGGGGCTGCGCGGGGCCTCCAAAAAGATCGGCGACGAGGTGCGCCGCCGCAGCCGCGGGGAGTAAACCCGCCTAGCGCACTGCCTCGTAGAAGGCGATGGCCGCCGCCGTGGCCACGTTCAGCGAATCGGTTCCGTGGGCCATTGGGATGCTGGCGCGCACATCCGCGGCGCGCATGGCGTGCTCCGTCAGGCCAGGCCCCTCCGCGCCGACCATGACCGCCACCTTCTTCCCCCGTCCGCGGGCTGCTTCCGTGGCCTCGCGGAGCGTGATATCTCCCGCTGGCGTGAGCGCCACCACCTCGTAGCCGCGCCTTTGCAGCAGCGTCAGATCCCGCTGCCAGGTGGTCGTCGCACCGGGGAATTTCGCCCACGGCAGGCGCAGCACGTGCCCCATGGAGACGCGCACGCTGCGCCGATACAGCGGATCGGCGGTGGCCGCGCCGAACAGCACGGCATCCACGTTGAGCCCCGCTGCGTTGCGGAAGATGGAGCCGATATTCTCGTGGTCCCCCACGCCCTCCAGCACGGCGATTACGCCGCTGGCTTCGGGGGTTTCCTCCACGTGATCCAGCACTGCCTCCACAGCGCTGGTTCCGGCAGCCCCTGTGCCAGCACTCGTCGGCAGCCGATCCGCCGACGCAACCAGCCCCCTGTGCATATCGAAACCCGCGACCTCCTTCAAGACCTCGCGGGACACCTCAAACACGGAGAAGGTGGCGTCATCACCAGAAAGAGAACGAGACAGCTCCTCCTCGATCGCCCGCAGCTTCCCCGGGAACCCCACGACAGCGCGGGTTGGATAGGGGCTCGCGAGCAGGCGCGGGACGACCAATGTGCCCTCGGCGATGATCAGCTGCTCGCCGGACTTCTTGTCGGAAGCGTTGAGGTTCCGAAAGTCGTCCAGGCGCGGGTCGCGCGGGTCATCGATCCGGATGGGCGAAAGGTCTGCCATGGCTAGCCTCGCAGCAGATCCATCACCGGGTCGGCGGCGAAGTAGACCACAAACATCGCAGCCACCAGGTACAGCAGCGGGTGGACCTTCTTTGCACGGCCGCCGACCAGCGCCATCACGACGTAAGTAATAAAGCCCACGCCGATGCCATTGGCGATCGAGTAGGTAAACGGCATGACCACGATGGTCAAGAAGGCGGGCAGGGCGATGTCGAAGCGCGTGAAGTCAATGTCCTTAATCTGCGCCATCATCATCGCACCCACGATCACCAGAACCGGGGCGGCAGCCTCGATCGGCACAACCTCGTATAGAGGTGTGAAGAACATCGCCAGAATGAACAGCAGGCCGGTAACCACGTTGGCCAGACCCGTGCGGGCGCCGTCGGCGATGCCCGCCGCGGAGTCCACGAATACGGTGTTCGAAGAACCAGAGACCGAGCCACCGACGATCGCGCCGCCGCCCTCAACGATCAGGGCCGTGCGCAGGTTCGGCAGACGATCTTCCTCATCCATCAGCTGAGCCTGCTTACCCAGGGCGGTCATGGTTCCCATAGCGTCGAAGAAGTTGGCCAATACCAGGGTGAAGATCAACATGCAGGCTGCCAGCACGCCCACGCGGGTGAAAGCACCGAACAGATCCACGGCGCCGACCAGGGAAAGGTCCGGCATGCCGCCCAGAGAATCCGGGCTCTGCGGTACCGCCAGGTTCCAGCCTTCGGGGTTCGGCTCGCCGTCAACGACGGACGGGCCGGTGTGGGTGAGCGCCTCCACGATCATGGCGATGATCGTGTTGGCGACGATACCGATGAATAGGCCGCCGCGAACGTTGCGGACCACCAGGGTGCCGCAGATCAGCAGGCCAAGGACGAAGACGAACGTGGGCCAGGAAGCAATGGAGCCGTTGATACCCAGGCCAACAGGGACGGTAGTGCCCGCGGCGTCCGGAATGCGGCGGACGAAGCCAGAGTCCACCAAGCCGATCATCGCAATGAACAGGCCAATACCCACGCCGATGGCTGCCTTCAGCGAGCTCGGGATGGAGTTAAACACTGCCTCACGGAAGCCCGTGATGGCCAGCAGCACGATGACAACACCGTCGATGACCACCAGGCCCATGGCTTCCGGCCAGGTCAGCCCCTCTGTGCCGACGAAGGTGACCGCCACCAGGGTGTTAATACCCAGACCAGCGGCGATGCCGAAGGGATAGCGGGCGATGATGCCGAAGGCGATGGTCATAACACCCGCCGCCAAGGCGGTAACCGCGGCCACGCGGGCGGTGCCCAGCTCGTCGCCGTTGATGTCCGCGCTGGTGCCTAGAATCAGCGGGTTTAGGATGATGATGTAGGCCATCGCGAAGAACGTGACCACACCACCGCGGACCTCGGTGCCCACCGTCGAGCGGCGCTCCGAAATGTGGAAATAGCGGTCTAGGAAGCCACGATCCTGCGGTTCCCCAGATTCTGTCTTGGCGGCCTTGGCGGCCTTGGCGGCCTGTGCATCTGCCATGCGGAATTCTCCCCTACCTGTTCGGTGTGAGCGCGGAAGCTACCCTTCAGCAGAACCGTAGGCAGCCACCACAATTTGAAACGTCAAGTTATAAGTAACCACCCCGCGGGGCATTAATGCAACTATTAGGTACCCGTTCTGGCACCCCAAGAGCGCCAGGGCTAGCGAGGTCTAGCCGGGCCGGCTGGGGCCGACGCCCTATCTATTCGAAGCGCGAGAAGCCTTCGTCGACGTACACACCGTAATTGTTGGTGCCCTCCCCGAGCTCCTCGCCGATGGATTCCTCCACCGTCGCCGAGTGCGCACCGCAGCCATAGTCCCGTTGCACCACGCGCCCGTCGGCGGAGTATTCGTTCGCGCACACGCCCACACCGTTTTCCACGTTGTCGAATGGCAAGTAGAACGCGCAGGTTTCGCACTGCAGGTCTGCCTTCTTCGCAAACTCGGAGCGCGGCCCGTAGTTCCCCTCGCGCCAGCGCTTGCAGGCTTGGCGTAGCCCCTCGTGTGAAAGTGTGTTGCCCGCCTGCGGGTTTCGCAGGAAGCCATCGCCGTCCTGCAGCTTGGCCCACGCGGTCAGCCGCTCGTCATCCCTGCGCGGAGGGAGCGTATCGCCCGGCCCCAAGTCGCCTGGCTGCACGCGGTCCTCGTAGGGCACCCACTCCGGGGCCAGCGAGGCATGCTTGCCGGCCTGCAGACTGACCTCGTTAATGGTGAGCACCCCACTGCCCGGCACCGTCACCAGCACCACGACCCACTCCCAGCCGCGGTAGCCGGGCACTCGGCTGGCGTAGCGGTAAATCCCCAAACCCTCGCCGTCTGTTGCGATGCCGAGGGCCTTCCCCACCTCGTCGCCGCCTACCTCTTCCACCGCGGCGCGGGCTGTTTCCTTAGCCTCCGCCGAAAAAAGAATCGGATCTGCCTTTTTCTTCTTACTCACTTGAACCATTATGCCTGCCGCCCACTCACTGTGATGCATGATGGTTGCATGTTCTCTTATCGACGCCACCCTCACGCATCCCTCCCCCAGCCCCGCAAGGGGCGGGTCACTTCCCAGGTGCTCGCAGCTGTCGGAGCTGCGGCTGTGGCGTGTGCGTTATCGGCGTGCGGTGGCGACGACGGGGCGTCCGCAATAAAACCAGGGACTACAGCTAAAGAGTACGGCGATGCACCAATGCTCGAGGCCACGGTGGACGAGGTGCACCCGTGGGACCAGGCCGCGTTTACCCAGGGGCTAGAAACGGCCGACGACGGGCGACTGCTGGTCGGCACGGGACTGTACGGCGAATCGCAGATCTATTACACGGACCTGGAAGGCGAGAAGACAGACGAACAGAGCCTAAGCAAGGACCTGTTCGGCGAGGGTGTGGCCATTCACGGTGATACTGTGTGGCAGCTGACGTGGAAGGAACACACCGCGATCAAGCGCGATGCCCGCACGCTCGAGGAGATTGACCAGGCCGACTACGAGACCGAGGGCTGGGGCCTGTGCTCCCAGCAGGATCGGCTGGTGATGAGCGACGGCACGGGAACGCTGACCTTCCGCGACCCCGAGACCTTCGCCAAAACCGGCTCCGTGGAGGTGGAGGGCACCGACCAACTCAACGAACTGGAGTGCACCGCCGACGGCAAGGTATGGGCCAACGTGTGGCAGACCGACACGATCCTGGAGATCGACCCGGAGGACGGGAAGGTCACACATGTCGTGGACACCGCCGGGCTGTTCCCCGCGGCACAGCGAGACGGCGCGGACGTGCTGAATGGCATCGCGGTCGTGCCGGGCAGCTCTCCAAACGACCGACGCTTCTACCTGACCGGCAAGCTGTGGGACGAGATGTACGAGGTGCGCTTTAAAGAGCCGCAGGGCTAAGAAAGCGCAGCGAGGCACAGTGGGGCACTGAGGGTTAGGGCTTGTCCGGCCAGTGAATTAGGATCGGGAAGCGTGAGCGAGCAAGAGAAAACCAGTCCGAAGCCTTCCGGCAAGCCCGCGCCGAAGCTATCCAAGAAGCAGCAGCGCAAGCGCGCCCAGCGCAAGCAGCTGATGACGATGGGGGCAATCGTCGCCCTCGTGGTGGTGGTCATCGGCGGCGTGCTGCTCTACAACCGCTGGCAGGACGGGAAGATCGAAACGCTGCCGCAGGATCAACGCATCATTGCCGTGGTCGATGGCGAAGAGCACGAGATCGCCCCTTACTCCGTCTGCCAGCTAGACGATCCGGACTGTAAGCCTTCTGAGCCCTACAAGTTGCAGGTGGGGGACGCCGAAAAGATAACGCTGAAGCCGCCGGAGGATGTGTACGACCACGACTGGTCGCTGCTGCAGATCTTCGACGAGCCGGGCGCTAACCAAGACAACTACTACAAGAGCTACGAGCGTGAGGAGGTCACGCTGGATCTCGAGGCTTCCGTGAAGACCGACGATGGGAGAACCCCTCAGCTCAAGATCTTGGAGCTGCACTCTATGCTGGTCGGCTTGGACGACAACGACGAGCAAACCCCCTACGCAACCATCTGGTCGATCGAGATCGCCCAGTAGCTCCCCTTTACTAAGGGGGTGCGAGGGGGTTTGTCTTAAGAAGTGTGGAGTGCGACCGCTAGTTGTCGAGCTCGCGCGCGATGGTACGCAGGATCTCCGCCACCTGGCGGGCCTCCTTGCGCTCTGGGCGGCGACCGGACTGCAGCACGGGCAGCACACTGCTATCGAGCAGCGTGATCGTATCCTGCACCATCTGGTGGAGCTGCTCGGGGTTGTACTTGTGCTGCGCACGACGGGGGCCGTTATCCAGCACCGTCATGGTGTGAACCTGCGGTCCACGGCGACCAGCAATGAACTCGTACTCGATGCGCTGGCCCTTGACCAGTTCGGTGACGCCGTCGGGCAGCACCTGGGAACCGACGTAGACGTCTTCGTCCCCAGGGTTGCTGACGAAGCCGTAGCCGCGGTCTGCGTCGTACCACTTCACTTTTCCGGTTGGCATGGGATCACCCTATTCCTTGAAGTCAATAGAATGACCTAGGTTAGCGAGAATGCTAAGGCAGAGCAAATCTCACTCGCTAGTCACACCAACCACAGGCGTTACACAACAAATGTGATCTTCGTCACATTACGAAATTATAACAGAATGGATTCATTCCTATAAATTCCAGGTCAATAAGCGTTTCAGGAAGCCGCCTTAACGTTACATAAGTTTCAAACCTTGCAAGAAACGTGACACAAACGTGACAAACCAGTACGGTAGCCCATGACCTTAAGGCGAACGAGCAAACGGCTCGACGTCACAAAAGCAAGAAGATCACTGAACTTAAAGGATCGAAGAGATCCCAAAAGACCAAGAGATCTTCGAGAGATAACGAAACAAAAGGCGCCATAACTCAAGACAAGGCGCCCGAAGGGAAACTCAGCAAACATGGCACGTCACGCAAAGACCAGCTCTTTCACCACCGCAGCCCGCCTTTCCGTCGCAGGCGTAGCAGTTGCAGCTACCTCTGCACTGCTGGCACCGACCGCTTCCGCAGCACCGGATTCCGACTGGGATCGCCTGGCTCAGTGTGAGTCCGGCGGCAACTGGTCCATCAACACCGGCAACGGCTACCACGGTGGCCTGCAGTTCAGCCCGTCCACCTGGGCTGGTTACGGCGGTAAGCAGTATGCACCTTACGCATACCAGGCCACTCGTGAGCAGCAGATCGCCGTCGCAGAGCGCGTTCTGGCTGGCCAGGGCTGGGGCGCATGGCCGTCTTGCTCCGCCAAGCTGGGCCTGAACTCCAAGCCGACCCAGCGCAACGTCTCCGCAAAGCCGAAGGCAAAGCCGGCCGCACCGGCTCCGGTTGTGCAGAAGGCCGCCCGCGACCTGTCCCGCAACTCCAATGCTCTGGCTGTAGACAAGTTCTACGATGAACTGGTGAAGCGCATCGAGGCGCTCGGCTTCTCCGTGCCGAAGGAAGTGACCGACTACTACAAGGCCAACAAGCACTCCCTGAACCACACCTACAAGCAGTACTCCGCTCAGCTGAAGGCTGTTCTGCCTCACTAAGATCAGGCCTAGCTAAAAGCCGGGTCGGCACACAGTGACGTGCCGACCCGGCTTTTGTTCGTGGGCGCAGACTAGGCACTCGAAAGGCGTCCACGAGGCACGTATCAGGCAGTCGCAAACGAAAGGTGGCGCGCTTCCCCGTGCGGGGAGGCGCGCCACCTAGTTTGTCAGTCCAGTTTACTTGTTAATAACAGTGAACGAGTGCACGTACGGAAGCTCGGAAGCATCGACGGGGAACTCGATGTCACCGTAGGGGCTCAGGGCACCCGCGGTATCAGCCACCAGCTCGGTAACAGCGTGACGGCCCTCTGGAATATCGGTCGGCCAGCCTGCGTCGACATAGCCCTTCTTCTCAACGTTAGCCATAGTTGTATCTTTGCACATCGCCAAGGAAAAGGACACACGAAGTGGCGATTTCCACCCACATCCCCACCCGTTCCACCGCATTTCTCCATGTCCCAAACCACTACTCGACGATCCTCCGCCTGCCCCGTGCCCTGTACCGCACCCCAAGAACACTAAGTTTCCAGCTAAAATAGGGCGATTATGCATCACAACTCCGCGAACTCCACCGCTGATGGCAGCTCCCCTGCTTCCCTCCGCAGCGAGTTTCCCTCCTACGGGGACTGGCTGTTCGGGCAGACGGACGAAGCACTCGCGGATCTGCTGTCTCGCCTGCTGGCTTCCAACCCCACCACCTTCGTGGAGAACCTCACCGGCAACAACGCTGCGCTCGATAACCTCTCCGCTGCAGTGTCCACCCCGGGGCGCAGCCGCCACACTGAGTTGTTCGCGGATTCCCCCGATCCGGCGCTGCTCCACCTGAACTCCCTTGAGCTCGCGGTCTGCCACGCGGCCTGCGAGCTCGATGCAGTGCACCATCCGCGCACGGTGGCGGAGCTCGTCGACATGCTTGCCGAGCTCTTTGACATCGCCGGCACTCCCGACACACAGCGCCCCAACGAAGAAGAGATCTGCGCTGCCGTGCAATCCCTCTGCCATTGGGGTCTGGTGTTCGGCCCGGACTTCGCACTCCCCCACCCCGATCTGCCCGGCGCGACGACGCGTCTGAAGATTCCGCCTCATCTGCCGCGCATGTTCGAGCCATCCACGGAACAGCTCTGGCGGCTGGTCGATTCCACCCGCTGCCCCATCCCCACCAGCGAGCTTCCGCAGGTCGTGGACGAGCTTCCGCCCCGCCAGCGCCGCCTGCTTTCCACTCTCGCCGCCGGGGGTGGGGTGGGGCATTCGACCTCCCTGCACGAGGGTGCGGACCCATCCAAACCCCTGCCCACCCTGGTGCGCCGGGGAATCTTGGATCAGCTGGACGATACGACAGCTCGCCTAACGGGTCGCGTGCAACAACTGCTGCGTGGCACGCTGATCGCCGACCCGGGTGGGCGCTTCACCACCGCACCCCAGGTCGGCACCGATGCTTCGGGCGTTGCCGCCACTGACCCCACCGACCGCACCACCAACTCCCGCGCCGACGACGCTGGCGCGGCCCAGGCCGTCCAGCTGATCCAGGATCTCGGCCACCTCATCGAGGATCTCGGCCGCAACCCGATCGTCCCCCTCTCCTCTGGCGGCATCGGCACCCGCGAGGTCAATAAGGTCGCCCGCCGCCGTGACGAGCCCGCCGAGACCACCCTGCACCTGCTGACGTGGCTCGCCCACGCGAACCTCATCGGCCGTGGTCGGGCTACTCCCACCCCAGCCGGCCAGCCCGCGCGCGATTACTGGGCGCCCACGGAGCTCGCCCTCGACTTCCTGGAGGCATCCCCCGCCACCGCCTGGGCGATCCTGCTAGTCGGCTGGGCTGGCAGCGCCTATGCCCCGTGGTTGGTCGACGAGCCCGACGTCCGCCCCTTCGAGGCCGGTACGGCATCCCACGCCGCCCGCGGCCTGCGCCGAACCTTCCCGTCACTGTTCGCTGGTATTGGCTCTTTTGGTAGTGACGCCCCCACGCCCCAGCCAGCCGAAATTCAACGAGAACTCTGGCGCGTGCGACCCGGCGAGGCCTGGCGCACCACGCACACCGCCTGGAATGCGGTGTGGGAGGAGGCTAAAGAGGTCGGCGTGTTGGCGTCATTAAGAAGAGACACCGTGCCCA
The DNA here is from genome assembly GCF_000738175.1 of Corynebacterium jeikeium. Classification (GTDB taxonomy): domain Bacteria; phylum Actinomycetota; class Actinomycetes; order Mycobacteriales; family Mycobacteriaceae; genus Corynebacterium; species Corynebacterium jeikeium_C. The sequence goes on along the minus strand of NZ_JFCH01000050.1, from coordinate 2,139 downwards.
CCCGGGCGATGGGCGCGCTGCGCGACGTGCTGAGCGGCAGAACAAACCCTGCGGCAAACCCCGTGGCGGATCTGGCCGACGCGCTGGCAGAGATTCTGCCTGCCCCAGTGGAGCAGCTGATTGTGCAGGCAGACCACACGATCATGGCGCCGGGACTGCTGCGTCCGGCCGACCAGGCGATGCTGGCGAAGTTCAGTGATCAGGAATCCGGGGGCATGGCCAGCGTCTGGCGAATGTCCAAGGAATCCGTGGAGCGGGCACTGCGGGCGGGGCTTGGCGCCGCCGAGATCGAGGAGTTTTTGGAAGACCGCGCACTGGGCGGGGCGGAGAACGTCCCGCAGGCGCTGCGCTACATGCTCCACGATGCGGAGCGCAGCCTCTCACAGGCGACAGCCGGGGTGGCGCAGATGTATCTGAGTGTGACAGAGCCCGAGGCGCTGGACCGAATCCTGGCGCTGCCAGATATCGACGGGCTGCGGTTGCGGAAGATCGCGCCGACGGTGGCGGTTTCTGCAGCACAGCTATCGTTTGTGACCGATCGGCTGGAGGCCATGGGCGTGCAGCTGCGCCTGGAGGGCGGGCAGGCGCACGCGGACGCCCCAGTGCTGTCGCGGGTGGCCACGCCCAAGCGCGAGGGGCTGCGCGCGAGCCTGCGCTCGGACCCGCACATGGGGCCAGATGAAGAGGCGGGCGCGGACTCCCAAGTGATTGCCAGCGCCATCGAGGGCTTCCGGCGCAGCCATGACAATGCGGATCGGGCCGACGCCAGCGCTACGGGCGCAGGGACAGGCCAGCACGGCGACACCCGCGTGGTGCACACCGCCGAGGAGATGATGGCCGCGATCTCACGGGCGTATTCCGCCGGCACCACCGTGCGGATCAGCTACGTAAACAACGAAGGCAAGCAAACCAGCGACCAGGTCTCAATCGTCATGATTCGCCCATCCACCATCGCTGTGGTCTCCGAGATCAGCGGGGAAAGCTTTACCGTGCAGCCGCACCGCCTCAGCAGCGTGGAGTACTAGCGCACCACAGCAGAGCTGCTGTGGGCGACCACTGTGCGACCACAGGGCGACTACAGTAGAAGGTTGTCCCAAAGACAAGACAAACCTAGAGCAACCCCCGACACCTTGTGAGGAGTATCCAGCTAGTGAGCATCGGCACCGGCCCCCTGATCGTCCAATCGGACAAGACTGTGCTGCTGGAAATCGACCACGAACAGGCGCAGGAGGCGCGCACCGCGCTGGCACCGTTCGCGGAACTGGAGCGCGCGCCGGAACACGTGCACACCTACCGCATCACCCCGCTGGCGCTGTGGAACGCCCGCGCCGCAGGGCACGACGCGGAGCAGGTCATGGACGTGCTGGAAACCTACTCGCGGTTCCCCGTCCCGCAACCGCTGCTCATCGACATTGCCGACACGATGGATCGCTACGGGCGGCTGAAGCTCATCAAACACCCCGCCCACGGGCTCGTGCTAGAGACGACGGACAGGGCTGTGTTGACGGAGATCCGGCGTCACAAAAAGATCAAGCCCATGTTGGGCGCAGACATCGACGAGGACTCGATCGTTGTGCACCCTTCCGAGCGCGGCAGGCTCAAGCAAGAACTGCTGAAGGTCGGCTGGCCCGCAGAGGACCTGGCGGGATACGTCGACGGCGAGGCACACCCCATCGAGCTGTCGCAGGAACACGAAGAATGGCAGCTGCGCGACTACCAGGAGATGGCGGCCGATAGCTTCTGGGAAGGCGGCTCGGGCGTGGTAGTGCTGCCGTGTGGTGCGGGAAAGACGATGGTCGGCGCGGCCTCGATGGCCAAGGCAAAGGCCACCACCCTGATCCTGGTGACGAACACCGTCGCGGGCAGGCAGTGGAAGGACGAGCTAGTGCGCCGCACCTCCCTGACGGAGGATGAAATCGGCGAATACTCCGGAGAGAAGAAGGAGATCCGCCCCGTGACCATCGCCACCTACCAAGTGGTCACGCGCAAGTCGAAGGGCGAATACCGGGCGCTGGAGCTGTTCGACTCCCGCGACTGGGGCTTAATCATTTACGACGAGGTTCACCTGCTGCCTGCCCCGGTGTTCCGCATGACCTCCGACCTGCAGTCTCGCCGCCGTCTGGGGCTCACCGCCACCCT
>NZ_JFCH01000049.1 GCF_000738175.1 Corynebacterium jeikeium | reverse complement strand
CTGGTTACGCCATGGTGTGCGGCGAAGGTGGTTAGAGATTGGGTGCCGGTGGCCCATTGGATGAACAAAGCCATGGTGGCGGTATTTTTGTTGTGGGTTTGGGTGTTGCGGGTAAAGGAGTGTCCGCAGTGGGTGCAGCGCCAACGGGTGGTTGATTTGCTGGTGGTGCCGTTTTTCTTTGTGTTGTTGCCGCATAGTGGGCAGCTGGGGCGGTTGGTGGTCATCCTTTAATCCAACCGGTGTGCGGTTAGCACAAATGTGGCCGGAGGTGCGGGATGGTGTGGGTAATAGCTTTCGGGGAGCTATTCTTTGGTGATTTGTGGTGTGTGGTCTGGGGTTATGGTGGCATGCGGACACACTTTTCTTTACTTAACCCTCAAAAGCTGCATATTAGGTTATGCTAAGTTAATTCACGCTTGCTGCACTTGTGCCACCACTTTGGCCAACGCAGCCCATAAACCCGTTATTTCCGCATCATGAGACAAGGAGCGCGTGTTGTCTAGCAACCCGTTTGATGACGAACAGGGCAGCTTCTTCGCCCTTATCAACGACGAGGGACAGTACTCGTTGTGGCCTACGTTCGCCGCCGTGCCAGACGGATGGACCGTGGCTCTGGGAGACCCTTCCCGTGGCGTAGACGGCGGGGTATCGCGGGACGAGGCGATGGAGTTCATCGACCGCGAGTGGACCACCTTGCAACCGGCAGGAAAGTCTCACGCTTAAGTGAGTGCCGTACTTCCCACTGCTTTGCCTGGTGAGTCCGCTGCGGAGATTGGCCGCCTGCTCCGTCGCACCGCAACTCCAGCAATTAGTGCGGTGCTGTTCACTTTCGCCGGTGCCTTGCTCTCTCTGGTGCCCATTTATCTGCTGGCCAGCGTCATCGATGCGGTAGCCGCCGGTGACGGCAAGTCTGGCGTGCTGAAGGTGATTGTGTGGGCTGCCGTGGCGTGTGTTGGTACTGCCGTTGTCGCTGGCCTTGCGGAGGCGCTGACGGGTGTGACGATTGCCCAGGTAGTTGCGAAGTTGCGTGAGCGCGCCGTCGCCGCGGTGCTGAATCTGCCTTCCACCACGGTGGAGTCCCTGGGCCGGGGAGAGGTGCTGGGCCGAGTTGGTGCGGATGTCGCCGCGCTGGTGAGCAGTGCCCGCAAGTCGGTTCCATCGACCCTCAGCGCGCTGGTGATGGTCGTGGTGGCCAGCGCTGGAATAGCGGGGTTGGATTGGCGCCTCGCGTTGGCGGGGCTGTGCGGGATTCCGTTCTATGCGCTGGGGTTGCGATGGTATCTTCCTCGTTCTGCCCCTTTGTATCGACGCCAACGCGAATTAGAAGCCGGTGTCATCGGTTCCTTGCAAGGTTCTATGGAGGGCATTCGTTCGGTTCGTTCGCATCGGCTGGTGGATAGCCGCCAAGGTCTCACCAGGCGCTACGCGCAGGCTTCGCGGGACGAATCAATCGCTGCGTTTCGTGTGTTTTCCGGGCTGGTGGCGCGGGAGAACTTCGCGGAGTTCATGGGGTTGTCAGCCCTGTCTGTCGTAGGCTGGTTGCTCTTCCGCGAAGATGCGGTGACGGTGGGCGAGATCTCGGCAGCGTTGATTCTGTTCCACCGTCAGTTCGTGCCGATCGGCACGATTCTGTTCACCTTTGATGAACTGCAGCGCAGCGGGGCGGCCTTGGGGCGCATCGTGGGACTCATTCGCTCCGCGGGTGCGGATACGCCACAGCCGATTGATGACTACTCCTCGCATCGGCAGAGTCCAGCTGTAGAGGTCAAGGGCCTGAATTATCGGTACGAGGATGGCCCAGAGATCTTGCATGACTTGGCGTTCCACATCCCTGCGGGGTGCACGGTATGCGTGGTCGGCGGATCGGGAGCTGGCAAGTCCACGGTTGCGGAAATTGTCTCTGGAACCCTCGAGATGGCAGAGCCGGGTGTGATCACCGTTGGGGGGTGCGACGTGGTGGGAATGAGTGCGCAAGAAAGAAGCTCGATCTTTTGCGTTGCCTCCCAGGAAAACTACGTCTTCGCGATGAGTTTGCGCGATAATCTCCTGCTGGCAGCCGAAGGTGCCAGCGACGCAGAAATATGGGATGCGCTGCGCCGAACCGGTGCGGAAGATTGGTGCACATCCTTGTCCCATGGCGACAAGCAGGGCTTAGACACAATGCTGGGCGAAGGGGGCCTGCACGTAGATGCGGTGGCGGCACAGCGTCTGGCGCTGGCCAGGGTGGCATTGTCTCGGGCTGGCGTCGTCATTCTTGACGAATCAACGGCCGAAGATGACGGTGACCTCGAGGAAACACAGCAATCACACGAGGCCTTTTCGATGTCCTTGGAGGACGCTGCCCGCGCGGCGATCCGCGGACGGACGGCGATGGTGATTGCGCACCGGCTCAGCCAAGCAACCTCCGCCGATAGCGTGGTGGTGATGGAGCGCGGGCGCGTGGTGGAAACAGGTACGCACGAGGAGCTGGCAGCAAGAAACGGAACATATGCCGATATGTGGACCGCCTGGAATGAGCAGGGGAGGCAGGCGCGTGTCTGACAACAAGGTGGTGACGCTGCGCGGGCTGGTCAGAAAAAATTCTCGCGCGATGGCTCTGAGTGGCTTGTTGCTGAGCATCTACCACGTGGCAGAAGCCATGATTGCGGTGTTACTGGGATGGTTGGCGCACAGTCTTATCGCTAGCGAGAATGTGTGGCACCTGGTGGGTGGAATCGCAGCCTTAGGCGCTACGCTGGCGACGGTGTCTGTGAGCTGGCAGACAGGGTTCCGGATACTGCAGGCTACGTCGGCTCGGAACGTATGTGAATTGCGGGCAGGCATCACCTCGCAGGTGGTGAGCCATGGTGGGCATTCCGACGATGCGGACAGTCTGCCTCGCCAGGAATTGCCCACGGTGGTGGGTGAAGACGTGGTGCAGGCGGTAGACATCATCGAAGTGGTCCCGGTGGGGATCAGTGCGCTGGTGGGAGCCATTTTCTGCACGATTGTTCTGGCGCTGATTGATCTGCCACTGGGAGTGGTGGTGTTGGTGCTCAGCGCGGTGGTGTTGATAGTCCTGCACCGGCTGTCTCAGATCATTGAACGCCGCGCGGAGCGGCAACAAACTCTGCTCGCGCGAGTGACCGCGCGCATGACCGACATTCTGCAGGGGCTGCCGGTGATCTCGGGAGTGGCTGGCGCGCATCCGGCCTACCGTGGATATGCGCGTAAATCTGAAGAGGCGTGTGCGGATGCTCGGAAGCTCGCGTGGGTCAGCGGAGGTTATGAAGCCGTGGCGATGGGCAGCAATGTGCTGTTGCTGAGTGCGGTGGGCCTGTACGCGGGCTATCGAACCATTTCCGGCGATGTGACGTTGGGGGAGTTGGTCACCGTGGTGGCGCTGTCACAATTTATCGCGGAGCCGATGCGGCAGTGCAGCAGAATGCCGCGCTTCATTGGATTGGCGAGGGCTTCCGTTCGGAGGCTGCAGCGCGTGGCGGAAGCTCAGCGGCTGCGTGAGGGGCAGGGCGTGCCATCTGCTCAGATTGGCACGCCTGCCATTTCCATGCGCGGTGGAGACGGTGAGGCCGAAGGAGACGGCGAGGTCGAGGGATCAGAGCAGGCTTCCGTGGCGTTCGCAGAGGGGCGACTGACGGTGGTGCACTGTTCAGCCGCATGGGCAGATGCTCTGGTGGATGCGTTGGTCGCGGGGGAGTCGATGGAGCTTGGCTCCCTGACTAGGCCACAAACTCAACAACTGTGGATCCGGGGGCGCGATATTTGCGAGATCTCGGTAGACGATGTGCGTTCCGCTGTGCTTGCCGAGCCTCGGAAGCCGGCATTGTTTGGGGACACAGTGGGGCAGGCGGTGCTGCGGAGCTCTGGAGAGGGCAGGGCGGAGGATGCAGTAGACATTCTTAACGCCTTAGGGCTCGATGAACTGGCGCCGGGGGCGGCTCATTCAGCCGGGGTATTGGATCACGAGCTGACCGAAGGTGCGCGCAATCTTTCCGGTGGTCAGCGGCAGCGGCTGGGATTGGCACGAGCGCTACTGGCTGAGCCGGAGATGTTGGTGATGGTTGATCCGGTCTCGTCAGTGGATTCAATGACGGGCATGAAAGTGGCGCGTGCGGTGAGAGATATTCGCCGCGGGCGTACCACGGTGGTCCTGTGTGTGGGGAGGGCCTTCCAGTCGGTAGCCGAGGACGTAGTTGATGTGAAGCCTCTAGCTGGGAGTTTGCGGACGCGGGGTGAGCAATTCCCGCTAGGGGGTTGTTGAGCAATAGAAGATAGGTTAGCCTACCCTTTGCATTGCCTACCCTAAGAAGTTGGTTGGCGCATCCTACAGAGAGGCCATAGTGACCATCATCGATCGTCAAGCTCAGACATCCGCAGAGCGCAGTACCCACGAAAATTCCGTCCGCGACATCGTCGGGATCGGCATCGGCCCCGGAAACCTCGGGCTCGCGGTAGCTATCGAAGAGCAAGCTCCAGAACTCGATGCACTCTTTGTGGAAGCCCGCCCGGAATTCAACTGGCACCCAGGCATGCTCCTCGAAGGATCCAACATGCAGATCAGCTTCCTTAAAGACCTGGTTACGGTGCGCAATCCGCAGAGCCGCTTCAGCTTCATCAACTACTTGCATCACAGCGACCGCTTGATTGATTTCATTAACCGCCAAACCTTCACCCCGGAACGCGTGGAATTCGCCGATTACCTCCGATGGATCGCGGATCACATCACCGTGGACACGCAGTACAACACCACCGTGACGTCCATCGAGACGCTTCCGGAACTGGCCGCAGACGGAGCTCGTTTTGTGGTGCACGTCCGCAGGAAGTTAGGAAGCGGTGAGTCCGAAGGGCAGCGAGCTCAGCAGTCGGAGTCCATTCGCTGCCGCAACGTGGTGGTTGCCCGCGGGCTGGAAGCCAAGATGCCTGCGTGGGCAGAGGACAGCTCCTTGGACACCTCGCGCATCTTCCACAACATCGATTTGCTCCCGCGCACCAAGAAGCTGCTGAACAGTGGGTGGGATATCCGCCGAGCTTTGGTGATCGGCGCGGGCCAGTCCGCAGCCGAGGCCATCCGGTACTTCCACGATTGCCCGCATATCGATACCGTCACGGGCAGCTTGAACAGCTACGGCTTCATCCCCGCCGATGACAGCCCCTTCGCCAATCGGGTGTTCGACCCGGAGGCCGTTGATGACTTCTTCCATGCGCCCGATGCGATCCGCAACGAGCTGTTGATCCGCCACCGGTACACCAATTACGCCTGCGTGGAATCTGAGCTCCTCGATGAGCTCCACGACCGTCAGTATCGGGAAAGCGTCACCGGGCGTCAGCGGCTCGATATTCGCCGGACCACGGAGGTGCTCGGTGCGCGTAATTGTTCCGACGGCAGCGTCGACGTGGACATTCGCCACCGAGTAACCGGAGACGTGGTGACAGAAAACTTTGACGTGGTGGTGTGCGCCACGGGCTTCCGATCTCGCGGTCTTGCGGGGATTCACGCTGATAGTCACGGCAGTGAAGAATTCACCGTCACTAGGGATTACGGCGCCGTGCTCAATGGCGAGCGCGTGCCAGGACTCTTCGTGCAGGGAGCAACTGAGGCCACGCATGGACTCGGTTCCACGTTGCTCTCCAACATCGCGACCCGCTCCGGGGAACTGGTGGAGGCCATCACGGGTCAGCAACGCACGCATCGTGCGCCGGCGGATGAAGATCTCCGCTCCGAGCAACATCGGGATTCTTCGCACCTGATCGCAGGCTGATTTTCCCGAGCCGTGCTCCGCTTGAGGTTGGCTGACACCTAGCCCGACGTCCGCCATCCGCGTCTGATTCCCTGTTTCCCCATCAACCGAAAGGCTCTTTGTGCCCACCCGATCGTCTGCTCACACTCCGTTTTCCTCTGGCGATACGCTTGCTTCTCGAGATGGCGGCGCCGTCATCGGTCATGGCCGCAGTGAACAGGATCGGATCGCCCAGCAGCGCATATGGAATGACACGGATCAGGATCGCGATCGCCCGGACCTGATTAGCCTGCTCCTGCAGCATGCGCAGGAGACCCCGGATGCGCTCGCAGTGGTGGATGACCGGCACAGACGGACCTATGCGCAGCTCGTCGCCCATGCAACTGCTGTAGCGCGAAATTTGCGGGAACACGGTATTGACGCTGGTCAGAGTGTGGGAATCTCCCTGCCGCGCAGCGCGGAGATGGTGGTGGGTATCGTCGCCACGTTGCTCGCCGGTGGCAGTTTTGTCCCGCTAGACCCCTCGTGGCCGCAGGCGCGCCGGGAATCCGTCACCCACGATGCCAGCCTGAGCTTCGTACTCACGCCGGACAACTGCGCGCTCACCGAAGACGCGCTATTCGACCTCGATGCCACCCGCGAGCTGTTCACCCCGCCGTCCACGGACAGCGTTGCGTACGTCATCTTTACCTCTGGCAGCACCGGCCGCCCAAAGGGCGCAATGATCCGCCACGGTGCGATCGTGGAGCGCTTGCTCTGGCAGCGCGATCAGATCCTGTTCTTCGGCCGCGATGATGCCTCCCTGTTCAAGGCACCGCTGGCCTTTGATATCTCCATCAATGAGATCTTCCTGCCGCTGGTTTGCGGGGGCCGCGTGGTGGTGGCCGCGCCGGGCGTGGAGCAAGACCCCCAACGCTTGGCCCGCCTCATCCATCGCGAGGGCGTGACGTTTGCGTATCTGGTTTCGAGTGTTCTCGACGTCATGCTCAAACAGGCCGAAGGCACGAATCTATTAGACAGCTTGCGGCATGTCTGGTGTGGCGGAGAGATGCTCACCCAGGCGCTGTTCCGTCGCTTTCGCCAGCAGCTGGCCATCCCGCTGTACCACGGGTACGGGCCAGCGGAAGCTACCATCGGTGTCTCCCACGTCATCTACCGTGACGACGAGGATCGCCTCAACACGAGCATCGGTGTGGCCAATCCCAACTGTCGGCTCTATGTGCTCGATGAGCACCTGCGGGTGGTTCCAGACCAAGAAATTGGTGAACTCTATGTGGCCGGATTCCTGCTGGCCAAGGGGTATATCAATGCCCCAGGACTCACGGCCAGCCGCTTTGTTGCGGATGTGTTTGCGTCGGACGGAACCCGGATGTACCGCACGGGAGACCTGGTGCGCCGGCACAACGACGGCTCGCTGGAATTCGTGGGGCGGGCCGATAATCAGGTGAAAATCCGTGGCATGCGTCTGGAGTTGGAGGACGTGGAATCTGCGCTGGTGGGACACCCAGATGTGGAGGCGGCGAGCGTGATTGCTCGGGAGGGGCGACTGCTGGGCTACGTGACGGTGACTGCGGGCCTCGTGGGTGCTGCGATCCGTAGTTGGTGTGCCGAGGTACTGCCCGAATACATGGTGCCCGCGATTATCACCGTCATGGATGAGTTGCCGCGGACGGCCAACGGAAAAGTGGATCGGAAGGCACTGCCGGAACCTGATTGGAGCTCGCTCACTGATGCCCCGGCCGATGCTGAACGTGACGGGGAAACCGTTGCTCTGCTCGCGGAGGCAATGGCTGAAGCATTGGGGGTTAGCGCGGTGGGTGCGGAGACGGACTTCTTCGATATCGGTGGCGATAGCCTGCGGGCCATCACCCTGGTCTCGGCTCTGGGACGGCGCGGGGTGGAGGTGAGTGTGGGAGATATTTTCTCTGCGCGCACTCCACAGCAACTGGCTCGGTGCGCCGAAGAGCGCGGAACCTTCGTGCAGGATCCAGACGATGAACCAACCGGTGAGGTGCAGTCGCTGCCGATTCTGCGCTGGTTCGATTCCATTACTGATCACGTGGACGGCTTCATTCAGTCCGTGGAGTTTTCAGTTCCAGAAGATGTGGATGCGCAGCTGGCCGGGCGAATGGTGGCTGACGTGCTGCAGGCGCACCCTGCACTGCGGGCCCGTGTGCAGCGGAATCCCTTGCGGCTGGAACTCCCGGAGGAATCTGCCGAAGAAGCGGTGGCGATCCACCCCACCACGGACATCGCTGCGCTTTCTGAACTGCTGGATCCGGCAGTCGGAGTGGTGGTAGCGGCTGGGCTGGTGCCCGGAAGATTGCGCCTTGTGGTGCATCACCTGGTGGTCGATGGCGTGTCATGGAACATTATCGGCGAGGACCTCGCCGCGGCGTATCGCGGGGAACAGCTCGCGCCGGAGCGGACGTCCCTGCGCCGATGGACGCAGCTGCTGCAACAGGCCGTTGATACTGGCGAATTCGCGGAGGATGCCAATAGTTCCCTGCCCCCATTGCCGAGTGCAGATGAACCTCTGCGGGACCCGCAGGTGCCAGCGCTTGCTGATAGTCCCGAGAAAGCGCCCACAGTCCGTGAGGAGCGCAGCGTGGTACATGAGGCATCAGTGCAGATCACGGACGAATTACTGGGTGCGGTGCCCCACGCTTTCCGCACGGGGGCGAATTCCGTATTGCTTACGGCATTGAGCGTGGCGTTGGCGCGTTGGCGTCGAAACAAACAAACATGGACCCTGGTGGAGATGGAGGGGCACGGCCGCGAAACCCGATTCGTACCCGGGCCACAGGGCAGGGAAGCAGACCTTTCACGCACGGTGGGCTGGTTCACCTGCCTATATCCCATGCTGATCGACCCCACCCGGGCGGCAGTGCAGGAGGCCTCCACAGAGGTCGAGGGCAGCATCGCCCCGCTAGCGCTGGCACTCAACGCAGTGAAAGACCAGCTCGCGGCCATCCCCGGCAACGGCGTTCCTTACCAGGCCCACACCTGGTTGCATCAGTCCGCGAAGACCCCTCCGCAGGCACAGGTGCTGTTCAACTACTTGGGGCGCGTATCCGCAGGAGCACAAGATTTCGCTCCCGCGGGTTCCACCGGCCAACTCGGCGAGCAACGCGACCCGGACCAGCCGTTGGTCCGCGAGCTGGAGTTCAACGCGATCGCCGAAGACACCGGCGAGGGATACGTCCTGCGCACCACGATCTCCTGGGCGCGCGGCAGGATCTCCCCCGAACGGATCGACGAATTGGTCGCGCACTGGGATGTGGCATTGCGCGAGGTGGCAGCGCTTGCCGATCACGGCGTGTTGTCCGTGGGCGACGTTGCCCCCGCACCCGTGAACTCTGCGGACCTGGCACGAATCACTGCGCAGAGCTCCGCGGAGCTGCAGGACGTGCTGCCGCTGACCCCGCTGCAGCACGGCATGTACTTCCACTCGCTATTCGAGGAATCGGCCAGCTCGTATGTGGAGCAACAGGTCTTGCGGGTGGAATGCAGCGAACCGTTTGACCGGGAGCGATTCGCCCGCGCTGCGCGTAATTTGATCCGACGCCACCCCGCACTGAGCACCCGCCCTTGGGAAACTGACGGTGGCGATGTGGTTGCCGTGATTGATCCGGGGATTGCCGAGCATTTGCGGGTGGACTTTCGGGACGTGACGGTGCCTGCCGAGTTGGCTGGGCCTGGATTAGACGGGTGGCTCGTGCAGCGTACGGAAGAGATTGCCGCTGATGACCTCTCGCGGGGAATCTCCTTGCAGCCGCCCGGTGATGCCGCGCCCGAGCCGCTCATGCGATGGACCGTTGTGCTCCCGACCAGTGTCGATGGTGCGGTGTGTGGCCAGGACATCGCCGTGATCCAGACGGTGCATCACCTGATCGCCGACGGATGGTCCGTGCCCATCATGCTGCGGGATCTCCTGGAGATCTACCGGGATGACGATGCCCGAATCCCGCGCTACGACCCGGACGCCGGAATGGCCGGCAGCGTGCGATGGGTGGCGCGCAGAGACGCGGAAGCCGATATGTCCGTCTGGCGCGAGGAAATGCGCGAGGTACGCCCCACGGTGCTGTGCCCTAATCCTTCGAGTTCGCTCGAGCGCCGGGAGTTGCTGGTAGACGATCCGCGGACTGTTGGCTTGTCTGAGCGTGCTCGGGCAGCGGGTGTGGGCCTGCCGGATGTGGTGCACGCGGCGTGGGGGCTGGTCCTTCGCACCTTGGTGGGCTGCGAACCTGGGGCTGACGTGGTGTTTGCCACTTCCGTTTCCGGCCGTGACATTCCCGTTCTTGGCGTGGCCGATGCCGTGGGCATGCAGCTCAACACCATCCCGGTGGTCGCGCCGGGGCAATCTGATCCCACCCTGCCGGTGACCAGCATGCTGCACGCCATGGTCCATCACAACAATCAGGTCCGCGATGTGCAGCACGTCAGCCTGGCTGATATTGCCCGCGACCTGGGAACCAACGCCAGCGAACTGCTGGATACGTTGATGGTGGTGGAGGTGCCGCTATCTCCACAGGACGTGGGCTGCCCCGGCTCGCCACTACAGGTTGCTGACGTGCGCAACAATGGCGCGCCGCACTTTCCCCTGTCCGTCGTGGTCAACCCTTCCGCTGAGCACCCACTGCGCCTGATCTACGATCCGCAGCGAATCACCGAGGTACGTGCCGAAAGGATCGCGCAGATGCTCGCGGTGAGTGTGGATTCTTTGCTGTCTGAATCCGGTGCGGTGGCGACCGTGGGTGAGGTTGCAGAGGCGTTGGGTGCGGTATCTGGTGTGGACACGCTTCCTTCTTTGTGGCGACGCAGCTTCGAGCACTCCCGCGACCGGCCCGCCCTGACCAGCATCGGAGAAGACGGTGCTGCGGAGCATTGGACCTACGAAGAACTAGACGACGCCGCTCAGCGTATACGCGCTGTGCTGGACCGGAAGGTTGCCATCCACACCCCGAGAGTAGCCCTGCTCATGGAGCGCGATGCGTGGCAGGTTGCGGCCATTCTGGCGACCACGATGTCCGCCGGCACCTACGTTCCCGTGGATCCGTTGTCCCCGCAAGCGCGGGTGGAATTGATCCTGGAGGATTGCCAGCCCGATGCCGTGCTGGTGTCTCCCAGCGCGGAAAAAATGGTCTCTGAGCTGGTAGATTGTCCCGTCCTCGTGGTCAGTGAACAGACGATGAGCGGGGAAGCGAAGCCGCCTGCGGGCCGGTCGGCAAGCGTGGCCCGTGCCAATGACATCGCCTACGTGATCTACACCTCCGGCTCCACAGGGCGGCCGAAGGGCGTGGCCGTCACACACGCCAACGTGACCGCGATGCTGGGCAATGCTCGCAGCCACGTGGAGTTTTCGCAGGAGGACGTGTGGTCGATCAGCCACAGCTTCGCCTTTGACTTTTCGGTGTGGGAGATGTGGGCAGCGCTGAGCTCCGGCGGGCGTGCCGTGGTGATGCCGTATGCGCTGATGCGCTCGCCCGAGGATGCCGCAGAGGTGTTGCGTGCCGAAGCCATCACGGTGCTGAGCCAGACCCCAACCGCCTTTGCCGCGTTGGAGCCGCACCTCGGGCAGGACTCTGCGGTGCGCACGGTGATCTTCGGCGGCGAGGCCTTGGAGGCCCGCGCGGAGGCTGCCTACTGCAGTGCTCATCCGAATGTTCGGTTTATCAACATGTATGGCATCACGGAGACGACAGTGCACGTCACAGCACACGAATGCTCCGAGAATGCAGGGGAGGCCCGCAGCCCGATCGGCCGCCCGATGGACGGGTTGCGTACCTATGTTCTGGACGCGCAATTACAGCCGGTGCAGCCTGGAGAGACCGGCATGATGTACGTCGCCGGGCCGCAGGTCACCGCGGGTTATTGGGGGCTTGCTTCTACCACGGCCTCCCGCTTCGTGGCCGATCCTTTCGTTGGCGGCGGCGCGCGGATGTACTGCAGCAATGACATGGCAAAGGTGCTGAACAACGGTCATCTGGATTACGTGGGCCGCGCCGATAGGCAGGTGCAGCTGCGCGGTTATCGCGTGGAGCTGGGGGAGATCGAGAGCGCGCTGGAGAAGGTCAGCGGTGTGCGGGAGGCCACCGTGGTGGTCGTCGATCTGCCCGAAGGCCAGGTGCCGGGTGCGTTGTTGATTACGGATTCTCGTGCCGACGCAAAGGCGATCACCTCCCGAGCTGCCGCAGCGGCCCGAGACGCGCTCCCTGCCTACATGGTTCCGCAGCTATTCGCGGTGAGTACGCAGGTGCCGCAGACCATCAATGGCAAGCGGGATGAGCGCGCGATCCTGGACCTTCTGGGTGAGATTCCTGCTGCTCAGCAGGCTTCGGGCACCTCGGATCTGGTGGAGGCGATCTCGCAGGCAATTGCTGATGCACTTCGCTTGGACCGCGCCGAGGTGGAGCCGGACTCGGACTTCTTCCGCTTAGGTGGAGACAGTATTCTTGCCATCCGCGTTACTCACGCGCTGGCGCGCGCTGATCTCAACGTGACTCCGCGGGACTTCTTCTTGGGCCGCACGCCACGCAAGATTGCCGAGCGGGTCACGCCGCAGGCCACCCAGCAGAAAATCCAGGAAACAAGGCAGAGCCAGGAAGAAGCCCTGCCCAAGGACGGGCACCAGGAGATCTCGGGGGCTTTCCCCATCCCGGCGATGCTGCGCAGGCAGATGGAAAGAGGCATGAGCGACCGCTTTGTGCAGGCGCGCCGCTTGGATCTGGGGCCAGTCGCTGTGGAGGACTTGGAACAGGCCCTGCAGCAGGTAGCGCAGGCACATCCGATGCTTCGTACGCGCGTGGACACCAGTTCTGCGTTCGCGCACTTTGTTGGTGCCGAGGGAGACGGCCCTATGGTTGTGCGGGCTTTGGACGTGGATGCATTGATCGATCACATCGATATTGCTGCTGGTCGTAGCGTGGTGCTCGGGTGTGTGGATGGGTACGTCAAGGCCGTTGCTCATCACGCGGTGATCGATAGCGCCAGTTGGATGATTCTGGAAGACGATCTGCGCGATGCGCTCGCAGGGCGCAGGATTCTCTCCGGGCAGGCGAGCTACAAGGATCTTTGCCTGCAAGAACTGCACGATGCTCACACCGCAGCAGCTCAGGATGCCCTGCACTGGAGTGAACTGGCTACGCTGCCACGGCCCGTCGAGGACTCGAACCAGTGGAGTACGGATCATGTGAGCACGCTCGAAGTGAACATTGACGGACAGACCGCGCAGGTCCTGCAGAGCGTTGCACCCGACGTGATGGGTGTGGACGTTCAGGACCTCGTGGCAGGACTGGTGACCGTCGCGGTGGCTCGAACAATGGGCACGGACGCGCGGAGCTGGGCCGTGGACGTAGAAGGCCACGGACGTCCGGCTGATCATTCCTATGGTCGAACCCTCGGATGGTTTACCACCATCGCGCCGGTGGAAATCCCGTTGGCTGATCCAGCGGATGCAGCACGTGCCGCAGCGGAAATGCGCGCGCTCCACGAGGACGGCACAGCCCCGGACCGCCGCACTTATCAGGCACTGCGATACACACACCCGCAAGGGCAGCGAACCCTGGCCCATGGGGCACAGATCCTGGTCAACTACCTCGGACGGGGAGAGACTGGCGCTGTCCTCCACGCGCCGGGCGATGCCGCCTGCCAGTGGACGGATTACCTGGTGGAGGCCGATGTGTGGTCTAGCGAGCGGGCCGTAAGCATGGAGCTGTCCGTGGTGAATGCGGTGATTTCCGCCGAGCGTTTGCGCAGCGCCATCGGCGAGGTTGCTCGCGAGTTGCAGGAGCACGTCAGCCGCGAGCAATCCTCAGGACGCCGCGCTCCGCTGAGCGTGCTGCAGCGCGGAATCTGGTTCCAGTCACAGGTGGCAGCACCGGGTGCCTACGTTGCACAGACTGCGTTGACGTTTGACCGGAGACTGGATGCCGAGGCCGTGGTGGAAGCCTTCCGGGACACAGTGACCGTGCATCCAGCCATGGGCGCGGAGTTCCACACCGATGCTTCCGGCCAACCCGTGCAGAACTTGCCGTGGAGTGGACAGGGCATTGACCTCCCCGTCGAGACCACCGAAGGGGATCTCGAGGCGATCATGCACGCTGATCGCAGCGCGGGCATCGATCTCGCATCCGTGCCGCTGGCGAAGGCAACCATCGTCACCGGCCGAAGTGACGGACAGCCTGGCGACACGCTGCTTCTTACCTACCACCTGGTTCTGGTCGATGGTTGGTCGCGTGCAGTGATGCTGCAAACCTTCCTCGAGAGGCTGACGTTGAGGTCCGGCCAGGCCCGCACGCAGGGTGCGGGAGAGTTGGTTCCTCGCGGTTGTTCTATTGCTGACGCCCTGCTCGAGTCCGTTGACACTCGCAAAGAGCAGGCAGATAGCGACTATTGGGTACATCGCCTAGAGACGTTGTCTCAGCCCACGCTCGTTGCCCCGCAGGCCGCGGATATCTCTTCAGAGCACGCTGGTAGCGAGTTGCCTCGCCAGGTGTTTGCCGAGGTCAGCGAGCAGCTGACCGGCGCACTGCAGGAAAAGATCCGGGCGCAGGCCGTGACGTTGACCTCCGTGGTCAACGCAGCCGTGGCCGTGGCCTTGGGTGCTGTCACAGGGGATTCGGATGTGGTGTTTGGTCAGTCTGTCAGTGGCCGCGATGCCTTGAGCGACCCCGCCATGTCTGATGTGGTGGGAGTGCTGCTCAACACAGTGCCAGTGCGAGTGACAGCTCGGCCCGGCCAGAGCATAGAAGAACTGGTCCAGGATGTTTATCGCCAGCGCATCGAGGATATGGACCACGATTCCGCGGACCTCGGCGCCATCCAGCGGCAGCTGGGGGTAGGCACGCTGTTCGATTCCATGGTGGTGGTGCAGAACTTCCTCGATCCGCAGGCAGCAGCGGAACTTCGGGAACGCCACGGGGTTGTGGAGGAGCGCGCGGAAGATTCCACGCACTTCCCTCTGACCTGGGTATTCACTCCGGGGCCGAAGCTGGGCATCAAGCTGGAATTCCGCCACGACGTGGTGGACGAGTCCCTCGCACATTCCGTGCTCAAGGCCGCGACCGAAGTCCTGACCGCGTTTGTGGACACACCAGAGGTCCCGCTCGCTCAGCTGGCCCAGTTGGCGCCAGCCCGAGCGGAGGATTCTTCCCCGCAAAGCACGACGGAGCAGATGGCTTCCTGGCAGAAGGCCGAAGGCATTGACCGCACCATTGCGGATGAGCTCAAGGACACCGCCCAGCGCTTCCCAGATCGCATCGCGCTAGCGGATGACGCACAGCAGTGGACGTTCGGTGAGCTGATTGCTCGCTGTTCCGACATTGCGGAAAAGATCAAGAATTGCGGCGTGACCAGCGGCGATACTGTCGCCATTGCGGTGGAGCGCTCCGCGCATTCGGTGGTGGCTCTGCTGGGAGCCCTGTGGGCAGGGGTGCGCTACGCGCCGCTTGATCTGACGCACCCCGATGGGCGGCTCCGGGTCCTCGTGGAGGACAGCCAGCCCGCAGCCGCGCTGGTGGACTCGAGTTCTCGGGAGCGCATGGAGCGGATCGGTGCGCTTCCTTGCGTCGACGTCACCACTGCCGATTCCCACGCCACCACCCACACGCCTGCGGCGGTGCCCGGGGACGATGCCTACCTGATGTACACCTCCGGATCGACCGGCAAGCCCAAGGGCGTGGTGATCAAGCATCGCGGGCTGCACAACATGCTGGACAATCACCGGCGCAAGATCTTCGCCCCAGCTGCTGCCGATGGGCGGACGTTGCGGATCGCGCATGCCATCAGCTTCGCCTTCGATATGTCGTGGGAAGAGCTGTTTTGGCTGGTGGAAGGCCACGAGGTGCGGATCTTCTCCGAGGATTTGCGACGCGATGCTGCGGCCATGGTTGAGGCCATTCGCGCGCATCAGGTGGATGTCATCAACGTCACCCCGACCGTTGCCGAGCAGCTGCTCGCGGAGGGGATGCTGGAATCCGGCGCGCATCGCCCGCGGCTGGTGCTCTTGGGCGGCGAGGCTGTCTCGCACGGCGTGTGGGAGACCTTGCGAAAGGCCGATGACGTGCGCGGATACAACCTCTATGGACCCACCGAGTACACCATCAACGCCCTGGGTGCTGGCACGGATGAGAGCGCCACGCCCGTGATCGGAATGCCGGTGGATCGCACGGCGGCGTTCGTTTTGGACCCGTGGTTGCGCCCCGTTCCTACAGGAGCGCCGGGTGAGCTCTACCTCGCGGGCAGCGGCTTAGCGCAGGAGTATCATGGGCTCGCGGCGCGCACCGCCAGCTCCATGGTCGCCTGCCCGTGGGGCGCCCCGGGTGAGCGGATGTATCGCACGGGAGACATCGTCCGCGTGCGTGCGGATGGCATGTTCGAGTACCTCGGACGCAGCGACGATCAGGTGAAAATTCGTGGTCACCGCGTGGATCCCGGCGACGTCTCGGCCGCCGTGTCCCGCGGCGTTGATCCCCGCATCCTCCACTGCGTGACCGTTCCTGTTCGTATATCCGACGCCACACTCCTGGCCTGTCACCTCGTGGCCCCACAACTGCGCGATGCGGACCAGGGGGAGCGGCAGAGTTTCCTGACTGGCGTGCGTAATGCATTGCGCGAGGAACTGCCCAGCTACATGATCCCGGATCGATGGTCGATCGTGGATGAGTTGCCGGTGACGTCGAATGGAAAGACCGACCTTGCTGCACTGGGTGAGGGAGAAAGGATCACGGAGAAGGGCCGCGAACCGGCGAACGAAACCGAGGAGATCACGGCGGAGCTGTTTGCCGAATCGCTAGATATTGAGCCCGAGGACGTGCCGGTGGATGCTGATTACTTTGACATGGGTGGGCACTCCATGGCGGTCATCAAGCTCTGCGCACTGCTGCGTGGAGAGCTGGGAGTGGAGGTTGGCGTGCGCGAATTCTACGGTCTGCGGACAGTCGAGCGCGTGGCGGAGTTTGTGGAGGCGCGCTCGTAGATTCAGCCCAGCAATTCGGCGAGTGCCGGGATGATCCCGTGGCGCCACATCGCAGGGTCGTGGCCACCGGGCGTGCGGTGATTGGTGGTGGGAAAGCCGCGGCGTGTCAGGGCATCGGCCACTGCATCCACGTGTCGTTGCATGGGCGGCTCTTCTGCACCGCACGTCAGTACGATGCGTGCCAGACCGGAGCCACTGTGAGCCGCAGGATTTTCGAGTGAGGGGCCAGTGAGCTGTGCGGCAATGTCGCCTCCTGCGGGCCCGTCCGAGAGCGTGTCCGCGAGCTCTGCAGAACGGTCAGCGGACCACCAGACGGCAGGGGACTGGGCGATGGCTCCTTTGATTGCAGGCGTGGTTTCGGTGGAAGCCGTAAGAGCTGCGCGCAGGGCGGAGAGACCGCCGAAGCTTTGCCCCACCAGGACTATGTGGCTGCTGTTGATGATCGGCGGAAGCTCGGTGGCCAGTGCGCTGGCGAATGTTTGGGAGGTGTACTCCTCGCTGCGGTCTTTGGCTGCCGGCAGGAAGACGCGGTTGATCTGGGGGATAAGCCCTGCCGTGACTGCCCGGTCCAGTGCGCCCGTGAGGTCATGCAGATGGATCCAGTCATCGCCATCCAAAAACACCACGGTGGTATCCGCACCGCGGTCATCGAGGCGCGCGGTGCAGCGCCTGCCGAATACCTTCCGGTCGATGGACAGGCGTGCGCCGGGCAAGTCCGCGATGACTTCTGGGGAGCGAGGCGGCCAGAGTGTCTGGTCCACAGAATCGCCGCTCAATAGGCTCGCCTGTGGGCCTGCGCCGTGTGCGTTATGTGGATCGGGATATTTCAGCTCGCCGGATTGAAAGCTATAGGTCACTGCTGAGTGCGCCGGGATGCGCACATCGACGGTGGACATCGATTCGGTGAGCTCGACGTTCGAGCGGTAGGGGTCCGGGAAAACGAGGGCTTCCGCATCCGCGGGCACCGAGATTCGGTGAAGGGTGGTCACGTCCGGGGAGTCTGGCATGAAAATTGCGCCACTTTCATCATTGACTACATAGGTAAACCTAAGCTAACATCCCCTGCATGCGAGTTGCTGTTTTCGGCTATCAGTCGTGGGGACACCGGACGTTGTCTGCGGTCATCAATGCTGGTCATGAAGTAGTTTTGGTAGTTACGCACCCTGCCAGCGATCACCCTTATGAGCAAATGTGGGCAGACTCCGTTGAGGAGCTCGCCAGCGAACATGAGCTCCAGGTGTGTGTCACTGAGCGCGTGGGTCAAGACGTCATTGAGGCGTTGCGCGATGCTGCACCAGACATCATCGTGGCCAACAATTGGCGAACCTGGCTTCCTCCCGAGGTTTTCAGCCTGGCCAAGCACGGCGCATTGAATGTCCACGATGGTCTCCTGCCCGAGTACGCCGGATTTTCGCCCATCCTGTGGGCGCTGTTGAACCGGGAAACTCACGTGGGCGTCACTGTGCACGAGATGGATGAAGTGCTGGACGGCGGACCCATCGTTGCCCAGCGCGCGATCCCCGTGGGTCCGCAGGACACCACCACGGATCTCGTGGCCAAGACCATCGACCTCATCGAGCCCCTCGTGGAACGCGCATTGAGTGACGTCGCCCAAGGCACCGCCACTGCGCAACCTCAAGATCCCACCCGCGCTACGTACTTCCACAAGCGCGGCGAGCAGGAATCTCGCATAGATTTCACCCAACCTGCGGAAGATATCGCCTTGCTGGTCAGGGCGCAGTCCGACCCGTACCCCAATGCTTACTTTGAATTCCGAGGCCAGCGCGTCCGCGTGCTTTCCGCGCACGTCTCGCAGGGCCGCTTCGGCGGAACCCCCGGCCGAGTCACCATCCCTCACGAGGGAGGAATCGCGGTGGTCTGTGGATCGCCCCGTGCCAACGTGCCGGCGCCGGCGATTGTTCTGGATCGTGTTCGTCTCGACGACAACTCGGAACTGACCGCCACCGAATTCTTTGGACATAGGGCTGGATATATCCAACCAAAGGTTTGACCTTTCCCTTTTGTGTACGGGCCACGCCTCGCGCGGAAATCCGTCACCAGTAACAACGGAGAAAAATGACACTCAAGAAGATTCTCGTTAGCACCGCTGCTGTGCTGACCTTGGGCGCGGCACTGACCGCTTGCTCGACTGATGACCAGTCCGGAAATTCCGGGGACTCCCAGGCAGTCAACGCCGAGCAGGGCGCATTCCCCACCACCATCGAGCACCGCTACGGCTCCACCGAAATCAAGGAAGCCCCGCAGCGCGTGGTCTCCTTGGGCTACACGGATCAGGACGCACTGCTGGCGCTGGGAGTTACTCCTGTCTCCGTGAAGTACTGGGACGGAATGACCCCGGATGGTCAGGCTGCGGGCAACTGGTCCAATGACAAGATCGAGGGCGACACTCCTCGGATCGACAAGGACACAGAAGTCAACGCGGAAGCCATCGCCAAGGACAATCCAGACCTCATCGTGGCCGTGTACTCGGACATCGATGAAGACACGTACAAGAAGCTGTCTGAGATCGCCCCTGTC
Source organism: Corynebacterium jeikeium (assembly GCF_000738175.1). GTDB lineage: Bacteria > Actinomycetota > Actinomycetes > Mycobacteriales > Mycobacteriaceae > Corynebacterium > Corynebacterium jeikeium_C. The sequence continues at coordinate 5,756 of NZ_JFCH01000049.1, read as the reverse complement.
GTCGTACAAAAGGGCGAATACGAAGAACTACAGCAACCATGGGACGTGACCACGGAAGAGATCGGGCAGGCCGTGGGCAAGCCTGAAGAGGCAAAGCGCCAGGTGGAGCAGGTCAAGGAGAAGTTCGCAGAGCTCAAGGGCCGCCACCCAGAATGGGCCGAAAAGGAACTCGGCGTGGCCACTGTCTCCGACGAGAGCCTGGCTGTCTTTGCCGAGGGCGATCCGCGTAGCCGCTTCTTCACCGAGCTGGGATTCAAGATCAACCCGGCCTACGCGGGCATCACCAAGGACAAGTTCTACGGTGAGGTCTCCAAGGAAAACGCAGACCAGATCAACTCTGACGTGCTGGTGTGGGATCAACTGTCTTACTCTCCGAAGCAGAGCAAGGCTTCTGTGACCGAGGATCCGATCGTGGGCAAGCTGCCCGCCGTGAAGGACGGACACAGTGTCTACCTGGAAGGCGACCTGGAAAAGGCCTTCGGATGGCAGACCGTGCTGAGCCTGAACTACCTGCTGGACAAGATCGAGCAGCCGTTGGCAGACGCCACGAAGTAGTCTGAATCAACTGCCGAACCGCCCCGCATGAACGTGCTGGGGCGGTTTTGCTGTTGCTGGCTAGGGGACGGGCACTCATGGGGATAACGGATGCACGCTAGGGGCGAGCTGCCTGTATTCCGGTCAGAAACCGGGGTAAGAATAGACCAGTTGTTTTCTAGAAGGGATTCCCTGTGCACTTAAGCGACCTCATGGACGCCACCACCCTGCTCCAGAGCTTTGGCGGCTGGGCGCTCGGCGGCATTGCGCTGATTATCTTTATTGAATCCGGCGTGCTCTTCCCGTTCCTCCCCGGCGATTCCATGCTGGTCACCGCGGCAATCTTGCGCGATCAGCTGGGCTTGAACGTTCCGATTCTGGTGGGCGTGGCCATCGTCGCGGCGTTCTTGGGCGACCAGGTAGGTTTCTGGCTCGGCCACCGCTTTGGCCGCAAGTTGTTTAAGCCCGACGCCAAGATCCTCATAACCGAGCACCTCGAACAAGCCGAGGCTTTCTTCCTGAAGTACGGGCCGTTGGCTCTGGTACTGGGGCGCTTCATCCCGATCGTGCGTACCTACATTCCCGTGGCCGCTGGTACCGCGGAGATGCCGTACAAGAAGTTCGTGGGATGGAACGTCACGGGTGCAGTGCTGTGGATTGTCAGCATGGTCGGCATTGGCGTGCTGCTGGGGGATATCCCGGGCATTGCGGATCGCATCGACATGATCGCCATCGTCATCGTGCTGGTGTCTGTGACTCCGGTGGTGATTTCCGCGATGATCAACTGGCGGAAGTCCAAGAAGACTCCCGCCCAGGAGCTGATGGAGGACTAAGCCCTGATCGTCACTTGGGGACGATCAGCGGACCGCCGGTGACAGGATCCTCGATGACTAGCGCGTTGAGGGCAAACGCCTCGAGCAGTAGCTCTGGGGTAATGACCTCGCTGGGACGCCCGGTGGCGAGGACCTGTCCATCCTTCATCACCACGAGATTATCGCTGTAGCGTACAGCCAAGTTGAGATCGTGCAGCACCATCACCACAGTCCGATCCAGCTCTCGGCGTAGACGCTGCACCAGCTCCAAAATCTCTACCGACGTGGCCAGATCCAGGTAGGTGGTGGGCTCGTCCAGGAACAGGATGTCCGTGTTCTGCGCAAGAACCATGGAGATCCACACACGCTGCCGCTGCCCTCCGGACAGAGAATCCAGGGTGCGCTCCGCCAGCCCCATCGAGCCAGTCATTTCCAGCGCCTTGTGCACCTCGGCTTCGTCCGTGGACGACCACTGACGGATCCACGATTGGTGTGGGTGCCGACCGCGCGAGACGAGATCAGCCACGTTGAGTCCCTCCGGGGCGGTAGGGGTTTGTGGCAGCACGCTGATGGTCCGTGCGAGGTCCTTGCGCCTGATGGATGAGATATCGGCGCCGTCTAACAGCACTTCGCCCTCATTCGCCGGAAGGAGACGAGACATGGCTCGCAACAACGTGGATTTGCCGCAGCCATTGGGGCCGATGATTGTGGTGATCTGCCCGCGAGGAAAGTCCACGTCCAAGCCTTCGATGACCGTCCGGTCGCCGTAGCCCACGGCGAGGCCGCGTGCGCTCATGCTGTGCTTCTGAGTCATGTGTCCTTCTTTGTTCGCGGCACTGCTAACTTCCAGGGTGGGATCTTTTCTCATGCCGTGGTTGACCTATTCCGTTGGACCAGCAAATAAATAAGGAACGCACCGCCGATTGCCGAGGTGAGAATGCCCACCGGCAGCTCTACGGGCAGAAGAGTTTGGGTGCTGATATCTGCCAGCAGGAGTAGCGCAGCGCCGGTCAGCGCAGAGGCCAGAAGCGGTGGTGCAGAGCAGTTGCACAAGCGCAGCGCCACCTGTGGGGCCACGAAGGCGACGAACCCGATGGGGCCAGCGGCCGAGACCGCCACTGCTGCCAAAGCCACGGCAGCGGCGAGCAGAAGCACCTGCACACCCTGGACGTTTTGTCCCAAAGCCCGTGCAGTATCCGAGCCCAGCAAGGTGGCTAAAAGTTGGTGACCAATCCAGGCCAGCAGCGGTGTAAACACCAACACAACAATGGCGATGGGCCACATCTTGGACCAGTCCGCAGTGCTCAGGGAGCCAGTAAGCCAGAACTGCGCGGCCGCGGCATCGCGCAACTCCGTGCGGATCATCAGGAAGTTGATATACGAGGTCAACAGAGCAGAGATGATGATGCCGAACAGCACTAGCCGGAAGGAATCAGTCGATCTCCTCCACGCCAGAGCCCACATCACCGTTGCGGTGACAGCCGCACCAAGCACCGCGGCCAAGGGAATGCCGATGCTGCTGAGCCAGCCGAGGAAACCACCAGCGCCACCACCCAGAGTGATGACGGTGACCGCGGCCGCGGACGCGCCCGTAGTGAAGCCCAAGATATCCGGGCTGGCCAGCGCATTGCGAGTCACGGACTGAGTGAGGGCTCCGGATAATCCCAGCGCACAGCCCACCAGAATGGCCGTCAGCGCACGAGGCATGCGCCAATCCAAAACCACCAGACGCTCAATGCGGGTGCCCTGGCCGGTGAACAGCACCTCCAGCACACGAGCCGGGGACACAGGATAGTCACCCAGGCCGATGGAGACCGCCGCTAGCAAGACGATCGCCACGAGCAGCAATAGAGACACCGTCAACGCGCGAGGGCGCCAGACCACAGAAAATGAGCCCACGCGGAATGGCGGGCGCCCAGGGATAGTGGAAGAGGTAGGGCGGGCAAGGAGGGAACTCATTAAATGGCCACCACCCGGCGTCGATAAATAAGGGCGATGAAGAACGGCGCGCCCACGAACGCGAGGATGATGCCTACTTGCAACTCGCCCGGACGAGCGATCAGACGGCCCACCACGTCTGCGAACAGCATCATCACCGCACCCGTCAGGGCAGAGTAAGGGAGGATCCAGCGGTAATCAGGGCCCGTGATGGCGCGCACGAGGTGCGGGACCACCAGGCCGATGAAGGTGATGGGGCCGGCGGCAGCTGTCGCGGCACCGGCCAGCAGTGCGATCAGAGCCATGCCAATCAGGCGGGCGCGCTGGGTGTTGATGCCCAGTCCGGAGGCGATGTCATCGCCCAGATTCAGGAGGTTTAGCTGCGGTGCCGTGATGAACGCCAGCAGGAGGCCCACCAGGATAAACGGCAGCACGCCGTAGAACACGGTGAGATCCCGGCCCGCGATGGAGCCGACGGTCCAGAAGCGCATGCGATCCAGATTGGCATCGTCAGTGAGGATAAAACCGCTGATGATGGCGCTGAGGACCGCGGACAAAGCCGCGCCGCCGAGGACCAGCGTCATTGGATTGGCCTGTCCTCCTCCTATGGACGCCAAACTAAACACCAACGCAGTAGCAGCGATGGCCCCACCGAACGCCCACATGCTGGTAGCCCACACGGACGTCACACCCAGCAAGGAGAAGCTGGCAACCACGGCCAGGGACGCACCGTAGTTGATGCCGAGAATGCCCGTGTCCGCGAGAGGGTTGCGCGTGTGCCCTTGGATCAATGCACCGGAGGCGCCAAGGGCAGCACCGGCGACTAGGCCCAACAGGGTGCGGGGAATGCGGAGCTCGACGATCACGCGCTGATCCACATTCAGCCCCTCCGCGTGGCCGAACGCCGTGCCGAGATCGCGGAACACGGCGGACACTTCTCCAAAAGGGATCTGCCGTGATCCAAACACGATGCTGGCAACGATGCTGGCGAGCAATAGGAGGAAAAGGACGCCGAGGCCGACGAGGCGACGCGGGATTTTACCTGATGGAGCGCTGGCAGAAGCGTCCGCAGTAGCGTCCGCGCGAGACCCCAGGTGTGATTGAGAAGGGGATTGCGCATGCGGGGTAGAGATAGCCATGCATCCCTCCTTGACGCGTGAAAGTCCATGATCTTAACGGGAGCAAGCTTATGTGAACAAGGTAAGCCTAATCAAATTACTACAAGGAGGGATTGTGGAGCTGTGCAGGTGAGTGTGTGAGCCAGCAGGTGCGGCTAGTGAGGTCGGTCGGCCCTGAATGGCGCCGACCCTACACCTCAGCTCTATGCTTCTGAGCAGGGATTTGGACATGTTTTAGCTGGTTGCTAGGCTAGTCAGGTCTTGCCGTAGGTAGGTACCCCCATGTTCTTTTTTTCGACGCTAACGCGTCAAAATCCCGGGAATGCCACATGACCTGCGGAAAGAGTCTCCCGCTACAAGGGAGAAAAACTGTACATCCACTTTGTTACAGGCCCCTCGCCCGAAGCGGCCGCACGGATAAAGGCAGCGAGCACCCCTAACTACTGAGTTAGGCGGAGCGTGAGTAGCCAGCGATCGTGCGGTACACGCGATTCATCAAGGGTGAGCACGGGAACCGTAACGAAAAAGGCAACAGGTCACTTCACATGACCATGACTGATCCGATTGCGGACATGTTGTCACGAGTGCGCAACGCAAACAATGCGTTCCACGACACCGTGTCTATGCCATCCTCCAAGATCAAGGCCAACATCGCCGAAATCTTGAAGCAGGAAGGCTACATCGCCGACTACTCCGTTAACGACGAGACCGTCGGCAAGACCCTGGAGCTTAACCTGAAGTACGGCCCATCTCGCGAGCGTTCCATCGCTGGCGTGCGTCGTGTTTCCAAGCCGGGTCTGCGCGTTTACGCAAAGTCCACTAATCTGCCAAAGGTTCTCGGTGGCCTGGGCGTGGCTATTATCTCCACGTCCCAGGGTCTGCTGACTGACCGTGAGGCCAACAACAAGGGCGTGGGCGGAGAAGTCCTCGCCTACGTCTGGTAAGAGGAGGTTTAACCATGTCTCGTATTGGCAAGGCACCGGTGACCGTCCCCTCTGGCGTCACCGTCACCATCAACGGCCAGAACGTTGAAGTCAAGGGTCCTAAGGGCACCCTGGCGGGTTAAGTAAAGAAAAGTGTGTCTTTTCCGGGCGTGTTGCGGTTATTTGATCCAGCCTTTTTGGATGCCGAGGTTGTGTTGGTAGCTGGTGTCGATGGCGGTGTCGTATTCTGCTGGTGCACCGATGTCATTGGTAGTGGCTGTGGTGTTGTGGGTGATCAGGTCTGTTGCTGTGGAAAGTGCGTCTTGACCCCATCGTTGGTCCCTGGCGATCTTGACCGGATCGTCAGGGACTTCTGTATGTAGATACAGCCACCAATCCATCACTGTGCGTTGATGCGGTAGTGATAGTCC
>NZ_JFCH01000048.1 GCF_000738175.1 Corynebacterium jeikeium | reverse complement strand
GCTATTGATCTTGCGGCATCAAGCTTCTACTACCAACTCCAACAGCGATTTGCTCCGGATAAGCACGCGCATATCCGCGAAATGCTTCATGAGATTAGTTCTGAGTCGAATAACACCTACGGCTATCGCCGACTTTGGTGGGAACTGCGTCATCGAGGGATCGTTATCAGTGAGAAGGTCGTCCGCCGTCTCATGCACGAAGAGGGAATTCGTCCCTGGTTCCCGAAACGAAAGTGGCGTTACTCCAGCTATCAAGGGGAAATTTCTCCCGCACCACCTAACCTGGTGAACCGCAATTTTCATGCTGAGCATCCAAATCGGTTGTGGCTGACTGACATCAGTGTTTTCGCTACTAACCAAGGTCGCGTGTATCTGTCTGCCATCATCGACTGTTTTGACGGGAAGGTCGTGGCAGCAAAAACAAGTGTTCATCCCACCATGGAGTTAGCAGAAGAAACTTTATACGCAGCAATCGCAACCGAAAAGCCGGCAATGGA
>NZ_JFCH01000047.1 GCF_000738175.1 Corynebacterium jeikeium | reverse complement strand
CGGTTTCTACTTCTTGTGGGGTGGCGTAGTCCAACGCCTCGTGAAGACGTTTGGTGTTCCACCAGTGCACCCACCGCAGGGTGGCTAGCTCGACTTCTCCTACTGATGTCCACGGGCCTTGAGGATGGATAAGTTCAGCCTTGTAGAGACCGTTAACAGTCTCGGCCAGCGCGTTGTCATAGGAATCTCCGACTGTGCCGACACTTGGCCGGATCTCGGCTTCGGCCAAAGCAGTGGAGTACTTCAGTGACACGTACTGACTTCCCCGGTCACTGTGGTGTATCAGCTGGTCGCCGTGGATTCGACCAGCAGTCGTTAATGCATGTTCCAGTGCCTCCATCGGCAGCGCATCAGTGCGCATCGTAGATCGGGTGGCAACACCGACTATTTTGCGGCTGTAGACGTCAATGACAAACGCGGTGTACGCGAATCCTGACAGGGTGCGAACATAGGTAATGTCGGCAACCCAAAGCCTGCCTGGTGCCTGCGCACGAAAGTTTCGGCGCACAAGATCCGGACGATGATCCGGCATTTTAGGGCTGATCGTGGTCACCGGGGTGCGTCCACGTCGTCGACCAGACACACCTGCAAGTTTCATCAGGCGTGCGGTCTTGTCGCGGCCGATATGAAAGCCCTCACGGTTCATGGCGTGCCACATCTTGCGGATGCCGTAGACCGAAAAGTTTTCCGCATGGACGCGCTGAATCTCTGGGATAAGCAGGCTATCGCTTAAGGCCCTCGCACTCGGGGCGCGGGTGGTGGCTTTACGGTAGCCGCGGGAGGTGATGAATCCACGGTCTGCTTGTCGAAGGACACGGCAGATGGCCTCGACCCCAAATTGCTCCTTGTACTCGTCGATGTAGGAGATCATCTGGTCGTGGGTCGGTCGAGTTCCGCCGCGAAAAAAGCCGAGGCAGTCTTGAGGATTCTGTTGGCTCGTTTCAGCTCGCGGTTTTCCCGGCGTAGCCGTTTGAGCTCTTCTTCCATGGTTTCGCCACCTGTTGGTGCCGTCTGCTCATGGGCGACGCTGTCACGGTACCAGGCGCGTAACGTGTGGTGGGACACGCCAAGAAGCTCCCCGACTTCCTCGTACGCGCGTTGCCGTGAGCAGGACTCCAGACGGACCATCTCTAGGGCTTGATGGACCGCCTTCTCCTTGAATTCGGCGGAATACTTTCTGGGCATAGTGCCAATCCTTCCTTAGCAGAGGTAGGAACTAAACCCAGGACGCTTCAAACTGTTCCTACTGCGCCATCGGGCATGACGCGAAGAAGGCCAAGATTTGGCCGAAATCTGAGATGGATGCAGACCATGTCACGGCGTGGTCGAAGGGTGGTGCCACCGACGAAAGCAACTGCGAGCTGTTGTGTAAGTCCCACAACCGCGCGAAGGGTAACGCTTAGGGGGGTGTCCCTATGTGGATTGTCAATAGTCAGGCGGGACTTTCTCGTACATCGTATGGGGGTGTTGTAGCCATGACTGATCGCCGGGCCGCATCATGCGGGCCGGTGGTGATCAATCCAGCGGCCTACGCAGCCGTGGCGATGGTTCTAGCAGGGATTTCTCGGAAGAACTCACGCCGAGTCAACAGGGCATAGATGACGTTGCAGCGCCGCCGAGCAAGGCACATCACCGCAGCATTCTGCTTCTTTCCTTCAGCCCGTTTACGCAGGTAGTAGTCGCGCGACGCGGGATGGCAGTTCGACGCGATCCACGCCGATCGAAACATCGCGTTTTTCAAGCGTTTATTTCCGGCCCTGGCGGGAAAACTCTCCGCGGATCGACGTACCCGACCGCCGGGTGATCGGCGCGATGCCAGCGTAAGCGGCCAGGTGTGCGGCGTCGGCGAAGTCCTGGCAATCGCCGATGGACAGCAAGATGTTGGAGGCGGTCTTGATGCCTACGCCGGGCATCGACATCAAGACCTCGGCAAGAGGGAACGATTCGAGCATCTCCTCGACTTGTTCGGCGATCGTGTCGCGCTGTGCTTGAAGCGCTTTGATGTTCGCCGCCAGCTGGGGAATGACCAATTCCGCCGCCGCAGTGCCGGGTACGGGCCCGACCCCTGGAAAGTGGACACAGGGAATCGAACTTATGCGGTCAAGGTGAGTTTACCGCAGGTGCGGTTTTCGAACTCGAGGGGCGACAGATAATCGCACCATGAGTGTCTGCGCTTCTGGTTGTAGCGCACACACCACGCGAAGACGTCCCGTCTGGCGTGCAGCAGTGAGTCGAAGCATTTCCGGTTTTGCAGCACCTCGCGTTTCAATGTCGCGTTGAACGACTCCGCTAGCGCGTTGTCTGCGCTGGTTCCCACCGCTCCCATCGATTGGGTCACCCCTAGCATCGTGCATCGTGAGCTAAATGCCTTCGAGGTATAGACGCTGCCGTGATCTGAATGAAAAATCGCTCCTTTCAGACTGCCTCGGGCGCGCTGTGCTGAGTCCAGCGCATCGATAACCAGATCGACGCGCATGTGGTCAGCAATAGAAAATCCCACCAGCCTGCGGGAATAACAATCGATCACGGTGGCAAGATACATATTGCCGCCACCGGATACCGGCAGGTAGGTAATGTCGCCGACGAGCACGCGATTCGGCGCCGGGGCATGAAACTGCCTGCAAACAAGATCTGGAAAGACACCACGGCCAGCATCTGCCACGGTGGTGCGCACGCGGCGTTTCTTCGTGAACCCCTGGATGCCCATAGTCTTCATGATGCGCGCGACGCGTTTGTGATTGATCACCGCATGCGCCCCCAGAATCAGGATCGTTCAACGCCGCGGCGATGCGCTTAGCTCCGTAGAGTCCGTGTTCCTCACGGAACACAGTGCGGATACGAGCACCGAGAACAGCATCGTCAAGAACCTTCTGGCGGCGCGCGGCCTGTGTGTTTTTCCACTTGTGATAGGAAGATCGTCGCACCTTCAGCACGTGGCACATCCGCTTGACTGAATACTCGGTGCGATGGTCCCGGATGAACTTGAAGCGGATCACAAGCCCATCTCTTTCGCAAAATACTGCGCCGCCTTGCGAAGGATGTCTCGCTCTTCTTGAAGAAGCCGGTTCTGCTTCTCGAGTTGTCGGATCCGCTCTAAATCCGATGATGTCCGGGCTCGAGCTGCAGCATCAATCGCGCGGGCTTTTTTGCCCGTGCCATAGCGCTTGACCCAGGCAGCGAGACTGCCACGGTTAACACCGAGATCATGAGCAACCGAATTAAGAGACACACCGTCTGTGTCTTCATACATCGCGACCGCGTCGCGCTTGAACTCCTCAGTATAGGACTTACGAGGCATGAACTGAGACTACCTTCCTCCGGCTGTCAACCGGGACTAGCCTATGTCCACCAACAAGGGGTCAGGTCCCTCCTACCTCACGCCTGCTCGGTCCGGCGTGGAGGTGGACAGCCTGAGCGTTACCGGGCGCGACGGCACGCTGCCCCACAACCTGTCGTTCCGTGCCCACCCCGGCGAGGTCACCGTGCTGCGCGGGCCGAACGGGACGGGCAAGTCCACGACCTTCCTCGCCATACTTGGCGCGCTGCCCGATACCGACGTCAGCGGGCGCATCGCCGTGGGCGGCGAGGTGGCCTTCCTCGCGGCGCGACCCGCGACGCGGCCGAGCGCGGGCGCACGGTACTGGTCGCCAGCCACGACATGCGCGTCGCCGAGGTCTCCGACAAGTTGGTGGACCTGTGAGAAACGCCATATCCTTGCTGCGGGTCGCGTGGGTCAAACCCGGGGCCGTTGCGCTGGCGGTCGCCGCCGCAGCGGTGACGCTGCTGTCCGCGCTGAGCCTGACGGTGCTGTCCGGTTGGCTGATCACCCGGGCGTGGCAGTGCCTCCAGTGCTGCACCTGTCCGTGGCGATTACCGCGGTGCGGGGTTTGGGCTTCTCTCGCGCAGTGTTTCGCTACATCGACCGGATCGTCGCTCACCAGCTGGCGCTCGGTGCGCTGATCGAGCTGCGCGCGAAAGTCTACGACGCGCTGGCCTCGTCCGCTGCGACATCGCGCGGACAGGGCCACGTCTATGTGGTCGACGACACCGAGCGGGTCACGGACTTTCTGGTGCGCAGCCACATCCCCCCGCCTCGTTGCGGCGGTGGTCTCCCTCGCCACGCTGGGGCTTGCGGCGTGGCTGAGCCCGCCGGCCGCGTTGGTGATGGCGGCAGCTCTCGCCGTGACCGGTTTCGTGGTGCCGCGCATCGCCGCACGCTCGAATCGCCGCGCCCGCGAGGTGGAGGAGTCCACCGAGTTCGCCGTCGGCCTCGATCAGGTGTTGCAGCACCGCGTGGAGTTCGCCGCGGCCGGTCGGGCCGAGGCTTTGATCGGCGAGGTCGCGGAAGCATCGCAACGCGAAACGCGCGAGAAGCTCGCCGCGCAGCGCTCAACCGTTGCGGCCGAGGCGATCCAGACCGTGGCCACGGGCGCTGCGGCGCTCGGCGTGGCGGCGATCGCGGTGGCTACCTATAGCGGGAATCCGACCTGGTTGGGCATGTTGCTGATGCTGTCGCTGGCGGCGTTCGAGTCCCACGGTCCCCTGCCTGCCGCCGCGCGCCACGCCGACGACGCCGCGCGCGCCGCATCGCGCCTGAGCAACCTGCTGAACACGCAACGCGCCGATGTCGCTGGACCCGCGGTGTCCGACACCGTCGAGGCGCGCGACCTGCGCACCATCTACGGCGATACGGTGTGGAATCTCCGCGTGGAGCCCGGCGAGTGCCTGCTCGTGCGCGGGCCCTCGGGCTCAGGCAAAACCACGATGCTGGAAACGCTCGCGGGGTTGGTGCCCGCTGCCTCGGGCGAAGCGACCGCCCCGGCAAGCACCAGGTTCTACGCGGAGGACGCGTGGGTGTTTTCAACCTCGGTGCTCGAGAACCTGCGCGTGGGCACGCCCGAGCTTGACGACACCCTCGCCACGCGCGTCCTCTCCGCCGTTGGCTTCCCCTTCGACTTGGACTTTGTCCTCGACAACGGCGCCGACTCGCTCTCGGCCGGGCAGCGCCGCCGCCTGCTGCTCGCCCGCGCGCTGTGCAGCGACGCCGACGTACTGCTTCTCGACGAACCCACAGCGCACCTGACCCCCGACGACTCAGCCGATCTAATGCACATGCTGCTCAACTCGCCGCTGCCCGGGCCGAAACCGCAACGCACCGTGATCGTCGTGGCCCACGAGAACTAGCCGGGCTGGTCGATCGGGTCAAGCTCGCCGGACGGCCACACCACGTTCTTCGCCAGCGGGATCTGGTGCGAGGCCGACTCCAGGATGTGCATGAAGTACCCGGCGGTGTTGGGGATTGCGATGATGTCGCCGGCTGAGACCCCCTGGGGGAAGCGGATCCTGCGGCGCAGAATCACCTCGTCCTCGATGCAGTAGGCGCCGACGAGGAAGGCCTCGACAGCCGCGGACGGCGGCGTGCGCTTGACCAGGATCGGGTCGACGAGGTAGTCGTCGGAGGTGGTGCGGCACTGGGTGCGATTCATGTGCAACCCGACCAGGGGAACTCCGTCGCTACGCGTTTTCACGAACGCGACCTGGGCGAGGATGAGCCCGCAGCCGTCGAGAAGTGAACGTCCCGGCTCAAGGTGCAGCCTTAAGCCCCGCTCGCGCAGCTCCCCTGCGACACCGCCGCCTAAGACCTCTTCGAGCCACGCGCCGCGGGTCGGACGCTGGTGGTAGGGGTAGGTCGTGGTCAGCGGGTCCGCTTTCCAGGTGAACGGCTCGGCGTAGCCGGCGCGCTGCACCTCGATCGCCTCGAGGTAGTCCTTCCACTGCTCGGCGTCGTCGATGTAGCTCATGGGCACCCCGCCGCCGATGTCGATGAACTCTGGTGCGTGGCCTGCGGCGCGCAGGGCGTCGATAAGCTGCATGCACTCGCGGATGGTTGCGGAGCGATCCGCAGCGGCGTAACCGTGCAGGTGAGCGTGCAGGCCGACGACACGCACGTTGCGCTCGACCGTACTTAAGTGCTCGGCCCAGGCCGTGAGTCGCTCGCCGAAGCGCGTCGGGGCCATGGTGGAGGGGTCCGGGGCGAGCCTTGGCGCGACAAGCGCGGTATTCTCGCCGGCGAGAGCCACGATGCGGTCGTATTCGTCGTGGTTGTCCACGGAGATCACCGCCGAGCCCTCGATGGCCAGGCGCAGCAGATGGTCGGTCTTGATCGCCGCCGAGACGATGATGCGCTCACCGACCACGCCACGGCCGAGCACCTGGCGCAGCTCGTCGTAGCTGGCCACATCCACGCCGTGGCCGGCGTCGCGCACAGTGTCGACGAAGACGAGTCCCTTGTTCGCCTTGCGCGCGAAGAACATCTTCACCTCCACCCCGCAGCGTTTGCCGGCCTCAACGAGCTCGTCGATGTTGGACTCCATCGGGCCGGGGTCGAGCACGTTGACCGGGCTAGCGTAGGTATCCAGCAGGTCCTGGCAGGCATCTGGTCTGGCAACTAAGTCAGCGGCCCACTTTTCTATGCGCGCGGTCAGCGGCGGGGCGCCGTGGACGCGCCCGGGGTGCGCCATCGCGGCCGCGGAGACCCGGTCGGCCCACGCGGGGATGACCTCATGCTTGTCGCGGCGCAGCGTGTCGTGGCCGAGGATCCAGCCCTCGTTCATCCGCCCCGCCGCGGCAAGGTGGGACTGGCCCTCGACCGTGCCGTCGCGCGCGACTTTCAGACTCACGCCGTCGTAGGTGCCGGCGAGGCCCGCGGCCACGAGGTCGCCCACAAGCGTGCCCTCGACGACGCCCGGCGCGGCGGTGACCGAGTCGACTGTCACGCTCGCCCCGACTTCCTGCGCCAACGCCGCGAGCTCCTCTTCCCCGCGGCCGAGGACGTCGGGACGCACGCGCCCGGCATCGATGGCGTCGACGAGATCGCTCGCTGTCTCGGGCGGAGGGCCGAACACGACGCGCTCGAGAACACGGGTGAGCCGGTAGAAGCGCTGCCCGCCGAGCGTGTCGCGCCCGCCGAAGGAGGCGCGCTGAATGATCGCGGGGTAAAGCGCCCGCCACGCGTAGCCCACTGCCAGAGCTGGCGTCCACGGCCGCTCACCCGTGGCGGCGGCGAGAGAGGCGCGCAGCTCGGCTACGGCGTCGCCGGTGAAATCCTCGCCCGCGATGACCGCGCTCACGTCCCCGCTGCCGCCTTGGGCGTCGAGGACGACCTGTGCCGCTTCGGAGAGCGCTGAGACGAACTCCTCGTAGGAGGCGCTGGTGGTGATGGCATCGCTGAAGCGGCCCAGGTCCGGTTCACACGCGGGATAGGCCTTGACCTCCATGAACCGCCCCGAGCGGGTCACGGGGAAAAACGCCCGCGCCGGCGCGTAGCGCACAACGTCCATAAACGACAGTGCCGCCCCGCGCACGAGGACCACGTCCTCGGGCGCGATCGCGTCGAGGTTGGTGTGGGGGTAGGCCGCGATCGCCCCGGCAACGGGTATCGCCTTGGCGTGTCCGGTGCACAGCAGGACTTCGTTGAAAAGCGAGCCGTGGACGTTGAAGCCGGTACCGGCGGGAGAAAGCTCGGTGACCTCGAGCTCACGCACCTCAACCGTGCACCCGCGCGGGACGTGTTGGAACAGCGCCTGCCACGACTGCGCCAGGAACCGCCCGACCTCGCGCCGAGGGGCGAACGCCTCGGACGCGCCGCGCCACTGGTTGAAGGATCCAAGCTGGGTTTCAATGACGTGAGCTGGGACGTTGAGCAGCCACTGCGGCGGAACGCTCGGCTGAAACGCCCCAGTACCGCTCGCCGAATCCAGCGGCCCGTCGTTGAACACAGTCAGATCGATACGCGCGCCGCGCTGGCGGGCGCGCTCCATCAGCTCCTCGGCCGCCCACAGCCCTCGCGGGCCTGCGCCGATGATCGCTACCTTCACTTTTGCCACTACCGTCCTCGGTTGGTGTTGCGCGTCGTCTCGCAGATAGCTTAGTCATGCACTCTAGCGCATACCCGGGAAGTCGTGGTAGCGTCTGGACCTAGCTCATCCGCCGCGCCTGAAGGCGGCGTCAATGGGCAGCAAGATACGTTCGGGACACAGCTACACGATTGGAGAGGACGACATGCGCGCATACCAGCAGCACCTGTCGCGATTTTACCTGCTCCAACAGCAGGCTGTGTCTCACGGCCCCGGCCTTGTGCGCGTAAAGAGTTAAAAAACCACCGCGCCCGGCATCGTGAGACTCACACACCCACGGTGCCGGTTTCTCATTCCCCCTTGTGGCGGCACTGTGGGTACGACGTACCCGAAGGTGCACCAGAATGTCACGCCACGAGTGAAGGAGATTTCCATGGCACGCAACAAGCGGGGCAGACCCGGTAGTAAAAACCGGTTCTCCTCGCGGCCCGTTAATACCAACCACCACGTCGAGGTTTTCGCCTCGCATGTCGACGACAACGTCACCGAGCAGGCCAACCAGCTTGCGCGTCTGCCCTTTGTCCACCCGCACGTCGCGCTGATGCCAGACGCACACTACGGCATGGGCTCCGCCGTCGGCACCGTCTTCGGCACCATCGGGGCAGTGATCCCCGCGGCCGTCGGCGTCGACATCGGCTGCGGCATGATCGGCGTGCGCACCGGATTCACCGCCACCGACCTGGCTGGAGGCGATCTCACCCGCCTACGCGACGCGATCGAGGCGGCGATCCCGCTGTCCCCCGGCAACTACAACGAATGGATCCTCGGCGGCAGCGCCGAGGCACGCACCCGGGAGCTCGCCGAGCTGGCCGAAGACACAGGCGTTGACTTGTCGCACTCCCCGAAGTGGCGCCAGCAGCTCGGCTCGCTCGGCGGCGGCAACCACTTTATCGAGCTGTGCCTCGACGAGGAGGACCGGGTGTGGATGTTCCTGCATTCCGGCTCGCGCGGGGTGGGCAACAAGATTGCTCAGAAGCACATCGCCGCGGCCCAGGAGCAGTGCGATAAGCACTGGGTGCTGCTGGAGAACCGCGACCTTGCGTACCTCGTGGAGGACACGGCCGAGTTCGACTCCTACATCGCCGATCTCGCCTGGGCGCAGCGCTTCGCATGGCTCAACCGCGAGGAGATGATGGACCGCTTCGCTCGCGTGCTGGGAGAGTTCGTCGGTGCCGAGGTGGCAGAGGCCGAGCGGATCAACTGCCACCACAACTACACCCAGGTGGAGGAGCATTACGGGCGCGAGGTGTGGTTGACCCGCAAGGGCGCGATCCGCGCCGACGAGGGCGTCAAGGCGCTCATCCCTGGCTCGATGGGAACCTCGAGCTACGTTGTGTCGGGCAAAGGCTTCGCCCCGGCGCTGCGCTCGGCACCGCACGGCGCGGGCCGACGCTTCTCGCGCACCGAGGCCCGCAAACGGTTCACCGCCGCGGACCTGGACGAGCGCATGGGCGGGATTGTCTACCGCCCCGGCGACGCGTGGGTGGATGAGATCCCAGACGCATACAAGGACATCGACCAGGTCATGGTGGACGCGGAGAAGCTGGTCAGCGTCGATCACAAGCTGCACCAGATCCTCAACGTCAAGGGCACCTAGGGGTCAGTGACGTTGTCCGCGACCCACTCGTCTTTGTAGATGGTGTCCAAGTAAGCACGGCCGTCGTCGTGGAAAATGGCGACGATCTCGGCTCCCGGATTGTCACGCGCGAGCTTATCGACGCCCCACACCACCGCCCCGCCCGACGCTCCGGGCAAAAACCCGGTGGCGCGTGCCGTTGTTCGCGCGGCGTTTACCGCATCGCGGGCATGTACCCGGATCACCTCATGGGGCTCGGTGAGCGTGGAGAGTTCGGTGACCACTCCCGCGCCGTAGCCGGGCAGGACGCGAGCTCCGCGAGCGCCGTCAAAAAGCACAGAGCCCTGCGCATCGATCGCCACGACGCGGGTGGGTAGCTTGTGCTTGGCAACGTAGCGCAGGCAGCCGCCGACCGTGCCCGTGGTGCTCACCGCGACGGCGAGGATGTCGGGGGCGTGGCCGAGCTGCTCGACGATCTCGCGCATCGTCCCTTCCTCGTGGGCGCTGAACGCGGCCCGGTTGGAATACTGGTCGAGGTTGATCGCGCCGAGCTCATCGACGAGCGTGGCCACGAGCGCGCGCCTGGCCACGAGCCAGTCCCCCGTTTCCAAGTCGGGCCGCTCAACCTCGTGGATCGTGGCACCGAGGGCGCGGATGTGCGCCAGCGTTGAGGCGTTGGTGCGCCTGTCGACCACGCAGTGGAACTCCCATCCGCCGAGCACCGCCTCGCGGGCGAGGGCGACCCCGAGGTTGCCGGAGCTTGATTCGACGACCACGCTGTCTTTCGTGAGCACGCCGCGGCGCTGCGCGTCACGGACGAGGGCGCGCGCGGTGCGGTCCTTCGCGCTGCCGCCGGGGTTGAACGACTCGAGTTTGCCCCACAGCGGCCCGGCCCCAGGCGGTCGCAGTTGATCGAGGGCCACGAGCGGGGTATTTCCGATGGCGGAAAGCACGCCGGGCAGGGGTTCCAATGACATAATTACAACCCTATGCGTTTTCCGTCTACGTCGAGTGCACGGCGTGTAACTTTACTCGCTAATGGTGAGGAAGTCTCCCGTAAAGATGTCGGAGGAGATGTAGTAGGTCTCCATCGTCCCATCGAGCATAACCAGATTCTCCGACAGCGCATCGGGCGTGCCCGCGCCGACCTGCTTGAGCTGGTGCTGTTGCAAAGTTCGGGCGACAGGAAGACCTGCGTGAAATAATCACAGCCATGGGCATCTTCTCCGGTCGTCATTTCCCCCGTGAAATCATCCTGTGGGCAGTGCGGTGGTACTGCCGCTACGGGCTCAGCTACCGCGATCTGGAAGAAATGATGACCGAACGCGGCGTACCGGTCGATCACAGCACCATCTACCGCTGGGTCCAGAAATATGCTCCTGAGCTGGACAAGCAGACCCGGTGGTACCGACAAGTCCCGGATTGGCAGGCCCGGTCCTGGCGGGTGGACGAGACCTATATCCGGGTCGGGGAAAGTGGTGCTACCTCTATCGGGCCATCGCCGCGGGTGGGCATACCCTGGTTTTTACCTGTCCCCAAAGCGTAACGTCGCCGCAGCGAAGCGTTTCCTGGCCAAGACCCTGAGGTCGAACACGATAACCGGGTTCCCGCGGGTGATCAACACCGATAAAGCACCCTCCCTGGCCAGGGCAATCGCCGAGTTGAAGTCAGAGGGAATCTGCCCGCAGACCGTGGAACACCGGCAGGTGAAATACCTCAATAACGTCATTGAAGCAGATCATGGGCGGCTGAAACGGATCCTCGGACCGAAGGGGGCGTTCAAAAACCGGACCTCGGCGTACCGGACGTTGAAAGGGATGGAAGCGATGCACTCATTACGGAAAGGCCAGGGCGCGATGTTTGCCTACGGGCAACCGAACCCGGATGCGGTGATCGTCAGCCGGGTGTTCGAGGCTGCCTGAGAACGCCGACCCGCAGCGAGCATCAGAGGATGAAGACTGGGTCGTCACGGCTCTCCGCCTGAAGTTTGCAACAGCACCGAAAAGATGAACGCCGAGGCGGAGCGCTACCGCAAGCACATCATCTTGCGGCCGCAGCAAGTCTCCAACCACCCGGAGGTTATCCGCCGCCTCGGCCTTATTGCCTCCAACGGCATGATCGAGGCCGATATCTACGGCAATATTAACTCCACCAACGTGGGTGGCTCTCGTATTATGAACGGAACGGGCGGCTCGGGAGACTTCACACGCAACGGTTATATCACCACGTTCGTCTCGCCTTCCATGGCGAAAGACGGCAAGATTTCTGCCATTGTTCCCTTTGTCTCCCACACCGACCACACCGAGCACGATGCCATGGTGATTATCACGGAGTACGGCGTGGCTGACCTGCGTGGGCTAGCCCCGCGTGAACGTGTGGAGAAGGTCATCGCGGTGGCGCATCCCGAGTACCGTCCATTGCTGGAGCAGTACTACGAGCGGGCGAAGAAGAATAAGTTCATCCACACCCCGCACGATCTGAAGACCGCTTTTGATTTCCAGATTAACTTCGCAGAAAAGGGCGATATGCGCGCCTAGTTTTCTAAGCTAGGTGGGCAGGGGAGAGTACTTCGATCCCCACCGGCCCGGGGGCATGCGTGACTATGATGACGGTGCGCTCGGGCAGCGCACCCGGCAAAGGTTGGGTGCACAGCACATTAAGTAGGCGGGCGGAATCACTCGCAGCTATGTGCTCGGTGGGCTCGTCGAGCAGCAACACATCGGCCTTCGTGCACAGCGCGCGGGCCAGCAACAGTCGGCGGCGTTGTCCGCTGGAAAGTGAATCGGCGCCGTCGGAAAGCTGCGTGTCGAGGTCGAGCTCAAATCCCACGGCGGCAAGGGTAGTGCTCATTAAAGTCTCGGAGGCCTCAGGCGCAGCCACGCGAATGTTTTCGCGCACGCTGGTGGCAAATATCCAGGCATCCTCCGCCGATAGTATGCAGGAGGCAGGCCGCGTTACCTCGCCGGAGATGGCTTCGCGCACACCGGCGATAGTCTCGAGCAGCATAGTCTTTCCGGACCCGGACTTTCCGCGCACTACCACGCGTTGGCCAGGTAAGGCTTCGAAATTCCATACTGTATCCCCGAATTCGGTCCGCAGGTTGCGGGCGCGCACGAAGCGCGTGTCCGTGAATCGAGGCTGCGGCCTCGGCGGCGCCTTGAGAACGGCCGAAAGCGAGTGAATAGACCCCGAGGCCTCCTGCCAGGACTGTGCCGCCTGCGGTAGCGCCGCATGTGCCTCGAAAGAGGACAGTGCCAACAACACGAGCGTGCCCATCCACATCGGGTTTCCGGTGTAGAAGTCAAGGGCACAGATCAATACGCCTACTGCTGCACAGCCGATGGCGCCGGAACTTAGTGCATCTGCTACGGCGAGGGGCCGATCCGCGGCTACCCGGGCCGAGGTCTCGCGCCGCGAGGCTCGTGCGGCGAGATTCCTGAGCAGTTCTCCGCGCCCCGCGGCGGCGAACTCCACCCGGTTGTGCAGGGTGTTATCTAGATTCTCCGTGAAGGCATTTCGGGTAGATGCGGCTTGGGACTTTCTACTAGCTTGTGCCACTAATGCTGGGACGGCGATGCCGGTTAGGGCGAAGGCTCCAGCCATAACCAGCGCGGCCGGGACCGACATTAAGAAGGCACAGATTAAGGACACGACGCTCAAGACCGCAGCTACCCCGCAGGGCACCAGCGTGCGCACGATGAGATCGGTGATCTTGTCCGCATCGTCGACTAGGCGTACGTGGGCCCGCCCGCGGGGACCGAGATCCACCTGGGAATCGATGAGCCCATTAAAGATGGCACTGCGCAATCGTGTGGTCGTGCGCAGCGCCAAACGGTGCGCATAAAGCCGGTCTGCGTAACGAAAGACTGCGCGTGAGATTCCCAACGCACGCACGCTGGTCACGGCGACGGAAAGCTCCAGTACCGGAGGAGCCTGCCAGGCTCGAGTAATCAGCCAACCCGAAGTCATTGCCAGAGCCAGGGCCGCCAGCAGGGCCAAGGAACTAACGCCAATGGCCACTGCCAAAGACGCGGGACTAAACCCGCAGGTGGAGAAGATAAACCGCAATTGAGTTAAGGTCGCCTCCCTCTCAGCTACGAGCGGGGTTGAGGCCTCGTTGGAGGAAGAAAAGCCTGTGGATTCAGCCTTAGAGGCGTGACTATTTCGGCTCATTTTCGGCTCCTTCCAGGCGGTAGACGCGGTCCGCAACCTCGAGTACACGAGGATCGTGGCTGGCGAGGACGACGGTGGCACCGGCATCGGCTCGGGAGCGCAGGGCGGCAAGGACGCCGTCGACAAGCGCGGGCGAAAGGTGTGCGGTGGGCTCATCGAGGAGATAACAGCGGGCAGGGCAGGCTAGGGCGCGAACGATGCCGAGCCGCTCGCGCTGGCCAGCTGATAGCCCGCTGCCGGACGATGAAATTTGGCGGCTTGCCGGCACCCCCACCGGGATCTCTGCGCTCGCGTGGGCCAGCTGGGGTGCCGGCGCCGCCCAGAGCTCGAGATTGTTCTCCACGGTGCCAGTAATTAGGGCTGGGGTGGCGGGCAAGTAAGAGACCTGGTCGGGTATCTCGACGTACCCACCAACCGCGGAATCAGGCAGTTGCCCAAGCAAGGCGAGCAGCACACTGGATTTGCCACTACCGTTTGGCCCCGCCAGCACCACCACCTGGCCTGGCTCGGCTTGCAGACTTAAGTCCTTGGGCCGCGTTCCCTCGCGCCCGTCGATGCTGAGGTTGTGTACGCTTACCTTGCCGGATTTAGACAGGTGGCGGTAGCTGCCGGCAACCTGCACCGGTTGCGCTATTAGGTCCAGAGCCGCCTTGGCAGATTCCATGCCATCCGCGGCAGCGTGGAAGCTAGTGCCGATGGTGCGCACTGGGTTAAAGACCTCGGGCACGATGATGAGCACCACCAGCGCAGGAAGCAGCTCGATATCGCCAGCCACTAGGCGCAGCCCGATGCTTACTGCCACTAGTGCCACAGATAGCGTGGCGATAAACTCCAGTGCGAAAGAAGATAAGAAAGCCAGCCGCAGCACTCCAAGGGTCGCCGCTGTGTGCCGTTTGCCTAATAGGGACACATACTGCTTCGGAGTTTCCGCAGTGCGAAGCGCCCTCAATGTCGGCGCACCACCCACGAGATCTGCAAGCTGCTGGCCTAGGCCCGCGGTTACCTCCAGGCGACGACGAGTGTGCTGGGCGGTGAGGGTTCCGATGAGAATCATAAACGCAGGGATGAGTGGCAAGGTGACCAGCGCAAAAATACCGGAAACCCAGTCGAAGTAGGCCACCGTAGCCAGCGCAGCCGGGGTGGAGATGCATGCGGCAATGAGCGCCGGAAGGAATTGGGAAAGATAGGGCCGAAAGTCTTCCATACCGCGGCCAAGGATGTGGCGCCAACGGCCTGATTCTTCTTCCACCACACGGGGATCGCGGTGGGATAACGCAATCACGGTAGCCTCGCGCAGCTTGTCGACGCTCGCGCCTACCGCACGTGATTGTTCGCGCTGGGCCAGTCCGGCTACCGCCGCATGGACGACCACCACGGCGAATAACGCTATGAGCATCCACCAGATCGATGGCTCCTTGAGCCACGTGCCGGCGGGCCAAGCCCCCGGTTCAAGTGCCGTTCGAGTGATGACGGTGGCCGCGACGGAGCCGATGAGTATTCCGCGCGCTAGCACTAGCACGGTTGATAACGCCTGAAAGATGCCGGTACGCACGATGAGGCTTCGCACGGGCGGAACAAGGCGTAGGAGCGCAGGATCAACGGGAGCGGCCATAGTACCTCCTGCCTCGCTTAGTGTTCGACGGTGACGCGCTTGCGGAATTGCCAGTAGGACCAACCTTGGCCGATGATGACACACGGTGCCAGCAACAGCGATGCCCAGCTCATGATTTTCAGGGTATAGGGGCTGGCGGATGCGTTGTAGATATCTAGACTCGCGATGTCATTGCTGGCTGGAAGCAGGTAGGGAAATAGGGAACCAAATAGGAAGACTCCGACGCCTACCACCGCGGCTGCAGTCCCGTAGAAGGCTAGGGCATCGCGGTTATTCCACACAGCGACCAGGGCCACGACCAAAGCCGCGAGCACGCCAACAAGTGCCCACCAGGTCCAGCCTTTGCCCGTGGCTAGTTGCATCCACAGTAGGTAGGCTGCGCCCACTGCAGCAGTGAGGGGAGCAATGCCGCCACGGGCGAGTTGATGCACGCGCCGGCGCAGCGGGTCAGCGCACTTGAGACCGAGGAAAAACAGACCGTGCGCGAAGAATAAGAGTACGAAGGCTAGGCCACCGAGCAGGCCGCGGGGATTGAGCAGACCGATAAAGCCCTCGGTGGCGGCTGAAACATGACCGAAGGAGGTGAAGTTGACCCCGATGACCATATTTGTCATCGCCACACCCCACAGGAAGGCCGGAACGATGGAGCCAAGGACGATCCCAGCGTCACAGCGACGCCGCCAGCTTAGGCTGTCTACCTTATGCCGCCACTCGATGGAGACTCCGCGCACAATGAGGGCGAGCAGAATGAGCAGGAGGGGAAGATAGAACCCAGAAAAGAGAGTGGCATACCAATCGGGGAAGGCAGCGAAGATGCTGCCGCCGGCCACGATCAGCCACACCTCGTTTCCATCCCAGAGGGGACCTATTGATTCGACGGCCGCGGAACGGCGGGCATCGGCCTCCTTGGCGCTTTTACCTCCCAGCAATGGCAAGGACATGCCCACGCCGAAGTCGAAGCCCTCTAGGACGAAGTAAATGGTGAAGAAGGCGGCGATGGCTAGAAACCAAATGGTATTGAGATCCATTACTTCTCCTCCGGGTTCTGCTTGTTATGGGAATCGGTTCCAGTGTCAGTTTCGGTTCCAGGCCCGCCCTCCTGAGGCGGTGAGAAACTCAGCGGAGCCAGCTCAGTGTCTTCGCCTGGACCGTAGAGCGCCGCGGCGATATCTTTCTCCTCACCTTCGCGCAGGCCCGGCTGATTCAACCCCATCCGGGCATACTTTTGCATCAGCCAGAACCACACCACGGCCAGGGCCCCATATAGGGCGGTAAATGCCAATAGGCTCGTCCAGACCACCCATTCCGCGTGATCGGAGACACCGAAGTCCACGATGAGATGAATCTGTTCCTCGCCTCCGGGGAACTCGCCCTCCTGGAATGCCGGGTTGGGGGCGACGATCCACGGTTGGCGGCCCATTTCGGTAAAGATCCAACCGGCAAAGTTCGATAGCCAGGGCGCGGGCAGTGCGAGCAGTGCGCCGATCCCCATCCACCGGGCAGTGGGGACGCGTCCTTTGCGGGTGGTCCACAGGGCGACTATCGCCAGAATGCAAGGCACGGCGAGGAAGCCGATCATCAAACGGAAGGACCAGTATGTGACAAAGAGGTTGGGCATGTAATTGCCGGGGCCATAGAGTACTTCATAGTATTGCTGCAGCTCAGTAACCCCGCGCAGCTCGACGCCACTGAATTTTCCCTCGGCCAAGAAGGAGAGCACGTAGGGTACGTCGATGAGGTGTTGAGCAGTCTCGCAATTGTTCAGGCGTGAGAAAGCCAGGATTGAAAAGTTAGGATCGGTCTCGGTGTGACATAAAGCCTCCGCCGAGGCCATCTTCATAGGCTGCTGGATAAACATCAGCTTGCCTAGCGCGTCGCCGGTGATGGCCACAGCTGCTGTGCCCAATAAAATGATCCAGGAACCGAAGCGGGTAAGGCTGCGCCAGATGCCGGCCGCGTGACCATGTTCGTCTCCAGCGCGCGCGGTGCGAATCATCCACCATCCGGAGACACCGGCCACGAGCGTGCCGGCGAGGATCCAGCCGCCAGCCATTGCGTGCGGGAAGGCCTGCAGTGCGGTGGGATTGCTCAGCAGCGCCCACAGATCAACCAGCGTGGCGCGCCCGCGCTCAGCGTCGAACTCCGCGCCCACGGGGTGCTGCATGAAGGAGTTAGCCACGATAATGAAGTAAGCAGAAACATTCACCGCCACCGCGACAGTCCAAATGGAGGCCAGATGTGCCCAGGCAGGAACGCGATCCCAGCCGAAGATCCACACTCCTAAGAAGATGGACTCAAAGAAGAAGGCCGCCAAGCCCTCGAAAGCCAGGGGAGCACCGAAGACGTCTCCGACGAAGCGCGAGTACTCCGACCAGTTCATACCGAACTGGAACTCCTGTACGATGCCGGTAACCACACCCATGGCAAAATTGACCAAGAATAGATTTCCAAAAAACTTCGTGGCTCGGAACCATTCCGGGTTGCCAGTGCGGTGCCAGATGGTCTGCATGATGGCGACCATCGGTGCTAGCCCCATGGTCAGCGGCACAAAAATATAGTGATAAACGGTGGTGATGCCGAACTGCCATCGAGAAATATCAACAAGATCTAATTCCATATGGACACTTCCTTCGAGTCCTATTCGGCGTGGACGCCATGCTTATCGATGTCAACTGCGGCGGCGACCGCCGTCCACGGCTGGGGAAGGAAAACCTGTGGCCTTCCCTGTGCGCGGTCACTTATTGAAGTAGTCGACGAGGAGACCGCGAGGGTTCCGTACTATGAACAAAAACACGAACCTCGCTCACTGTAGAGCTTTATGCACTTAGCTCGATAGGTGCTGTTGCAACAGCACCAAAAAAGTTAAAACGTAGGACCACTCCAACAGGAACAATCGACCTATCACCCAAACCAGATTTAAAGTGCCTAAGACAAAGAGAGAAAAAGCTTCTCCATCTTTTCAGCATCGATTCCGTCCGGGCCTTCCTCGCTATAGCACCGTTTAAGCCCCGCCGCGATAACGGAATACCCTGCACGGTCGATTGCTTTGGCAGCAGCGGCGAGCTGGGTGATTGCTGCCTCGCATTCCTCCCCAGATTCGAGCATGCGGATAACCGCGTCAATTTGCCCGCGTGCTCGTTTCAATCTGGTAATCGACGGCTTCACCTCTTGCGGATCGAGGTTCATTAATCCTCCTGTCCATTAGTCCACGTAAGGTAACCACCGTCTAGATTAGCAACGTCGTAGCCTAGGTTTGTGAGCAACCGTGCCGCATTATGCCCGCGGAGTCCCACCTGGCAATGCACAATAACGTCGTCATGATCAGCAATCTCCTCGTGCCGAACACGCAACTCATCCAAAGGAATATTTACCGCCCCTGGAATCGCGCCGGAAGCAAACTCTTCTGGACTGCGAACATCAACAAGCAATGTGCCAGACGCTAGGCGCTCATCGAGCTCGTGCCACTGAACGGTTTTCTCCCCACGGGCAATATTGTCATTAATAAATCCAGCAAAATTGATTGGATCCTTAGCCGAGCCGAACTGTGGTGCGTAGGCCAATTCCAAATCTGCCAAATCGGTCGCGCTCAAGCCAGCTCGCATGGCAGTGGCGATAACGTCGATACGCTTATCCACTCCCTCTTCGCCTACAATCTGTGCGCCCAAAATGGCATCACTCTCAGCATCCACAATCATTTTCATATGTAGTTGGGCTGCACCCGGATAATACCCGGCATGGCTCGATGGGTGGAGGTGAATAACGCGCACGTCCTTCCCTTCGGCTCGGACACGGCGCTCGTTCCACCCCGTTGATGCTGCAGCTAGGCCAAATAGTCCCACGATTGCAGTTCCAAGTACCGGCAGGGAACTAGTGGTGCGGCCGGTAATAATATCTGCCACTAGGCGTCCATGGCGATTAGCAGTCTGCGCTAAGGGCACCAAAGTGTTGTCGCCGGAATGAATATCTTTCTTAGTTGCAGCATCTCCTAAAGCAAATATGTGCGGGTCACTTGTGCGCTGTTGTGCATCGACGATGATCCCGCCACGGTCCGAGACTTCCAACCCCGCTGCTTGAGCGAGTTCACTGGCTGGGCGCACACCAATTGCTGCAATGACTAAATCTGCCTCAAGGGTCTGCCCATTCTGCAGGGTCACACCGGTCTCAGAAATTTCCGTAGCCTGGGCGTTAGTCCGGATATCCACGCCATTGTCTCGCATATGCTTAGCAACGATCGCTGCCATTTCTACGTCCAGTGGCCCCATAATCTGTGAGCCAGCCTCTACGAGCGTGACGGCCAAGCCTTGGTGACGTAGGTTTTCCGCCATTTCAAGGCCGATGAATCCTCCACCGATGATGACGGCTTTTTCCTTGCCCGGTACCGCAGTGGCAATACGGTCTACGTCCTCTACCGTCCGTAGAGTATACGCAGTCTCGATTCCTGCAATGGGCGGTAAGAACGGCGTTGCCCCTGGTGAGAGCACGAGATCGTCATACCTAATGACCTCACCAGACTCCGTGGTTACCGTCTGCTCATCTGGGTCAATGCTTGACGCGCGAGTATTAACTCGGACATCTAGATTGAACCTTTCTTTAAGCGCTTCTGGCGTCTGGAGCAACAGTGAAGAACGATCTGGGATTACTCCGCCGACATGGTACGGCAGACCACAATTGGCAAAAGATACGTGCCCGGAGGCCTCCAGAACGATAATGGTGCGATTTTCATCGTTACGACGCAGGCGCGTAGCGGTGGACATACCGCCAGCTACGCCACCGATAATAACTGTAGTGGGATTATTGGACATATCTGAACCTTTCAAGAGGATTGAGACAAGAAGGACACTCTTCCGAAAAATCCGTAACGCTAGCCAAAAATTCGGCCAAGCAGGCCCGCCGGGCCATTGCTTCCAGCGTTACTACTGCGTGGACAGGTGCACCATTGGTTGGCAGGAACGGAAGCTTTTACTTGCTCGATGTGATTACCACACCCCTCCCAGGTGGTCTTTCCACAGTTGTTACATTTCACAGGACGACACATAGAAATTCTCCCTTCGTTCGTATACCCCATGGGGTATAGCGCTTACCAGCACCAATATACCCCTGGGGGTATAATGGCGTCAAGGGTTCCCTGTTAGAACAAATGGAAACCGACATCACAGAAATGCGAAAAGCCCAGCCGAAGCTGGGCGTGCTGTCAAGGGGTGAATGCGCCACTTCGACCGGGAGGTAGTTGTGACGCGTTGGACTCCGAAGGATGTTAAGGATGCTGCTGTTGAGCGCGTGGTGGCAGGCGAGGCAGTTAGCCTGGTCGCGCGTGATGTGGGTGTAGGCCCCGAATCGGTTTACGGTTGGTTGAGGGTAAGAGGTGTCGAACCTCCA
>NZ_JFCH01000046.1 GCF_000738175.1 Corynebacterium jeikeium | reverse complement strand
CCCCCCCCCCCCGGAGGCTTCCATTCCACCAGCCTCAAACCCAATACCCGTCTCCAAGCCGCCCTCTCACCTCAAAAATCCCTCTCGAGCAGCCTCCCAGTCCCTCAAATGTCGCTAGATCGAGAAGACGTTAAAGACAATGAGTTGCATCTGCACAAAAATGCAGGTCAGAGAGTTTCGCCAAAGCTGATTCCGGCTTCAGTTTTGACTAATTCCCGATTCAGCGACATTCGAGGGTATTTGGCGCGCGCCAGCCGCCGGAGGCACCAGTATCAACGTCACCACCTGACACATCCAGCACCATCAGAAACTTCAACCTCAGCGGCGGTAGCGCCCGGAGGCTGCGGAACAGCGCCCAGCACCACCATCTGGCACCGGGGCGCCAGCATCAGCACCACCATCTGGCACCCGGCAGCACCCAGCAGCACCACAGAACCACTGGAGTATCATCGTCACCATGGGATTCCAGCAAGGCAGCATCCGCAAGGCAAAAACCCGGGACATCGACATCCGTGACCTCGGCACCGTGGACTACGAGGACACTTGGCACCTCCAGGCGGACCTCGCCGCCCGGCGCGCCGAAGAGAAAATCCCAGACACCATCCTCCTGCTCCAGCACCCGCCGACGTACACTGCCGGCAAGCGCACCGAGGATTCCGACCGCCCCACCAACGGCCTGCCAGTCGTCGACGTCGACCGTGGAGGCCGCATCACCTGGCATGGACCCGGCCAGCTGGTCGCATACCCCATCATCAAGCTGGCCGACCCGGTGGACGTGGTCGATTATGTCCGCCGCCTGGAGCAGGCGCTAATCCAGACTTGTGAAGATCTTGGCTTGCACGGCACCGGCCGCGTAGAGGGGCGTTCGGGCGTGTGGCTGCCTGCGGGCGTCATTAATGGCGAGCTTAAGCCCGCACGTAAGATCGCCGCGATCGGCATTCGCGTGACGCGCGGCGTGACCATGCACGGAGTATCCCTGAATTGCGACAACACCATGGATTATTACGACCACATTGTACCTTGTGGGCTGGCGGATGCGGGAGTCACGACGCTCACCGAGGAGCTGGGGCGCGATGTTAGTGTTTC
This sequence comes from Corynebacterium jeikeium, assembly GCF_000738175.1. Lineage (GTDB taxonomy): Bacteria > Actinomycetota > Actinomycetes > Mycobacteriales > Mycobacteriaceae > Corynebacterium > Corynebacterium jeikeium_C. The sequence continues at coordinate 89,012 of NZ_JFCH01000046.1, read as the reverse complement.
TGACGCCTACTCGTCCCTCGCCCGCAACCTCGTTGACGCTTTGAACGGCGACTTGCCGGTGCATTCCTAGGTGCATTCCTAGGGGAAAACCCGAGGTGGATTCCTATGCGTCACCCAGCGTAGGCTAGTCGGCATGAGTGTGACCGCAGATGGACGCCGAATGCTCCGCATCGAGGCGAAGAATGCCGAAACCCCCATCGAGTCAAAGCCTCGGTGGATCCGCACGACCGCGAAGGTCGGCCCGGAGTATCGGGATATTAAGAATCGTGTGAAGGGCGCTGGCCTGCACACCGTGTGCCAGGAGGCTGGCTGCCCGAATATCAACGAGTGCTGGGAGGACCGCGAGGCGACGTTCCTCATCGGCGGCGATACGTGTTCCCGCCGTTGTGACTTCTGCCAGATTAAGTCCGGCCGCCCGTCCCCTCTGGACCTGGACGAGCCGCGCCGCGTGGCGGAGAACGTCCGCGAGATGGGTCTGCGCTACGCCACCATCACGGGCGTGACTCGCGACGACCTAGATGACGAGGGCGCGTGGCTATACGCCGAGGTCGTGAAGAAGATCCACGAGCTCAACCCGAACACGGGTGTGGAGAATCTGACGCCCGACTTCTCCAACCGCCCGGAGCTTCTGAAGGTCGTCTTCGACTCCCAGCCCGAGGTGTTCGCACACAACCTGGAGACTGTGCCGCGCATTTTTAAGCGCATCCGCCCGGCGTTCAAATACGAGCGTTCTCTGGAGGTCATCCAGGCTGCGCACGACTACGGCCTGGTGACGAAGTCCAACCTGATCCTGGGCATGGGTGAAAAGAAGGAGGAGGTGCGCGCGGCTATTAAGGACCTGGCCGACGCTGGTACCGACATCCTGACGATTACGCAGTATCTGCGCCCGTCCTCCATGCACCACCCGATTGAGCGGTGGGTGAAGCCGGAGGAGTTCATGGAGCACTCCGACGCTGCGTACGAGCTAGGCATCAAGGCCGTTATGTCCGGCCCGTTGGTGCGTTCCTCCTACCGCGCGGGTCGCCTATACGCCCAGGCTAAGCAGGCTCGCGGCGAGGCTATCCCGGAGAACCTAAAGCACCTGGAGGAGACTCTGGACTCCACCACTTCGCAGGAGGCCTCTACCCTGCTGGAGCGCTACGGTGCGTCGGAAGATACGCCGGTGACTGCGTCGCGTCGCTAGCTGCGCGATGCGCTGGCGCTTAGGCTAGTGTGCGCTGGCGCTGAGGCTGCGCGTGGCCAGGAGCATCACGGCGGGGCACTTTCGCCCCGCCTTTATTCATGCCTTATTGTTGATCCCATGGCGAAGGATAAAAAGGACGTAAGGGTCAAGGAAGACAAGAAGGCCGCCAAGGCTGCCAAGAAGGAGCAGCGCAAGCAGACGCGCTCCCAGCTGTGGCAGGCCTTCAAGCTGCAGAAGGGCCGGGATAAGAAGCTTATCCCGTTCATGGTTTTGGCCTTCCTGATTCCCGTAGTGCTGATGCTGCTGCTCAGCCTGGTTTTCGGCTGGTGGTGGCTGAACCTGATCGTGGGCATCATCATCGGCGCGATGGCGGCGATGTGGGTATTCTCCCGCCGCTTGCAGTCCGGCGTGTATGACCAGATTGAGGGCGAGGCCGGAGCCGCCGCATGGGCTTTGTCCAACATGCGTGACGGTGTGGGCATGAAGTGGATTACGGAGAACGGCGTGGCGTCCAACACCCACATGGACGCAGTGCACCGCGTGGTAGGCACCCCCGGCATTGTGCTGGTCGGCGAGGGCGCACCGCACCGCCTGAAGCCGATGATGGCGCAGGAGCGCAAGAAGCTTGCGCGCATTGTGGGCAAGACCCCGATCTACGACGTGATCGTCGGCGACGGCGAGGGCCAGGTGCCGGTGAAGAAGCTGCAGAACCACCTGATGCGCCTGCCGCGCAACATTAAGAAGAATGAGGTGGACGCCCTTAACTCCAAGGTCGAGTCGATCTCGCGGCTAAGCAACCCGAACAACAACATGCCGAAGGGTCCGATGCCGAAGGGCGCGAAGATGTCCGGCATGAACCGCCGCGCCCGCCGTGCGGCACAGCGCGGAAAGAAGTAACGCTTAGCGGCTACGGATAACGGCCGTGCCAGTGGCGCGATCGTGCATTCCGCGGCCGTCAGTGTCTTGAATAATTGGGGGGAAGAGGAAGACCGTCAGCAGCGTGCGGACGACCGAGCGCCACAGGCCCACGCGCTCGTCGGGCTTGTCGATGCGACCCACACCGATGCCCACGATGGCATGCCCTGGGGATTGGGCGAACAGCCAGACGGTCAGGATGCGCCAGATGATGAAGAAGATCATCGCGGCGGTGGCAGAATCGCCCAGCGCGTCCGTCGTGGAAGTGACGAACCAGGCCAGGGCGTAGCAGGCCAGCCAGTCGATCAGCAGTGCACCCAGCCGGGGGAACAAGGGGGACAGTGAGCCCGGGCCGTCTTTGGGCAATCCCAAGCGGGCGCCGGGGTATGGACTGAGGTCGGCGAGGTCTTCGTTTTCGCCTGGTACAAGGGGGCCTTCAAGCCAGCTACGCGATTCACTCATGATGATCTAGAGCCTAGCTGGCTGTTAGTTTGTGGCACAATTTTGTAAATTTTTACCTGAATCGGCGCCCAGTATGCGTAGGATCGATTGTGTTGCTTTTATATATTGTCGCAACAGTTTGAGATTCCAACTGCAAGGAACGGAAGAAATACAGTGTCATTTAAGACCGCAGAAGAAGTTGCCAAGTACATCAAGGACAACGACGTCGAGTTTGTGGACGTTCGCTTCACCGATGTGCCCGGTATCGAGCAGCACTTCAGCATCCCAGCTTCGGAATTCGATGAGGACGCTATGGAGGAGGGCCTGGCTTTCGACGGCTCGTCTATCCGTGGCTTTACCACCATCGAAGAGTCGGATATGAACCTGCTGCCGGACCTGGCGACCGCCAAGATCGATCCGTTCCGCAAGGCCAAGACCCTGAACGTGAAGTTCTTCGTTCACGACCCGTTTACCCGCGAGCCGTTCTCCCGCGACCCGCGTAACGTTGCCCGCAAGGCTGAGCAGTATCTGGCCTCCACCGGTATCGCGGATACCTGTTTCTTCGGCGCGGAGGCAGAGTTCTACCTCTTCGACTCCGTGCGCTACGAAACCGAGACGAACCGAGCATTCTACGAGCTGGATTCCGTCGAGGGCTGGTGGAACCGTGGCGCAGAGGTCAACCCGGACGGCTCCACCAACCTGGGCTACAAGACCCGCCTGAAGGGCGGCTACTTCCCCGTCGCACCGTACGACCACTACCAGGACCTGCGCGACGATATGGCTCGCAACCTCGCGAACGCTGGCTTCAAACTGGAGCGCGCACACCACGAGGTCGGCACCGGCGGCCAGCAGGAGATCAACTACGAGTTCAACACTCTGCTGCACGCTGCGGATGACCTGCAGTCCTTCAAGTACATCATCAAGAACACCGCTTGGCAGGCTGGCAAGTCCGCGACCTTCATGCCGAAGCCGCTGGCTGGCGACAATGGTTCGGGTATGCACGCTCACCAGTCCCTGTGGAAGGACGGCGAGCCGCTGTTCTACGACGAGTCCGGTTACGCCGGCCTGTCCGACATTGCCCGCTACTACATCGGCGGCATCCTGAAGCACGCTGGCGCTGTGCTGGCCTTCACGAACCCGACGCTGAACTCTTACCACCGTCTGGTTCCGGGCTTCGAGGCTCCGATTAACCTGGTGTACTCGCAGCGTAACCGTTCCGCTGCGGTGCGCATTCCGATCACGGGCTCCAACGCGAAGGCGAAGCGCATTGAGTTCCGCGCCCCGGACCCGAGTGGTAACCCGTACTTCGGCTTCGCTGCGATGATGCTGGCTGGCCTGGATGGTGTGAAGAACCGCATCGAGCCGCACGCTCCGGTCGACAAGGACCTGTACGAGCTGCCGCCGGAGGAGGCTAAGGACATTCCGCAGGCTCCGACCAGCCTGGAGGCTTCCCTGAAGGCTCTGGAGGAGGACAACGAGTTCCTGACCGAGGGTGGCGTGTTCACCGACGACCTGATCGACACCTACATCGCCTACAAGTACGACAACGAGATCGCACCTGTTCGCCTGCGCCCGACGCCGCAGGAGTTCGAGATGTACTACGACTGCTAAGGGCGGCTTTAAGCTGCTCTAGCTGTTTGACGCCGCCGGTCTCAAACTAGACCGCGCCACCCCACCCGTGAGCCTTTTTCGGCTCGCGCGGTGGGGTTTTCCAGTATTCGCAACGGTTGCGTCCTTTGCTTGGAAGTCTCTCCCCGAGGGGCCACCCGCTTTCTCGCTACCACTCGTCCACTGGGCGTTTGTAGGAGACTTGGTTGTTTAGTACACCCACAACGCCGCCACACAGCACGCGAGCGCAACACAACTGGCAATTGTTCGGACGCGGTGTGCACGCTGCCACGGTTGTGAGAACGCATCCCAGGCTTGTTCGGGCGGTAATTCCGTACGAGCCAGTTCTTCGTTGAGTGGGGCATTCCTTGTTCTCGTGATCAGAATGACGCCCAGGAGCTGAATACCTGCCGAAAGACCAAGCAACACGGAAGCGGTGGGAGCTTGCACTACCGCGCACGCGACCGTTCCTACAACGCAGACAACTGGAGACGCGAAGAAAGGTATCAGGAAAGCCGGAGTCAGCACTGACTCGTTGAGCGAACGCATCGACGTGACAGCGACAGCAGGTGACACCTTGTCCAACGCGGGTAGCACGATGATCCCCCACGTACACCAAAAGCCTGCCAACAGGGCAGTCAGACAAGTCGCGAGAAGAATAACGATCACAGTCATGATTGTTTTACCTCAGTTGGAGAGCGCACCGGTGTTGCCGACATCGTATCTCGAACCTGCAAACGCGACAACGAGATCGCACCTGTTCGCCTGCGCCCGACGCCGCAGGAGTTCGAGATGTATTACGACTGCTAAGGGCTACTTTCAGCTGCTCTAGCTATTTGACAGCGAAGTCATTGGAGGGTTGTTTTCGCTTGCCCTCTCCCCTTCTTAACAGAACCGGTTAACTTGAATGCCTGGGCGAGGTACCGATTGCGTCGAACTGAGAATCAAGATGAGAAGTGGTAGCTGCGACTTTAAACTGTGCTTGTCACTCAACGAAAGGCACCACGTGATCACCACTCGTCGTCGCACACTCCTCGCTCCAGTTTTCGCCCTCAGCCTCATCAGTCTTTTCGGCCTCACCGCTTGCGGCAGCGAGGACACAACTGCTGAACCGTCCACCACTACTGTCACCAGCGCTCCTCCCAGCGAGTCCGAAAGCACAGAACCAGAGACCGCCACGGTCACCAGTGCTCCCGAGGACACACCGCCCCCGCCCACCACAGTCACCAGTACGCCGGAGCCCACGCAGCAGAGCAGCCCTGCTGCCGAAGAAAACACGCCGCCAGAGCAGCAGGCTCCAGCTAATCAACCCAGAGCCACTTCTCCAGCGCAGAAGCAGCCACCGATGGGTAATCAGGGTGCGAGCCCCGACTGCCCCGCCTACCTCTGTGGCTACGGTACTGCTCCTAATGGGGCGCCGAACTTAACCAGTGGCGAGACACAACTGCTGGCTCGCTGTAACTCGGGCGAGTACAACGCTCCCCAGGTCTGTGCAAATCTGCGTCTCAAGGCCCAGCGGGCAGGACAGAACTAGCTCGGCACGGCGCCCGATACCCTCCCCCGCTGCAGGTACCCCCGTGAGCTACTCGAAGAAATCCTCATCGATCTCGACGATCTGAACCGTCCGCTTCGTCTGGACGCCAACGCCGTACTTGATCATCAGCTTGGCAAGTAGAGAACCGTCGATAAGCACCACTCGGGACTGGACGGAGTTCGCATAGCTGATTGCCCCGGAACTAAACGACGCGGTTGTGAGGAAAACTCCCTGGGATGCCTGCGCTCCGTGGAGCGCACCGACGAATGCCTGCACGTCCGGGCGACCGATGGCTTTAGACAACTCGTAGCGCTTCGCCTGCACGTAGATGCGAGATAGCCCCAGTGCGTCTTGGTCAATCACACCGTCGATACCGCCATCATTGGATAACTGTGTTCGTGTGGCGCTGCCGAAGGACCCTCCGTAGCCCATAGCCATGAGCAGGTCTAGGACTGCCTGCTCGAAGAAGGCAGGCTCGCGTTGGTGCAAGCGCTTGAGTAGCTCTTCGGCCACCATTTCTTCATTACGCCGCTGCCCCTCCTCCACTTGCTCGAGTGGGGTTAGCTCGGATTCAGTCTGTTCTGGTTCCACGTTAGGCGCTGCAGGATCATGCTGCCTGGGAGTATGAGATCGGAACTTCCGATAGAGCTCCCCGCTTTCAGAACTCAACTCTGCTTCGGTCATGCCATTCGGGTATTTCTCCAGCAATCTGCGCCCTTTATCGGTAATTTTCCAGTGCGCTCTTGCAGGGGAGGAAATCGCTTCTGCTTTGGAGAGGTGGGTGATCGCCCAGTTTCCACGATTTAGATAGCGAGCTTCACCCGATGAAATGGTTACTGCTCGCTCCTCGTCACTGATCTTCATATTGTCGGCCGCCGCCAAGAGGATCTCCCTCCGCTGACGGGTTTCTCCATTCGCTAGCGCCGACAGACAGGGGGTCAGAAACTCATCCCAAGTTCTCGATTTCATTCTTGTTACTCTCCCCTATTTCTCATTCAAAGAGTCGACGATGCGTACTGTCTCCATCGCCACGCGGGTCACACGGCCTATGAGGTCCACGATGTAACGCGGGTTGCCAACTTCGTCTGCCCAGTCGTTAGGGTCATTGACAATGCCGGAAGCCTTATCCTTCTTCACCTGGTAGCGGTCGATCAGCCACGCGATTGCAGAGCGAGAGCCCAGCATGTACTCATCAGCTTCCGCCGGAATACCGCTAATAGTGACCTGCTTGTTGTAGATCAGCTTCGTGACATCGTCGACGTTCTTGCCAGTCTCCGGATCCTTCCGCTTGGCCCAACGCATCTTGGTCACGCGCCAGGTCTCGCGGTCGGATTCATCAACCTTGACCTGGATATCCAATGGCCATGGGTCTACGTTCTCGTAGTTGACGTGCAGGGCCATGAGCTCCTGCCCAGCTGCCGCGAACTTATCAAACTCGTCACGCGTCCCCGGCGTCTCGATGTGCGGCAACATCTTCTTCAAGTCCGCCGCGTACGCCTCCCGATAATTCGGATCGTGCAGCTTGCCGTAAACAAAGTGGAAGATATCGTCCCCCGTGATGTCCGCGCCAAGCGCGTCGCGGTAGAGAACCTTGATCTCGTCGGTGATGTTGTCCTTGCGCACATACCCCGCAACGACCTCACCAACCTGCCCATAAATCGAGGACTCGCCCTCGCTTATCGACGCCCCCTCTCCGAACAACCCACCATCCGAAGCCTCAGCTGGCGCCCAAGTGAACCGCGAGAAGAATTGGGCAGGATCCATAAAAAGACTCAAATTGGGGAACAAGTCCGAGACCAAAAGAGAGAAGGGAGTGCGGTTCGACGCAGCGCATACGCCGTACCCAATATTTTGGTGTCCCGACGTCGGAAACATCGACGGCAACTGAGCTTGGCGATGGTTCCACATGGAATCAAAATACGCATGCTGCTTGCTAAACGGCCTATACAGAGAGGCTCTTAAGGCGTCCTCATCGAATTGCGCACGTTCACCTCGTTGAAATTTTGGCACCAAACTTGAGGACCACTTAACCTTCGTACCATCGCTATATTCAGTGGTTTCTTTCAAGAATTGCTGGGCATTCCCGGAAAATGGTTCAAATTCGACCAACGCCTTGTTGTAATGATCGATCGTCCATGTCATGTTTTTGCATAGCTCAGCTTGCGAGTAGTTATATGTCCACGCGTCCCTGTTTGTACCCAGCCCGAGCGAATGAACTTGAAAGAACTTCAAATCATTCGTCTTCTTCTCACCAATGACCGGCCAGGTCGCGAAGTCATCTGAACGCTGGTTGAGCCAGTCACCATGGGAATTCGGAGTGATGGTCTCCCAATCGGCGGATTCGACGGTCGAGGAATCAACAATCTTCAGCTTCTCCTCTGCCGTCAGATAGTTTCCAATATCCCGGTAATGCAGAGCAAAATCGGACTTTGTGGGGTCCTTGATACCAATGGTGACTGTCACATTAGTACGAGATCCAGCTCCAAAAACATTGCCACCTTCCTTGCGACGTTCTTCTCCTGCGGTTCGAGCATTCCCTCGAAGGTTGAAGACATATAGGTCGGTGAAGTCCTCCGCCATCGAAAGGCGCACGCCATCACCCGTGTTGCCGTCGATCCAACCGCCGTTGGAAACGAACGCGACCACGCCTTGCTCCCCGATCCGGTCGGTGGCCCACCGGAACGCACGCAGGTACGCATCGTACAGAATTCTCTGCGAAATAGCCGTCGACTTCGCTGCATACGTCTCCGCGATGCGCGCGTCCAGCGTCGGATACTTGAGGTTCGCGTTGTTATCGTTCGCGCTCGTCTGGCCCACCGAGTATGGCGGGTTGCCGACGATGACATTGATCGGGGCTTCCTTCTGCCGGACGATGCGTTCGTTGTTGTTCTTGAATACCGTCAGATCCAGGATGTCTCCTTCCTCGTGGATCTGGAAGGTATCCGCCAGCGCAATATTGCTGAAAGGGGCGTACTCCGGAATCAGCTCGCCGTCGCGCTGGGCGGCTTCCTCGCGCAAGGCGTTGTATGTGGTCTCGATGTTTACAGCAGAGACGTAGTACGCCAGAAGCATGATCTCCGTAGCGAAGATCTCGCTGGCGTACTTCCGGGCGAGGTCCTCGGGCTTGATGAGGCCAGACTGCAGGAGACGAACCGTGAACGTGGACGTTCCAGCGAATGGGTCGAGGATGCAGACCCCTCGTCGGAAAGCCCCTTGCCGAAGTGCTTCTGCGAAACCTCGTCCGCAGCACGCAGGATGAAGTCCACGATCTCGACCGGGGTGTAGACGATACCCAGCGAATCCGCTTGCTTCTTGAAGGCCTTTTGGAAGAAGCGCTCGTAGAGCTCCTTAATCACTTGCTGCTTACCAGAAGCACTGGAGACCTCCGAGGCACGCACGCGCACGGAATCGTAGAACTTTTCCAGGGACTCCGTCTCGGTATCCAGGTTCTCCCGGGACAGGGCAGCGACCATCTTCTCCATTACCTGGGCAACCGGGTTGTGGGTGATGAAGTCATGGTTCTCGAAGAGGGCGTTGAACACCGGCGCGGTGATCAGGTGCTGGGAGAGCATCGAGATGGCGTCGTCCTCGGTGATGCCGTCGTTGAGGTTATTGCGCAGGCCTTCGACGAACTGCTCGAACTCCCTGCGGATTTTGCCGTTGGCACCGTCCAGCAGGGCCTTAATGCGGGTGATCTGGTTCTCGGCGATGGTCGTCACATCGTCGGCCCAGTCCTCCCAATAGGTGCGGGTGCCAACCTTATCCACCAGCTTCGTGTACATCGCCTCCTGCCACCGCTCCAGGGAGAACAGGGCGATCTGCTGTGCCATGTCCTGATCCGGCTCCGGTGAATCAGCCCGGGAGCGGGCCTCCGCCTGGTCCAGCTGCTCCTTGGGACTTGCAACGTGGTCAACGGCGATCGGCAGTTCATCTACCTGGCCCTCGTTCAACGCGATGGAGTTCACCTTCGCGTTGAAGCGGTCATCGTGAGCGCGGAGCGCATTGAGGATCTGCCACACGACCTTGAAGCGCTGGTTGTCATTCAACGCCTGCGCCGGCGACACGTTCGGGGCCACTGCCACCGGCAGGATGATGTAGCCATAGTCCTTGCCCTCGGACTTACGCATCACCCGGCCAACGGATTGCACCACGTCCACCATGGAATTGCGAGGATTGAAGAAAACCACCGAATCCAAGGCCGGGACGTCCACGCCCTCAGAGAGGCAGCGGGCGTTGGTGAGCACGCGGGTCTGATCCTCGTCGGGTGTGGATTCCAGCCAGGAGAGCTTCGAGCCGCGCTCCATCGCGTTCATCGACCCATCCACGTGCTGGGATGCCACGCGCAGATCCACGTTGTGCAGGGAGACGTCCCCCATCACCGCAGCCTCCCGGAGCTGCTGCTGATAAGCAGAGATCAGGGACGGGAAGGACTCAGAGATCTGCTTCGAGGTTCTGATGTCTCGGGCGAAGGCGACTGCGCGCTGCATGGGGGCGGCGTTCGTGTCGAAGCCGCCCTTCTGCCCCTGCAGGCCGCCGGAACGCTTCGCCAGGCCATTCCAGGCACCAATCATCGCCGAGGCCAACGTCAGGTTCAACTGGCCACCCTCGCCACGGGCCATGGCATCAGCAGCAACAGCCTCATCCACCGTCATCACGAGTACGCGGTAATCGGTGAGCAGTCCCTTATCCACTGCTTCGCCAAAGCCCAAGCGATAGAACTCCGGCCCGTACACGGCCTCATCGTCCATGGAAGCGAGCTCTGCTGAGTGTTCCGCAGCTTTGCCCTTGACCTGGTCATCGAACAGACGCGGCGTCGCCGTCATATACAGCCGCTTCGCCGAACGGATGTAGTCCGCGTCGTGGATGCGGACGAAGTTGGAGGCATCCTCCCCTGCCAAAGTTACGCCCGTGGTGCGGTGAGCCTCGTCGCAAATCACGAGGTCGAAATCGTCCAAGCCCTGCTGCTGCGCATCGTGCACCGCAGGCAGGGATTGGTAGGTAGAAAAGACCACGTGCAGGCCTTTTGCTCGCTTACCGGAAGCGAAACGCTCCGCGATCTGAGCGCCGTCCGTGGACACCGGAACCTCGAGATCATAAGTAGCGATGTCCTCTGCGCTGCGGGAAACCTTGGAATCCGAACATACCGCGAAAGTGCGCATATCCAACCGAGCCTGGGCGGTCCATTCCTTAAGCGTCTGCGAAAGCAGGGAAATCGATGGCACCAAGAACAACACCCGTGCCTTACCGCCATTATTTTCCGCAACCTTCTCGGCCAACCGCAGCGCAGTAAAAGTCTTTCCCGTGCCACAAGCCATGATTAGCTTGCCGCGATCTTGGGTACTGAATCCAGCAATGGCTCGATCGATAGCTTCCTGCTGGTGCGGGCGAGGCTCGAAGGTTTCGCGGCGGGAGAGGTTGATCTGGATAGCGCTATCCCCCATCGCTGCACCCGGGAAAGCTATATCCCAGTTGATTGGGGACTCAGAGATCGCAGCCACACCAATTCGGCTGGTGGGGATCACCTGATTGGCCAGCATCTCTTCCGCATTGGAAGACCACCGATCGGTTGTGGAAATGATCAGGCGACTGCCGAAATGCTGCACTCCATCTTCAGTCTCGAAAGTTCGGCCTGAGGCTTCGAAAAAGGAATCCAGGTTCGCCTTTTGGATGCTGGTCGTCGGCTTGTAGAACTTACACTGGATCGCGGTCCACGTAACATCATCCGTACGACGAGCAACCAAGTCGATGCCTGTATCGGCTTTGCCCCCGTTGTAGCGCCAATCAGCCCAACGGTAGACCTCATCGAACTGTGCTTTCAGCGTCGGGTCTGTGCGGAAGTAATTAACCATCAGCTTTTCGAAGGCGATGCCGTACTTCGCCTTCGGCTGATTCTCGCGCAGTTGAGTAAGGACCTCGGAAAACTTCGCCATGGAGCCATTATGCCCCGTGACTGACCTCACTAAGTGTCCGGCACGCCCCACACCGGGGCCGATGCCTCGTCGAAGATGCGACTCTTAAGCCACGCCGCTAAACAGCGCGCCCGCGCCGTACGTCAGCGCCAGGCCCAGGCCGCCACCGATGACCAGGCGAATCATCGAGCGAGCCACGCTCGTGCCGGCGATCTTCGCCGAGATCAGACCCGTCAGCGCCAGCGAGAAAATCGTCACTGCGGTGACAAGCCATGCCTGCGTGCCCGCCGGTGCCAGGAACACCGAAACCATCGGCAGGGCTGCACCAGCCAGGAAGGACAGCGCGGAGAAGAATGCTGCAGCCTACGCACTGGTCAGCTCGTTCTGGTCAATGCCCAATTCCAGCTGCAAGTGGGCTCGCAGGGCATCCTCCTTATGGATTTCCCGGGCAGCTTCGAGAGCTGTATCCCGGTTAATGCCGTAGCCGGAAAGAATCCCCGCGAGTTCCTCCAGCTCCTCCTCGGGAGCCTCCCGCAACTCCTGCCTCTCCTTGGCCACCAAGAACTGCTCGGAGTCCCGCTGAGCGGACACGGACACAAACTCCCCCAAAGCCATGGACACCGCGCCTGCAATGGTGGCAGCCAGGCCTGCCATCAAGATGGCCTTATCTCACGCGCCGGTGGCAATCATGCCGATAAGCAGGGCAGCAACGGAAACAATGCCGTCGTTGGCGCCCAAAACTCCGACGCGCAGGGAGTTCATCTTCGCTGCATCACCGGCGTCGTGAAGCTCCTGGTGAGCGCCGGGAACAGTGGAAAAGGGTGGTTTTCCTCATGAGCGGAATATTAGCCGACTGATTCACAAGCTCCGGGTCTACTGCCGCTGCTATGCACCAGTCCCACTGGAACTCACTGCCCGACGCAGCTGCTGCTGCGCATAGTCAAACAAGATTCTTTCCTGCTCAACGCGCAAGCACCCGCCCGCAGAACGCCCCCGGAGATAGTCCAATGCCAAGCGCTCCCCGTAGCTCAACAGCTCAGGCTCGAACCGGCTAGGTTGCGGTTCTTCCACCGCAAGATCAACGTGGTCACGAACCGTATCCAGGTCCATGAGGACAGATCGCGCATGAGGCACGTATCGCCTGACGAGTTCCAGGATATAGAAACCATGCGAATCTAGATCTCCCCAATAAAGAACTTCCTTCGCCTTTAGCGATGGCATCTGCTGGACGATCCTGGCAGCGTTCAATCCACCACCGAAGATCGCGACCGTCGCGGGCAAGTCTGGCAAGGCAAGGAAACTCTGGTGATTTTCAACGATAAGAACTCGCGCCCCCGGGATCTCACGGAGTTCTGCCGCCGGACATGCCAAGTGCCGAAAACCGCCAATTCCCAGTGTCGGGTCAAGGCTGCGGACCTCTACCAACTGGGGCTTCGGCTTGAAGTTCAGTGGCCCGACCACCGCTTCAACGACCGCCCTGTGTGCCTCGAACCATTTGCTATCGACACCAAAGATTGGCAATTCGCGAATATAAAAGTCGCTGACCTCGTGCTCGTGAACCCACCGGACAACAGCAATGAACTGCTCCACAGTCGTATCATTCCAGTCGTCCCACGCAGAAAGGTGCCTGATGAGCTCAGGTCGAACGCTCTCCCCCAATTCCGTGCAGAAACGGTCCAAGACCGTGCGGAGGCGTTGCCAATGATCGAGTTTGCCGGCCACGCGAGCCGCAGTATCCGCGTCCGCGAGAACAACTCGCCGGGGCAGCGAATAAGTCCCCAAATAGCTGAGCTTTTTATCCTCCCACTCGACGGTAATTGAACTGCGGTTCCACTGTGCCACCCAGGCTCTCACGGCAGCGCCGTCATCACGCTCTGCCGACCTTCCAGTCGGCGGATCCAGGTTGATGGTCAGCATCTTGAATTCCCCGGCCAACCAGCTGCGGTGGTTACGTGAATAAAAGACCGCAGCGCGTTGGCGCACCTGATCAGGAGTCTTCATCCTGGACCTCCTCGATCGTCAGAGAACTCGTTCGCGATCGCTTCCGGTCTGGGCATTCCACCATCAGCACACCCCCGATGTAGTCCTGCACGGTCTGCAGCAGCTTCTCGGGCGTGGCCAGAATCATGTGGAAACCAAAACGGCGAAAGGCCTCCATCGCAGCCCGAGTGAACTCCGTATCCGCACGATCAAAAGCTTCATCCAGAACGATCGTGCCAAATCGCGGATAAATATCCTCCCCCACCCGGACAATGGATTTCTTTTCTTGTGCGGCTGGCAAGCCCATCCCAGTCAGCCGGTAACGCAAGGCTGCAGCCAGACAGAAGGAGGATAGCTTTTGGGCTTGGCCGCCCGAGAGTCCTTCCGACGAGTCATAGACCGCACCGCGCGTTCCATCCTCGCTGTATTCCACTCCCAGGAACTTCACGTGTTGCCTCGTATCCAGACGCAACTGGCGATCACGAGTTGTCGTACCGTCCGAGACCGTCACTGCGTCGATCACCGCCTGCAGCTTATGGAATCTGTGCTCGCTCTCCTCCTGATCAGCTTCATTGATAATCCCTGCCAGTGCGGAATCCAGAAGTTCAACGAAATTGCGGGCGATCGCGGGCTGTGCCTCCCTCACCTCGATCGTCAGGTAAGCACCCGGATAGAACTCGACTTCCGCAAGTGAATCATTAATCATCTGAATCGAGCTGCGAGTCTTCGCTGTCGCGTCACGGATTAAACGGCGCAGCCGACCCAGATGCTTGTGGGTTTCGTCTTGCAGCATGTCCCGGAAACGCTGTTCAAAACGGGGCAAGTCGTCTGCTTCAAGCCTGCCCAGTTCCCGAAGAAAATCCTGCTCCCACTCCATATCCGCCTTGAGGTCGCCCGCCCGATCAGGCCAGCGCACCAAGTAAAGGTTCATTGCGTTGACCAGATCACCACAATATTTGGTGAAGTGCGCATTGAGGTCTGCAAGCTGATCTTCGATACCACGAATGAGGCGATTGTTGAGCGCATCGATGTTATCGGGCCGAATGGTGCGGTCGATAGCCGTGCAACGTTCTGTCAGACGGGTCGCAACGTCCTCAGAGACGGTCTTCCCACCTCGGCGATTCCGAATCTTCTCAAGCGTTTCTTCTGCCTGCTCCAGGCGAACTTTGGAGACACTAAGCTGGTTCCGCTGTGCCATGACCTGCTCCTCGACTTTGTCGAGAGTAGCTTCAACGCCCTTCAACTTCGCTTTCAGTTCAGCCAGCTCCGCGTTTCCATCAGTAAGTTCATCAACGACTCGCTGGGCTTCTGCAAGCTCCTGGGTCACCGACGACACATCGATATCCTGAAAACGTTCCGTCTCCAATAGCCGCTCGATCGTGGCTATTTGGGCACGCCTTTTCTCCTGGCCGGCCGCGATGGCCTTGCGTCGCCGTTCAGCGTCTTCAAGTTTCGCCACGATGTCGCGCACCGCTGTTTGAAGGGCATCGATCTTGTCAGCGAGATTGCCCCACAGCACCCAGTTCGAACGGTCATCGATTCGGCGGCGATCATCCTTAATGTGATCGTTGCGGTTATGTTTCACCTGACCCTTTGCAGTCACCGCCCGCCGGGCAGCACGAAACTCTTCCACAGAGCCGCAGCATAAGTAATCGAACTTCGTAGAAAGTTGGGTCTGGATCCAGTCGTGATACCGCCCGGACTTTACGTTGATTTTCAGCCCCAGTGAGTTCGGTACGAAACGGGACGGGCGCTGTTCTTCCAGATCCCGAGTGAACCTGGTGTAGCTCACTTTCGCACCGAGATAGGTGTCATCGATAGCTGAAGAAACCTGGTCATAGTGCTCGTCTGGGACAAGGATCCGCCGGGCAAACCCGCCCATCACTCGCTCTGCGGTTCCTTGCCAATGGTCTTCACCAGGCTTCATACTCACGAGGTCTGCAATGAATGGAAGGTCAGACTCCCGCACTCCAGACTTCTCTGCAATCAAGGCTCGCGCACGGAGCAACCGGTTATCCATGGCCGATTCGTATTTTCGCAAAGCCTCAAGCTCCGCGACCAGCTTGTCCTTGTTCTCGCCCAGCTCGTAAACGCGCACGTGCGCCTGACCCAGCTTTACGTCTTCTGTTTCATATGCAGCACTCAACCGCTTCCGCTCTTCACGCAACTGCAGCACAAGGTTGGTGAATTCCTCAACACTGCCGGGCTTTGCAGCCCCAATGGATTTGAGCCGGGAATTGAATGCCTCTTCCTCTTTGGTCACTCGCTCCAGCCGGTCCTGCAAACGGTCACGCCGAGCCTGTGCAGAAACCAAGGCAGAATCCTGCGCTCCATGAATCAACGTGCGCAGTTGATCTGCTTGCGCCCGGTGTGCATCTCGAACCCCGGTGGCTTCTTCAATCTTCGCGCTGACTGTCTTAATCTCGGAAGTCCACTGATCCCGCTCCTGTTCGGCGAAACGCTGCCGCCACTCGTCGACGAAGGTTTCGACGCCGTCTCGGTCCTCCTTTACCGTGGTCAGCCTGTTTTCGACCCCTGCACGCTTCTCTGCTGCCACGCGCACCGGTGCCAGTTGCTCAATCTGTTCACGAGTTTTCACCACCGACTCATACGCCGTTCGGAGGTCTGTGAAATTCTCCGCTGCTTGCTCCGCGATCTCGAAGGTCTCTGGTTCGGGCAGCATGAAGGTACGCATCAAGTGATTAAGATCGCCGAGCGTTTTAGCCGATTGCGTTCGGTTCAGCAGGTCCAAAGCACCGGCATCGGCGATCCCCACCGCTCGGCGCAGCGCCAAACTGAACTTCGGATGATTTCGACTGACGTGCAGGGCATCGCTGTATGTCTTCTTCGCCTCACTAACCGGCAAGTTCTTCTGTGCCAGATCCTCAAACTCTGTCAGATCGGCAGCCCGAGGGAGCAAAATGTAAAGATCCGTGATTTCCTGGCGCGAATAGGCGTTAGCGGGCAAAAACATCAACCGGCAAGCGGTTACGGTCTCCCCTGCCCCATCGCTATAGCGTAGAGCGACGCCCGTCCACGTCGCACCTGTTCGAAGGTAGGACTGCGTAAGTTCGTCCGCCTCGATCGAGTGCTCGCGGCGCCAGGCACCGCGGCAGTAGGTAACCAAGTTACGGCCCGAGTGTGCTTGGTTATCAGCCGCAGCGTTGAAACGAATCTTGCCGGGCGGAACAAGAATCGTCGAGATCGCATCAATCAGCGTCGACTTACCGGAACCTGAAGGGCCTGTGATGAGGAAGCCCTCCCGCGGCACCTCGACACAGTGAAGGTTGTCGAATGTTCCCCAGTTATAAACCTGGATTTGGGAGAGTCGGAATTGGCCAGGCAGAGTCGTCGTCATTGTTCTTCCTCCAGGAGAGCTCGGAAAGACTCGGTGACAGCGGCGATTTCTTCGCTGGAAAAGATGATGCGCAGCACCGGGGACACCTCGAAACGCCCCTCGGTCGGGGTGCTGGCAATAATCGAGTAGCTCTTCAGCTTGTTCCACGCTGCAGTAAAGCGCTTACGCTGCGTGGACTTGTCCGTGCCAGCGTGGCCTTGATACGGCAGGGTCGCCTCAAAAACCTCACCCTCATCCACGATGGTTCGCTCGTTGGGGCTCGTCGTCACCAGCTCACGGCGCAGGTGGAGAATCACCACCGTGTCCATAAAAGTCAACGACTGTTTGCGTAGCAGCGCACGCTTTTCAGGGACATCCGCTTCCCACGCCTTTGTGTAGGCAACCCCTGCATGCTCGTCGAGAATGAGAGTGAGGTAGAGATTATCCAGCTGTTGGGCAAGAATCTCACGTGAGTTGGATATCGCAGCAAACACATCTGGCGATTTCACGCTCGACACGTATGGGCCGCGGATGAGTTCCGCCAGGGCACGACGCTGCAAACCTGTCAAGGTTCCGGTGTCGCCTTCATACAGTTTGTTTTCCATTTAGATGCGCCCAACCTTCCTCCGAAATTCGAAACGCTCATACCGCCCTTGATACCTTTTCCCGCTTGGTCTCTCCCACTGCAGGACTTCTGTACCGTCGGATCTTTCGCCGTGATCATGCGCAAGTTTGATGAGCCCCACCACACTCGCTAGCCCCTGAGTGGCAGGGTGCTCTTCCAAGACTTCCCGAATCGATGCTTGCCCCTTTCTGCCGAGCACATCGTTGATTGCGTCGCGCAGTTCCTGCCAGTCAATTTCTGATTCCCGGATACGCCGACGCATCTGTTCGAAGTCGATCTCGCCTGACTCGTTGACTTCCATTGACCGCTCGATGCGGTATTCCTTCGGGTTGTGTAATTCCCAACTGGAAAGCGACGTCGGTTGCCGCGTCGTCAGCTCGAGCTCGTAGCCGATCTTCTCGTAAGGCGCGATCCCTCGTTTTGCGAGCTCGAGCGCTTGCTGCTGCGCCTGATTGATTGCCCGTGTGAGGGCCTGCTGCGATTCTGCTTCTCGGGACTGCACGAAGCGCCTTAGGGACCGCGATAGGCCCGTGAGCGAGGTATGCACCTGTCCCGAGGAGGAATCGAGCATGTCTACCAATTGCGCGATCTCGTTCCGCTCTTCCGGGCCGAGCTGCTCCATAAAGTCCCGCGATTGCACTGAATCCATCACGGCATCGAGTTGCTTTGATTGCTCCGGGTCAAGGAAAAGCTCATAGAAGGAGTTGAATGCCCGTCCCGCTTCTGATTCTGCGATCAGATCTACACCACGGAAGACATTGTCCAGTACCTCACCAGCGTTTAGCTGCCCTTCGACGAGCGATTCTCGGAGTTCGTGATCGACATTCTCAACCTCCTCCCGAACGCGGGAGAAGTCGGTGGGCAAATCCCTCGCCAGAGCCAGGATTTCCCGTGCCCTCTCCACTGCCTCTTCGTCGGAAATCACGCCGACACCGTTCATGCGGATGTTGTCGATACGGTCTTGGATCTGATCTCGCTGAGCTTCCAGGCGACTAATCGCTCTCGCTTCGTCGGGATCTGTTTCAGCCGCCAGATCCTGGAGATTATTGAATAGAGTTCCGAGGCGGGATTTGGTCACCACCCGCTGAGGACTGATCAACTGCTGGACATAGTCGATAGCAACGTGCGCGTCCGTGGTGAGCTCGTAAAACTCTTCCCTCGAGCCCTGAGGGCTGCGTCTCGTAAGGTATCCGAGTTTCACCCAGTCATTGATATAAGCCACGGCTGACTTGGGCAGCTCCATATTGGTCTGTTCCCGAATATCGATCAGCAAGGACTCCACTGCTAGGGTGAGCTCGGATCCGGCGATCTGGCGATTACCTGCTTGGAAGACAGCACTTAAGACAGAAAGAACAGCTGGGGCGTTATGGGCACGAAGCATCGCCCAAGCAGGTACCGAGTCCGCAAGGCGGATCATCGCCAACGCATCTGCCACCACAGTTGTCCGATTCATGTGCTCAATCTAACAAGCGCTGAAGACAAGGATTCAAAAATATCGAACATCTCGGCGCCAACTAAGGGTTCGATGCTCATGCGCACGCCCTCAGATTGGCACTGCTGTACGGCAAAGGCTTTGGACAAGTGCACCGGTTAGCCCACGGCTGCCCCGCGTCCTGGTGCGAGAACTTGGGCTAACCTCGGGGCAACCCACCCCGCTCCTGGTGCACGTGTCTGGCTACATCGCCAGCCGGATCTAACCGGAGCGTGGATCCAAAGAGAAAGGCATGCCCCCATGGAACTGAACCGCGACAAGGGCGAAGACTTCGTCCGCGAGACCCAAACCCCAGAATCCGCTGCTGCGTGGAAGAAGCAGCTCGACGAGTTCGCACCCGGCGCGTCCGACTGGGTTGTCGAGGCCGTCTTCGGCGGAACCTACCAGCGCGATGGCATTACTCTCCGCGACCGTCAGATGCTGAACATGGCTGCCCTGGCTGCGATGGGTGGCGTAGAGCCGCAACTCACCGGCCACATCAAGACCGCTGTGGACGTCGCAGGCATGAGCCCAGAGGAGGTGGCCGAATGCTTCGTGCACCTCATGCCTTACGTCGGCGTGCCGAAGACTTTGGCCGCGATGCGCTGCATGAAGGCCGCCCTCGAGAGCTAATGCTGCCGGAGGGAGGCCTGGCCGCTTATTAGCGCTTGGCAGTCGAGATCAACTCGACTGTTTCTTTCTCCGTTGACGGCGCGAGAAGTACGTCACCGCGGATATAACAACAATGGCCACGAGGCAAACAATGAAAACCCACCACTGCCCAACAGCGGGCAAAAGCGCAAAAAGGCTTGGGACTGCCAGAACTGCGGCTGCTAACGCGATTAATTCATTGCGTTCGTCGCGCCGCTCTTGTTTACGCTTATGAGCGTCCGCCTCGATGCCATCAAGTCTGATACGTGCGAAGTTGTACTGGGTTGTGTAGACGTTCTCACGTATCTCAAGTTCGCCGACGATGTCATCAAAGTCTCCCCGCGCACCTGTCTTTTCCAACATATGCTGCAGAATGGTGGTCGCTACGTCGCGTCCGGGGACTCGCTCGTACCAGAGGTGGTCGCGCACATAGACTAGTTCCGCTTGTATCTTTGCGAACTTCCGGAGACTGCCCTGCAGCTTTTGGTCCGCGCCCCTTATCTTCTCGAGAGTTCCAGCATTGCCCTCAGAGCCGGAGCTTTCCAAGACATTGAGAGCTTCCGGGCCGAAAGATAATTGGCGAAGTTGTTCGCTAATACACCCCAGATAGTTATCTGCTCTAAGCGCTAAAATAGCCAGGTCTACAAAGCGAGTCCCAGCCAGCATAAAGAAATTATTTTGTGAGTTTTCAAGCGGTGCCCGGCGCACTACGGCCAAACCCTCCTCGCAGGAGTGAATAGTCCAGTCACGATAGCGGGACACGAGGCTTCTGTTTATAGAGCCATCGCGGAAATAAGGGATTTCTGTTGTGTACCGGTCGAAACGGGAAGCAAAGTACCATGCCCATTGGTCGTGGAGCATCCAATTCTCCCCCGACTCCTCAGATGCATCCGCGATGGGGGTTGGTAGGGCAATGTCTGTACGGCCCGGGATAGCCATCGTGACGCAATAAGGTTTGGGAGATTGGCGACCGTGGTTCGCTTTTGTTCCTCTACCGGGTACCTTGAAGTATCCCCCCTTGGTGAGATCCCACGGAATGTGAGTTTCCGAGCCAACGAATAGCTGTTTTTCCACAACCTTCACGGCAGCCTCCAATAGGCAAACACTAGCCTCGTTGTTAGTCAGTGGTGAGCCAGTGAGTTCTTCAAGTAGCTTTCTTTGTCTCGCCTCTCCGTTGCCTTCCTCCGCAATCAGGGTCATTTTCTCTCGTGGCTTAGTCAACGACGCAGTAGCTTCCTCCAGCGCTTTTCCGGAGCAATTTTCCGCGACAGCATGGATGACGAGAAAATTCTGTTCGAAGTTACTAGGTTCGCCACTTTCAAGGTCATAAAGGCATGGCCCGGAGTATTGCAGGTACTCGGCACACACAAACTTCAAGGTCGCAAAGGGGTGCCCAGTGTCGTCCAAAGCGAAACGCAGCGGATATGTCTCCATTTCTGGTGCCCGCTGCTTGCCTTCCGTCGTAAGGTCAGGCTCAAACAGGAGTCGATGTGCGACGACCTTGGCAGGATTAGTCGATGCATCCGAGATCCACTCCGCGGGATCCCCACCAGACGTCGGTACAGCATCAACCGCACTCGCCCCCATAGAGCTGGCTAGGGGCTCACGGAAGTACGACCCAGCACTCTTATGGAAAACGCGGGGTACATATTTGTAATCAACTTTATTGCCCCAGAACTGGCGAACGAAGTCCCCTTCTTCATCCCGTTCTGCGAACTCAATCTTCTTAATTCCGCGAAAACGGCCAGGTACCCAAGCCTCGGGCCAATCGAAAACCTCCGGTAATTCGGGCACTGGAAGAACCACCGCGAAATGCGCAAGGCGCCACTCCGGCTGAGAGCCGCAGACATAACCCTCCGGAAGATGGAACTCCGCTCCCTGGATTTGATACCAGTTGGAATTCCGAGCATTGTTCGCCTCGGTGAACTCGTCGTTTATCCCCATAACACAAAGCCTCCGTGATCTTCGAACCACCTGTGCCCCAGGCTACAACAGCACTTCAGAAGCCTATCCACTTTGAAACCTTCACCACCCCCTGAAATAAGGTCACCCTTAGTAGCGTTATGCTTCACTAAAGGGAATCTCGCGCACGACCGCGCGAAACCGCGCCAGCGCACAGATCTACACACAGGCGATCCGAAGGAGGGCACGCTCCACCGTGGCTGACCAGGACCCTAACGCCGCAAACTCACAGCCGGGCAACCCTCGCGGGGACGTGCAGCCGGGCACCCCGGGCCAGGGCACCGCAAACCCCCGCCCCGGCGCGACGGAGGCCACGATCCAGTCCCCCGGCACCTATCCCCCGGGTGAGGATCCGCGCCGCTGGAAAGTTCTGGGCGTCATCCTCACGACGATCTTCATGTCGCTCATCAGCGTGTCCATCATCAACGTCGCCCTGCCCTCCATCCAGCAGGGACTGGGCGCCACCGAATCAGACATCCAGTGGGTTCTCTCCGGCTACACGCTGACGTTCGGCGTGGTCCTCGTCGCCGCTGGCCGCGCCGGCGATCTGCTCGGCCGGGGCGGGATGTACCTCATCGGCTTGAGCGTCTACACCCTGGCCGCCATCACCGCGGGCTTCGCCCCCACTGCGGAAGCCCTGAACGTCACCCGCTTCATCCAGGGCGTGGGCGCCGGCCTGCTCAACCCGCAGGCCGTGGGCATGATCCAGCAGTTCTTCCGCGGCAAGGAGCGCGGCCGGGCCTTCGGCTGGTTCGGCACCGTCGTGGGCGTGGCCGTGGCCATTGGACCCGTCCTGGGAGGTTTCCTCATCCGCGTCGGTGGCCCGGAGCACGGCTGGCGCTGGACGTTCCTGGTCAACGTCCCCTTCGGTGTTCTGGCCTTCGTCCTCGCGCTCCTGTGGTTCCCGCGCCCGCTGATGGGCCGAGTCAAGGATCCCGCCACCGGCCGTAACGTGGGCGTCATCCGCGCAATGCGCAGCCTCGACCCCTTCGGCTCCCTCCTGCTTGGCTTGGCCGTCCTGGCCTTCCTCTTCCCGTTCGTGGAATCCTCCGGCAGCGCGCGCACCTTCCTGCTGCTCCCCGTCGCCGTCGCTCTGCTGGCCGGGTGGCTGGCGTGGGAACGCCACGTGAAGAACAACAAGCCTTTCGACCCCATGGTGGACATGCAGATCTTCCGCTTCCCCAGCTTCCGCCTGGGCACCATGCTGGCGGGAGTGTACTTCATGGGCATGACCAGCATCTGGGTGCTCGTGGCCCTGTACTTCCAAAACGGGCTGGGCTACAGCGCGCTCGTCGCCGGTAGTGTCGGCATTCCCGCCGCGATCAGCAGCTCCTTCGCCGCCAACTGGGCCGGCAAGCGGGTCGCCGACCGGGGCCGTCGCGTCGTCATCGACGGCATCTCCGTGGCGCTGACCGGCATCGTGCTGACCATCCTCGCCCTTGTGCTGCACCACCTCGCAGGCATTTCGGAGTGGTGGATGGTGCCCACCCTCTTCCTCGTCGGCACCGGCCAGGGCGCGGTCATCGGCCCGAACCAAACCCTCACGCTCGCGGACGTTCCACTGAACTACGCAGGTAGCTCTGGCGCGGTCCTGCAGACTGCACAACGTATCGGTACTGCCATGGGGCTCGCGCTGATCACCGCAATCGTCTTCGCCAGCTCGCGCGCCATCAACTGGACTCTCGGCACCGCCATCGGTTTCGGCACCATCGGTTCGCTCATGGCCGTCGCCCTCGTCGTCGCGCTCTATGACAATCGCCTGCGCGCCCGCCGATCCGCCCGTTAGTTACTGACGCCACCACGCCTCCCCAACCCCAGCCTCACCTAATGAAAGGCATCCTGACCTGCGTAAAGGTAGCCTTTCAATGCTTGCGGAAGGTTTCAAACCCGGCGATACTTGAGTCATGAGCACTTCAGTATCTTGCCCCTGCGATCGCTACTACGACGGCAGCTGCACTGCCGTGGCTACATGCGAACGCGGGGTTATCACCATCCCGACGGCTGAAGTGACCGCTCCAGCCGAACACCCCGAACTCGCCGCCCCAGCTGGGCACCCCGAGCTCCCCGAAAGCGCCGAGCCCACCGAGAACACGCCCGCCGACGTCGATGAGAATCACGGCGAGAGCCTCAACCGCCTCCGCGCGGCTGTCCTCGGCGCCAACGACGGCATCGCCTCCACCGCCGCGGTCCTCGTCGGCGTGGCGGGCGCGACTAGCAACCCACAGACCATCGCCATGTCCGGACTGGCCGCCGTCATCGGCGGCGCCGTGTCCATGGCGCTCGGCGAGTACGTCTCCGTCTCCTCGCAGCGCGATTCCGAGCGCGCCATGGGCATGAGCCAACTGGTGAACCCGTGGTCGGCGGGCATCGCATCCTTCATATCCTTCATCTTGGGTGCCGCACTGCCGTTTGCCGCTGCCCTGTTCGCCCCCGTCGCCGTAATCTTCGGCGTGACCTTCGTAGCCCTGGCGCTCACTGGCGCCCTGTCGGCTCACCTCAGTAATGTACCGAAGACCCGCGCGGTGCTGCGCATCGTTATCGGCGGAATGGCCGCCCTGGCGGTCACCTTCGCCGTCGGCTCCGTATTCGGGGCGGCGATATAACCCACCCCCTTCCCCAACAGCGCTGCAGCTTCCCAGCTAGATTCCTTGTAGATTCGGGTGCTGTAGCGCTATTTCACAACGCCACCGCAGCACACCGCGGAGGAAATTGACGAAATCGTCAAAATCTACAAAGATGTCCAGGGTGTCTGTTGAAATAGACCGAGCTTCCCTCCCCACAGAAATTAGGTAAAGCCATGTCTTCCCTAGCAGTAGAAGCCCAGGATCTCGAGCTAAAAGGTGACGAGGGCCGAGTGTTTGGCCCTCTTTCTTTCGCTATCCCCAACCAGGGTCTAACCAACCTGCTTGGCAAGGGTGGCTCCGGCCGCACGGCCCTGGCTCTGGTTCTTTCTGGCCGGATGAAGCCCACCGGCGGCTCGCTGAACGTACTCGGCGAATCCAAACCGAAACCCATCCGCTCCTGCGTAGCCATCGCCGGTGTCGAGCAGATCGACTTGCTGGAGCGTTCCGTCACGGTCCAGGACGTTCTCACCGAATCCATGTCCTGGTCGAAACCGTGGTTCATGCCGATGCGCAAGGCCTCGCAAGAGGATCTGGAGCGCTTCTGCAACTACGTCTACGGCGACCGCGACCTACCTCCGCTGGATGCCTACATCTCCCAGCTGGACAACCTGGACAAGATCATGCTGCGCATCAGCTTGGCCCTGTCGCCCGCCGACAACAAGCCCGTCGAGCTGCTGATCATGGACGACATCGAGCAGGTGCACGAGAACGACGACCGTGCGATTCTATTGCAGGTGCTCGAGCGCCTTTCGCAGGACATTCCTGTGGTCGTTAACTCGTCGAACCCCATTGTCGGCCCTGTGGAGCCGAACAAGGTTATTGAAATTGACGCCAACGCTGGCCACGCGCACCCGATTCATACCGGACTGCGCGAATACCCTGACCCGGCGGAGGTCGAATCAGGCCAGTACGACCCAGCACTGGACGACCCAGAACTCGACGATCTGGACATCCCCGAAGACCACACCAACACCACAGAGCAAAAGGAGAACCGTTAATGCTTGCCGGTTTCAAACTCAACAGCGAAATCCGCAGCTTCAAGCGCAATAGACTCACCCGAGCTGCACTTGTCATCCTCGTGCTCATGCCGCTGCTGTACTCCGCCCTCTACCTTTGGGCTTTCTGGAACCCCTTCGGGAACCTGAACAGCCTGCCTGTCGCACTGGTTAACAGTGACAAGGGAACCAACGTTGAGGGCGAGGAACTGCGCGCCGGCGACGAGGTGATTCAGGGACTAAGGGACAACGACCAGATCAGCTGGATCGAAACGGATGCCGAAGATGCCCGCAAGGGCGTGGAATCCGGTCGGTATTACTTCTCCCTCGAGTTGCCGGAGAATTTCTCCGAAGCCGTGGCCTCCCCCACCTCCGATAACCCGGAGAAGGCCAACCTCATCAGCACTTACAACGACGCCAACGGTTTCCTATCGACCATGATCGGCCAGAACGTCATGCGTGAGGTCATCAGCGTGGTGGGCGACAAGATCAGTGCCGAGGCCGTGGACAAGGTCCTCGTCGGCATCGTGGACGCCGGCTCCGGCATGCAAAAGGCCGCCATCGGCGCCGGCAAGCTCGCCGACGGCACCGCTGAACTGAAGGACGGGTCTATCCAATTGGACGACGGCGCCAACAAACTCGCCGACGGCCTGGCCACCGCCAAGGATGGCTCCGGCAAGCTGCGCAAGGGCGCAACCGATCTGGACGACGGACTCGTCAAGCTCCACGACGGCTCGGGCAAACTAGCCGACGGTACTGACGAGCTCGCCACGAAGGTGAACGCTGCGGCCGACAAGATCAACGGCAAGGCCGGAAAGCTCAACGAGCTGGAAGATGGCGTCAATAAACTCGGCGACGGAGCAAGCCAGGTCAACGACGGAGTGCAGAAGCTCAACACCCAACTCGGTGGCGTGACCAAGGCCCAGGGCGACCACGCGGCTAACCTGCGTGGGCTCTCCCGCGACCTGCGCGGCACCGGCGTACCCGCCGCCATCACCGCGGCCGACGAGCTGGACAAGGTCGCCTTCGCCCTGGAAACGCAGGGCCTCGGCCCGAAGTCGCAGAACGCATCGGACTTGAAGCGCCTGGCCGACGGCAGCGCACAGCTGTCCTACCAGCTCAACGACCCGAACGCGCCACTGCGCAACGGCGTGACCGAGCTGAAGGGCCTGCCAGGACAGTTCAAGCAACTGCAGGACGGCGTGAACAAGCTCAACGACGGCGCGCAGACACTCGACGAGAAGATGGGCGAAGCCTCCGACGGCGCGGGCAAGTTGAAGGACGGCGTGATCAAGCTGGACGACGGCAATACCAAGCTCAAGGACGGTGCGGATAAGCTCGTCGAAGGCACCGGCAAGGCCAAGGACGGCACCGCCAAGCTGGACGACGGCGCCTCCGAGCTGCACACCAAGCTCTCCGATGGCTCCAAGCAGGTTCCGAATTGGAACGAGGGCCAGCGCCTGGCCACCGCCTCCACCATCGGTGGACCGGTGGACCTGAAGAGCGACAACGATTCCGGCAACCACACCTTCGGCGCCGGCATGGCACCGTTCTTCTTCAGCATGGCGCTGTTCATCGGCGGCATCATGGTCTACGTGATGATCAAGCCCCTGCAGGCTCGAACCGTCAACTCTGGTGTGCACTCCTGGCGTGCGGCGCTCTCCGGCTTCCTGCCGACCGGCCTACTCGCCATTGGCCAGGCAGCTGTCGTGGTCGGCGTGACCGTCTGGGGCGTGGGCATGGAAGTCGATAACCTACCGGGTCTATTCCTCTTCGCTGCCCTCGTGGCGCTGGTGTGGATGCTGATGAACCAAATGTTCATCGCGTTCATGGGCCCTGGACCAGGCCGCGTGGCAGCCCTAGCGGTGCTCATGTTGATGATCGTCGCCTCGGGAGGCCTCTACCCCGTCGAGACCCAAAACAAATTCTTCCAATTCCTGCATCCGTTCGACCCAATGACGTACACAGTCAACGGCTTCAGGCAGCTGATCTACGGCTTCTACGACGAACGCCTACCGATCGCAGTGGGAGTGCTGTTCCTCGTCGGCCTCGGCTGCTTCCTGGTCACCACGCTATCGGCCCGCAGCCAGCAAACGTGGACCATGAAGCGACTCCACCCGGTGCTGAACGCTTAAGGTTCGGTGGGACGAGGGGGCGTCACAAAACCTTCTCGGCGCCCTCGACCCCCAGCAACAAATCCGGGTCGATCTTCTCCCCCGCGCGCAGGGTAGAGATGGACCCGTTGGATTCCAGAATCATGCACGCGACCTCGCTAAAGTCGCGCACACCCGCCTTGCGCGCGGCCGTGGCGATAGCGGTCTCGGTGATGTGGTTGCGCTGCAGAGTCTCCTCCAGCACCTCGCCATGGGCGATAAGTACTGTCGGCGGCGGGTTGATGGTGCGGCGCAAGGCCACGACGTCCTGCACGGCGCCGAAGAGAGCCTCCATGCCCATGAGGGTGAGCAGGCCGATCACGCCCGCGGCCAATGACGGCGGATGGCCCAAAACAGTACGGCCCGCGACGGCACCGAACATGAAAATAACGACGGCATCGAAGCCGCCCAGCGGGCTGAGGATGCGCTGCCCGAACAGCCGCACCGCCACCAGGAACGTCAGGTAGATGCCGACGGCGGCGACCATGACCACCGGGATGCGCCACAGATCAATGCCGAGCTGTTCCTTCAGCACCGGCCCCCACCCCTGCGGCGGGGTGAAATCCGCCGCGCTTATCGCAACCGTCGTGAGTGATTCATGCATCCCGCCAAACATGGATACTCATTGTACGCCCAGGTAGAGGCCACGGCGTACCGGGCGCGTGGTGCGCGGTGCGCTACTTTTCGAGCTCCTCGTCAGGGATCTCGCTCTTCACCTCATCGGTGATGGTCTCGTGCAGCTCCTTGTCCTCGATGTTGGATTCGCCGACCAGCTTGCGCATCTCCTGGCGATCCTCGTCGGTGTACTCCTCATCGTCGTGCTCGCGGGCGTGGGCGAGCTCGTGGATGCGGTCGCGGCGCTTGGACTCTGCGAAGATGCGGGCACGAGAGCGGAGCCACCAGGCGATCATCACGATGATCATCACCAGGCCGATGTAGCCAATCACCGGGTAGACGTAGGTCATGAGGGTATCGAAGCCCACGAAGCTGATGCCGTAACCAATGAGGGTCACCACGACAAACACCGGGCGGAAGGACTTGTCGGTGCTGGCGGTCAGACGCTTACCCAGCGCGTAGAACATGCCAATCGCGGTGTTGAAGATCATGAAGAAGATGATGATCGCCATGATCACGCCCAGCACCGGGCTGATGTCGTCCATCATCGCGAGCATTGGCACGTCGCTGCCCTGGACGGTCTCGATGTTCAGGTACAGGGTGATCGCGGCGATGATCAGCATGACGGTGTACAGCACGCCACCCATGAGGCCGCCCACACCGGCCTCCTTCGGGGAGGCGTAGTTACCGCCGATCACCAGGGACATGGAAACACCCAGCAGCAGCGCCAGGCCGTTGTAGTTCAGGGCGGAGACGAACCACGGGGAAACCGGCGACTCCTCCGCCATCGCGATCTCGTTCAAGTGCGAAGTGTCGGAGGGCATGTTGATCATCGTGTACACGAAGGCGAAGATCACCGCGATGATGATCAGCGGGGTCAGCGCGCCAATGACCTGGCTAACCTTCTCCACGTCCAGCATTCCGGCGGCCAGCACCACGCCCGTCATCAGCAGCGCGCCTGCCCAGGCGGGGAGGCCAAACTGCTGTTCCAGGTTGGAGCCCGCGCCGGCGAGCATCACGAAACCGACGGCGAACAGTGTGATCGTCACGGAGACATCCAAGAACCGCGAGACGATGGGGTGCGCGACGTTGCGGAACACCATGCGGTGCTCGTCGGCCAGGAAGTAGCTGCCGACCTGCAGGATCACGCTACCGGCGAGGGTCATGACGATGCCGGCCAGCACCGCACCCCAAATGCCGTTGAGGCCAAAGGAAATGAAGTATTGGATCACTTCTTGGCCGGTGGCGAAGCCCGCGCCGACGGTCAGACCGACGAAGGCCATGGCGATAGAGAATGTTCTCTTCACGCTGAAGAAACTCCTTCACGAAAAATTAGAAAAACAAATTAGGCGATTTTGTCCGAACTATGACTGTACTCCGTCGGCTTCCCTACAGCACTTCCGCTTGGGGCGCGCCACAACTCACGCGCCACGCGCCCCGCCCGCACGTCACAACTCGCGCACCACGCGCCCTGCGCCCGCGACGGCCTCCCCGACATAACCGCCGCCGAACACCGCCGCGTGCAGCCACAGCAGGTGCTGTTGGTGCAGATCCACGCTCTGCGCACCCGTCCCCCATCCATCCACGTACGGGCTGGCCTCGAAATACGCGCCCTCGATACTGCTCAGGTGCGGCGCACCGAAGAGTCGCAGCGCCGCCAGGTCCGCGCGCGGATGGCCGCCATGCGCGCTCGGGTCGATGAGGATTCCTCCTTCTTTATTTCTTGACGCCACCTTCCCCCACAGCACATTCCCCGCCCACAGATCGCCGTGGATGCGGGCCGGGGGTGTGCCATCGTCCAGCTGCCCGGCGCGTAGGGCCTCCAGCAGCCGGGTCACCTCGGCGGGAACGTCCGCGGTGGCGCTCCCGGCGCCAGCCCCCGGAGCAGACTGCGAGGCGCTAGCTGCCAGCGTTACAGCTGCCGAGGTGCCAACTGCCGAAGTTCCACCGAAGACCCGCGCAACCAGCGGAGACAAGCACACGTCCGCGTAGAACTCTCCCCAGCTCTCGGAAGGTTTCAGGGGAAGCTCCAAGAGGTTGTCGTTGGGGCCCTGAAATCCGGACTCTCCCGTCGGCGAGAACCCGAAGTGGGGCGCCCCCGCGGCATGCGTGGCCGCCAGCTTTCGGCCGAAATCCTCGGCCATGGCGCGTGTGGGCGTCATCGGCTCTACCCGATCGATCCCCAACCCACGAGCATCGTGCTCGTGAACAGAAACAACCGGGGCGCCACCCGGAGCCTCGGCGAGCCAGCGCAAGCCCGCGACCTCCCAAGCGCCGGGGCGGCCGGGATTAGCTTTCCAATAAATGTCAGAAGTAGCCATGCCTCCAGTGTTACAGCGTTGCGGCTTCGGCGTTACAGCACCCAACTGCTACGCGCCTGAAAGCCCAGGAAAATCGGCCTACACTGGGAAGTGAAGGATGTCGAACCGGAAGGAGCATCATGAAGATCGTAGACAACGGACCAGAGGCAAATGTCTTTGACATTGAAACTGCCACCCGAGAAAACACCAACTACCGAACCACCGCATGGACGGGCAAGTACCTGCAGGTGACCCTCATGTCCATCGCTCCCGGCGATTCCATCGGCCTGGAGGTGCACCACGATACCGACCAGTTCCTGCGCCTGGATGCGGGAGTTGGCAAGTGCATCATGGGCCCCGACAAGGACAACATGACCATCCAGCAGGAGGTCTCTGACGGCTGGGCCGTACAGGTTCCGGCTGGTGTGTGGCACGACATCATCAACACCGGTGACGAGCCGATGCAGGTGTACGCGGTCTACGCGCCAAGCCACCACGCCAAGGGCATCGTGCAGGAGACCGCCGAGCAGGCAGAGCAGGACGAGGAGTCTGGCAAGGACGTTCCGCCGGAGTGGACCGTACAGCCTCCGAAGCAGCAGGCCGACGAGCACGCCTAGAGCTAGATTAGCTGGCTAGATGCGCTGGCTCATCTGAATAGCTGCGCTGGCTCATCTGCCCACGTGGCCTGACGAAGGTGGCACCTCCCCGCGGGGTGCCACTTTTCTCTTACCCTGCACCGCGTAGCCTCCGCCGCGGCTTTCACCGTGCGACATCCACCGCATAACCTCCACAGCGCCGGAACCGCCCGCGCCACTCCCGCCACATGCGCCACTAGAACCCCGAACACCCCACAGTCGCGAGCGGGCTACAACGCCGATGTCCCAAATCGTCGAGTTATTGAAAGTAGCAGGTATGCAGCCAATATTGACAACGCGCTGACCTGCGTAAACAAAATAGTTATATCCTAAGAGCTGGAATTTGGGACATTCCCCCTCACGCCAGGCTTCCCGCCCTGGCATGGCACACGCCCCGCCCCCTCAAAACTCCCTAGCCCCCGGTATGTCACACATCGCAATCTCAGTGCGTTAGCATGTGAAACTAAACAGCGTTCAAGACCAACGTTCAAGACTGATACGCCCACCATCACTCGCACGAGAAGTTTCACGACAGCTTTGAGGAGACCGACGATGACTACCACTGAACCGAAGCCAGCCACCGCAACCCCAGGAACCACCGAAACCCCAGCAACCACCGAAGCCACCGAAACCCCAGAAATCCTGAACCACGCCCGCACGAAGGTGCTGGAAAACGGCGAGCCCCTGAACTACGAGGAAACCCTTCAGGTTCTGCAGCTCGGCGACGAGCACCTGGACGAGCTGCTGGAGCTGGCCCACCAGGTTCGCCTGAAGTGGTGCGGCGATGCCGTGGAGATGGAAGGCATTATTTCCCTGCAGACCGGCGGCTGCCCCGAGGACTGCCACTTCTGCGCCCAGTCGGGCCTTTTCGAGTCCCCGGTCCGATCTATCCAGCTGGACATCGCCCAACTGATCGAGGCCGCAAAGCAGACCGCGAAGACCGGCGCCACGGAGTTCTGCATCGTCGCCGCAGTGAAGGGCCCCGACGAGGACCTGATGAACCAGATGGCGAAGGCCATCGCCGCCATCCAGGCGGAGGTCGACATCAACATCGCCGCGTCCATCGGCATCCTCACCCAGGAGCAGGTCGATCGCCTAAAGGAGCTCGGCGTAAACCGCTACAACCACAACCTGGAGACCTGCAAGAGCTACTTCCCGGAGGTTGTCACCACCCACACCTGGGAGGAGCGCACCTCCACCCTGGAGATGGTCC
Source organism: Corynebacterium jeikeium (assembly GCF_000738175.1). Classification (GTDB taxonomy): domain Bacteria; phylum Actinomycetota; class Actinomycetes; order Mycobacteriales; family Mycobacteriaceae; genus Corynebacterium; species Corynebacterium jeikeium_C. The sequence continues at coordinate 56,861 of NZ_JFCH01000046.1, read as the reverse complement.
GCGACGCGGGCATGGAGGTCTGCTGCGGCGGCATCGTCGGCATGGGCGAGACCGTCGAGCAGCGCGCGGAGTTCGCCATCGACCTGCAGAACCTCGACCCCACGGAGGTTCCGTTGAACTTCTTCGACCCCCGTCCGGGTACTCCTTTCGCGGACATTGAGCCCATGCCGGTCAACGATGCCCTGCGCACCATCGGTGCGTTCCGCCTGGCTCTCCCCCGCCAGCTGCTACGTTTCGCAGGCGGCCGCGAGCTGACCTTGGGCGACCTGGGCGCGGAGAAGGGTCTGTTGGGAGGCATCAACGCCGTCATTGTTGGCAACTACCTGACCACGCTAGGGCGCCCCGCCGAGCGCGACGTGGATATGCTCGGCAAGCTGCAGCTGCCGATCAAGGCTCTGAACGCGACCCTGTAGGCACACCGTGACGTCCTCGATGCCTCTAAGCGAACTCACCGCCCTGTTTGTCTTGGGCGGTACCCCTTTATATGACGCCCATACGGGCCAGCCACTCGACACTTCAGACGACACCTTGCGCGTAGGCCGCGGGGCGCTTGCGCAGGCGAGCCGCGGGGCGCTGGCGGGTTTGGAGCCACCGCGTTTCTGCCCGCTGTGCGGGCGCCGGATGAAGGTGCAGGTGAATCCGATGGGTTGGACGGCGGAGTGCTCCCGGCATGGCGATGTGGATTCTTCGATTGTGGTGGATGCGTAGCTTGCAGCACGTAGTGTGGAACCACCGCTAGTTGCGGCGACAAAACTTCCGCTAGCAAGACGAGCCACTGACGAAAGGCACCACAACCATGGCAGCTCCGGAGATTTCCGCCAGCATCACCGTCAACGCACCCACCAGCAGGGTCTGGCAGCGGGTTACCGACCTGTCAGCGATGGGTGACCGCAGCCCGCAGTGCAAGAAGATGATCCTGCTGCCGCGTCGCAGCAGCTCCAGCGCAAGCAGCAACGCCACAGCCCCGGCCCCAGGCACCGTCACCATCAATCTCAACCGTCAGGGCATCCTCTGGTGGCCCACTTGGGCGGTCGTCACAGAGGTCGTGCCGGAGAAGGTCTTCGAATTCAAGATCCCCCTGAACGGCACGCGCTGGCGCTTCGAGCTCGCCCCCACCGCCGACGGCACTCAGACTGTCCTCACCGAGAAGCGCCTGGCTCCCGGCGGCAAGACCTCCTTTATTTCCCGCGCGCTGGTCGCGGTCGTCCTCGGCGGGGAGGAAAAGTTCGAGGCCAGCTTGCAAGAAGGAATCCAGCAGACCGTCCGTGCGCTTGCTAGGGAAGCTGAAGACTTTTAGGTACAGTTCACTTTCGTGAGTGATCAGACCAACCTATCCGCCCCCTGGCCCCGTTCCAGAATCATTGCAGCCTGGGCACTGACGAATGTGGTTATCGTTGGAATCCTGATCTTCTGGCCCTTCGCCAAGGGCGACCCCATGTATTACTTCCGTAATTCCTTGGGCAAACCTGTGCATCCAAGCCACGGCGCGCTGCCGCTATCCGAGTATCCGGATGCTGGGCTGTGGCCCGTGCGTGCGATCATCCAGCTGAGCGGGGATCACGCCTATGTTTTCCTCACCCTGTTCTCTGCGGTTCTCATTGCCTGCAGCACGGCATTCTTCTTCTACCTGTTGAATCGCAGCCACCGCGCCGCACTATTCTGGACTGCCTTTACCGCCGCCGCGGGACCGATCGTGTACTCCCGCCTGGATCTGATCCCCGGTCTGCTGGTCGCCGCCACCGCGGCTGCATTGTTTACCCACCCGAAGCTCGCCTCCGCCCTGCTGGGGTTCGCGGCCATGTCGAAGCTGTGGCCCGCCGCACTGGCCGCCGGGCTGGTGGATCGGTGGAATCGCTCCGCTACCTGGGCTCGTCTGATCACGTTCGGCGGCACCCTCGTGGTCGTCGGCGCGATCACGGTACTGACCTCCGGCTGGGATCGCCTGGTCTCCCCGCTGACGTACCAGGACGTCCGTGGCCTACAGATCGAGTCGATCCTCGCCACTCCCCTGATTGTCGCCGCCACGATCTTCCCCGGCCAATGGCACATCGCCAAAGCCCCGTCGAAAAGCTTCGAGATCTTCGGCCCGGGCGTGGATCAGCTGGTCACGGCAAGCAGCGTGCTGATGGTGTGCACCATGTTGTTTGGCCTTGCCTGGGCTCTGTGGCATTTTCTTTGTGACGCCTGGTCTCCCCGCAGTACCGCCCTGTTCTTCCTGACTATGGTGCTGCTGCTGATCGTCTCCAACAAGGTGTTCTCCCCGCAGTACGTCGCATGGTTCGGCCCGGCGCTGGCAGTGCTGTTGGCAAAGCAGCCTGGCGACGGGGCCAGCGCCCCCGCGCGAGCTGGAACGCATGGCGAGGCCGCCGCACTGCGCAAACTCACGTGGCTTAGTGTGCTCGCCGCCGCCCTGACCACGGTTGTATTCCCCTTCACCTACAATCTGCTGTTCGAAGGTCCCCACTGGTTCGCAGCCCTCGTACTCACCGCACGGAACATCCTGATGGTGTACATCACTTACCTGGCGCTCAAGCTCACCATCCACGCCGGGGTAAAGTCGCGAGCCGCAAAGAAGCAGGAGACTGAGGGCGTCACGAAGAAAGAACCTCTTAGGGAAACAGCCAGAGGATAAGGGCCTAAGAATAACGGCGCACGTTGCGATCGCGCGTGAGCCACATTCCGCTAAAACCGCAGGCCCATACGGTAGCCACCGCGATCCAGGCCACGCCGAAGTCCGCCCAGTCGTAATTGCCGTCCGAGGCGCGCAGGTTCAGCAGCACGCCGACAGCCTGGGCGCCAATCATTCCCGCGATCCAGCCGCCCATATTCGCCAGGCCGGTGCCGGTGGCGACGAAGCGGCGGTCCACCTTCTCGCGCACGGAGTCGAAACCCAAGTTCGCAACGGGGCCGGTGAAGCCCATGATGATGTTCATCAGGCAGGCTGCCCACAGCACGCCCGTAGGCGCGGAAGTAAAGAACCACAGCCAGCCCAACCAACCGGTGATGGAGAAGATCATGACGATCTGCATGCGACGGTTGTAGAAGCGGGCGGACAGCAGCCCCACGATCGGGCCGACCGCCACGGAGGCCAGCGTGCCCAGCGAGAGCGCCAGGCCGGCCTGGTCGGCGGGCAGACCCAGGCCGAGTGTCATGATCGGCAGGCCCCACAGCAGGGTGAACACCACCAGCGCGCCTAGGCCCGTCCAGTGGACGAAGAAGCCGTGCCAGCAGACCCGGTTGGTCAGCACGTTGGCCAGGATCTTCTTGACGGGTAGGCGTTCAGCTTCGGTGGGCTTGCCGGGCTCGGTGGGCTCGGCGGGCTCGGCGGCGCTGGCATTTGCCTCCGGCTCCGGCGAGTCCTTCACCAGCACGCCCGCGGCCAGCGCCAGCAACACACCGACCGCACCGAGGCTCACGAAGCCGGTCTGCCAGCTGGTCGCGTGCAGCAGGCTCAGGAAAGGCACGGCGGATAGGAATTGGCCGAACTGCCCCACCGCGCCCGTCAGCTGGCCGAGCAGCGGCGCGTGGCGCAGCGGAATCCACGCGGGGATCAGGCGCATTACAGACAGGAAGGCCGTCGCGTCGCCCGCGCCGATCAGCATGCGGGCGAAGATCGCCACCGGGTAGCTCGTGGTGAAGGCCAGCGTGACCTGCCCCACTGCCATGACGAAGGCGCCGGCCACCATCAGCTTGCGCGGGCCGAAGCGATCCACCAAAAGGCCCACCGGAATCTGCGCGAAGGCGTACACCGCTAGCTGGAGTGCAGTGAAGACCGCCAGCTGAGCGGCATTGATGTGGAAGCGGTCGATGGCATCCACGCTGGCCACGCCGAAGGAAGTGCGCCCGGTTACCGCCAGGGTGTAGCACAGCACCCCGGCTCCCCACACGATGAGCGCACGGGGGCTGAGTTTGTCTTTATCCTGAGCTGTCACTCACCTCACGCTACTCCGTGGGTTATGGATAGACTTATTCACCATGAGCTTTGCCCGCCCCTTCGCTAATCGCCGCCGTGTTCTGGCCACCGTTGTGGCACTGCTGGTAATTATCGCTCTGGCTATCTGGGCCATCTTGGGTTTTTCTGGTGAGGACGCCCCCTCGGCCTCCAACACCACCAACTCCAGCGAGGGCTCTTCCAGCTCTGCCACATCGAGCTCCGCGAAACCCAGCGAGAAGAAGAAGCCGAAGAAAGACGGCAAGCGGGAGGACGAGGATGATCCCTCGGTAGTTCCGGGGCCGGTCGAGGGAACCGGGTCTTTCACGATGGACGGCCCCGCCCCGGTGCAGGGTGCAACGTTTGCCTCGATGCCCTACGCTCTGCCGCTGAACCCGGCAGGACCGCAGAACACCATGGTGCGCTGGGTCGAAGGCTGGGGTGTATCGCCGAAGGATGCGGAGAAGGGCACGATGTACGTCCTGGGGCATGCGTGGGGTGCGGCTCCGCTGGTGTTTAACCCCTTAAGCGAGGCGGTGACGGCGGATGTGAACCTGAACGCCCCGCCGCAGAACGTGAACGGCACGGATGGCAAGCCGGTGAAGCGCTACTCCTCCGACGTGCTGAACGGGGCAAAAATCAAGATGCGCGACGGCGCGAACCACCAGCGGACCTGGAAGGTCACCCGCAACTGGCTGGTGGATAAGCACGAGGCCATCGTGGACCCTGACATTATGGACGACAAGCGTCCGGGGCGGATCGTGCTGATCGCCTGCTCGGTCTCCGGCAGCAACGACCTCGGCTACAACGTCATCGTCGAGGGCGAACTGGTCTAGCCGCCGTAGTCGATGCCGACGTCCTCGCCCCAGAACACCCGGTCCACCACTCGGTGGGCCTTGCGGGTCTTCTTCAGGTAGTCGTCCAGGAACTCCTGGGCCTGCTCCGGCGGCCAGTGGGCAGCCGCCGCGACGTGGCGCAGCTGGTCGCCGTGGCTGGGCAGCTGATCCTTCCGCTTGCCCTTGACCAGCACAATCGCATTGCGTGCGATGGTGGCGGTAACCCAGGCATCCCGCAGAATCTCCGCATCGGACTCGGCGATATACTCGCCGCTGGCGAGCTCGCGCAGGGTCTCCAGGGTAGAGGTGTTGCGCAGGTTATCCGCATCGTCCCCGTGCTGCATCGTGAGCAGCTGCACGGTCCACTCCACGTCCGTCAGGGCGCCACGGCCCAGCTTGGTGTGCGTCTTGCGGTCTGCGCCACGCGGCAGACGCTCGGAATCCACACGCGCCTTCATGCGGCGAACTTCCTGGACGACCTTGTCATCTACCCCTCCCGGCGGGTAGCGGAAGTCGTCGATCATGCGCAGGAACTCGATGCCCAGATCCTTGTCACCCGCGATCCACGTGGCGCGCAGCAAGGCCTGCATCTCCCACGTCTCGCCCCACTCCTTGTAGTAGCGGCGGTAGGAATCCAGCGTGCGCACGACCGGGCCGTTGCGCCCCTCCGGGCGCAAGTCAATATCCACGTCCAGGGGCGGATCCTGGCTGGGCCTGCCCAGGCGCGTTCGCACCGAGTCGCAAATACTGGTGGCCCACTTCAGCGCTTCTGATTCATCCGCGCCTTCGACAGGCTGGGCGACAAACATCACGTCGGCGTCAGAACCATACCCGAGCTCCGCACCGCCCAACCGTCCCATGCCGATAACGGTGATGCGCGCCGGCGCGTTGGCCACATTCTCGTCTTCCCAGAAGCGAATCTCGGCGCGCAGGGCGGCCTCGAGCACTGCGTCCCACACCCAGGACAGGGAAACGCAGACCTGCTCCACGTCCATGAAGCCCAGCAGGTCGGCGGCGGCGATACGGGCCAGCTCCGCGCGGCGCAGCGAACGGGCGACGGCGATGGCCTTATCCGGGTGGCGGTGGCGGCCGGCAGCTGCGACCAGGGAGTGGGTGACGACCTGCGGCTCGCGCTCCAGGAACTTCGGGCCGATGGCGCCGTCGGACAGGATTTTCACCGAGTCCACGGAGTTTAAGAACAGCTCCGCGACATAGGGCGAGGTGCCCAGGATGTGCATGAGGCGCTTGCCCACGATGTTCTCGTCGCGCAGCAGGCGCAGGAACCAGCTGTAGTCGTGCGCGGCCTCGGAGAGCTTGCGGTAGTTCAACAGGCCAGCGTCCGGGTCGACCGTCTCCCCCAGCCATTCCAGCAGCGTGGGCAGGATGATGGCCTGCAGCTTGGCCTTGCGGCTGCTGCCCGCGGCCAGGGCGCTTAGGTGCTCGAAGGCGCGGTCCGGGTAGGCGTAGCCCAGGGCGGCCAGCTGGCGCTTCGCGGCCTCCGGCGACAGGCGGATCGTATCGGCCTGCATCGCCGCCACAGACGACAGCAGCGGGCGGTAGAACAGCTTCGAATGCAGCTGGCTGATCTCCAGGCTCACGCGCTTAACATCCGCCGCCAGCTGCTCGTCCATGCTCCTCGTGCCCTCGGGACGGCAGCCGGAGGTGCGCCCCAGCCACACGCGGGCAGCCTTGTCCTCCTTCGGCGGGAGGGTGTGCGTGCGCTTCAGGCGCTGCAGCTGCAGGCGGTGCTCCAAAAGGCGCATGAAGGCGTAGTTTTCCTGCAGGTTCTGGCAGTCCGCGCGGCCGATGTAGCCGCCCTTGGCCAGGGCGCGCAGCGAGGCGACGGTGGAGCGTGTGCGCAGCGATTCGTCAGTGCGCCCGTGCACCATCTGCAGCAGCTGGACGGCGAACTCGATGTCGCGCAGTCCCCCGGGGCCCAGTTTTAGCTCGCGGGTGCGGATGTCGTCCGGGATGTTCTCGATCACCCGGCGGCGCATGGCCTGCACGTCCTGCACGAAGTCCTCTCGCTCGGCGGCTGACCACACCTTCGATGCCAGCGCGTCGACGTACTCCTGGCCTAGCTCCAGGTCGCCGGTCATGGGGCGCGCCTTTAGCTGTGCCTGGAACTCCCAGGTTTCAGCCCAGCGGTTGTAGTACTTCACGTGCGATTCGAGGGTGCGCACCAGGGCACCGCTTTTGCCTTCGGGGCGCAGGGCGGCATCTACCTCGAAGAACACGCGGCTGCCGATGTTGATGAACTCGCCTGCCCAGCGGGTGGCCTTCGGGTCGGCGGGTTCGGCGACGAAGATGACGTCCACGTCGGAGATATAGTTCAACTCCTGCGCGCCACACTTTCCCATGGCCAGCACTGCGAGCCGGGCGGGCTGTTCATCGGGTTCGTACACCTGCGCGCACGCGACGGCCAGGGCGGCGGTCAGCGCGGCGTCCGCCGCGTCGGAGAGTCGGCGTGAGACCAGCTCGAACTCGACAGGCTCGGCCGATTCCTCGCCACGCTGCACGAAGGTGCCCGCGACGTCGACGGCGGCGATGCGCGCGAGAATGGTGCGGTAGGTTCGGCGCATTGCGTCGTCGGCCTCTGAGCCTGTGACGCCCGCCCGAAACACCCGCTCGCCCGAGCCTTCGATGGGGGTTGCCGAGACGCTGCCGAGCATGAGCTCCATCATTTCCTCGGCCGAGGGCATCCCGTCTTCGAGTTGTTTCCACTCTGCCGGGTTGGCAACGATGTGGTCGCCCAGCATGGACGACGCGCCGAACAGACTCAGCAGGCGGACGGCGAACTGGCGGGATTCGTTGATGCGCGCCAGCAACTCGGCGCTGGTGCCTGCGGAGTCCGCACCGTCCGCGCGGTCGAGCGCCTCTACCAGGCGGATCAGGTTGTTCAGCGCCAGATCCGGATCGCCCGTCGCAGCGAGAATCCACATCTGCTCCGCGTGCTGGGCATCCACCCAGCCGAGCCGTTCAAGGTCCTCCTGCGCCTTGGGGTGAGTCAGGCCCAGGGTGCGGGCGGTCGGCACGGAGGAACGCGAACTGCGAGGGCGGGTCATGGGGTGAAGGTGCTCCTAGAACTCAAGGAAGTAGTGGGAGGGATGGAAGTGTGAGTGGGATGGAAGCGTGGGAGAGGAAGCCGCAGATAAGGCGACTAGAAAGACAGGTTGTTCCGCAGCTCCCACGGCGTGATCTGCGACTGGTACTCGTACCACTCGCGCCACTTGTTGCGCAGGAAGAACTCAAAGACGTGCTCGCCGAGGGCATCGGCAACCAACTCGGAACGCTCCATTTCCCGCAGGGCACTGTTCAGATCCGAGGGCAGATCCTTGTAGCCTGCGGCAATGCGCTCGCGGCGGGTCATGCGGGAGACATCCTCCTCCGCTGGGTTGGGCAACTCGTAGCCCTCCTCTATGCCCTTCAAGCCTGCGGCCAGCAGCACCGAGTAAGCCAGGTACGGGTTGCAGGCGCTATCCGGGGAGCGAACCTCCACGCGGCGGGAAGCCGCCTTGTTCTGCGTGTACATCGGCAGGCGGATCATCGCCGAGCGGTTCGACGCACCCCACGCCGCCGCACGCGGAGCCTCATCGCCGGAGGTAATGCGTTTGTAGGAGTTCACCCATTGGTTCGTCACCGCCGTGATCTCCGGTGCGTGCTCCAGGATGCCCGCGATGAAGGACTTTGCGGTGCCCGACAGGCGCAGCTCATCATCCGGATCGTGGAAAGCGTTATTCTCTCCCTCGAACAGGGACATGTGGGTGTGCATCGCGGAACCCGCGTGCTCGCGGAAAGGCTTAGGCATGAACGTCGCGGCCACCCCATTGCGGCGGGCTACCTGCTTAATCAGGTAGCGGAAGGTCATCACGTTATCCGCCATCGTCAGGGCGTCGGCGTAGCGCAGGTCGATCTCCTGCTGCCCCGGCGCGTTCTCGTGGTGCGAGAACTCCACGGAAATACCCATGTGCTCCAACGCGCTGATCGCGTGGGCGCGGAAAGCCGGAGCGTCGTCGGTGACCGCCTGGTCGAAGTAGCCGCCGTTATCCGTCGGCACCGGCGGATAACCCTCAGTCTCTAGCTCCTTGACCAGGAAGAACTCGATCTCCGGGTGCACATAGCAGCTGAATCCCTGGTCCGCCGCGGCTTTCATCTGGCGGCGCAGCACCTGGCGCGGGTCCGCCCACGAAGGGGTGCCATCCGGCATCGCAATGTCACAGAACATGCGCGCCGACAAAGCTCCATCATCTGACTTAAACGGGAAGATCTGGAACGTCGACGGGTCCGGCTGTGCAATCGTGTCCGACTCCGCGATGCGGGAGAATCCTTCAATCGCCGAGCCGTCGAAACCGATGCCCTCCTGGAAAGCCCCCTCCAGTTCGGCTGGCACCACCGCCACGGACTTGAGGTACCCCTGGATATCCGTGAACCAGAGGCGAACGAAGCGAATGTCGCGTTCTTCCAGCGTGCGCAGAACATATTCCTGTTGGCGATTCATATCCCCCATTGTAGAAGTTTCCCGCCCGACTGCGCCCCTGTTTGCGCTAGGCCACGCCCCCGTTTGCGCTAGTCGGCGGTTAAGCGGTTGGGGTTGAGGGCGTCACCTAGAATGAACAGCATGACTGCAACATCTGGAACATCGGGCTCCACCCCCAACGGCTACCTGGTCCCCACTAAGAAGGTGCGCATTGCCGACCTGAAGGCGCGCAAGGGCACGGGCGAGCCGTTCGCGATGCTGACCGCCTACGACTACTCCACCGCCGTCGCGTTCGCCGAAGCGGGCGTGGAGATCATGCTGGTCGGCGATTCTGCCGCGAATGTGGTGTTTGGGTATGACGCCACCCAGCGCATCAGCATGGACGAGATGGTCTACCTGACAGCCGCCGTTGTCCGCGGCGCCGGTAATGCCGCCGTGGTCGCTGACCTGCCCTTCGGCACCTACGAGGCTTCGGATGAGCAGGCCGTGAAGGCCGCCACCGAGATGCTGCATCGCACGGGCGCGCACGCGGTGAAGATCGAAGGCGGGGTGCGGATTGCGGATCGCATTCGCGCTATTACTGACGCCGGCATCTCCGTGTGCGCACACATCGGCTTTACTCCGCAGTCCGTCAACCAGCTGGGCGGTTTCAAGGTGCAGGGCCGCGGGGCTGGCGCCGAGCAGCTGCTGGCCGACGCCCGCGCCGTGCAGGAAGCCGGTGCCGACATGGTTGTTCTGGAGATGGTGCCCGCGGACGTGGCTGCTTCGGTAACTAAGGAGCTGGCCATCCCGACGATTGGCATTGGTGCAGGTCCGGACTGCGATGGGCAGGTTCTGGTGTGGCACGACATGGCTGCGTTCCCGGCCGGTGGGCACCGTCCGCGCTTCGCCAAGCAGTGGGCTTCGGTGGGATCGGACCTGTCGGCCGCCGCGGCTGCCTACAAGCGAGAGGTCGCTACGGGCGAGTTCCCGGCGCAGGAGCACTGCTTTTAACCCGGCTGGCCTGCAGGGCCTGTCCCCCCCACCTCGCCACACCAGCCCCACAGGTCACTCTAACCCCACTGGTCACACACCCAACCTCCCAGCCCCTGCCACCTACCCACACCCACCTTCCGCCGCGTCACGCCAGCCCCACAGGTCACTCTGGCACCATTCCGGCGGGCTGGCACCCCCTCTCAAACCACTAAATGTCGCAAAAGTGGTAATTCGTCTTCCCGAAAAAAATTTTGCAGCTAGCGAAATTGCCCTGACCTGCATCTTTGCAGTGTCGACAATCGCTACCAATAACGTTTTACCACTTTAACGACATTTAGCACGCCAGCAACCGCCAGTCACCACACCCACGCCAGCCCCACGCCTGTCACCGCTAGCTTTGCTCAGAAATGTAAACCGAAAGCCGAACCGGCATGCCGCCGCCAGGTGAGTTTTCTAAATCCATCCCCTTTCTTTCTCGAATAGATTCTGGCCGCTCCCCAAAATGAAAATAGGGATTTAAACTAAACTCTTTCCCTCCCTTAACAGCATGAACACCGGAATCCAGATTGCCACCGCAGAAGATTGACTTCTCATGCTTGTCATCCCCCTGATCCCTACATCCCACAAGGTCATACTGCATTAACTCTGGGTCACTAGACAAAGCGTCTAAAACCTCTCGGTGGTACTTCTCCAAAAATGTCTTCTTGGCGTGATCCATTCTCACCGTGTTCATTGGGGAATCTTCCGTCACCATTGGAACCGCCCTACCGTTACCGTATTTATCCAGCGTGTAGATCCGGGAGGACATTTCACCCGGGAACAGTACTAATTTGAAGGACAACGGAACAGAAATCACGTATATCGAAAAGGACAGAGCAAAGAAAAATGTCCACATACGGGTTTGTCTACCCGGGTTCTTTTTTCTCCAAACCGATCTGGAAATCAAAATAATGATTACCACCCAGGCCATAATGCCGGACAGAACAGTAAAGAGGATCAACCCGTGAAAGATGAGATCTAAAATATTAGCCCCTGGGGCAACATCAGAGACGTCAAAAGTCCGATAGAAAACATTTACGTCCACGGCCACCAGCTTTCCCCCCTCTTTACTCACTGCACACAGCGGCTCACCTTGAACGGTGTGCTTTATCAACACTTAGGACAGTACAACAGTATTGAGCAGCTGGGGCTAGATGGCGTCCAGAATAACGAAGGTGGCGGCGACCACGCCGCAGATCAGGACAGCCGCAGTCACCGCGACGACCGAGCCGACGTTTGCGGTGAGGCGCTCGGCGCGCAGGCCGGCGCTGAAGCGCAGGTAGCGGCGCCTTTGGGTCAGCAGAATGAGCGCCGCGAGCAGCATCAACACCCCGGCCGCGGGCAGGACGATCACACCGTAGCGGCCGATCCACCGGAACAGCATCGCGCTGACGACCAGCAGCGCCAGCAAAGTGCGCTGCCACGACAGGCTGGTGCGCTCCGGCTGAAGCCCCAGGTCAGAGTGCGGTCGCTCGGGCACCTTCCGCGCACCCGCCTGTGCAGCACCACGCGCACCCTGGCGTGACACCTCCCGCGCAGTCTCAGGCACCGCTCGGCGCGTCACTTACAGCTCCATCCCAAAGTCGCCGAAGATGACAAACCCCAGCACAACCGCGCATGCCACCACAGCCACGCCCGCCAGGAAGGGCACGATCGCGGGCACCGGCAGAGCCTTCCCGGTCCGCATGGCACGCTCCACGCGCAGCCACCGCACCGCCGCCCCCAGGCCGATCAACATGCCGACGATCAGCACCAGCACAGCCGCGGCGCTCCACAGGTGCTCGGGCACGTTCGGCGAGCGGAATGCCTCCAGCGCCACCCCGCCAGCCAGAAACGCCAGGCTAGTGCGGATCCACGCCAAGAAGGTCCGTTCATTCGCCAGGGTAAACCGCGGATCCGGCTCCTTCCCCTCCGGCAGCAGGGTACGCGCCAGCCACGAACGCTCCGCCTCGCCGTCTACGCGACCGCCCGCGGCGCCTACGCCACCGCCCGCGCCGCCCACGCTCCCGGAGTTCTTAGTCGTCATCTTCCGCGTCGTATTCCTCGGCTTCCTTGGTGCGCTGCTGCGCGGTCTCAATGGCAGCCTCAGCCTCCTCGCGCGTGTCGTAGGGCCCCATGCGGCTATCCCACGCGCTGTCCTTACCCTGGCTCACCTGGCCGGTCTTCGTGTCGTAGTACCACTTCTGCGCATCATTTTCGCTCATAGGCTCATGTGTACCACACGCACCGGACGGCCCCCTGCCTAATCGGCCGGCCAGGCGAAACGTACCTTCCGCGCTGCGGGTTCGGCTTCGATCAAGGTGACTTTAACTGTTGACGCCTCGTCTGGGCCGCCCACACAAGTCGTCAAGATGGGAGGCTCCTCGACCAGGATTTTCGCCTTGTCTCCGCCGTCGCTATTGAGCACCGTCGCGTTGAAGTTCTGGCCCACCCACGGTTGCAGGACGACCGCCTCGGTGAGTTTCAGGCAGGCACGGTCGACGGCGCTGGCCGTCTGGCTACTGGATTTCATGGTGCCGAGAACCTGGTCGACGTTGGCGGTCACCCACTCCGGGATGGGCTGTTCGCTGGCGATCGCCAGGCAGATTTCCGTGGCGAAGCGGTCCACCAGTCGGCGCAGGGGCGCGGTGACGTGCGCATAGTGGCCGCCGATGCCAGCGTGAATGCTGGGCGCCGCACCGGCATCCTCGCCCGCGCCGGCCGCGCCAGCGGGCTCAGACTCACCAGCCTCAGCATCCACGCCGACCAGGCCGAACTGCTGGTACCCCGCCCCGCGCAGAAGACTCTGCGCGTCACGCATGAGTGCCATACCGCGCGGCGTGGAGGCGTCAATATCAGCGAGCAATTCCCCGATCGGGCGGCCGGAACGATCAAACCCCAAGGCGTGCGCAGAGTGGTCGAAGGCGGCGATCTCCTTGTCCCCGGCGGGCGGCAGGGTGCGCAGGATGCCCACGCCCGCGCGCACCATCATCTCCCCGGCGCACATGCCCGCCAGCAGGGACAGCTCGGAGTTGAAGTCGTTCATCTCCTGGCGCTCGTCGATGCCCAGCACATAGCGCTCGGCGCCATCGTCATCCTGCGTGCGCTCCACGGAGATCGAAGGCAAACGCAGGTTGATGGCCTTACGCCGCAAATCAGAGCGCTGGCGCGCCCGGCCAACCTCCGGCAGCTGGGCGATGGCGGGGTGCAGCGTGCCGCCGTGCATGTCCGCCTCCACCTCGGTGTAGTCGAAGCGTTTCACGGAGCGGATCAGCGCGCGGTATACGGTGAAATCCGCAACCTCACCGTCGGCGCGCAGCAAAATATCCCATACCACGGCCGGGCGAGTCTGATCCGGCAATAGCGAGGCGCTGCCCTCCGAGAGTTCTGCCGGGTGCAGGCGGGTGGGCTCGTCCGGCAGGTACATCGTCTGGCCGCGCTGCAGGGATTCCGCCATCAGCGGCCCGGCTGGATCAACAAGCGCGGCAACGTCCGCGATTGCATAGAGCACGCGCCACCGCGCCGCATTACCTCCGCCGTCGGCGCTTGCTCCTTCGTCGGTTCCCGCCCCGCCGTCGCTGATCCCGCTTGCAACACCCGGCGCGTCCTGAATATTCACCGCCTGATCCAAGTCCATCGAACCTGCGGGGTCGATCGTCACAAAAGGAATATCCCGCAGATCACGACGTTGGTTTGCATGACGGTCCGTGGCCTGCAACGCTTCGGCGTGAACGTCCTCGGGGAATCGTTCCGGCAGTTCGAATTCCTCTGCAATGGTGCGGAAGTTCAGCTCGGCGGCGAAAAGTTTCATGCCTCCAAGAGTGACACAACCGCGCCACCCCGGCCACGCCTAAGCCCCAAAAAATTTTTAAGTCGAGACAGCCTGTGAGCCGGATTCTGTCCTATCCCCCGCCCACTCCGCAGCACCGCGTGGGCACGCGAAGAAGGCGTAGGACGAGGCGATCATCCATCTGAGCCCACCATTGCTGGTGGCTTCAAGCGGCCTACCTGCTCATCGTTGGGCGGGCAGCCCTAGAGCTACGCCGCACGCTTGTGCACCATCTGGGATGGCGCGCGTGCGGGCACCTTGACCTTGCTCCCGGTGGGGTTTACCTAGCCACCCCAGTCGCCTGAGGTGCTGGTGCGCTCTTACCGCACCTTTTCACCCTTACCCGCGCGTGGCGGGCGGTTTGTTTTCTGTGGCACTGTTCCCGCAGGTCGCCCCGGGTTGCTGTTAGCAACCACCGTTGCCCTGTGGAGTCCGGACTTTCCTCCGCGCCCGGCCTGCCCTGTATGCAGGGTGGTTCCGCGCGCCGCGATCGCCCGGCCGTCTCGACAAGGTTTAACTCTAGCGCACGGTTTCTCCATCGAGGAAGTGCGTATCGTTGACCCTTCGCACCACGGCGCTGTCTTTGTTGCTGCCCTTATTGTTGACGCCCACTTCTCCCCCGGAACCTTCTGAACCATCCGGGAAAATTTCGATGACGCTCAAGCCCGCCAGGTCCAGGTGCAGCGTGCGGTACAACGCGCCGCTGGCACAAAAAGCGTGGCGCAGGATGGACTTAATGGGTGTCACGTGGCTGACCAGCACGACATCCTCGCCGGGGTGGTTGCGGGCGACGTCGCGAAGGAAGGGGCGCACGCGGGCGAGCACGTCATCGGGGCTTTCGCCTCCGCTAGGGGCTGCGGAACTGTCCCAGAAGCAGGCGTCGTGCTCAAGGGGGAATTCTTCCATGACCTCGGCGAAGGTGCGGCCTTCCCAGTCTCCGAAGTCCATCTCGATCAGGGCTTCGGTCACATGGACTCGAGGCTTGGCGGTGCCAGCGCCACCAGCGTTACTGGAACCGGCGACCGCTGCGGCCTCCGCGGGGGCCGCAGCCAGCGCCTCGGCCACGGCCTCCGCGGTCTGGCGGGTGCGTTTCAGCGGGGAGCTGTAGATAGCACCCGCGCCGCCTGCCAGCTGCCCGGCCACGTAGGCCGCGGCCCGGCGGGCCTGCTCACGCCCATGGGAGGTTAGCTCCGGGTCGGAGAGCCCAGAGAACTGCTTCTGCACGCTCATCTCCGTCTGCCCGTGCCGCAGCACCCACAGGCGGGTCGGCTTCCCGCCGGGGTGCCATTCCGGCGCGCTCGCGGCGTCGGTCACGGCCGCCGCGCCGGTGGCATCCGCGCCCTTGCTTTCATTGCCCGCAGCGCCTGAAGCCCCTGCAGGAGCCAGTGCAGCATCCTCGCCGGCCTCGACTGAGTCGGCGGCGGGTTGGAACGAGAGGGCGTCATCAAACCAGCGCCCCCCAATCCCATCATCCATGGCGCGATTGGCCAGCTCGTCGGCGCGCTTATTCTGCGCGCGCGGCACCCAGTTGTAAGTGACGGCGGCAAGAGTCGCCTCGAGCTCCTTGACCCGCGCGGCCAGGGGCTTCATGTCGGGGTGCTTGATTTTCCAGCGGCCGCTCATCTGCTCGACGACGAGCTTGGAATCCATGCGTACCTGGATCTCCAGGTCCGCGGCGGCGATCCCGCGGATTTTCGCCACCTCGATGGCCAACTCCAAGGCGTTGATGAGCCCCTGGTACTCCGCCACATTATTCGTGGCCTTGGCAATGAACTCCCAGCGTGCGGCTACTTCCTGATCACCCTCCAGGACCGAACTGCCGCAACCGGCGATGCCCGGGTTACCGCGGGATCCTCCGTCGCATTCCACGTCTAAGCGCATCATTCATCACCCTCGTTCTGTCGTCTTCAGGTCACTCTATCGCAGCAGCAGGACATTACATTCAGGGCACCGTGGCACTTCCCCGCTGCCGTCTGCTGCCAGCTTGTCGATCTCCTTCAAGGACAGTGGGTCTAACTCCATGAAGCACGCCTGGCAAGTCCGCCCCTTCAACGGCGCGGCCCCCACCCCGTGCTCGGCGAGTTGCTGATCGTAGGCCTGCAGCAGCTCCGCGTTCGTGTCTTCCAGTGCCGTCCGCCGCTGGGTCAACCGGGCCTTGATGGCGGAAATGTCGGCCTCCAGGGCGTTGGTCGCCCGGTCCAGGTCGGTCTGCGCGGCGGCGATGTCCTCGTCGATCTGCGCATGCGTCTGGTCGTCGGCCTCGTCGGCGGCGGAATTGGCCCCGCTGAACATCGACTGCACCTTCACGGAGCGTTCCAGTCGACCCTCCAGATCCCGCAGCCGGTCACGGGTGCTGTGCAGGTCGTGCTTCAGGTCGCGCCGCCGCTCCGGGTCGGTCTGCGAGTTCAGCCCCGCCACGTTCGCCCGCTCGCGCTCCTTGAGCTTCGCCACGTCCTGGCGCAGGCGCATCAGGGAGGCCTGGTCGCTCCTGACCTGCGCGTTGTTCAGCACCTGCTGGCGGCGTTCCTCGCGCTTCTGAGCCTGCAGCTCCTCCAGCTTCGCCTGCTCCGGCAGCGAGTCCAGCCGCGCTTGAGCGATGTCCAGCTCCTCCTGGTCGCGCGCTAGGTCTGCCAGGTTCTTTCGGTCGTCGGTGGTCCAGCGCATCGCAGTTGTCCTCCTATTTTTCGTGCACGGTCCACGGGTCGGTGCGCACGTCGATCACTGTGGTCTGTGCCTTCGTTGCCTTCTTAATGACGCCTTCCGCCTGGAAACACCACGGAAACTCGCTGGCCCAGTGGGCGGTATCGATCACCGGGCACCCGCCCATGCGCAGGTGCTCATCCACCGGGTGGTGGCGCAGGTCGGAGGTGACGAAGCAGTCCACGTCCATTTTTGCGACCTGGCCGAGGAAGCTATCTCCGGCGCCGCTAGCGACGGCGACGGTGCGGATCATGGCATCCGGGTCTCCGGCTGCGCGCACGCCCCATTCGGTAGCGGGCAGGCGCTCGGCCACGCGGGCGGTAAACTCCCGCAGGGTCATTGGGGTATCCAGCTCGCCGACGCG
Organism: Corynebacterium jeikeium; assembly: GCF_000738175.1. Classification (GTDB taxonomy): domain Bacteria; phylum Actinomycetota; class Actinomycetes; order Mycobacteriales; family Mycobacteriaceae; genus Corynebacterium; species Corynebacterium jeikeium_C. Next base: position 39,731 of record NZ_JFCH01000046.1, on the reverse strand, counting down.
CCCGATGCCCAGCTGCTGGTCGGCGGGCGTGGGCAGGGAGGTTTCCACGCAGTCGTAGGCCGGCTCCTCATAGGGGTGGGCCTTGATGAGGGCCGCGCGGATAGCTTCCCGCTTCGCGGCGGGGGCTACGAACTCAATGCGGACCTCCTCGACCGTCTCTACCTCCCCGACCGCGCCGAGGTGCGGATTCGCGCCTTCCGTGGGCAGGAACTGGCCGGTGACGGAGAACTCGAAGCAGGCCTGCTCATAGTCACCCTGCGCGCCACCGCCTGCGGAGAAGATGGCGGATTTCACCGTGGGGGCGTCATTAAGAGGAACGGTGAAGCCCCACTTGTCGGTGCTAGAAGGGATCGGCCGCAAGGGTGCGCCCGGGGTGACGCCGAGGAGCTCGGCCAGGCGATCGTTCACGCCGGGGCGGGCGGAATCGGCGTTTGTGTGTGCTGCGAATAGGGCGATGGCGTTGCGGATCAGCTTGTGGACGATGCGGCCCTTCGGGGAGTTGGCGGGCACGGCGGTGACGCCGCGGAGCAGCAGCGGATGATGGACCACGAGCATCTGCGCGCCCTGGGCGATGGCGGCATCCACGACGGCGTCGGTGCAGTCTAAGGCGAAGGCGACCTTGTCGGCGGGCTCGGCGGGGTCGCCACAGATCAGGCCCACCGCGTCCCAGGATTCCGCGAGGTGAGGCGGGTAGGCGGCCTCCAAGGCGGCGGCGACGTCGGCGACGGTGGTTTGATTCGCGGCGGGTGCGGCGGTCTCGGGGTTCGCGGCGGGTGCGGCGGTCTCGGGGTTCGCGGCGGGTGCGGCAGGGTGGGTGGATGGCTCGGGCACGGATTCTCCTGGGGTACTGCTATGTGCTGCTAGCTTTGCGGCTGCAAGGTGCTGCCAGCCCGGCTGCTCGCTCGGCTGGCTGCATGCTCCACCCAGCCTAGCCAGATCTGACACACTGGAGGAGTGCGAGACTTACCAATTCTGCTTGTAGACGTAGACGGAACGCTGATGGATAGCTACCCCGGCATCCGCGCCAGCTTCGTGAACGCCCTGGAGGCTCACGGGGTGCCGGTGCCTGACGAGGAGCGCGTGCGCGAGATCCCCGGCCCGCCGATGGTGGAGACCCTGCAGGACATTGGCCTGGAAGGCGAACTGCTGCAGAAGGTTTTTGACACATACCTTTCGGACCAGGAAAACGGACGCTGGAAGGAAGCCACCCCGTTCCCTGGCATGCGCGACCTGCTGGAAAAGTGGTCCAGCGAGGGCATTATCCTGTCCACGGCAACGTCCAAGTCCGAAGTGTCGGCGGAGCGGATCCTGCGCGAGCACGACATGCTGAAGTACTTCGCGGTACTCGGCGCGGCACAGGAGGACGGCACCCGCCGATCCAAGGCTGCCGTGATTGAGTACGCGCTGGAGCAGCTGAAGGAGGCTCCCGAGGTGCGGGAATTCCTGGCTCACATGAGCGCCGAGGAAGGCCTGCAGGCTCTCGACCCGACGAAGATGCTGCTAATCGGCGACCGCATCCACGACGTGGAGGGCGCCGCGCAGTCCGGCATCCCCACGGTGCTGGTCGGCTGGGGCTACGGTTCCGCAGACGAGCACGCCAAGGCCGCCTACAGCGTGGACACTCTGGAGGAGCTGGACGCGCTGGTGCAGCGCTGGGCCAACGAGGGCTAGCCGGGGCGCCTCAATGCCAGGGGCGCTGCCGGACTGCCGGGGCTGCGCCGCGCCAGCAGGGTGGCGCTGCCAACGCAATGCAGCCCCGAACCTCAAGTCCTCAATGAACTGAAAGGAATTAAATGCACATCACTGTCGTATGCACGGGCAACATCTGCCGCTCCCCGATGGGCGAGGTGATTCTGCGCGCCGGCCTCGAGGAAGCCGGCATCGCCACCAGTCACTCCCCGGCCGCTGATGCTGCCGAATCCTCCGCCGCCGACGCGCCCGTGACCCTGAATTCCTGCGGACTCGGCGGCTGGCACATCGGCGACGGCGCTGATGGTCGGGCGGTGGATGAGTTGGCGTCATTGGGCTACGACGGCACGGCGCACCGCGCGGCACAGCTCGGACCTGAGCATTTGGGCGCCGACCTTTTCCTGGCCATGGACGACGGGCACGTGCGCGGGTTGCGCAACGCGGGTGTCGCCCCGGAGCGCATTCGCTTGTTCCGTACCTTTGACGCCAACTCCCCCGCCGGTGCCGAAGTCGCCGACCCTTACTACGGCCACCGCTCGGACTTTACCGAGGTCGGGCAGCAGATTGAGGCCGCCGTACCGGGCATTGTGGAGTATGTCCGGGAGCAGCTGGGGCGTTAGTGAGCCTTTCCGCCGCTTAAATGTCGGAAAGCGTGCAGAACGCCAGCGGCTGCAGACCTCCGAACTGCACCGTTGACCCCTAATTGTCGGAAAAGTTGCAAAACACCGGGCCTGCACACTCCAAAATTCACCGCTTCCGCCAAAGTGTCGGAAAAGTTGCACAACGTTATTGCAGACAATTTTCACTAATGCAAACATGCAGGTCAGAGCGTTTTTGTCGCAGGCTGTCATCTAGCCGATTTTCTGTTTTGCAACTTTTCCGACATTTAACCCTTCCGGCACCACCCAATACCGCCGAGTTGAGCATTCTCAACCACTCCACGTACCCAAATAAAAACAGGCCATAGCCAAATGCCACCGGATCGAGGCCTCGGAGCGGTTTTAGGCGCCCAAATGTCGCCATAGCGGAGATCTTGAGCCACCTCAGATGATCACGTGTCGCTAGAACGGGAATGCGTTGATGACAGCCATTTCCATTTATCTAAAACCGCAGGTCAAAAGGTTTTGAAAAACCGTGGAGCGCGATCGGCGTTGACGTATTCCCGATCTAACGACATTCTGCTGGCTGAGGGGCAACTTGCAGCGTGCCCGGGAGGCGGTTCGTTGCCAGAGAGGCAGTTTGTGTCCAGAGAGGCAGTTTGTTGCCAAGTAGCAGCAGCTTGTGGACTTGGGGGCGATACCCGCGGGCCGGGTCGGGCCGGGCCGGCGACCTGTGGGACTAGAAGCGCTCCCTGCCGCGCTTTTCCGCGCGGCGCTCTTCGAAGCGGGAGCGGGTGCCTCCATAGCGATCGGTAAGGTCGGAACGCTTTCGAGACTTCGGCTTCTCGGCGCCACTGGGTTCCGACTTCTTAGATTCGGCCGACTTGGGTTTAGCAGCTCCGTCGCCTGCAGCTCCAGCGACACCGGAACGCGCGCCAACAGCTGAAGCAGCTCCGTCGCCTACCCCACCGCCAGCACCGCCAGCACTGCTCGCACTACCTTCACCACCAGCACCGCCACCTTCACCACCAGCGTCAGCACCATCACCACCGGCACCGTCGGTGATCTGGGCATTTAGGCGGGCGACCTCGGCGCTTTCCTCGCGCTCACGCCGGCGCTCGCGCATCTCCGCATACACAAACCAGCCCAAGCCCACCGGCGCCAAGATGCCGAAAGCAATCCACTGAATTCCATAGGACAAGTTCGTGCCACCATCCAAGTGCGGCAGAGGCAGCGCCTTCAGATCCGGCGCACCGCCGGCTTCTCCGCCGCCGGTGTCACTGCTGGCACCACCGTCGGCACCAGCATCACTATCAGCAGCTCCGCCGCCAGCACCATCGCCGCCAGCACCACCAGCACCGCCACCGGCCATACTGTTCAGGCGGTCGACGCTTTCCGAATCCAGCTGCACATAATCCGCCGCCAGATCCTCGCCCGTCACCTCGGAGATCTGCTTCGTCGACATGCCCGTGACCTGCGTGTATCCCTGAGACTCCGTAGGCTTCGCATCCGGCACAGCCTCGCTCATGCGGATAAACCCGGTCACCTTCACCTCACCATCCGGCGCAGATTTCAGCCGAGGCGCAGCCCCGTCCCCCTCCACGGCGACCCACCCGCGATGCACCAAGACGGTCTGCCCGCCGTCGAGCCGAAAGGGCGTCAAAGCTTGATAAGAGTGAGCCGATTCCACCGGGCGGTTGCGCAGCAGCACCTCCTTGTTCGGCAGGAATCGGCCCTGTAGTGCGACTCTGGTCCATTCCTTTTCGACGCCCACTGATTCCCCGTCGCCCGGGATCACATCGGTGATCGGGGCGGGGTCGGTTTGCAGGGATTGTTCGAGGCGCTGGTTGAAGGCGTTTTTGTCCTTGTTCTTCCCCAGTTGCCAGGGGGCTAGGAAGCTGAATGCGGCGTAGGTGAAGGCGAGGACGAGGATGGCGGTGATGACCCATCCGGGTGTGAGGAAGTTTCGCCAGCCGCTGCGCTTCGAGGATGCCATGTGCTCCATTATTGCCCCCGCGCAGCGGGGCGGCCAAATAGGTGGATCCCGGCAGGATGGGCGGATCCCGGCGGAGCGAAGAACGACAACAGCCCCGCGGCCGGGGTGGCTACGAGGCTGTAGAAAATTTTGGTGCGCCCTGACGGGTTCGAACCGCCGACCTGCTGGGTGTAAACCAGCTGCTCTTCCAGCTGAGCTAAAGGCGCGTGCTGTTTGAAGCGTTAATGACTCTAGCACGCCCACCCGCAAAACAACGAAACCGCAGGTCGTGCGCGGTGCGGGACGAGCAGACCCGGCGCGGTAGTGCTAGCCGTGCGGCAAGCGGCAGCACGGACAAGCCGCCTAGCGCTTGGTGCCAGAGGAAACCAGGCAGGCGCCCTGCCAGTCGCCCAGGCGCTCCGACTTGGTCTGCACCAGGCCCGCCAGCTGGGCGGACTCGGCGATCACACCCGGCTCCACGTGGCCGGCATCCAGCTTCGCGGGGGTCAGCAGCCAGATGCGGCCGTCCTCCCCCAGGCTGCGGGTCGCATCGACCAGGCCGTCGACCAAGTCGCCGTCCTCGTCGCGCCACCACAGAAGTACGACATCAACCACTTCGTCAGTGTCGATATCCAACAGGGCATCGCCGATAGCGTCTTCCAGGGCTTCGCTGATGCTGTCGTCGCAGTCTTCGTCCCAACCGATTTCCTGGATCAGGCTGTCGGATTCGACATTGAGCAGGGCCGCCCAATCGTGTCCATTCTGAGACTGCGCGCGCTGTGCGCCCTTCGCGCCATTGCCTTGTGCGCCGCCAGCGGGGCCTGTAGAGCTCGAAGCCGGACCGGGGGCCATTGCCACTGTTATTTCGTACCTTTCTAAGAAAACCAGCCCGTCGCCTAACCGCCTGCGCGTAGTAGCCGTATCACAACCGCTACACGCCCCTGCGGTTATCGCAGCTGGTGTGGTTAAAAATCTTCATTTTTGAACCTAACACAGTCGGGCTGCCAACGGAGGTTTTCTAACGCGACTTTGACGTACTGTGGAAGCCACAAGGGGCCGGAAACAAAGGCGCCCCACAACCCGCGGATCTAAGGAGGACGAACCAATGTCCACTTCGGCAGAAGAAAACAACAGCGCAAACGATGCCAGCAACTTTGCTTTGATCCGAGACGGAGTGGCCTCCTACCTGGCCGATTCCGACCCGGAGGAAACCCAGGAGTGGATGGATTCCCTCGACGGGCTGCTGGAATCCGCGGGCCCGGATCGTGGCCGCTACCTGATGTTGCGCCTGCTGGAGCGTGCCACCGCCAAGCGTGTCCCCCTGCCTCCCCTGCTGTCCACTGATTACGTGAACACCATCCCCACCACCCAGGAGCCCGACTTCCCGGGTGACGAGGAGATCGAGAAGCGCTACCGCCGCTGGATCCGCTGGAACGCGGCCATCATGGTCCACCGCGCCCAGCGCCCGGACATTGGGGTGGGCGGCCACATCTCCACCTACGCCTCCGCGGCTCCGCTCTACGAGGTCGGGCTGAACCACTTCTTCCGCGGCAAGGACCACCCGGGCGGCGGCGACCAGATCTTCTTCCAGGGCCACGCCTCCCCCGGCATGTACGCCCGCGCGTTCCTGGAAGGCCGCCTCACGGAAGAAGACCTGGATGCCTTCCGCCAGGAGGCCTCTAAGCCGAACCACGGCCTGCCTTCCTACCCGCACCCGCACGGCATGCCGGAGTTCTGGGAGTTCCCGACCGTCTCCATGGGTCTAGGCCCCATGGATGCCATCTACCAGGCGCGCTTCAACCGCTACCTGCACGACCGTGGCATCAAGGACACTTCCCAGCAGCACGTCTGGGCATTCCTCGGCGATGGCGAGATGGACGAGCCGGAATCCCGCGGCCTGATCCAAACCGCCGCGCTGAACAACCTGGATAACCTGACCTTCGTCATCAACTGCAACCTGCAGCGCCTGGACGGCCCGGTGCGCGGTAACACGAAGATCATCCAGGAACTGGAGAGCTTCTTCCGCGGAGCCGGCTGGAACGTCATCAAGGTCGTCTGGGGCCGCGAATGGGACGAGTTGTTCGCCCGCGACGAAGAGGGCGCCCTGGTCCACGCGATGAACACCACCCCGGACGGCGACTTCCAGACGTTCAAGGCCAACGACGGCGCGTACGTCCGCGAGTACTTCTTCAACAAGGATCCGCGCACCGCCAAGCTGGTGGAGGACATGACGGATGAGGAGATCTGGCACCTGCGCCGCGGCGGCCACGACTACCGCAAGATCTACGCCGCCTACAAGCGCGCCCTGGAGACCAAGGACCAGCCGACCGTCATCCTGGCCCACACCATTAAGGGCTACGGACTGGGCCACAACTTCGAGGGCCGCAACGCGACCCACCAGATGAAGAAACTCGCGCTGGAGGATCTGAAGCTTCTCCGCGATAAGCAGGACATCCCGATCTCCGACGAAGAGCTGGAGAAGGACCCGTACCTGCCGCCGTACTTCCACCCCGGCAAGGATGCGGAAGAGATCCAGTACATGCTGAACCGCCGCAAGGAGCTCGGCGGCTTCCTGCCGGAGCGCCGCGAGAAGTTCACGCCGCTGAAGATGCCCGACCTGTCCATTGCGAAGCTGGCCCGCAAGGGCTCCGGCAAGCAGGAGGTCGCCACCACGATGGCCCTGGTCCGCGTGTTCAAGGACCTTATGCGCGACGACGAGCTGAAGAAGCGCATCGTGCCGATCGTCCCGGATGAGGCGCGTACCTTCGGCATGGATTCCTGGTTCCCGACGCTGAAGATCTACAACCCGCACGGCCAGAACTACACGCCGGTGGATCACGACCTGATGCTCTCCTACCGCGAGGCCACCGACGGACACATTCTGCACGAAGGCATCTCGGAGGCCGGCTCTATGGCTTCCTTCATCGCCGCCGGCACCAGCTACGCCACCCACGGCGAAGTCATGATCCCGCTGTACATCTTCTACTCGATGTTCGGCTTCCAGCGCGTGGGCGACGAGATCTGGGCGGCCGCAGACCAGATGTCTCGCGGATTCCTGATCGGAGCCACCGCGGGCCGTACCACGCTGACAGGCGAGGGCTTGCAGCATATGGACGGCAACTCCCCCGTGTTGGCGTCTACAAACCCTGCAGTGGTGACCTACGACCCGGCATTTGCCTACGAGATCGCCCACATCGTGCACCGTGGCATCGAGCGCATGTACGGCGAGAACAGCAACGATGGACGCGGCGAGGACGTGATCTACTACCTCACCGCATACAACGAGCCGATCCACCAACCGGCGGAGCCAGAGAACCTCGACGTGGAGGGGCTGCACAAGGGTATTTACCTTTATGACGCCGCCTCGGGCTCAGCGGGGTTGCAGGCCAATATTCTGGCCTCTGGCGTGGCCATGACAGCAGCGTTGAAGGCGAAGGAGCTGCTGAAGGAGTTCGACGTAGACGCGAACGTGTTCTCTGTGACCAGCTGGAACGAGCTGGCCCGCGATGGCCAGGCCGTGGAGCTGGAGCAGCTGCGCGACCCGGCGGCGGAGCCCCGCACGGCGTTTATTACCCAGCAGCTGGAGGCCGCGGAGGGTCCGTTCGTGGCGGTGAGCGACTACGCCACCACCGTGGCCGAGCAGGTGCGCAAGTGGGTGCCGGGCGAGTACGTGGTGCTGGGTGCCGATGGCTTCGGCTTTGCGGATACTCGCGAGGCGGCGCGCCGGTACTTCAACGTGGATGCGGAGTCCATCGTGGTGGGCGTGCTGCTGGGATTGGCACGCGAGGGCAAGATCGAGCGTTCCGTGGCCGCGGAGGCCGCCGAGCGTTTCCAGATCGACGACCCGACTGCAACCAACTAGCGACGAGCTAGCGGCACGCTACGTCTGCTCCTGGCGTGGCCAGCCGGTTCAGCAGCGCCCGGGTGACGTCCTCCGGGCGCTCCCGCAAGATTGTTAGGATGAGTGTACAAACGTCCGCGCGATGCGGGATTGCGCTGGAGCTTTAGCCACAAGGCTTTTAGCTTAGCGACCGACGCGCGGGCGGATATGGAGTGGCAGGAGAAGGAACGATCATGGCTGAACAAGATAACCAGCTGGCTGCGGCACTGTCGAAGAAGCTGAAGAAGGACGGTGCCGAAGGTGCTGGCGCTGGCGCCGAGGGCACGGCAGGCGCTGCGGGCTCCGGGAAGAACGGCGCAGGCGAGAAGGACAAGCGCAGCATCGTACTGGACGTCGTGGAGGATGCGACGGGCATCGAGCGCGAGGAGCTGGAGGGCTCCAAGCGCCTGGGCGATGACCTGAACATCGACTCGCTGTCTCTGATGGACATTGCTGTGCGCCTGGAGGAGGAGTTCGGCGTGGAGGTGCCGGACGAGGACATCAACCGGGTGAAGACCATCGACGAGCTGGTTGGCCTGGTGGACAAGTGAGCGGCGAGAAGGTGGCCGCGGTAGAGGACGTACTCGCCGAGCTGCGGGACTGGCCCGTCGACAACGTGGCCGCGGCGGCGCTGTGGGAGGACGACAGCGCAGCCGGGGCGGGTGCTCGAACAGTGACCTTCGGCGACACGTCCGCGCAGTTCCCCCTGGCCAGCGTGAGCAAGCTGGTCACCGCCTATGCCACCCTGCTTGCCGTCGAGGAGGGCGCCTTCGAGCTGGACCAGCAGGTCCCCGCCGAGCTGCTGCCCGAATTCGACGACCTGCCGACCGTCCGCGAGCTGCTGGCTCACACCAGTGGCATTGGTTTCCGCGGCCGCACCCCGGAGAAGCCGCGTGGTGCCCGCAGGATTTATTCTTCGGCGGGCTACGAGGTGCTGGCGGATCTCATCGCCGCGGAGGCCGACATGCCCTTCGCGGAGTACGTGGCCGAGGGCGTGTGCGCGCCGCTGGGCATCGAGGTAAAGGTCGAGGGCAGCGCGGGGCATGGTTTTTCTGCCTCGGTCGATGCCCTTGCGGTGTTGTGTTCTGAATTCTTGACGCCCTCACTCCTGGCTCCCTCTACCTTGAACGAGGCGCTGGAGCCCCAGTGGCCGGAGCTTTCCGGGGTGGTGCCGGGCTACGGAATGCAGAAGCCTTGCCCGTGGGGTTTGGGCTTTGAGCTGCACGGCGAGAAGTCGCCGCACTGGTTGGGCGAGGGTATGCCCGCAACGGTGGCGGGACACTTCGGCCAGTCGGGGACTTTCCTATGGGTTGACCGGAGTGGGGAAAAGAAAAAAGCCGCCGTCGTCCTCACGGATGAGAACTTCGGCGACTGGGCCAAGCAGCGCTGGGATGGCTTCAACCAGCGCCTTTGGGAGGCGCTGGGCTAGCCTTGCGCAGCGTGCTACTCGAAGGTAGTGCGCAGGTCCTCGTGGCCCTCTGCGCGCCAATCAACGTAGGCGTTGTCCTTGGTATCGATACCCTGCTCCCTCTGGTGCGGAACCTTGGCCACGATGTTGCGGCGGGCACGGCCGGAACGCAGCTGGATCTCAATGCGCTCAGCCACCTTCGCCAGAGCCATGTTGATAACGATCATGATCAGTGCGATCAGCAGCAGTGCTGGGATCATCGCGCCGTAGTACTCGCCTAGCTGGCGGCCAGAGCGAACCACTTCCACAAAGCCGATCATGTACCCCAGAGCGGAATCCTTCAGGGCAATCACCATCTGGGAGATGATGGCCGGCAGCATGGCGGCCACAGCCTGCGGCAGCAGGATGAGGTTGATGGACTGGCGGTGGCTCAGCCCCAGCGCAATCGCTGCTTCACGCTGGCCGCGCGGCAGCGACTGGATGCCGGAGCGCAGGGTCTCTGCGATCACGGAGCCGTTGTACATCGTCAGGCCGAAGACCACTGCGGAAAAGCCCAGCCAGCTGGAAGGCACCAGCTGCAAAAGGGAGAACACCGCGTAGGCGAACAGCATCAGAACCAGTACTGGGATGGAGCGGAAGAACTCCACGATGATGCCGCAGATCCAACGCACGGGTGCGGAGGTGGACAGTCGGCCCACGCCCAGCAGCGCACCAATAGCCATCGCCAAGACGATGGAGACCACGGCCGCGCCGATCGTGGAGATCAGGCCTGGGATGATGTAGGTCGTCCAGGTGCTGCCCTCCAGGAAGAAGGACCACTTCTCGGACTCAAACTGACCCTTGTCATTCAGCTTTAATGCCACCAGGACCAGGATCACAGCGACCACTACGACGGTAACCGCCGTGAGGATTGAGTTGAGCCTGCGCCCCTTCGGGCCTGGGGCGTCATAAAGAACCGTTGCACGTGTAGTCATTAGCGCTTCACCGCCCATCGCTTACCTGCCCAGCCGAAGAACAACCCGGTAGGCAGAGTCAAGATGATAAATCCGATTGCGATTACACCGAAGATCACCAGAATGTCGCTGGCGTAGTCCTCCGTCAGGGTCTTCATCAGCAGGGACGCTTCAGCTACACCGATCACCGAAGCGATGGTGGTGTTCTTCGTCAGCGCGATCAGGGTGTTGCCCAGCGGCACGATCGCTCCGCGCAGGGCCTGCGGGAAGATCACGTGCCGGAAGTTCTGGCCAAAGCTAAGCCCCAGGGAGCGGGCAGCCTCGGCCTGGCCGAAGGGCACGGTGTTGATACCGGAGCGCAGGGATTCCGCCACGAAGCAGGAGGTGTAGGCCACGAAGGCTAGGACTGCCAGGCGGAAGTTCTGCTTTTCAATGAAGGAATCGTTCTCCACCGCCAGCAGCAGGCCCAAGTTGTAGTACAGACCCATGGAGGCCAGCAGAATGATCAACGTCAGCGGGGTGTTACGAACAATGTTGATGTACCACGCGGACAGGTTACGCAGGATGCCCACGGGGCTGACGCGCATGGCGGTCAGGATAATGCCGAAGATCAGCGAACCGACCGCGGAGAAGAACGTCAACTTGATGGTCACCCAAAATGCGGGCAGCAGTTCGGGCTTCATCTCGGACCATAGTTCGGGGTTCATAGTGCGTTCCTCCTTCCTACTTCTTGTCGACGAACGACAGGTCGCCGATCTTTGGCTTCTCGCCGAGATCCACGTTGTCGCCCAGGTTCTTGGCGACGATCTTCTGGAACTCGCCGGAATCGTGCATTTCGTTCAGCGCTTCGTTGACCTCCGCCTTGGCTTTGTCGTCGCCCTTAGGCAGGCCAATGCCGTAGTTTTCGTTGGTCCAGAAGCTGCCGTCATCCTTCTTTAGCTGGATAACGCCGTATTCTTCGCCGAATCGTTCCTTGTAGCGCTGTGCGAAGCCAGCCAGAATGGTCGCGTCCGTAGTGGTTGCATCCACCACGCCCTGCTTCAGGCCTTCCGCACACGCGGCGTAGGTGTCGAACTCCTGCAGCTGCACTTCAGGCAGCGCGTCCTTCACCTTCTGTGCCGGGGTGGAGCCGGATACGGAGCACAGGCGGGTGCCCGGCGCGATGTCGTTCAAGCCCTTGATGCCGGAATCTTCGCGGACCAGCAGCGCCTGGTGGGTGACCAGGTACGGCCCTGCGAAGTCCACGGCCTTCAGGCGACCTTTGTTGATGGAGTACGTGGCGGTGATCATGTTGACCTCACCGTTGTTGATGAGGGTCTCGCGCTGTGCGGAGGGGGTTTCGCGCCATTCGATTTCTGGCGTGGCCCAGCCGTGCTTCTTTGCGATGTATTCCACCACGTAGCGGGATACGTCGGTATCCAGGCCAGCGAACTGCTTGTCCGGGGTGCGCTCACCCAGGTTCGGTTGGTCATACTTGGTGCCCATTACGACGTGGCCGGATTCGATATCCGCCAGCAGGTCGCGGGCACCGCCAGAGCCGCACGCGGTCAGCGCCACCACGCTTGCGGTGGCAACCACTGCAGCGGTCAGGCGCTTGAGTGCGCTTGTGAAGGTAGACATGTGTAACTCGCTTCCCGAACTAGTGGTTCACGATCTTCGCCAGGAAGTCCTTGGCGCGATCGGATTGCGGGTTCGTGAAGAAGGTCTCCGGGTCGGCGTCCTCAACAATGGCGCCGTCGGCCATGAACAGGATTCGATCCGCGACGCGGCGAGCAAAGCTCATCTCGTGGGTGACAACCACCATGGTCATGCCGCCCTTGGCGAGGTCGGTCATGACGTCCAGGACCTCGTTGATCATCTCGGGGTCGAGGGCGGAGGTCGGCTCGTCGAAGAGCATCACCTTCGGGTCCATGGCCAGCGCGCGGGCGATGGCTACGCGCTGCTGCTGGCCGCCGGATAGCTGAGCCGGGTACTTGTCGGCCTGGGCGGCGATGCCCACGCGGTCCAGCAGCTTCTCGGCGGTCTTGCGTGCCTCTTCCTTGCTGACCTTGCGGACCTTGGTGGGCGCCAGCGTGACGTTATCGCGAATGGTCATGTGGCTGAACAGGTTGAACTGCTGGAACACCATGCCAACCTCTGCGCGGAGCTTGGCCAGGTCTTTGCCTTCTTCCGGCAGCAGTTCACCGTCGATGCGGATTTCGCCATCGTCGATGGTCTCTAGGCGGTTGATGGTGCGGCACAGCGTGGACTTGCCGGATCCGGAGGGTCCGAGGATCACGACAACCTGGCCCGCCGGTACTTCGAGGTTGATGTCCCGAAGTGCGTGGTACTCGCCGAAGTGCTTGTTCACTCCCTTGAGTTCAATCATTGGTTTGGAAACAGTGGTTTCAGACATGAACCAAATAATAAGTAACGAAGGTCACTTTTATGAAATAAAAGCAAGATGCCTCACTGCTGCTGCTTGTCGTTGTCTTATTGACGGCTTATTGACGCCCTTAGGGTGAGCTCGTTAAAGGGGATGGTTGCCCATCCACGTGATCGCTGGGAGCAGGCGACGATAGACGGTGTTGGAAACAGAAAAGAGCGTACGGTGGCGAGCATGAATTTTTCTGGATTTATACGTAACCGCCACTCCCCTCGCGCGTTCCTGCCAGACGAGATCCCGGCAGAGGACATCAAGGAGATCCTGCTAGATGCCCAGTCCGCGCCCTCGAACTCCAACACGCAACCGTGGAACGTTCACGTGATCGGTGGCCAAAAGTTGAAGGATTTGAGTGCCGCGCTGATCGAGGAGTTCGATACCAACGGGCTTAACCCCGACTTCACGATCGACTATGGCCAGGGTGTGCACCCACAGCGTTCCATGGAGTTGGCGGCGAAAATGTACGGCCTGTTGGGCATTGCCCGTGAGGATAAGGAGGCGCGTACGGAGTTCGTCCGCGAAAACCTGCGTTTCTTCGGCGCCCCGTACTCGGCGCTGATGTTTATCCCGCTGATGGGCGACCGCATTCGCGCGGCGTTTGACCAGGGGACGTACGCCGAGAACTTCCTGCTGTCCCTGACTGCCCACGGCTACCACGGGGTGCCCCAGGGCATGATCTCCCTACTGGCGCCGACGGTGCGCGAGTTCCTGGGCGTGGATGAGGAGTACAAGCTGGTTACTGCACTGACCTTCGGCCGGGCGGATGAATCCAGCCCGGTGTACAAGACCGCCCCGGGCCGTGTTGCACTATCCGAGACGGTGACGGTGCACGGGATTGAGGGGTTGGGGCTGTAGGGCGTTAAGCCCTGGTTTCTAAGGAATCCCCGCTGGCGCGGGGAGCATGTGATGCCCTGATAACTTTGGTTGTAGAACACAACACTACGAAAGCCAACGGACATGACAGACCCCCACAGCGCACCACTGTTCGATTTAGATTCCTGGAACGGAATAGTCGACGGCTTCTCCCCCACAGCCAGCGCATTCCTAGCTAAATCGGGAGACGAGACGGGTCCAATGTCGCTCGTTCAGCACCTCGTCGATTCCGGTGCGGTCGCAACCTATCTTTGGGATTCCTGGCTCTCCCCACAGATCAAGAACTTCCTCAGTCGCGTTACGAAACTCTCCCCCGAACACATCCGCTCACTCACGGTTTTCCTCGTAGTTAGCCACGACATCGGTAAGATTTCCAGCCCGTTCTTACGCAAGCTTCGCTCCCCTGAAACGAACGCACCACTGCTCTATCCACTCGAGGACGCTGGCATCCCTATCCCAGACCTTAGTCCCGATGAGGGTGTCGCCAGCCTCGCCCACCCGCTTTATTCTCGGGAACTGCTGAAGCGCTGGCTAAAGACACATGGACTCAAAGCTCCCGTTGCTTTGTCACTAACCCAAACGGTGGAAGCTCACCACGGTTGGCTCACCATGGCTGGCCGGAAGGCAGCAACCACCTTCGTCAATAACTATCCTCCCGAGTGGCTAAGCGCCGTCAACGAGATTCTGGATGCTTTCGCCGCTACCACTAACGTTCAACTTGCCCTTGACGCCGTAGAAGGCAAGCCACCAACAACAGCCATTCAGATCATCACCGGGTTCACCGTTATGTGCGACTGGCTGGCTTCCAACACCGATTTCTTCCCTCTTCGCTTTAGCGGTTCTCAAGCTGATCGCATCAAGCTGGGAATGGCGAAAGCTAAGTTCGACCTCCACACCGAGTTCAAACACTTCAGCAAAGATCCGGCTCAGGTTGCCGAAAACTATCGCGCGAGCTTCTCCTGGCCAGAAAGCGCCACTCCACGTCCCGTTCAAACCGCAATTGCAGAACTACTGAGCTCCAAGCCCCCCGGCCCGGCCCTACTCATAATCGAAGCTCCAACCGGAGAAGGGAAGACTGAAGGCGCCCTCCAAGCGGCTCTACTATTCGCCCAGCACAATCGCGCCAGCGGCGCGATTCTAGCGGCACCCACAATGGCAACGGCCAACGGACTTTTCAAACGGTTTTCCCGCTGGGTTGAGAACATCACGGAAAGCTCTGCTGTGTCGTCTCTCTATCTAGCCCACAGCAAGAACCGCCTCAATAAGGATTACCGCGAGATCCGCTACCGCGACATCGGCGAGGATTGTGCTGGCCATGGGTCTGTCATAGCCACCGACTGGCTGTCCGGCCGCAAGAACGGCCTGTTATCCAACTTCGTGGTCGGAACCATCGACCAAGTTCTAATGATGGCGCTTCAAATTCGACACTCCATGCTGCGGCACCTGGCGCTCGCTGGGAAGGTGGTGATTTTCGATGAGGTTCACGCCTACTCGACCTACACTAACGAATATCTCGCCGAAACCTTGCGGTGGCTCGCCGCATACGGCGTTCCAGTTATCCTCCTGTCCGCCACCTTGCCGACCAGCCGCAAAGAGGAGCTCGTTGCTGCTTACGGTGGCCAGATAGGTGCGGAAAACCTTCCTCTAACCGGTGAAGGTTATCCACTTCTCACTCTTGTGTCCGAGGAAGGTATCAGAGAACAGGCCGTCGCCCCACGTCCCGACGACATGAACGCCAAAGTCGAGATCGTCGATAACTCCGTTGAGGAGCTAACACAACTCGTCACCGAGCTCTGTTCCGACGGCGGCGTGATTCTTGTCGTTTGCAACACCATCAAGCGTGCCCAAGAAGCTTTCACGGCTCTGGACTCAGTATTTCCTGGTGAGGTTCGCCTCCATCACTCCGCATTCACCAGCCTCGATCGGGCCCGTCACGAAGAAGAACTCCTCAACGAGCTGGGGCCGGCGTCACATAAAAAACAAGGACGCCCTACCCTGCGCATCGTATGCGGTACGCAGACTCTCGAGCAGAGCCTTGATATCGACGCCGACGCACTGATCACCGACATCGCACCGATGGATCTGATTATTCAACGAGCTGGGCGCTTGCATCGCCACCAGCGGCCTGACAGCGATCGGCCGGAAAAACTACGTGATGCCCGCATCTACATTCGTGGTGTCGAAGAAACGAACCCAGTTCCCGTATGGGATTCCGGCACCGAATACATCTACGACGATGCATTGCTACTCACGACTTACCAACTGCTCTCCACAGAGGTCGTGGATAAAGGATTCCGGCGCCCCTCCGACGTTCCAGAACTAGTTCAAAGAGCATACGACCTCGACGCGGATCATAACTTTCCGGAAACGTGGGCAGCCCGGTGGGAAGAATCCAAAACAAGTAGTCGAGGCAAGGACGACTCCGATAAGTCACGATCGAAGGTCTTCCGTATACCGAGCCCCGATGAAACTGGCAAACGGTTGGATTCACTCTTTGAGATGCTCGTCCGCGATCGCTCAGAGGAGGAGATCAAAGCAACGGCCTCCGTCCGCGATGCCGATAACAGCATCGAGGTCATTCCGATCATCGATGATGAATACGGCTATCGCCCTCTCCCCGTACCAGGTAACGAGCAATCTGAGTGCGTAGTGGAAGACACGACAATCCCCAACTTCGATACAGCCTTTCAGCTTGCTGCTTCCACTGTTCGTCTACCCACGATGTTCACACGCTCCGACAAGGTGTGGGATCGCACAGTCGATGCTTTGGAAGACCAAACGCCAGAAGGATGGAAGGACCACTACCTCCTCCGGGGACAAGTAGCGCTACGCCTAGACCAAAACCTTGAGGCCAGCTTGGCGGACGTGAAGATTAGCTACTCAGAGCTCTTCGGCCTGCGAACCGAGGGGTTCCCTGGATCTCGCAAAGGCGCCTGAAATGTTTGATTTACAAGTAGCTTTAGGGACAAATGAAAAGCTGTTTCGACCTCCTTAGAAAGGGATATGCCCAAAACTGCATATCGAAAGTACACAGCAGAACTACACACGAAAGGAAGAATTATCGTGACGGAGAGCTTTAGCCTCCTCGATCAGCCGTGGATTCTCACTACGCTGACCGATGGCTCCGCTGCAGAGCTCAGCCTGCGCGAGATCTTCGACGGTTCCCATTCAGTCGCATCCATTCGTGGTGACAGCCCTTTGCAGGACGTCGCCATTTATCGCCTGCTGCTAACGGTTTACTGGTGCGCACATCGCCAGGAATTGCAGAGCGGTCCAGGTACAGAGCTGGATATGGCTGAATGGATTCCCGACAGGCTGGAAGCCGCTGCGGAGAACGAACCAGACAATGCCGTTCTGAACTATCTGGAGCGCTACGCTGATCGTTTTGACCTTCTCGATCCAAAGCAACCCTTCATGCAGGTTGCTGACCTGCATACGAGCAAGAACGCGACTACCGATGTGCGACGGATCGTACCGGATTTCGAAGACGACTACTTCACGCTCCGAGCCGGCGATGGCTTATTGTCGCTCACCTTTGCAGAGGCAGCTCGCTGGCTGATTTACGTTCAGGCCTACGACTATTCTGGGATCAAATCCGGTGCCGTTGGTGACCCCCGTGTCAAGGGCGGAAGGGGCTACCCAATCGGCACCGGTTGGACCGGCGCTATCACTGCAACGATCATTCTTGGGGAAAACCTCCAGGAAACCCTTGCATTGAACACCACCGGTGGAGCCCTCCAAGCAAAGGATGACCATCCCGTGTGGGAACGCGAACCAGACACCTCCGCTCAACGCCTGGATCCTGCAAACAAAGATGGCATCTACCCCAAGGGGCCGGCTGAAATTCTGACCTGGCAATCCAGGCGAATCCGGCTTTTCCCGAACGAAGGTCTGATCACTCGGGTTCTTGTCTCGAACGGGGATCGCATTCCCAATGCAAATGCAAATATCCAGGACGATCCGATGACGCCCTACCGTTTCAGCAAGAACAAGTCCACGAAAACTCTGGACGTCTACTACCCCAAGCCTCTCGATTCCCAGCGGACAATGTGGCGCAGTTTGGAACCGTTGATCGCGTTGGAAACCGACCCGGTTTACGACGCTAAAAACCGAGCCCCTAAACGTCCTAAGACGATCGACCAGCTTGCTTATCTCAAGGAGAACGAGGTTGATCTGCCGGAAACCTTGAACGTCTCCATGACTTCCATGGAGTACGGGCCCAATAGCGCCGTCGTGGGCATTAGCATCAGCACGCAAATCGAGTTGCCGCTAGAAATTCTTCCTAAGTCCGCGCTCGACCAACGTCAGGCAGTGCTCAACCTAGCAGCAGCAACTAGCCAGGCTGGAACAATGCTGGGCAGCTTTGCAGGTCAGCTCTTCCAGGCTGCGGGTGGAGACTACGAATTCCAGCCAGCTGCAACGGACACTCTCCTAGCCGAGCTAGAACCGAAATTCAGCGAATGGATGAAGTCTCTGCACGGCGCAGATCTAGAGCCCCGGCTGAAAGCTTGGGAGATGACCGTTCGCAACGCTGTCCTAGAACACGCAGACGTGCTTCTCGTCGGTGCCGGCCCCAAGGCACTGGTCGGCAGGATCATCGAGTCTAACGATGATGAGCGCTTCGTGTCCGCTGGAACAGTCATGAGCTGGCTGCAGAGGAAGCTCCGTGAAATTCTTCCGCGTACCGTTCCGCGCTAAGCATTCTCAACTTTCACCGCTAGATACACCAAGAATAGGAAAACCATGGAACAAGTAACTGATGACCGGCCACGGCTGAGTTCAGCGGTCGCTGCCACCTGTAGCCAGCTTCAGACCGACTATCTCGGCCGGACTGGTTACCCGAACCAGGCCAGGGCTCGCGGCACGCTCGCGGAACTTCGGAAGTCGGCTGGCCAGCCCGTAGACAAAAACCCCCTAGTTTTCGAAAGCGTTCTTTCTTCCCTAGTTGTACCTCTGTCCGAAAAGGAGGTTGGACGTGGTGATACCCCTTCCCCATCCGAGGAGGCAGCATTTCACGCGCTTACGTTCTTCGCGTTCCACATGCAAGGCGCGACTCACGAGGTACACGATGAATCCCATTCGTTTGCCAGTGCCTGTGGCCGGCTATCTCAGACCAGCGAATCGAAATCTATCAAGGGTCGCTTCGACGCGCTGGTGCTTGCTCGGACCGCCCAGTCCCGGCTGATCCAAACCCGCTCCCTCATTTCGCTGCTCCGATCCAACGACCTCCGTTTTAACTACGGCTGGTTCGCCGCGGATCTGCGCAAACTCTCGAACCCACGCACTCGCAATGGCGTGCTACTGCGGTGGGGTCGCGACTTCGCCTTTGCACGCTACCCGCGCGACATCGACGGCTCCGCTACTACCCAAGAAAACTAAAACTGTTCATTTCGAAAGGAATCTCTCCATGTCCATCACCATTGATTTCCACGCCCTGCAGACCCTTCCACCGAGCCTGATTAACCGTGACGATACAGGCGCTCCGAAGACTGCGATTTTCGGCGGTGCGCCACGTCAGCGTGTTTCCTCCCAAGCCTGGAAGCGTGCCATCCGCAAGGATTTTGGCGAGAAGTTCCCCACTGGCTTCGTGGGATACCGTACCCGTCGCGCAATCGAGCTGGTCGCAGACCGCATCCAAGAGCTGGATACTTCCATCGAAGAAGCCGAAGCAACCACCCTTTCCGAGAAGGTCTTCACCGCTGCTGGCTTCAAGCTGACCAAGAGGAAGACCGCAAAGGCTGAAGGTGAGGAAGTAGAACAGAAGTCTGAACTCGGATACTTGCTCTTCCTAAGCGTCCGACAGGTGAGCAACCTGGCCCAGTACGCAATCGACCACCGCGAAGAAAGTAAGTTCCCGAAGAGGGAAGTATCTGTGCTGTTCGACCAAGAACATGGCGTGGACATCAGCATGTTCGGCCGTATGGTCGCAGAAGCCCCGGACTTCAACGTCGACGCATCCGTCCAGGTCGCACACGCTATTGGCGTGCATGAATCCGAGCCGGAGTTCGACTTCTACACCGCGGTCGACGACATGGTGGAGGCCGACGAAGAGGTCGGTGCAGCTATGATGGGCACCGTTCAGATGATGTCTTCGACACTCTACCGATTCGCCACGATTGACGTTGATTCGCTCGCCGAAAACCTCGGCAACCAGGATGCCACCGCTGAAGCCATCAAGGCATTCACCAACAGCTTCATCACCTCACTGCCGACTGGTAAGCAGAACACCTTCGCACACAACAGTGTGCCGGAGCTCGTGTACGTCACCGTCCGGAATGACCGCTCCATCTCCCTAGTCAACGCCTTCGAGGAACCGGTAGTCTCCGAGAACAACCAGGGCCGCCGCAAGTCCGCTGCCGACCGGCTGGCCCGCGAGGCCGAGCAGATCCAGAACACCTACGGGTTCGTCCCGCAGGCTGCCTTCGTGATGTCCTTGGGAGATCTGGCGGACGCTTTCATCGAGATCGATCTGGCCAAGAAGACCACTCTGCCCGAGCTCGTCGAAGCTGTCGCAGAAGCTGCCACCCAGGAGCACTAATGCCTTCTACCCTTCTACTTAGGCTTTCCGGCCCTATGCAATCGTGGGGCGCGACTAGCCGATTCAAGCAACGCGCCACCGAGCAGGTGCCTACCAAGTCCGGTGTGCTGGGGCTTCTAGCCGCTGCACAAGGGCGCCAGCGCACTGACGATCTACAAGACCTTGCAGCTCTAACGTTCGCCGTTCGTGTGGATCAGCCTGGTTCCCTACTGCGGGATTACCAGACTGCCCAGCCCTGGCAGAAAAGGCCAAAGGACAACGCGAACCTGGTCACGCGCTACTACCTTGAGGATGCTGTTTTCGTCGCGGCTGTCGGATCGGACAACGATTCCTTCATCGACGAACTCGCCAGCGCCGTCCAACGACCACGTTTCCCGTTATTCCTTGGGCGCCGTTCGTGCCCCGCTCCCCCGAACCTCTACCTCGGAACCTTCCGTGGTTCGGCCGTCGACGCACTGCGTGCCACCGACTGGCAGGCTACCCGTGCGCACAGGAAGACTCGGGCGCAGAAGCTCTCGCTGCCTATTTTTCGTGACGCCACCCAGGGTGAAACCGGCATAGCCAGACGCGACGTACCAATCTCCTTCTCTCAAGAGCACCGGGAGTATGGCTGGCGAGACGTCGTCCAAGACAAGACCGGGGTGCCCGTCAAGAATGACCTCGGTTCGACCAACGACCCATTTATGGAAGCGGTGATGCAGGCATGACGACCTTCACTCGACTTCACCTCAACCCCAGCAGCCGTCAAGCACGAAAGTTGCTGGGAAATCCGCAGGCTATGCATGCAGCAGTTCTGAGCTGCTTCCCCAAGGAAGTAAGCGAGAAGGAACGAATCCTCTGGCGCCATGACGGCAAGGTTCGGGGAGCCGACGAACATTCTGTGTACATCGTTGGACCGGATAGCTGCGATCCGACCAAGATCTCAGAGCAAACCGGTTCCGAAAGCGATCCGCAGAAGGCAAGCTACAACCGCCTGTTAGAAACACTCGCGGATGGCCAACAGTGGCATTACGAAGTTGTGCTGAACCCTGTGGCAGCCAAGAAGGCTCCCGGCTCTCCACGGGGCACCCGTGGCAAACTCACCGCACTGGTGGGCGAGGAAGCTCAGTTGGAATGGTTCAACACCAAAGCTAAAGGCTGTGGCTTCACCCCGCTGGAGACCCTGATCGTGGAGCGCAAGACACTGCGCTTTTCGAAGCTGGCGAAGAATCCGAAGGGTCGCCAGGTTGTTATTGGCACGGTGAGATACCGAGGTACTCTGCAGATCGACGATGTTGAATCCTTTAGAAAGTCACTTGTCGAGGGCATTGGCCGGGGAAAAGCCTATGGTTGTGGTCTATTGACTCTGGCCAAGCCCACCCCGAGCAAGACAAGGTAAGGCTTGAGCTATGGCGCCGCACCCCTCAAAGTCGCCCATGGATCGTCCCATCCTGCCGCGCGTGCAGGATCGGATTTCCTTTCTGTACGCCGAGCGATGCGTGGTCAATCGTGACAACAACGCTGTTACCTTCGCGGATGAACGCGGCATCACCCACGTGCCTGCTGCAGGTATTGCTGCCTTACTGCTTGGCCCAGGCACGAAAGTGACATATGCAGCGATGGCACTTCTGGGAGATTCGGGAGTTTCTGTCGTATGGGTTGGAGAAAAGGGTGTGCGCTACTACGCATCCGGTCGTTCGCTATCGAATTCTTCGGCAGCGGCGGAGGCGCAGGCGTCAATAGTAAGCAACCAGCGCCGCAGGCTTTTCTGTGCCAGACAGATGTACGCCATGCGCTTCCCTGGCGAAGATATTTCGCGTGCGACGATGGCGCAGCTTCGCGGACGTGAAGGATCTCGGATGAAGAAGATCTATCAGGCCGAGGCCGCGCGGACCGGTGTGACTTGGAAGAAACGGAATTACGATCCGCAGAATTTTTCTAGTGGCGACCCGATCAATCGAACTCTAACCGCGGCGAATGCGGCGCTGTACGGCGTGGCACATGCGGTCATTGCATCGTTAGGGTTCGTTCCATCGCTTGGGATGGTCCACCAAGGTACGGAGCGCGCTTTCGTTTACGACATTGCAGATCTGTACAAGGCCGAAGTGTCGATTCCGGCAGCTTTCGACGCGGTAGCAGAAAATGAGCTAACCGCCGACGTGAATATTCGGCGCGTGATCCGGGACTACGTGGTGAAGAAAAACCTCATTCCAACCATGGTTCGGGATGTCATGTTCCTTATGGAGATGAGCTCTGAGGCTCAGAATATAGATGCTGAGCTGGTGCTGTGGTCGGACTTGGAGGTCGTGGCTTCCAAGCGCAATTGGTCAGACGATGGGCCAATCAGATGATGGTCTTAGTTGTATCTGCGTGCCCTGCGGGTCTTCGCGGTGACCTCACAAGATGGCTGTTGGAGATTTCTCCGGGTGTGTTTGTAGGTCGCCCCAGTGCCAGGGTGCGCGACCAGGTTTGGGAGCGAACATGCGACCTGGTGAAGGACGGACGCGCAATCATGGTTTTTCAGGCCGCGAACGAGCAGGGCTTTGACTTCAAGACCCACCGACATAACTGGGTTCCAACTGATTTCGATGGAGTGAACCTGATTACGCGGCCCAATAACCGGGCGCCTTCGGCGAGGCGACGCGGATGGAGTAAAGCCCGGCGGAGGTAGAGCGGTGGTGATCGTTCGCTAGTCCGGTAGGCGGTAGGGAAAACAAGTTGAAGTAGAATCGGCCTAACGGCTCAAAGAACCACAGCTCAGAGAGTGTGCTCCCCGCGCCAGCGGGGATGAGCCGCCGCGCCGCGAAACTAATCGAGTTCGCAGACAGTGCTCCCCGCGCCAGCGGGGATGAGCCGTATCAACATTCTCACGACTTCCGACGTGGAATGTGCTCCCCGCGCCAGCGGGGATGAGCCTAAGGGGGGTTAAACACTTTTCTTTTTGCCAAAGTGCTCCCCGCGCCAGCGGGGATGAGCCGTACATGGCGAAGGTCGCCGATCCCTCCACCCGGTGCTCCCCGCGCCAGCGGGGATGAGCCGCTGATCGCCGGCAAGGAGAACGTCAAGGACGAGTGCTCCCCGCGCCAGCGGGGATGAGCCGGTGTGCCCTTCGCCGCGTTAGAATCCCAGTTGGTGCTCCCCGCGCCAGCGGGGATGAGCCGGTCATTCTGTACCCGGCTGGCACGTTCTTCTCGTGCTCCCCGCGCCAGCGGGGATGAGCCGTACGAAGGACATTGCTCCGGCTATTAAGAAGTGTGCTCCCCGCGCCAGCGGGGATGAGCCGGAGGAACCTCACCATGACTGCTCGCAACGAAAGTGCTCCCCGCGCCAGCGGGGATGAGCCGGCTAAGGGGCATTCGCCGGATTTGGCTGATACGTGCTCCCCGCGCCAGCGGGGATGAGCCGAACATGCCAGCAGAGCGGAACGGGTTCATGCGGTGCTCTCGCGCCAGCGGGGATGAGCCGCAAGCTGACCGAGGCGCAGCTGAAGCAGACGGGTGCTCCCCGCGCCAGCGGGGATGAGCCCCACGGCTCTACCCTCGCCGCCACATGAGGCGTGTGCTCCCCGCGCCAGCGGGGATGAGCCCCCAGTCAACAGCATTGCCGAAAGCGTCAGCCGGTGCTCCCCGCGCCAGCGGGGATGAGCCCGAACTTGAACGGCACTTCAACCCCGGCATGCTGTGCTCCCCGCGCCAGCGGGGATGAGCCCGCCTGCGGATTCGCAGCACGAACACCACGATAGTGCTCCCCGCGCCAGCGGGGATGAGCCTAGGGTCACCGGCACGGCGATGGGCTTGCACGAGTGCTCCCCGCGCCAGCGGGGATGAGCCTCTGCTGCGCACGGATCAGGTTCTCTTCCTCTAGTGCTCCCCGCGCCAGCGGGGATGAGCCTGAGGCGCCGACCGATCCCGCGAGGTTCTCGACGTGCTCCCCGCGCCAGCGGGGATGAGCCCCGGCCAGCTAATCACGACCCTCACCTAACCCGGTGCTCCCCGCGCCAGCGGGGATGAGCCGCCTGCGACACGCGCCTGAATATCCACAGACTGGTGCTCCCCGCGCCAGCGGGGATGAGCCGGAATGCCGGCGACCAACGGGAGCAGGGCTTGCGTGCTCCCCGCGCCAGCGGGGATGAGCCGGAATGCCGGCGACCAACGGGAGCAGGGCTTGCGTGCTCCCCGCGCCAGCGGGGATGAGCCGGAGAAAAGTTTTCCACGAAATAAGCGAGCGACGTGCTCCCCGCGCCAGCGGGGATGAGCCTAGGGTCACCGGCACGGCGATGGGCTTGCACGAGTGCTCCCCGCGCCAGCGGGGATGAGCCCTGCCACAGTGCGGGCTTCTGGTTGCCTAGCGGGTGCTCCCCGCGCCAGCGGGGATGAGCCCACACAACCTCGAATCGAACAGCCCCATGACGAGTGCTCCCCGCGCCAGCGGGGATGAGCCCGACTGCGTAGGAGGATACAGCCCGATGGGATAGTGCTCCCCGCGCCAGCGGGGATGAGCCCTGCGCCGCCACAGCACCCTTACGGATCTCCTCGTACTCCCCGCGCCAGCGAGGATGAGCCCCGGGTGGACAAAATCACCCATTCATCCTGCTCGTGCTCCCCGCGCCAGCGGGGATGAGCCGCCCACAGGATTAGCGCGCAGATCAGGTAGTAGGTGCTCCCCGCGCCAGCGGGGATGAGCCCCACCTGCTGACCGTCACGCCGCCGGATCGCTCGTGCTCCCCGCGCCAGCGGGGATGAGCCTCCGCGCCCACTGGCGAGGAGTCCTAAAAGGGAGTGCTCCCCGCGCCAGCGGGGATGAGCCCTGGGATTGAGTAGACGTGCCGACAGTGGTGGCGTGCCCCCTCGCCAGCGGGGATGGACCTCAGAAAGTGTTATCTTGACGCGTTCTCCACGTATCACCAGAATTCACCACTCCCGCACAGCGGGACGACCTCCAAAATGAAGAAAGCTTTCCATTCAATGCTTAACAGCAAAGAAATTCAATAGGAAAAAACGAAACTATATTGAAAAGATCGTGGTTACTGAACTTCTGATGCTCTCACATAATCAGGACGATGTTCCTTTAGGAAACTCCGTAAGCATTCGCCTGGGTTACTGTCAGGTGAAAAGAGATCAAGAATTTTATCCAACATGTCAGGCGCAATGATCACACCACTTTCGACCGAGTAGTAGACCGCATTCTCAAGTGCATATTCGAATTCTCCCCCTAAGGCGGGACTAAAGGCGTGGTCAATACCTGCAGTGACGAACTGCTCTCCATAACGGGAAAGAAATTCTTCGAATACATCCATCGAGGGATCCGCACGCACCTTACGATCCTCTCCGCTTTACCGCACGGTAGCTAAAAGCGTGATTGTGACTAACTTCGGCTACCCGCTACCTCATCTTTAAGAATTCTACGCTTGGGCGCCTCCCACCGGGACCTCTTTTCGCAGGAACGCCAGCTGCTCCTCAATAATCTCCGAGAACAGCGGCTCCACGTACGGGTCGAAGTGGCCGCCCTCGTGAATGTGAACCGTGGCGCGGCGAACCTTGCCAGCGGCTTTGAGGGCGACATTTGTTGGAGTGACGGCGTCATTAGACATCACCTGGAAAAGCGCCGGGCAGGAAACATTACCGGCCGTCCGCGACGGCGAATAGAAACCAATCACCGCCAAAATACGGGCGGCGACGGTCTCCGGGTACACGCCATGCTCCAGCCCCGAAACCTCCAGCATGCGATCCAGCCCTTCCGAGGAACCCGGGGCCGTCATCACCGCAACCTCGCCCGGGCGACCGACCGAATCGATGTACTTCGGCGGACGGCGCAGCAACGCGCGTACCAGATCCTCCGCGGCCAACGGGGCCACACGCAAACAATTACGCAACCCCGTCGCGCGCACCGCAGCAGCTACTGACGTGCCCATTCCCGTATTCCTGTGGGGCCAGCGGGGCTCGAACCCGCGACCAGCGGATTATGAGTCCGCGGCTCTAACCGACTGAGCTATAGCCCCCAGCAAAGCCAAACCACTCCAACTGAGCGGCTTGCTCACAAAAGATTCAACCACACCGCCCGGCGCGGGCACTCATATACCCCGCTTTCGATACATCGAATCCCTACCGCACCCCTATCTATACCCCAGAAATGCTCCCTTGAGCAGCCGATTTGTCTGTTTGCACCGTTGGCATATAGAGTATGATCTCGTTGCACAGGGCAAGGGAATTAACCCCCGAGCTCACACAACTTAATCCCCTATAGCTCAGTTGGCAGAGCATTCGACTGTTAATCGAAAGGTCACTGGTTCGAGCCCAGTTGGGGGAGCCACTTACAAGCCCCGATCGGCTGCATTACGCAGAAGATCGGGGCTTGTCGCATCGGAGCTACACCCACAGCCCCTCGAGCACGTCCACCACCCCGTTGGCTCCACGGTGGCGGAAGCGCGCAAGCACCTTCCGCCTCGGTGCATCCGCCCGCAAGCCCAGCGCCTCGGCAATCCGGGCCTCCAGCTCCGGCTCCGTCCCCTCCGGCGATGCGCCCACGTACTCCGCCACCCCAGCCAGTCCCGTGGCACCCGTCAGCCCGGATGCACGGCGAACCTCAAACCGCTGCCCCTCGTGCACGTCCACCCAGGCGCGGTCGCCGGGCTGCAAGCCAAGGGCGTCACAAAACCGCTTAATGGAGCCCAGAGTGTGCATGGTCGACCAGTAGACCTTCTGCGGCCCCAATTCACTCGGCAACTCAAACGGCTCCCCATAGCGCACTCCCAACATGGCAGTCAGCCCATTGGGCACAGAGCAACCGGACCCGCGCAGGTGTTCCGAAGTGACCGTCAGCAACAGCTGCCACCGGCCATCGCACAGGTACATGCGGTCGGATTCCTCGGGCGTGCCGTTGTTCACGTTCTCCGAAACACGCGGGATCACCAGACCATCCGCCAACTCGAAGTCGCCCTCAGAGGAGTAGAGCCGCACCGAACTCTCGGCCACGCCGAACTTCCCCGGCAGCTCAGCCAGCAGGTCCGCCAAAGGCACGCCAGGCTCACCCGCATCCACGGCCCGCTGCACGCGAACCCCGATGGCGCCTTTCAGCGAGGTGTACTCCTCCAAACCCCAGCGCCGCAGCGCCCACTCCTCCGTGCTCGTGCGCATCAGCTCGTCGGTGGCAGCCAACGCATTGCGGAACGATCGCTCCGTACGCCCCTGCCCCACGGCCTTGAAAATCTCCCCGACGCTCATCGGCACGCCTCGGATGGAAAGGATGCCCGCCGCCCGCGCCGGCAACGAACCAACACGAGTAAGCACATGCCCCTGCAGCACTTGGTAGCCACATTGGCGCAACCATTCCGTCAGCAGCGCCGGTTCCAGCTCCGTCTCCAGCTCGCCGAGCCGCGCCACGCCTTCTTCGTTCGTGTGCCGTTGCAGCAATTCTGCAGTGCGTGCGGCAGCCGTCTTTAGGTCCGGGAAGCACACCCATCCCTTCTCCACCAGGAAGGAATCGTCCAGGCGATCCAGGATCAGCCACAGCGGCGCACCCCACCATTCCACCTGTTCGTCCAGCTCGGGGTGGCTGTCCACGATCTGTTGCAGCGTGCCCACCGGATAGGCCTGCGCACGGATCGCCTCAATCAGCTCCGCAATCGGTCCCTCCTTCGCTTGCTTCCGCAGCCGCTTCAACACTCCCTTTTCGATCTGCCGCACCCGCTCGCGCGTTAGCCCGAGCTTCTGCCCCAGCTGATCGAGCGTCCTCGGCTTTACCGCCGCGAAACGCTCCTGCAGCACTAGCTGTTCGCGCGCATCGGCCTGCGCAAAGAACTCGGCCAGCACCACTGCGGCAGGTGCGTCATCGTCGCTGTAGGTGCTGTCTTCTGGTTCTTCGTAGAATGACGCCCCCTCGCCCCCGTCTTCGTACAGATTCGCCTGTAGGGAGCTGACCGCATCCACCTGCACGGATGTTGCATGATCCGCTGCTTCCATTTCGCCCAGCAAGCGCGCAAAGGTGGCCTCGTTGACAATAGGCACACCCACCTCGATGGCCTTGCGCGCCTTACCACTGCGAGATTCCGGGTCGGCGGCAACAAGCAACTTCGACTTCTTAGTCACTCCCCCGACCGTCAGCCCAGCCTCCTGGGCGCGAGTTTCCCACGTGGCGCGTGGCAACTCCATCGCCCCGGTAAAGGTCACCCGGTCGCCCGCTTTAAGGGCGAAGTTCCCCAGCCAAGTATCCGGCTGATCTGCGAGTGGAGTTTGCGGAGAATCCGAGCTTTCCACGGTCTGCTTGGGTGCCGACGATTCAGACGGCTGCGGCGACTTAGGTGGCGTAGGCGGCTTAGGCGCCAGCGGCCCTTGCAGAACTTCGCGCACCACGTCCTGCTCCACCGCGAGAGATTCCGCCACGCTTTCCAATTCCCGGCGCTCGTCGTCTGTCACCACTCCATCAGCCCAGGCCAAGAGCCCCAGCTGGCGCACGAAGTTCACGTGAATCTCGCGCGCTTCCTCCTGCCCGATGCCCAGCTCCCTGGCGGATTCCTTCAGTTGGTTGATTTCGGAGGTCGTCAGAACCCGATCCAGCATCGCACGTTCCAGCAGCTCCAAGTAGCTATCAACATTCGGGAAGCCCTTGAACGGAACACCGGAAGCCAGATCGCGCACCCATGCCCCAGGCTTTGTGATCCCTTCCCCACGCGGAACCGGCGCAGCAACCGGCAGCGAGGCTCCCAGCGCCCGCAATGCTTCCACGGGTTGCACACCATTGAGGCGCACGTTGCGGGTGGCGATGTAGTGGCCTAGAAGTGCGGCTGTCGCCATCGCATCGCCCAACGCGGAGTGGGGCCAATCATTGCTCAAACCCGCGCACGCCAGCGCGGATTCCAGGCT
This sequence comes from Corynebacterium jeikeium, assembly GCF_000738175.1. GTDB lineage: Bacteria > Actinomycetota > Actinomycetes > Mycobacteriales > Mycobacteriaceae > Corynebacterium > Corynebacterium jeikeium_C. The sequence goes on along the minus strand of NZ_JFCH01000046.1, from coordinate 10,557 downwards.
GCGCCCTGACGAGCGGTACACCCGGCCGGTGATCAGCATCGTGCAAAGGTAATTGTCGATCAGATTCAGCCCGCGAATGCCGGCTCGCTCAAACTCCTGGCGCACCATACGCGCGTCAAAGGCAGCATTGTGGGCCACGAAGATGCGCCCGTCCAGCTCGTGAGCCAGCGCGGAGGCGATCTCCTCAAACGTTGGCGCATTCGCAACGTCCGCTGCCTTGATTCCGTGAACCCATGCGTTGGGAATGTCCCGATTCGGGTTAATCAGAGTAGACCACGATTTAGTAATGGAACCGGTGGCGTCCACATGAACAACAGCGACTTCTACAATCCGGTCGTGCTTACCAAAGCCAGTCGTCTCTACGTCGACGACTGCGAACTGAGGCTGGGTTGAGGTGACCATAGGTTTTCTTCTGCTTTCTGCCATTCGAAATTGCGCCGGACCACAGCGTGTTGGGGGCGGATAGCTAACAGTCAACCACCAAACAGCTGCCAGTTGTTGATGAAAAGCCCGCCCACGGAAACAAAATGTCTCCCCGCCGCATCTACTACTACGACCGGGCTTTGCGCCTTCGCCTTCCACACAGGCGCCGCGCACGTCACCCGCAAGTACCCAACACGCACCCAGCAACGAGTACCAGGACTTTAGTTAGATGCCCTCCCCCGACAGCACGCCTCAGAGAGACTCCCACGCAGGCCCTCAGAAAGACGCCCTTCAAGACCCCATCAACAGCCGCCTCGCGCTAATCTTCATCGGCGCCATCGTCCTGGTCGGCATCTTCGTCGCTGCGATTTGGTACGTTGCCAACAACAAGGACTACGGTCGCGGAATCAACCCACAGCCCGCCGCAGCCTCCACGCACCAGCGCCCCGCCAACACTTCGACTGCGGCGCCCGCCCCGGCGCCAGCCAGCGCACCAGTAAAGGCATCCAACGCTCCTCAAAGCGAGCTCAACCAATACTCCACGTCCGAAAGCGAGGCCACCGGCAGCACCGCCATGGAATCCACTGAGAGCACGGCCATCGCGCAGCCAACCGACGCTCCCAAGACCCAGCGGCAAGCCAACGATGCCGCCATGACCGCCCTCAAATTCAATCTCTCCGAAAAGAGCCTGCGCGAGAATCTGCAACTGCAGGGTTACTCCGACGATCAAATCACCACGGCCATCAACAAGCTTGATCCTGACTGGAACCAGCAGGCCCTCAACTGCGCGCGCAAGCTCAACGAAACAGGCTCTCCCCTGCCCGAGGAAGAGCTGCTCGAGATGCTTCAGACTAACTCCGGCTTCACCGAGGAGCAGGCGCAGTACGCCATCGACCACCTGTAACGCAGCCCTGCGCCTCCCCTACCCCTTAACGAACCAACCGCTTCACGGCCTGGGATACCTCCGCCAGCTTCTCCTCGGCCTCTTCTCCCCCAGCCTCTGCGGCGTGCCGCACACAGTGGTTCATGTGGTCGTCCAGCAACCCCAGCGCCACGCCCTTCAGCGCAGACTGCAGCGCACTGACCTGCGTGAGGATGTCGATGCAATACTGCTCCTCATCCACCATCCGCTGCAGCCCGCGCACCTGCCCCTCGATCCGCTTCAGCCGCGCCAAGTAGCGCTCCTTGTCGCTCAAGTAACCGTGCATTATTTGAATCCTTTCAACCGCAGACTGTTGCTCACCACAAACACACTAGATAGCGCCATCGCCGCCCCGGCCAGCATCGGGTTCAACAGCCCGAATGCGGCCAGCGGAATCGCCGCCACGTTGTAGGCAAACGCCCAGAACAGGTTCATCTTGATCGTCCGCAGCGTCTTTCGTGCCAGTCGCAGCGCATCAGCCACAGCCAGCAGATCGTCTCGCATCACCGTGATGTCCGCCGCCTCAATCGCCGCGTCCGTACCCGAGCCCATCGCGATGCCCAGGTCCGCGCTCGCCAGCGCCGCCGCGTCATTCACGCCGTCACCAACCATCGCCACATTCTCCAGCGAGCGGATGTGCGCCACCTTGTCCTCCGGCATCACCCCGGCGATCACCTCGTCGATGCCGACCTCGCGCGCCACGGCGTCCGCCACCTGCTGATTGTCACCGGTCAGCAGCACGGTCTTCAACCCCATGTCGTGCATCTTCCGTACCGCTTCGGCACTGGTGGGCCGCACTGTATCGGCCACGCTGATGGTACCGATCGCTCGCCCATCCGCGCTCACCTTGACTGTGGTTGCCTTATTTGTGGACGCCCCCTCGTCCCCACGGCCAACCCGTATCACCTGGCCCTCGACGGTTCCCTCCACGCCATGTCCAGGCAGGTTCCTAAAGCCGGTGACCTTCGGCAGGCCGCCGAACTCCTCCCGGCCGGCCTCTGCAATTGCCCGGCCAATGGGGTGCTCCGAGTACGCTTCCACCGCCGCAGCGGCGCGCAGAACCTCCTCGCGATTGCCGCCTGCCGGCTCCACATCGACTACCCGCATGGTGCCGGTCGTCACCGTGCCAGTCTTATCCATCACAACGGTGGTGATGGCGTGCGCGCCCTCCAAAACCTCGGGTCCGCGAATCAGAATGCCCTGCTCGGCCCCACGGCCCGTGCCAACCAGCAAGGCTGTGGGCGTCGCTAAACCAAGGGCGCAAGGGCACGCGATAATCAGCACCGCGACCGCATTGCTGAAGCCCGCGAACAGCAGCGTTAACAGCGCAATCACGATGACGACCGGAACGAAAATGCCGGAGACCTTATCGGCCAGGCGCTGCACGTCGGCCTTGCCAGACTGGGCTTCGTCGATCAGCTTCGCCATCTGCGCGAGTTTCGTCTGCTCGCCCACATGGGTGGCTTCCACAACTAGGCGACCGGAGGTGTTGATGGTGGCACCCGTGACCTCATCGCCGGGGTCGACGTCGACTGGGACGGATTCGCCCGTGAGCATGGACTGATCAATGGCGGACGTGCCGTCCAGGATGCGGCCATCCGTGGCGATCTTCTCGCCAGGGCGGGCCAGGAAGTGGTCGCCGATCTGCAGCTGCTCGATGGGGAGCAACGTTTCCGCGCCATCCCGCAGCACGGTGACCTGCTTGGCGCCCATGTCCGTCAGCGCGCGGATGGCATCCCCGGCGCGCTGCTTGGAGCGCTTCTCAAAGTACCGGCCCGCCAGCACGAACGTCACTACGCCCGCGGCGACCTCGAAGTAGATGTCCCCCATCGGGTCGCCCGCGTGGTTCAGGATGGACCAGCCGTGGCGCATACCGGGATCGCCCGCGTGGCCGAAGAACAGCGCATACAGCGACCACAGATAGGCCGCCGAGGTGCCGACGGTGATGAGGGTATCCATCGTCGCCGCGCCGTGCTTCAGGTTCACCCACGTGGCCTTGTGGAAAGGCCAGCCCGCCCACAGGATCACCGGGGTGGCCAGGGCGAAGCTGATCCACTGCCAATAGTCGAACTGCAGCGGCGGGATCATCGCCAGCAGGATCACCGGGGTGGCCAACGCGATGGCAACCACCAGGCGGCGCTTCAGACCGCGCAGCTCCTTGGCGGCCGGGTCGTCGCCGGCGGGCTTCTCCGGCTTAGGCACGCTACCGCCGTAGCCGAGCTTCTCCACGATGGCGATGTAAGAATCCGCGTCGGTGGCCGCCCCCTCCCCTGTTTCAATGTGCGCCTTTTCCGTGGCGTAGTTGACGGTGGCGGTCACGCCCTCCTGCTTGTTCAGCTTCTTTTCGATGCGGTTAGCGCAGGAGGCGCAGGTCATGCCCGTGATGTCAAGATCTATTACAGCCATGCCCCCAGTATACCCTTAGGGGGTATCAGTATCCACGTTCGATGTACTCCTCGATACGCGCTGCCTCGGCACCCACCGTGGTGGTGTCACCGTGGCCGGGGTAGACCTTCAAGTCGTGCGGCAGGATGAACACCGTGGACTGCAGGGACTCGATAATCGTCGGGAAGCTGGAGTACTTCCGCCCCGTCGCACCCGGCCCACCGTTGAACAGCGTGTCCCCGGACAGCAGCGCATGCTGTCCCGGAACCTCCACCACGATGCAGCCCGGCGAGTGGCCCGGCGTGTGGTACAGGCGCACACCCCAGTCCGCCCAGCGCGGATCCTCCACGTCGATCGGGGTAAACGGCGCGTCGCCGTTGGATTCCTCCCACAGCATCCGGTCGTCCTTGTGCAGGTAGACCTTCACTCCCCACTTCTCTGCCAGCTCCGGGGCCAGCTCGCAGTGGTCGTTGTGCGCGTGGGTCAGCAGGATCGCCTCGACGGTGCGATCCCCCACGTGGTCGATTACCGCCTGCGCGTCGTGCGCCGGATCCACCACGATGCACTTGTCATCGTTGACCAGCAGGTAGACGTTGTTATCCACGTCCCACTCGCCGCCGTCCAGGCGGAACTTGCCGGAGGTTTCGAACTGCTCGATCTGCGGGTTTTCCAACTTGTGCTCGCTCATGCTTCCTCTTCTAACTCTTGGGCCTGATAACTGTCGGGCCTGATACTTCTGGGGCCTGAATGTCTTCGGGCCTACACCCCAGCCTGCCTACTTAAACTCCACCACGGAGCGCAGAACCTCGCCCTGCTTCATCTTCTCGAAGGCATCTTCCACGCCATCGATTCCGATGCGCTCGTCCACGAAGCGATCCAGCGGGAAGCGGCCCTCCTGGTACAGATCCACGTACATCGGGAAGTCTCGCTCCGGCAGGCAGTCGCCATACCAAGAGGACTTCAGCGCACCACCGTGGCTAAACACGTCCAGGAATGGCAGCTCCAGGGTCATGTCCGGAGTCGGCACACCCACCAGCACCACGCGGCCAGCCAGGTCGCGCACGTAGAAAGCCTGCTTATACGTCTGTGGCAGCCCCACGGCATCCACCGCGACGTCCACGCCGAATCCACCGTTGATCTCCTGAACCTTCTCCACCAGCTCATCATCCGAAAGCCCCGAGCTGTTGATCGTGTGGGTAGCGCCGAACTCTTCCTTTGCGCGGGCAAGCTTGGCGTCAGAAATATCGATAGCAATGATCTTCGTCGCACCCGCAACGGCTGCACCGGCAATCGCGGCCATGCCCACGCCGCCTACACCGATCACGGCGATGGACTCGCCGCGCTTGATCTCACCGGTGTTCACTGCGGCACCGAGACCGGCCATGACGCCACATCCCAGCAGACCGGCGACCGCAGGGTCGGCGTCGGAGTTCACCTTGGTGCACTGTCCTTCGTGGACCAGCGTCTTTTCAGCGAAAGCGCCGATGCCCAGGGCGGCCTCCAGCTCGGTGCCGTCGGTGAGGGTCATCTTCTTCGACGCATTGTGGGTAGCGAAGCAGTACTTCGGCTCGCCCTTCTTGCAGGCGCGACATTGGCCACACACGGCGCGCCAGTTCAGTACTACATAGTCGCCGACCTCCACGTGGGTCACGCGGTCGCCAACCTGCTCGACCACGCCAGCGGCCTCGTGGCCCAGCAGGAACGGGTAGTCGTCCGTAATGCCGCCATCGCGGTAGGCCAGGTCGGTGTGGCAAACGCCGCAGGCCTGAATGCGGACTATCACATCGTTATCGCCCGGATCGGGGATCACAATGTCGGTCAGCTCAACGGGGTCGTTCTTTGCACGGGAAATTACAGCTTTCACAGTGGTAGTCATGTCACCCACTGTACGGGCGGTTCAGAAAAGCGGCAACCAGCCAGCAGCGGGCACAGCACCCCGTTCGGCGCCATCGGGGGCTTCGCGTAGGATTGGGGCACTAACGGCATTAATGCAGCAACCAAGGCAAGAAACCAAGGAGCCACCATGATTCAGCTCGTCGTCGGAGCCGCCGCGGGTTACCTGATGGGCACGAAGGCCGGCCGTCGCCGCTATGAGCAGATCCGCCGCGGCTACCAGTCCGCAGTGAACTCGGACATCACCAAGGCCGTTGTGCGTTCCGGCCGTAAGGCACTGGCCAACCGGCTGGATCCGGAACCGCGCATGCACGAGGTGCGCGATCTGAACCGCTCTACCCGCGATTCCCTGGGCGAGGGGCACACCATCGTCGAGGCGGACGACCAGCACCCGAACGACCAGATCGACCGGCCGAAGAATCCCTTCAAGAAGAAGCGCTAGCGCGTCGAGCTGCCCGCTAGCGCGTAAAGTCGCCGAAGTCCGAGGCTCGCTCGTGTAGCGAGCGGCGATACTTCTCCAGCGCAATCACATCCGCAAACAGCGCGTTATACTCCTCTTTCTGCAGGTCGGGGCGCATGCGCTGCATCCGGGATTTCATGTCCGCAATCTCGCTGCCCACCCAACGCTCCTGCATCCGCGCCATGATCGCATCCGCGTAGTACGGCAGCCTCTCCGGCAGGCAATGCAGATCCTCCACCGCCAGCTCGGAGACCACCGCCGCCCCCATCGGGTCCTTCATCTGCGCCGCGATCTTCTCGATCCATCCGGCCCCGCCGTCGCTGTTCGCCGCCCCTCCTAGTGACGCCACAGCCTCCGCCATCGCCACGTATGTCGGATGCACAAAGCTCTCCGGGGGCATGAGGTCAAAGATGGTGGAGGCCAGCTGAGGTTCCTGCAAAGCCAGCTTCATGACCTCGCGGGGGCCTTCCAGGTAGTCGTCGTTCGGGTTCGGGCGCTCCATGCCCTTGACCACGTGCAGGTTCGGGCCACCTGCGCTGCCCGCGCCAGCAGCGTCTGCCGTTCCAGCACCAGCGGCACCTGCGCCACCAGCCGTGCCGGCGCCGGCACCGGTCTTCAACTCCAACTTCGGCCGCTGCCCGCCGGACTTCCGCGCCTCCTTGCGTACCTGATCCAGCACGTCATTCGGGTTATCCCAACCGACCCAGCCCGCGGCCTGGCGGGCGTATTCGTCCCGCAGCGCGTCGTCCTTAATTCCCGCCAGCACCGGCACGATGCGCCGCAGGGCGTGCACGCGCCCGTCGATGCTGGCCGTATCGTAGTCCGCGATGAGGGTGCGGATTACGAACTCAAACATCGGAATGCGGGAGGCCACCAGTTCGCGCACGGCTGCATCGCCGCGCTTGATGCGCACGTCGCACGGATCCTGCCCGCCCGGCGCGACCGTCACATAGCTCCGTCCCGAGAACTGCTGGTCACCCTCGAAGGCACGCATAGCCGCCTTCTGGCCCGCCTCATCACCGTCGAAGGTGTAGATGATCTCACCCCGGAAGAACTGGTCGTCCAGCATGAACCGCCGCAGGGCCGACAGGTGCTCCGCACCGAAGGCCGTGCCACACGCGGCCACCGCGGTATCCACCCCGGCGGCGTGCATGGCCATCACGTCCGTGTAGCCCTCCACCACCACAGCCTGGTGCTTGGCCACGATGTTCCGCTTCGCCTGGTCAATGCCGAACAACACCTTCGACTTCTTGTACAGCATGGTCTCCGGCGTGTTCAGATACTTGCCCAGACGGTCGTCGTCGAAGAGCTTGCGGGCACCGAAGCCGATCACGTCTCCACTGACGGAACGGATCGGCCACAGGAGGCGGCGGTGGAACCTATCGATCGGGCCACGCTTACCCATGCGGCCCAGACCCGCCGCCTCGATCTCCTTGAACGTAAAGCCCTTCTGCTGCAGGTGCTTAGTCAGCCGATCCCATCCGGCTGGTGCATACCCGCAGCCGAATTGTTCGGCGTGTTCCATGGTGAAACCGCGCTCGATCAGGAAGTTGCGGGCAACGTCCGCGCCTTCGGCGTCACCAAGAAATTCCTTGCGGTAGAACTCAAAGGCCGCCTTGTTCGCGGCGACTAACCTGCGCCGCGTGCCGGGCTCCTCCCGGTTGCCGGGCCGGCCGCCCTCGTAGTTGATGCGGTAGCCGATGCGCTCGGCGCAGGCCTCCACGGCCTCGGGGAAGGACATGTGTTCCATCAGCATGAGGAACTTGAAAACATCGCCGCCCTGGTCCGTGGAAAAACAGTGGAAGTAGCCGTGGTTCGGGCGGACGTGGAACGAGGGAGTCTTTTCGTCCTTAAAGGGGCTAAGGCCCTTCATGGAATCGACGCCACCCGGTTTGAGCTGCACATACTCCCCCACTACCTCTTCGATGGGGGTCTGCTCTCGAATTGCTTCGATGTCCCGCTCCGGAATCCTGCCCTTAGCCATAGCCACATGCTAGTACAACCCCCAGACGTCCCCCGGAAGTCCCAGATCGGCGACCGTCACAACCTATACAACCTATTTTCTACAAACAACACACCGCGACAGAACCGGGCGCTAACGTGTTCAAAATAGGATCTACGTCACACTGCAATAACACGAAGGACCACTCCCATGACTGACTCGCAGGCCACCCCGCAGGCTGAATCGCAGGCCACCGGCAACTCCTCCACCCACTACGACGTGCTGATCATCGGCTCTGGCTTCGGCGGCTCCACCACCGCCCTGCGCCTGGTGGAGAAGGGTTACAAGGTCGGCATCCTCGAGGCTGGCCGCCGCTTCAAGGACGAAGAGTTCGCCAAGAACTCCTGGCACCTCAAGGACTTCCTATGGATGCCGCAAATCGGTCTGTACGGCATCCAGCGCATCCACCTGCTCAAGGATGTGATGATCCTCGCCGGCGCAGGCGTGGGCGGCGGCTCGCTGAACTACGCGAACACGCTCTACCAACCGGGCGAGGCATACTTCAACGACAAGCAGTGGAACACCATCACCGACTGGGAGGACGAGCTCACCCCCTACTACCAGCAGGCCCAGAAGATGCTCGGCGTGGTGGAGAACCCCACCATGACCCCCGCCGATGTGTACTCCAAGAAGGTTGCCGAGGAGATGGGCGTGGGCGACACGTTCCGCATGGCACCCGTCGGAGTCTTCTTCGGAGAAAAGGTCGGGCTCGAAGGTAAACCGTGTGAGACTGTGAAGGATCCATACTTCGGTGGTGTTGGCCCCGACCGCACCGCCTGCCACGAGTGCGGCGAGTGCATGACTGGCTGCCGCCACGGCGCGAAGAACACCCTGCTGAAGAACTACCTGTACCTGGCTGAAAAGGGCGGGGCGAAGGTCCACGACCGCACCACCGTCACCGACATCACTTTCGACGGCACCACCTGGACAGTGCAGGCCAAGCAGACCGGGCCGATCACCAAGCGCAACCCGCAGACCAGCAGCTTCACCGCCGATAACCTCGTCGTCGCCGCGGGCACTTGGGGCACCCAGAACCTGCTGCACCGCCAGAAGGCCAACGGCAACCTGCCGAAGCTGTCGGACAAGCTGGGGCACCTCACCCGCACGAATTCCGAGGCACTGTTAGGTGCGAACCGTTCGGACTACTCCCCCGACATGGATTTCTCCGAGGGCGTGGCCATCACCTCCTCCTACTTCCCCGCCCCGGATACTCACATCGAGCCGGTGCGCTACGGCAAGGGCTCCAACGCGATGGGCCTGCTGCAGACCCTCATGACAGACGGCGATAAGCTGCAGCCTCGCTTCCTCGAGTTCATCAAGCAGGTCTTCCTGCAATACAAGGCTATCCCGCGCCTGGTGAACCTGAGCAAATGGTCGCAGCGCACCGTCATCAATCTGGTGATGCAGACCCGCGATAACTCGCTGCGCACCTTCCTGCGCAAGGTCGGCCCGTTCAACATGTTGAGCTCCGAGCAGGGTACCGGCGAGCCAAACCCCTCCTGGATCCCCGAAGGCAACACGGCCACCCGCATCCTGGCGAAGTTTCTGCCGAAGGGAATCGCAGGTGGCGTGTGGTCGGAGGTCTCCAACATCCCGCTGACCGCGCATTTCCTGGGCGGCTGCGTTATCGGCTCCTCGCCTGAACACGGCGTGGTGGACCCCTACCACCGCGCATGGGGCTACCCAAGCTTGTTCATCACCGACGGTTCCGCCATCACCGCGAACCCGGGCGTGAACCCCTCCCTGTCCATCACCGCGAATGCCGAGCGTGCTGCCGCCATGTGGCCGAACAAGGGCGAGGCCGACCCGCGCCCGCCGCAGTCCGAGGGCTACCGCCGCATCAACCCGGTGCAGCCGAACAACCCCATCGTTCCGGACGACGCCCCGGCCGCCCTCCGGCTGCCACTGCGCGTGCTCTAGACTCTTCCCTATGTCTCAGGGAAGTTCACAGGGCCGCTCGCAGAGCCCCTCGCAGGGCCTAGTGCCGAAGAAGTGGGCCAAATACGCCACGCCGATCGTCGGCGCGGCAGTCGTCGCGGCCGGTTGGTTCGGCCTGCAAGGCGGCGATGGAGCCGACGGAAACGGCGGAAACAGCGGTGCGGCTTCTGGTGCTTCTAGCAATGACGCCGACACCTGCGCCGTTGACACCCTCCCACCGGAGGCCAAAAAGCAGATCGACGACATTTTGCAGGATGCCCCGCCGGACGACGGGGAGGCCGACGGCAAGCATTTCGGCAACTACGAAGGTCTGCTGCCGAAGGAAAAGGGCGACTACTACCGCGTGCTGTCAAGGGGTGAATGCGCCACTTCGACCGGGAGGTAGTTGTGACGCGTTGGACTCCGAAGGATGTTAAGGATGCTGCTGTTGAGCGCGTGGTGGCAGGCGAGGCAGTTAGCCTGGTCGCGCGTGATGTGGGTGTAGGCCCCGAATCGGTTTACGGTTGGTTGAGGGTAAGAGGTGTCGAACCTCCA
>NZ_JFCH01000045.1 GCF_000738175.1 Corynebacterium jeikeium | reverse complement strand
CTAAAGTCCGGATGCCTCCTGATCGCAGCCAGTAAAACCCACGTCATCAACTGGACCTGGGCCAGACACGAAACCACCGCCGCCTACACCGAACTCCTACGCCCCATTGCCGCACCACTAATCGCAGTCACAGACGGCGGACAAGGTGCCCAATCAGCCATCCACCACTGCTGGCCAACAACACGCATCCAACGCTGCCTCGTCCACGCCCAACGAACAGTCCGCCGCCACACCACCAGCAACCCCCGCACCGATGCCGGCAAAACCCTCTACCGCCTAGCCCTGAAACTCACTCGCATCACCGACCTTGACCAAGCATCCACATGGGTCGCCCACCTGCACGAATTCGACCACACCTACCGGGAATGGATGAACGAGAAAACCACCATCAAAGACCCTGCTACCGG
>NZ_JFCH01000044.1 GCF_000738175.1 Corynebacterium jeikeium | reverse complement strand
TGTGTGGATGCTTGCTAATGGGCGGATGATCACTTCTGTGTGGTTGTTTGTGTGTTGTGGGTGTTCAGTGTTGTTTGAGAACTGTATAGTGGACGCGAGTATCTTCTTTTTTGTGATTTTTGTTTGAAATCATTGTTGTTCACGCGCTGGCTGCATGGATGTTTTGTTTGTGTGGTTGGTGTGTGGGTGTCTTAGTATTTGTGTGTTGTCTGTGAAGGGCGCACGGTGGATGCCTTGGGCATGATAAGCCGATGAAGGACGTGGAAGGCCGCGATAGTCCTCGGGGAGTTGTCAATCGAGCGTTGATCCGAGGGTGTCCGAATGGGGAAACCTGGCCACAGTTGTGTGTGGTCGCTGCATGGATGAATTCATAGTTTGTGTGGTGGTAACGCGGGGAAGTGAAACATCTTAGTACCCGTAGGAGAAGAAAATAATAATGATTCTGCTAGTAGCGGCGAGCGAACGTGGATTTTGGCTAAACTGCATGCGTGTGATACCTGGCAGGGGTTGCGTGTGTGGGGTTGTGGGGTTGTGTTGTGCGGTGCTGCCATGCCGTGCCCTGGTGTCATGTGTTAGCGGAAGTGGTTTGGAATGGCCTGCCGTAGACGGTGAGAGTCCGGTACGTGAAAGCATGTGGTGTTGGGGTTGACATGATGTACCCGAGTAGCAGCGGGCTCGTGGAATCTGCTGTGAATCTGCCGGGACCGCCCGGTAAGCCTGAATACTTATTGTGACCGATAGTGTATGAGTACCGTGAGGGAATGGTGAAAAGTACCCCGGGAGGGGAGTGAAATAGTACCTGAAACCGTGTGCCTACAAGCCGTCAGAGCCTTTTAGAGGGTGATGGCGTGCCTTTTGAAGAATGAGCCTGCGAGTCAGCGGCATGTCGCGAGGTTAACCCGTGTTGTGGGGTAGCCGTAGGGAAACCGAATCCTAATGAGGGTGTTTTTAGTGGCGTGTCCTGGACCCGAAGCGGGGTGATCTACCCATGGCCAGTGTGAAGCAGCTGTAAGAGGCTGTGGAGGCGCGAACCCACTTAGGTTGAAAACTGAGGGGATGAGTTGTGGGTAGGGGTGAAAGGCCAATCAAACTCCGTGATAGCTGGTTCTCCCCGAAATGCATTTAGGTGCAGCGTCGTGTGTTTCTTGCCGGAGGTAGAGCTACTGGTTGGTTGAGCGGGACTATCATCTTAGCGACGTCAGCCAAACTCCGAATGCCGGTAAGTCAGAATGCGGCAGTGAGACTGCGGGGGATAAGCTTCGTTAGTCGAGAGGGAAACAGCCCAGATCGCCGGTTAAGGCCCCTAAGAGTGTGCTAAGTGGAAAAGGATGTGGGATCGCGAAGACAGCCAGGAGGTTGGCTTAGAAGCAGCCATCCTTGAAAGAGTGCGTAATAGCTCACTGGTCGAGTGGTTCTGCGCCGACAATGTAGTGGGGCTCAAGTACACCGCCGAAACCGCGGAACTCAATCTTTTGGTTGGGTTGGTAGGGGAGCGTCGTGTGATCGTGGAAGCTGCCGGGTGACCGTGTGGTGGAGGTTATGCGAGTGAGAATGCAGGCATGAGTAGCGAATGATGCGTGTGAAACGTATCCGCCGGATGACTAAGGGTTCCTGGGTCAAGCTAATCTTCCCAGGGTGAGTCGGGTCCTAAGGCGAGGCCGACAGGCGTAGTCGATGGTTAACGGGTTGATATTCCCGTACCCGTGTGTGTGCGACCAATGGTGAATCAGTGATACTAACCACCCTGAAGCGTGTCACATGCACTTTGTGTGTGTGGTGTGTGGATGCGTGGGACCTGATCTGGTAGTAGCCAAGCGATGGGGTGACGCAGGAAGGTAGCCAAGCCACTGATTGGATTGTGGTGTAAGCGTGTGGCCCGCAGGATTAGGTAAATCCGTCCTGCATGTGGGTGAGGCGTGATGCGTACCCGTTGTGGGGATGTTGGTGATCCTATGCTGTCGAGAAAAGCCTCTAGTGAGTGCATGTACGGCCCGTACCGTAAACCGACACAGGTGGTCAGGTAGAGAATACTAAGGCGTTCGGGTGAACTGTGGTTAAGGAATTCGGCAAAATGGCCCCGTAACTTCGGGAGAAGGGGTGCCACTGCTGGTGAACGACGTGTTGAGCTGGTGGTGGTCGCAGAGAATAGAGGGAAGCGACTGTTTACTAAAAACACAGGTCCGTGCGAAGACGGGTAAGTCGATGTATACGGACTGACGCCTGCCCGGTGCTGGAAGGTTAAGAGGACCTGTTAGGACTTTTGTCCGAAGCGGAGAATTTAAGCCCCAGTAAACGGCGGTGGTAACTATAACCATCCTAAGGTAGCGAAATTCCTTGTCGGGTAAGTTCCGACCTGCACGAATGGCGTAACGACTTCCCTGCTGTCTCAACCACAGGCCCGGTGAAATTGCAGTACGAGTAAAGATGCTCGTTACGCGCGGCAGGACGAAAAGACCCCGGGACCTTCACTATAGCTTGGTATTGGTGTTCGGTTCGGTTTGTGTAGGATAGGTGGGAGACTGTGAAGCGGCTACGCTAGTGGTTGTGGAGTCGTTGGTGAAATACCACTCTGATCGGATTGGGCATCTGAACCTCGGCCCGTGATCCGGGTTAGGGACAGTGCCTGGTGGGTAGTTTAACTGGGGCGGTTGCCTCCCAAAGTGTAACGGAGGCGCCCAAAGGTTCCCTCAGCCTGGTTGGCAATCAGGTGTTGAGTGTAAGTGCACAAGGGAGCTTGACTGTGAGACTGACAGGTCGAGCAGGTACGAAAGTAGGGACTAGTGATCCGGCACCGGCTTGTGGAAGCGGTGTCGCTCAACGGATAAAAGGTACCCCGGGGATAACAGGCTGATCTTCCCCAAGAGTCCATATCGACGGGATGGTTTGGCACCTCGATGTCGGCTCGTCGCATCCTGGGGCTGGAGTAGGTCCCAAGGGTTGGGCTGTTCGCCCATTAAAGCGGCACGCGAGCTGGGTTTAGAACGTCGTGAGACAGTTCGGTCTCTATCCGCCGTGCGCGTTGAAACTTGTAGAAGGCTGTCCCTAGTACGAGAGGACCGGGACGGACATACCTCTGGTGGGCCAGTTGTCACGCCCGTGGCATGGCTGGTTGGCTACGTATGGGAGGGATAACCGCTGAAAGCATCTAAGCGGGAAGCCTGTTCTGAGATGAGGTTTCTTTTGAGGTTCCCTGTAGATTATGGGGTTGATAGGCCGGATCTGGAAGTCATGTGAGTGATGGAGGTGACCGGTACTAATTAGCCGATGTTCAACACATTATTTGTGTGCTAGGGTTTTGATTTCTTGTCGCATTGTGAGTGTGCTCGCGTCTGTTATGCAGTGTCTGGAACGGCACTACACACCAGTAAGCCCCGGTTGTGGGTGTGGTTGGGTGTGTGTTTTGTTCTGATTATTGGTTTGTCGGTGGTTGTTAGCGGTGGGGTCACGCCCGGTCCCTTTCCGAACCCGGAAGCTAAGCCTACCTGCGCTGATGGTACTGCACCTGGGAGGGTGTGGGAGAGTAAGTCACCGCCGGCACTAAAACTAAAAATTAAGGGAGTATGTACGTTTTAAATGTGCATACTCCCTTTTTTCATGCCCAAATGCAATTGCGGGTTAAAGGACAAAAGGGGATGCGGACGGAATCTTGGAGGATTCCATCATGAACCGCTCATACACCAAGGAGCAGCGACGCAGAGCTCTGCAGGTTTACAAGCGCACTCAATCGGTGACCAAGACCGTCCGTGAACTTGGTTATCCAGGGCGATGGACGCTGTACAAATGGTTGCGTGAACCCGCCAAACCTGGTCG
>NZ_JFCH01000043.1 GCF_000738175.1 Corynebacterium jeikeium | reverse complement strand
CGCCAGCGCAGGCCGTATGTTTCTTATGCTGGGGCGATCAGTCACATCGCTGACAACAAGCTTGACCGCAAGTTCACTCCGGATCGGCCAAATACTGTCTTTGTCAGCGACGTCACCGAGTTCAGGGTCGCAGGCCGCAAGGTCTACCTGTCACCGGTGATGGACCTGTTTGACCGTTCAATTGTTGCCCACACCGTGGCTACATCGCCGTCGACAGCGTTTACCGCCGATTCTTTAACCAAGGCGATTAGAACATGTGCGCCTGAACCCGGGTGGATGATGCACACTGACCAAGGCTTCCAGTACCAGCATGCCTCCTGGCGCGACCTGATCGGTGACAACGGCGGTGTTCAGTCGATGTCGCGTAAAGCCAACTGTTACGACAACGCGGTCATGGAGAACTTCTTCGGCCACTTGAAAACCGAGATGTACCACGGTGAAGTCTTCGGCACCGTCGCAGAATTCAACCAGGCAATCGACGAATACATCCAGTGGTACAACACCAAACGCATCCAACAACGACTCAAGGGCCTGACCCCGATGCAATATCGGAATCAGACCCTTGAAACCCTAACCGCATAGAATTAAACCAGTCCAACTTTCGGGGGCTAGTTCAGAACAGGTGGGGCGTTTGCGCAGGTTAGGGGTTACAGACTAGCCAGCCCGCACAGGCATTAACCCTCGTCTTCAACGGCGCCGAGCGACGTAATGACCAGCCCCGGAGCATCAGCCACGCCAGCACTGTTAGCGCCAGCACTGTTAGCGCCAGCCATGCCAGCATCCGCACCAGCATCACCGCTGCGGTCAATGTCCACGCGCACCGTGTCGCCATCGCGCACCTCGCCGGCCAGCAGCTTCTTGGCCAGCTGGTCGCCGATTGCCTTCTGAATCAGGCGGCGTAGCGGTCGGGCGCCGTAGGCAGGATCGTAGCCATGCTCAGCCAGCCACGACTGGGCGTCATCAGTAACATCCAGGATCAAACGACGGGCCGCAAGGCGCTCAGCAAGAGCTCCCACCTGGATAGACACGATGGACTTCAGCTGCTCAGCAGACAGCGGGTCGAAGATCAGCACGTCGTCCAGTCGGTTGATGAACTCCGGCTTGAAGGCGCGCTTCACCGCCTCCATGACCTCCTCGTCCGTGCCGCCGGCGCCGAGGTTAGAGGTCAGGATCAGGATCGTGTTGCGGAAGTCCACGGTCCGGCCCTGGCCATCGGTCAGGCGACCTTCGTCCAACACCTGCAGCAGCACGTCGAACACGTCCGGGTGAGCCTTTTCCACCTCGTCAAACAGCACCACCGTGTACGGGCGGCGCCGGACGGCCTCGGTCAGCTGGCCACCGGCGTCGTAACCGACGTATCCCGGAGGGGCACCGACCAGGCGGGCGACGGAGTGCTTCTCGCCATACTCCGACATGTCGATGCGCACCATGGCGGTCTCGTCGTCGAATAGGAAGTCGGCCAGAGCCTTGGCCAGCTCCGTCTTACCCACGCCCGTCGGGCCTAGGAACAGGAAGGAACCAGTCGGGCGGTTCGGGTCCGCCACGCCGGCGCGCGCACGGCGCACCGCGTCAGAGACTGCATCGACCGCACGATGCTGGCCAACCACGCGACCACCTAGCACGAGCTCCATGTTCAGCAGCTTCTCGGTCTCACCCTGCAGCATCTTGCCCGCGGGCACGCCGGTCCAGGCAGAAACCACGTCGGCGATAGTATCCGGCGTGACCTCCTCGGTCAGCATCATGCCTTCCTGCTGCTCGGCCACGGTCTCCTCAGCCTCGGCCAGCTTCTTCTCCACGTCCGGGATGTGGCCGTAGCGCAGCTCGGCAACCTTGGCGAAGTTGCCCTCGCGCTCGGCGATCTCAGATTCGCGGCGCAGGTTATCCAGCTCTTCCTTCAGCTCGCGCAGGCTGTCGATGCTGCCCTTCTCGTTCTCCCAGCGGGCGGTCAGGCCGGCCAGCTTTTCCTTCTCGTCGGCCAACTCGCTGCGCAGACGCTCGAGACGGTCCTTCGAGGCAGCGTCGGTCTCCTTCTCCAGCGCCATCTCCTCAATCTCGAGGCGGCGGACCACACGCTCCACATTGTCGATCTCCTCGGGGCGCGAATCGATCTCCATGCGCAGCCTAGAAGCGGCCTCGTCCACCAGGTCGATGGCCTTATCCGGCAGGAAGCGGCTGGTGATGTAGCGGTCCGACAGGGTCGCAGCCGCCACCAGCGCGGAGTCCTGGATGCGCACACCGTGGTGCACCTCGTAGCGCTCCTTCAGGCCACGGAGAATACCGATGGTGTCCTCCGCCGATGGCTCACCGACGTATACCTGCTGGAAGCGGCGCTCCAGTGCAGCATCCTTTTCGATGTACTTGCGGTACTCGTCCAGGGTGGTTGCGCCAACCAGCCGCAGCTCACCACGGGCCAGCAGCGGCTTGATCATGTTGCCGGCGTCCATGGCGGAATCGCCGCCCGCACCGGCACCGACGATGGTGTGCAGCTCGTCGATGAAGGTGATGACCTCGCCCTCGGCCTCCTTAATCTCGTCCAGCACAGCCTTCAGCCGCTCCTCGAACTCACCGCGGTATTTCGCGCCGGCGACCATGGAACCCAGGTCCAGGCTGATCAGCTTCTTGCCGCGCAGGGACTCGGGCACATCGCCAGCGACGATGCGGCGGGCCAGGCCTTCGACGATTGCGGTTTTACCGACGCCAGGCTCGCCAATGAGCACAGGGTTGTTCTTCGTGCGACGGGAGAGCACCTGGACGACTCGCCGGATCTCCTGGTCACGTCCGATCACTGGGTCGATTTTGCCTTCGCGGGCGCGTGCAGTCAGGTCGGTGGAGTACTTCTCCAGTGCCTGAAACTGGCCTTCCGGCTCCTCGGTGGTGACCTTTCGGTTGCCGCGAACGGATTCGAAAGCACCGCGGATGGCCTCGAAGGTGGCCCCTGCCTCGTGCATCACCTTGGCCGCGTCGGAGTTGCCCTTGGCGATACCGGCCAGCAGGACCTCGGTGGAAACATAAGTATCGCCCAACTGCTCCGCCAGCTCCTGGGCGGCGGTCAGCGCGTTCAGCGCATCGCGGTTGAACTGCGGATTCGCCATCTCGCTACCGGTGGCCTGCGGGTATCCGGCGACCAGGTTCTTAGCCTTCACCGAGATTGTCTGCGGCTCCACGCCTGCGGCCTGCAGCACGGGCAGGGCGATGGAATCTTCCTGCTCCAGCAGCGCAACGAGCAGGTGCGCCGGTCGGATGTCCGGGTTGCCCTTGGCGGAGGCATCCTGGAGTGCAGCCTGCATTGCAGACTGGGTCATTGTGGTGGGGTTGAAGCTCGTCATTTCTACATCTACCTCCTACGGCTTCATGCCGGTCGCGGTTGCACGCTCCCGACTTTACTTGAGTACACCTGACTCAACCACTACAACCTTGAGTCTATTCCACTCAATTTACCTATATAAGTGTGATTTACCCCACAAGTTCACCCCCGATCTACTTTTCTCGACGAAAACTATCGCCTTTCGCACGCTTTGAAGGTTAGATGAAACTTATCCAAATCGGGAACAGATTACCTATATCCGTAACGAGGATCCGTAACGAGAGGGTGAAGGGACCATGCTCCGACTCCACAAAAACCGCCCCACCCGCCGGGTCGCCTCCGCCATCGCGGCGCTTGCCATGGCTGCCGCCCTACCCGGCGCGCTCACCGCCTGCTCCAACTCCTCCGCTGAACCTTACGGCCCCGGCAGTACCGCGGAGCTAAAGATGGCGGATAGCTACTCGCTTACCCACCCCGTCGGCACAGGCGGCACCCAACCCTTCCTCGACCAGCTGGAAAAAGACTCTTCCGTGGACGTCGAGTACTACGCCTCCGGACAAATGGGCAAGCAGGCCGACATCCCCTCCGTCGTCCGCAGCGGCGTAGTCGACATGGCGGTCATCTCCCCCTCCTACGTCAGCTCCAGCTTCCCGCTCAGCAGCGTGGGCGACCTCCCGGGGTTCAGCTCCGATGCATGCGTGACCGCCTATGCACTACGCGACCTGGTGAAGCCAGGGGGCGTCCTCTATGAAGAAGAGCTCGAGCCCATGAAATTCATGCCGCTCTGGACCGGCTCCATCCCCGGCTACGAGGCCATGACGGCCGGCCAGGATCCGTCGCACCCGAACAACTTCCAGGGTGCGGTGCTCCGCTCCACCGGCGGCGCCCTGGACCGCGTGATCGACGAGATCGGCGCCGCCGGCGTGAGCATGCCCATCGGCGATATGTACGAGGCAATGTCTCGCGGCACCGTCGAAGGCACGCTCGCCAGCCCGATCTCCATCACCCCCTACGGGCTGGAGGACGTGGTCCACGCAAGCACCTACGGCGCCCAGCAAGGCAACTTCACCTTCTTCTACGGGATCAACTTGGATACCTGGGACCGGCTGAACGACCAGCAGAAGAAGGCGCTGACCGATGCGGCGGACAAGTCCCAGCAGTCCGTCTGCGAAGAGCTCAACGCAGCTCGCGAAAAGTCCGTGCAGAAGATGAAGGATGCCGGCGTGCACTTCTACGACGTCACCGACGGCGAAACGGCCAAGGAATGGGAGAACATCTCCCAGCCCGTCCTAAACAAGTGGATCGAAGTCGCCGAATCCAAGGGACACCCCGCCCAGCGGGTCGTGGACGACTTCGAGGACGCACTGAAGCGCCATGCGGATCGCGCGGGTGCGGGCGTCACCGACCCGAAGGCCCGAGCGGAAGCAAAGGAGCAGCAATCATGACCAGCAGCAACTTCATCCGCATCGGCCACCACGGCACCGCCGAACGCAGCACATACGGCTACCACACCGAGGACCACCCGGGCTTCGACAAGATCCAGAACACCGTCTCCGCGGTGTGCGCCTGGATCGCCGGCGCGGCCATCCTCGGGCTGGCGCTAGTCACGTTGGCCGAGATCGTAGCGCGCGAGTTCTTCGGTGCTCCGTTGGGCTGGAATATTTCCGTCACCGAGCGCTACCTCCTGCCGATCACCGCGTTCTTCGGGCTGGTCACCACATATCGCACCGGCACACACATCGCAGTGGAGTCGTTGTTCAGCAAGTTCGCACCCAAGGTGCAGAAGACCATCCTGCTGCTCATCCACCTGGCCGTGGTGATCACCATGATCTTCGTCTTCATCGGCGGATGGAACCAGACGTACATGGCGTTCTCCTTGGGCCACGCCACCCTGCCCGGCATGGCTGACCTAGCCACTCCCGACTGGACCTACCGCGTGATCGTGCCCATCGCCGCCGCCCTGTGCGCCTTCGTCGCCGCGCTGGACTTTGTGCGGGAACTGATCACCCCGTGGGATCGCCCCTACACCGACTACGACCCCGGCGAGGAAGAGGTTTAAACCATGCTTGCGCTTACTATCGTTGTGCTGCTGGTCGCGCTGATTATCCTGCGCGTCCCCGTCAGCTTCGCCATCTTCGGCACGGCCACGGTCGGCCTGATCGCCCTCGGCGGAGTCGAGCTGGCCATCGCCACCATGGAGACCTCGCCGTTCGCCGCCGTGCGTTCCAACTCTCTATCCGCCGTGCCACTGTTTATCCTGATGGCGCAGCTGATGCTGATGTCGGGTCTTTTGGATTCTGTTTTTGACGCCGCCAAGGCGCTCGTCGGCCGCATCCCCGGAGGCACCGCCATCGCCTCCGTCGGCGCGGGCACCGCGTTCGCAGCCGTCTCGGGTTCGTCCACCGCCGCCGCGGCCACGCTGGCGCAGACGTCCTCCACCCGCATGATCGAGGAGGGCTACCACAAAGGCACCGCCACCGGCCTGGTTGCAGTGGTCGGCACGCTGGCGGCAATGATCCCGCCGTCGATCATCCTGGTCTTCTACGCGATCACCGCGGAGGCTCCCGTGGGCGACGTTCTGATCGCAGGTTTCTTTCCAGGCGTGGTGGTGGCGCTGGGCCTGGTGATGGTGATGTACATCGGCTTCCTGAAGGACCGCTCCCGCGCCCCGCAGGGCGAGCCGGTTCCCCTCTCAGAGAAGGGGCTGCAGCTGCTGAAGGCTTCCCCACTGCTGCTGATCTTCCTGGCGGTAGTCGGGTCCATCTTCACCGGCATCGCCACGCCCACAGAGGCCGCCGCCCTGGGCGTGCTGGCCGCACTGATCCTAGTGATCGCGAAGGGCCGCTGGGATACCAAGAAGTTCGGCGAAACTGTGCTGGAAACGGTGAAGACCACCGGCATGATCTTCGCCATCATCATGTCCGCGCACGTGCTGGGCCACTTCCTCACCGAAACGCGCGTCACCCCGAAGCTGGTCAGCGCCATCGGCGAGTCCTCCCTGCACCCGCTGGTAATCATGGCTCTGATCGGCGCGGTGTACCTGATCCTGGGGTTCTTCATGGACCAGATCGCCATCATCGCCCTGACCGTGCCGGTGACCCTACCCATCGTCGAGGCGCTGGGTTACGATCCCGTCTGGTTTGGCATCTTCATCGTCCTGCTGGCAGAGACCGGCATGGTCACCCCGCCCATGGGCCTGAACGTGTTCGTCGTCTCCAAGGCTGTGCGCATCAACCCGATGATCGTGTTCAAGGGAGCATTCCCCTATGTCGTGATCATGCTGGTTATCGCCCTGGCCTTCCTGCTGTGGCCCCAGCTGGTGTTGTGGGTGCCGGAGTTAGCCGCTTAGGCTGGCGCGTGCCCGTCGGGTATGGGGTTCCTTTCTAAAACACTAGAGAACGCATAGTGCTCAAAACCTGTTTAAGCTGCAGAGCATCCATTAGCGTTTAGTCCATGTACAAGGATCGCTACATTATCCTGCAAGCATCCACCTTCACCGAAGAGAATGTGGATCCCGACCTCTTTTTCGACCGGTTTCGCTGGGCCGAATTATCCCTGGGTTTTTCCTACACCGGCGATTCCGACGGAAAGGTAATCCCTCTTAGCCTTTGGGAAATTAATGATGCTACCCACGACACTATTGAAGATCTGCAGACTATTCGCGCACACTTAACCGTGCGATCGAAAGAGGATCGCTTCCCTCTTCGCCCGTTATTTGCCGTGTGGGACTCCGCATTGCCAAGTTCCGCGCTCTCAGCTCTCCACTCCATCAGTATGAGCGCGATTTCCGACTTCGGCATACCTTCAGTTTCCGATATCGAAGCTATCTCCGCTTGCGAGCGAAGCGTCAACGCATATGAACAGGACGAACCTTGGGCCAGCTCCGTCAAATCGCTCGAACAGACCATCTCTCGTCACCACATGAAGCAACGAGGGAAGATCACCGCATTCTCCGGTGGAAAAGAGGTTTCCAAGGAGGCGTACTACGCGGAAAGCTTTCGCCCCGCACTAATCTCCAGCGCCTTTGAAACCATCTTGCACGCCCTCCCCCAGGGAGAGGACTGGCGAATCACCGCCACTTCTTCAACGACGAACTCAGCTTAAGCTGCTAACGGTTCCAGCGGGCGCTGTGGCGCCTTAAAACCTCAATAATCCGATCCGCGTCGCGCGCGATCTGCTCGGTCGAGGCAATGACGGACACCGAGGCCACCGCCACCCCCTGGCTCTCGACGCGCACGGCCACACCATCCGCGCCATTGAGAGCCACGCCGGGGGCCACGCACTCGCCGGTCGTGCGCATGTCTGGGTACCAGCGCTGGAACTTATTGATGGTTTCCTGCGAGCTCTCGGACGCAGCCAGAATCCCCCACACTTGCTCGTGCCCCAGACCGGAGAGGATCGCCCATCCCGCCGATGTTTCGAGCGGCGGGCGCTGCAAACGGTTTTGCGCCAGGTACTCGAACTCGGGGTCCGACAGCGCGTAGTCGAGGTAGTAGACATTGTCGCCTACCAATGACGCCAACACGGCGATATAGCCCGTCTCTTCCACCACGTCTTCCAGCATCTCGTGGGTGACCTGATCCACGGGGCGGCTACCGGCGAGGGTGCTCAGCAGATAGGGAGCGAGCCCCAGGCGGAAGGCTTTATCCCGTTCTTCCAAGTATCCGGCTGCGACCAGGCCATTCACCAGGGATTGAGTGGAACTTACCGGGGCGCCGATGGCCTTGGAAATGTCCGTGAGCCCGCGTGGCTGCGGGTTGCGGGCCACAAACTCCAGGATGTCCGCGATTCGGTCGACGGTGCGGTGGTGGGACCTACCGGGCTGTTGGTCGACGGGAAAGGGGAACCGTGGCGCGGACTCTGGGTGGGGCGCGTCGGACATTGGGGGTTCCTTTCGGCTTGGGGCGGCGGGCCTGCGCAGAACGATAGCTGAGAAACTCAGTTTCACAGCTAAACGTCACAACTCCAAGTCTTCGGAATCCTGTGGTTGCCGCTTCTCACGACACTCGGTGTGTAGTGGATCCTCTTCATTTAAAGGTGGACGTCTTACACATTCTCGGACTCCGTCGACGTGTTCATTTAAGCTATCCGAAATACGTGCCCATAGTGGATCGATAATGAAATCAATGCCCGCACGTCGAGCATGCTTCGCCGCAGGTACAAAATCACTGTCCCCTGAAATCATTATTATCTGTGTGACAATACCCCGTTCTGCCATGGTGGCTATATCGAGGCCGATCCTCATATCCACGCCTTTTTGGGTGATATCCAGATAGAAATCCTCAAGCCGTAGATCATCGACGCTGATCGTG
This sequence comes from Corynebacterium jeikeium, assembly GCF_000738175.1. Lineage (GTDB taxonomy): Bacteria > Actinomycetota > Actinomycetes > Mycobacteriales > Mycobacteriaceae > Corynebacterium > Corynebacterium jeikeium_C. The sequence continues at coordinate 23,842 of NZ_JFCH01000043.1, read as the reverse complement.
CCACGGCATAACTTCTTCAAAGGCGCGGACTTCAACATGTAGCCGTTTTGCGTCTCTAATTCTTCGCCCCGACGGAGGGCGACCTTGCGCTTCTTGACGATTTCTTTGAGAAATTCAGAGTTCCACCTGAACTCTCCACTCTTACCAAGATTGCAGTCACCACTGGCCGCTGAGCCCCCATTTCCTCCCCTTCACTAATCCCCCAGGAGCATGAAAGCCTTAGTCATCGGCGCTCTCCTGATCAATGGAGGGTCAACGGCTAAGGCTGATGGCTCTGATTCTAGTCAGCCCCACGACATACGCAACCCCTAACGCGCGCGCCTTCCCGTGCGGGGCATGAAAGAATTTTCACAAAAGCCTTTCGGAACGAAACAACTTCCCCTACACTCATTGGTACGCAAATCAGTATACAGATACCTATATATGTAAGGAAATGACTGGCATGACCTCCTCCCCTCTCGACCTCACCTCCTTCAACAGCCTGCTCTCCGATGAAGAGCGCATGCTGCAAGAAGCCATGGCGGACTTCGCCAACAAATCCCTCAAGCCCAACGTGCAGGAGTGGTTCGACAACGGCACCCTGCCCGCCAAGGAGCTCGGCCCGCAGTTCGGACAGCTCGGCGCGCTGGGCATGCACCTGGAAGGCTACGAGTGCCCCGGCGCCTCCGCCGTCGCCTACGGCCTGGCCTGCATGGAGATCGAAGCCGTGGATTCCGGCCTGCGCTCCTTCGTTTCCGTCCAGGGTTCCCTGGCCATGTTCGCCATTCACCACTGGGGCTCCGAGGAGCAGAAGGAAAAGTACCTGCCGAAGATGGCCGCTGGCGAGTACCTGGGTTGCTTCGGCCTGACGGAGCCCGATGCCGGTTCCGACCCGGCGTCCATGAAGACTCGCGCAACCCGCGACGGCGACGAATGGGTCCTCAACGGCACCAAGATGTGGATCACCAACTCCCCCGTCGCCGACGTGGCCGTCGTGTGGGCTCGCACCGAGGATGGCTTCGCCGGCTTCATTCTGGAGAAGGGCATGGAGGGCTTCACCGCTCCGGAGATCCACAAGAAGCTTTCGCTACGCGCCTCCATCACCGGCGAGATTGTACTGGATAACTGCCGCGTGCCGGATTCCCAGCGCCTGCCAAAGATCGACACCCTCCGCGGCCCGCTGACCTGCCTGAACGAGGCCCGCTACGGCATCATCTGGGGCGCCCTGGGCGCAGCCCGCGACAGCCTGGAAACCGCCATCGAGTACACCGAGACCCGCGAGGTATTCGGCAAGTCCCTGTCCAGCTACCAACTCACCCAGGCGAAGCTGGCCAACATGTCCGTCGAGCTCAACAAGTCCGTCCTGCTGGCCCTGCAGCTCGGTCGCCTGAAGGATAAGGGCGAGCTCGCCCCGCACCAGGTCTCCGTCGGCAAGCTGAACTCCACCCGCGTGGCCCTGGAGATCGCCCGTGAGTGCCGCACCCTGCTGGGTGCTTCCGGCATCACCCTGGAGTACTCGCCGCTGCGCCACGCCAACAACCTGGAATCCGTGCTGACCTACGAGGGCACCGCCGAGATGCACCAGCTGATCATCGGCCAGGCCCTCACCGGCAAGGGCGCATTCCGCTAAGCCAAACTTTCCCACTCCCAACCAGAAAGGAACCTATGGGTCTCCTCGAAGGCATCGTCGTGGCCGATTTCTCCCGCGTCCTCGCCGGCCCCTACGCGACCATGATGCTGGCGGACATGGGCGCGCAGGTCATCAAGATCGAGCGTCCGGGCGTCGGCGACGACACTCGCTCGTGGGCACCGCCCGTCAACGCGCAGGGCATGTCCACCTACTTCGCCGGCGTAAACCGCAACAAGAAGTCCGTGGAGATCGACCTCTCCACCGACGAGGGTCGCGAGCAGGCCCGCCGCATCGCGGAGGAAGCCGACATTCTGGTGGAGAACTTCCGCCCCGGCACGATGCAGCGCATGGGTCTGGACTACGAAACGCTCCGCCAGCACAACGAGGGCCTGATCTACGCCTCCCTCTCCGGCTTCGGCTCCGGCAAGGGCGCGGACATCGGCGGCTACGACCTGATGGTGCAGGCCGTCGGTGGCCTCATGTCCATCAACGGCGAGGAGGGCCACCCCGTCAAGGTCGGCGTGGCGCTGGTGGATGTCCTCACCGGCCTGCACATGGGCATGGGCATCCTCGCCGCCCTGCACTCCCGCACCTCCACCGGCAAGGGCCAGCACATCGAGATCAACCTGCTGCACACCCTGCTGTCCTCTCTGGCCAACCAGGCCAGCGCGTTCGTCGGCGCGGGTGTGATCGGCAAGGCGATGGGCAACACTCACCCCTCCATCGCCCCCTACCAGGTCTTTAAGACCCAGGAGGGAGACCTCGCCATCGCCGCGGGCAACGACTCGCTGTATCACCGGACCTGTCGGGTGCTGGGGCTCGAGGAGTTTATTGATGACGCCCGTTTCGCCACCAACAGCGACCGTGTCGCTCACCGTGCCGAGTTGGCCGAGATCATCGAAGGTGCGTTGGCACAGGCTGGTGCCCAGGAGTGGTTCCAGAAGCTGCGTGTCGCCGGGGTCCCCGCCGGTCCGGTGAACAACATCAAACAGGCCTTCGAGTTCGCAGAATCCTTAGGCCTGGATCCCATCGTCGAGGTCGAGGGCATGCGCAGCGTTCGCAACCCAATCAACTTCTCCGATACCCCAATCGAGTACCACACTGCCCCGCAACAGCTCGGCAATCCTGCTTTCCAATAGGAGAGTTCCAATTCACAGGTTCGGGTGCGACAATGAGGAGCAACCAACCGGCCCCTCACCCGGTTGCCTCAGCCCGCCCCTGTAGAACAAGGAGACTTCGAGTTCGTGGCACGCCACTCTTCGTCCGACGAATACAGCTTCGCAGAGTTCCTCGCGCTCATTGAAGAACACCGCCACGACCTGGTCCAGCTCACCCGCGCAAAGCTGCACGCAATGGATCCCAAGCCCATGACCGTGCACTTCCCGCACGTCGCGGGCGCCGAGTACGCCAACCCCACCCCGGATTTCGCTCAGACGATGGAGCTGGACGAGGCCTACCTGGACCGCACCATCCGCTTCGTCCTGCGCGGCATCACCCCCAGCGGTGAGTTCGCCACCGACCAAGCCGAATTCTTGGTCGCTACCGGCCGGGATTTCCGAAAGTTCGGCGTGGGTTCTCAGCATTATGAGGCGCTAGAGACCGCATTGGTGGAGGCTGTTGGGGAGTATATGGGCGTCACAAAAAAGCTCAGCGACACAATCAACCTCGGATGTAGCTTGCTTGCCTACGGTGCGCTCGAGGACGAGGAAGCCGACGTGCCTGCGACCTCGGCCGCACAGGTGCTCGAGGTGCTTCATCCTTGTGACGCCATCGCCGTGATCCGCACGCAGATGGATCCGCCGTTGCCGTATTGGTCCGGCCAGCATGTGGAGGTGCGCACGCCGCATACTCCGCAGCTGTGGCGGGCGCTTTCCCCGGCGATTCCTTTTAACGAGGACGGTTTGGTGGAGTTTCACGTCCGCGCCGTCGGGCCGTTTTCTCGCGCGATCGTGGAGGGCTCCCAGCCCGGCGAGCAGTGGGTGGTGGCCAATCCATATGGCGACCTGCAGATTTCGGGCGAGAAGCCGGTGGTGATGGTGGCTGGTTCCACGGGTCTGGCGCCGGTGCGGGCTATCCTGCTGGACCTCATCCAGTCAGAGGAGCGCCCGCCGATGGTGCAGCTGTTCTTCGGCGCGCAGAACCCTGATGAGCTTTACGAGTGGCAGGGTCTGGCGGGCTTCGAGGATGCCTTCGATTGGCTGGATTTGTACCTGGTAGTGCAGGAGGATGCGCCCGCCCCGGAGGACTTCGAGGCTTACACGGCGCGCGGCCTGGTGGGGGATGTGGCCGCCGAGCGCGGTTCGTGGCGAGATGCCGAGGTGCTGATCACGGGTGGTCCGGAGATGAAGCGCCACACCGTGGAGGCGTTCCTCCGCGCTGGCGCGAACCGCGAGCAGCTGCGTTTCGACGTGCCCTAGCTGCTTCGGCCGCTCCTGCTACTTCAGCTGCTGAGCTTCCTCCACGTCACCGACCAGATCGACTCCCACGCCGAGCTCGCGGTCGGTGTGGTGGCCTTCCAGTACGGGCAGGTTCTTGCGCACCTTGTCCACGTAGTTCGGGTCGATGTCGATGGTCAGCACCTGGGCGGCGTAGCCAGTCTCCGCCAGCCGGGCGCCGTTCGGGCCGATGGCCACGGAGTGGCCGATGCCGGTGGGACCATCCGCAGTACCGTAGCGCTCCGGCGAGCCCGGGCGCGCCATGCCCGCGGCGATCAGGTAGCTGGCGGAATCCAGCGCGCGAGCCGCGGTTAGCTCGCGCCACTGCTCCAGCTTGCCCGGACCATCAGCCCAGCTAGAAGGCACAACCATCACCTTCGCGCCCGCCGCTGCCATCGCCACGAAGTGGCCAGGGAAGCGGATGTCGTAGCAGGTGGCCAGCCCCACTCCCACGCCGCCGACGTCGATAACCACCCGGCGCTTCCCCGGCTTGACGGTATCGGACTCGCGGTAGCCGAAGGCATCGTAGGTGTGGATCTTGTCGTAGTGCGTCACGTAGTCCGGTCCGGCGACCAGCAGGGTGTTGTTCACGCGGCGGAACTGGTTGGCCTCCGGGGAGTCGCTGGGTTGCTCCTCCACCAGCTGCCCGCTCGGGGTGCGGTAGACCGTATCGGCCGGGGTGAACATGCCGACGACGGCGGTGGTGCCGTGCTTCTTGGCTGTGTCGATAATCGCCTGGGCAAACGGCCCATCCAGCGGTTGGGCGACGGTATCCAGCCGCCCGCTATCGAAGGGGAACATGGCCGCCTCGGGGAAGACGACCAGGTCAGCACCATTTGCCGCACCGGACGCGATGTACTTCAGGATGCGAGCCAGGTTGGCTTCCACGTTCGGTTCGGCCTTCATCTGGATGACAGCGATACGCATACAGTCCACCCTAGCGACATTGCCGACATCGCGCCCCCTTTTGGCGGCGCCACGATGGCAGCCCTGTGGATAAAGCTGAGTTATCCACAGCCCCTAAATCTTTTTCTTTTGTGACGCCCCTAGCCTCCCTACACTCACTCCCAGAAAGCAGGTCGCGATCTCCAGGGGGTAAGCACGTGAACTATTCGACGATGGGATTTTTGGATTATCTGGACACAATGGCGCTGGATACAGCGGCGGTCCATAGGCGCTGTGAGGTGATTAACGAGGACGGAGTGCAGTGCGCCTCGGCTGGCTATTCGGTCGCCAACGCATCGGCACCGGACATTCCGGGCGGCGCCACCACGCGGGCCATCGATACGGCCGCCGACAGGCTCCACGCAGCATTCACGGGTTTCGGCCGCCAGCTGTCGAACATGGGCCGCACCATCGGCGTGTACGCCGACAACGTAACCGTCGCCGACACCGACGGCTCGGATGCCTTTGCGGGGGCCGGCCGATGATCAGTACAGTCGCCGGCAGTTCAGCCACCGCCAGCTCAGTCACTGGCAACACAGTCACCGTAGACACCCTAAAAGGCGCAAACGTAGAGGCTCTGCGCTCCGCCGCCGATCTCTTCACCCGCAATGGAGACAAGACCTCCCGCCACGCGGCGGACGCCCGGGAGCAGGCCAAGTGGGGCGCTGACTGGTCCGGGCAAGCCGCGGACGCCGCCGGTCATGCCACCGATTCCGCCGCAAACCAGCTGGATACCGCCGGTTTCAGCAGCAGCACCATCGGGCAACTGGCGGGCACCCACGCCGACGTGCTGGGTCCCACCCGGTCGGTGGTGCGCACGACAGTGGGGTTGGCCCGCGGGGCATTAATGTCGGTGCACCAGGACGGGGAGGTCTCCGCCCGCCACTTAGCCCTCATCCCCGGCATTGGCGAGGCCGCGCAGAACCTGGCGCTAGTGTTGACCAATATTCTGCGTGGGGCTCTCCAGCTGGCCAGCGTGCTGGATCGGGTGTCCGGCACCGCAATCTCCGCGATCAGCGGCACGGTTGTGCCTCCCCGAAGTGATGTTGGTGTCGGTGAGGTCGAGGGGGCGTCAACAATAAAGGGACCCCAGAACCTGCCTCCGGTGCAGCGGGTGGAATCACCTCACGGGCCGGTGGTGACAGTGGGTGATGTCGAGAGCGCCGACGAGGTAATCACGCTGGTCAGTGGCGTGGGTTCGAGCAATGCGGACGCACTAACGCGCACCGAGGCGTGGGCGCGGGCAACGGCTGCGGATGCGGCGGCACACGGCAGGAACGTGGCGGTGGTGGCGTGGCATGGCTACTCGGCTCCGGGGGATCTGCCCGGCGCGATCTCCCGGGCACCGGCGAAGGAGGGCGCCACCGCGCTGCGAGAGCATCAGCGCCAGCTGCGCGAGCGAAATCCTGACGCAAAACTACAGGTGGTGGGCTATAGCTACGGTTCGGTCGTGGTCGGGGAGGCCGCCGCCAAGGGGAGCGAGGGGCTCACCGCCGACGAGGTGCGCTTCTGGGGCAGTCCCGGCGTACACGCACAGCACGCCGAGGACTTGAAGCTGATTGCACCGCCGGACGGGTCGCCGGATGGGTCGCCGGATGGGCACAGTAGCCACGGTGAGGTCATCAACGAGCACGTGCCCGGCGACATGATCCGGCTGACCACCACCCCGGGGTTTGGGGTGCACGGCAAGGATCCCGCGTCGCCAGACTTTGCCCCTAACTCCGGCGGCTCAGACTCCGCCACCCCTGACTCTGGCAGCTGGAGCAGCTACGGCTGGGGCCGAATCTTGGACCTCTACCTCATGAGCCGCGGGGAGACCGACGCCCACAGTTCATACATGTGGTCCCCGGAGGTGAATGCGCAAAGTTAATGTGCGGAGCTAACCCGCGAGATTAACGCGCGAAATCAGAGCGCGCGTTCCATCTCCAGCAGCGCCCGCTTGGTCTCCGTGCCGCCCCGGTACTGGCCGAGGCTTCCGTCGCTGCGGATCACCCGGTGGCACGGGTACAGGATCGGCAGGGGGTTACGTGCACACGCCGAAGCAGCGGCACGCACGGCACGCGGATTTCCCGCCAACGCCGCCAGCTGGGTATATGTAATGGTCTGCCCGTACGGGATCTGCGCCAGGGCCTCCGTCGCCCGGCGCCGGAAAGGAGTGGTCACGCCACTGAAGTCCACGGGCACGGTGAACTCTCGCCGCTCTCCCCCGAGGTACTCCCCCAGCTGCCTCGCAGCCTCCTCCAGATGCTGAGCGGCCGCACCCTCGGCAGCCGGCAGTTCCCGCCCCTGCCACAAGTGCGCAAACTCTATGGCCACCAATCCCCGCTCCGTTGCCAGTGCCAACAGCTCACTTCTGGGGAAGACCTCAGACTTCAGCGCATCAAACTTCAGCACTACCCCGCCCACTTGCCCTGCCACTAGCCTTCGCCGCCCAGCTCGCCCGTCAGGCGCGTATGAAAAGCCGAGGAGAACTCATTCATACCCACAAATTCCACCGTCGTCCCACGCTGCCTGTACTTGTTCTCAATGGTGTCTAGCGCAGCCACCGAAGAAGCATCCCAAATGTTGGACTTCGAGAAATCAATAACAACCCGATCTGGGTCCTGCGCGTACTCAAACTGCGTGGTGAGGTCGTTGCTAGATGCAAACAGCAGCTGTCCCTCGACCGTGTAGCGGACCAAAGCTGCGGCGTCATCAACCTCGCGGCGCACATCAATCAGGTGGGCCACACGGCGCACGAACATCACACTCGCCATCATCACGCCTACCACCACACCAATCGCCAGGTTATTGGTGGCCACAACCACCACAACGATGAGCACCATCACGAAGGTTTCGCTCTTCGGCATCCGCTTCAACGTCGACGGTTTAATCGAGTGCCAGTCGAAAGTGCCCACAGAGACCATGACCATCACCGCGACCAGCGCCGCCATCGGAATGATCGCCACGATGTCCCCCAGCACCAGCAGCAGGAAGATCAAGAAAACGCCCGCCATGAAGGTAGAAATACGAGTCCTCGCGCCCGACGCCTTCACGTTGATCATCGTCTGGCCGATCATCGCGCAACCGCCCATTCCGCCGAAAAGGCCGGAAGCAATGTTTGCAATACCCTGGCCGAAGCTCTCGCGAGTCTTGTTGGAGTGGGTATCGGTGATCTCGTCCACCAGCTTCGCCGTCATCAGAGACTCCATCAGCCCCACCAGCGCCATCGCGAAAGCCACGGGCGCGATGATCTGCAGCGTCTCCAACGTCCACGGCACCTGGGGGATGAACAGCTCCGGCAGGTTGCGTGGCAGCTCACCCTTGTCGCCCACCGTCGGCACAGAAATGGAACAGACCACCACCAGCACCGTGACGACCACGATGGAAACGAGAGGCGCCGGAATGGCCGTAGTTAACTTCGGGAAGAACACCAGCAGCAAAATCCCCAGGGCCACGAGCGGGTAAACCAGCCAAGGCACATCAATGAGCTCCGGGATCTGCGCGGAAAAGATCAAGATAGCCAGGGAGTTCACGAACCCGACCATTACGCTCCGCGGGATGAAGCGCATTAGCTTCGCAACTCCCAGAACCGCCAACACGATTTGGAACACACCCGCCAACAACACAGTAGCGATCAGATAGTCCATGCCATAGTTCCGAGCAATTGGTGCGACCACCACCGCCACCGCACCCGTCGCAGCGGAAATCATGGCCGGGCGACCGCCCACAAAGGCAATGGTGACCGCCATGATGAAAGCCGAGAAAAGCCCCACCTTCGGATCCACGCCAGCGATAACGGCGAAAGAGATCGCCTCCGGGATCAGCGCCAGCCCCACCACTAGCCCGGCGAGCATTTCCCGAACCAAGATCCGCGGGGTTGTCAGCGCGACCTTCAGTGACGGGTCCGGCCGATAACGCTCCGGATCTTCTGTACTCCTCATCACTTCAGCGCTCGAACTTTCAGCGCTCAAACTTTTAGCCGCCAAACCAAGCACCTCTCTAAATCACGAAAGAACAATCAATGTTATACCGGCGCCATATGTACCGGCGCCATATGTATCGGCGCCATACAGGCTGCGCTTTCCACTCCACTACCCCAGCTCTGCCAGCCCCAGCTCTACCAATCCAGCCCACACCCAACTAGTTGATACATCAACTATCCCCACGTACACTAGCACCATGAAAGCCTTCGGATTCCTCAGCTTCGGCCACTATTCCCTCAACCCCCAGCCCGCCCATCCGCACATGCTCAGCGCCCGCGACATGCTGCACCAGTCGATCGAGCTCGCAGTAGAGGCCGACCGCCTGGGAGTGAACGGCGCCTACTTCCGCGTCCACCACTTCGCACCCCAGCAGGCGGCCCCCATGCCCTTGCTATCCGCGATCGCCGCCCGCACCAAGAACATCGAGGTCGGCACCGGCGTAATCGACATGCGTTACGAGAACCCTCTTCACCTCGCCGAAGAGTCCGCCGCACTAGACCTCATCGCCGACGGCCGCATCGCCCTCGGCATTTCCCGCGGAGCCCCCGAGGCCGTCGAACGCGGCTGGGAGGCCTTCGGCCACACCGGCTCCACCGACCCCCGGGGGCCGACATCGCCCGCGAACATTTCCTGCGCTACCTGGCCGCCATCCGCGGGGTAGGCATGGCCACTGCCCCCTCGGCGGAGAAGCAATACCCGCACATGTACAAACCCGGCGCCTCCATCCCCGTGCTCCCGCACTCCCCCAACCTGGACCGCCGCGTCTGGTGGGGCGCGGGTACGCGCGAAACGGCCAAGTGGGCGGGGCAGGTGGGCGTCAATCTCATGAGCTCCACCCTCCTCACCGAGAGCAACGGTGACAGCTTCGGTGACCTGCAGGCACAGCAGCTCCAAGTCTTCAAGGAGGCCTTCGCCAGCAGCGGGCACGGCTGGACCCCGCGCACCTCCGTCTCCCGCAGCATCTTCCCCATCACCAGCGCCGAGGACCGGGCGATCGTCGGCACCCACGGCATGATCCGCGACCACTTCGGCGTGATCGACGGCTACCGCTCCACCTTCGGCCGAACCTATATTAGTGAACCCGACAAGCTCGTCGAGGATCTTCTTAATGACGCCGCAGTGGCCGAGGCCGACACGTTGATGCTCACTATCCCGAATCAGCTGGGCGTAGAGGCCAATGTTCGCCTGCTGAAGAATTTCGCCACACACGTGGCACCTGCGCTTGGTTGGCAGCCGAACACGAGTAGCGACAGCAAGAGTAGCGAGAGCTAACGCCACATAACCGCAGCCGGTTGGTCTAAGCAACGGGCACGTTGTACGGTACTAACCGTGAATATCTCTAATAATGGGGATACCCCATCTACTCAGGATGCTTCCGAGGCTTACCACCCGCAGGCCTCCACTGCCGAAGTGCTGGTCAAGGACGACCCACGCACTGTCCGCATGGGCACGCTCGTCAGCCTGATCATCGGCTCCACCGTCGGTGCCGGAATCTTCGCGCTGCCGCAGAACATCGCGTCTGTCGCCTCGCCGGGTGCTGCGCTGATCGGCTGGGGCATCACCGGCGTGGGCATGCTGTGCATCGCCTACGTCTTCCAGGCCCTAGCACTGCGCAAGCCGCACCTGGATTCCGGCGTGTACTCCTACGTGCGCGCCGGCCTGGGCGACTTCGTCGGCTTCGCCTCCGCGTGGGGCTACTGGCTGGGCACCATCATCGCCCAGGTGGGCTACGCGACGCTGTTCTTCGGCTCCCTGAGCTTCTTCTTCCCCATTTTCGGCGGCGATCATCCGCTGGTGCAGTCGATCTGTGTATCGGCGCTTACCTGGGGAATCTTCCTGGTGCTTTCCCGCGGCGTGCGCCAAGCGGCGATCATGAACGTCATCACCACAGTGGCGAAGATCCTGCCGATCCTGGCGTTCCTGGTGCTCGTGGCCTTCGTCGGCTTCAACACGGATGTGTTCACCTCCGACTTCTGGGGTCGCGCCGCCACCTTCGGCGAGAACCAGGACCAGGCGCTTTCCCTCGGCGACCAGGTCAAGGGCATGATGCTGTTCACCGTGTGGGCCTTCATCGGCGTGGAGGGCGCCTCCACCTACTCGAAGCGCGCACGCCACCGCAAGGATGTTTCCCTGGCTACCTTCCTGGGATTCGTCTCCGTGTTCTTCCTGCTCACCGCCGTGAGCTTCCTGTCCTTCGGCGTAGTCTCCCGCGAGGAGCTCGCCGCAATGGGCGATAACTCCATGGGCACCGTCCTGGAGCACGTCGTCGGCCCGTGGGGCGCTGGCCTGATCTCCGTCGGCCTGTGCATCTCCGTGCTGGGCGCCTACGTCTCCTGGCAGATGCTGTGCGCCGAGCCGATCACCCTGATGGCCCAGGACGGGCTGCTGCCGAAGGCCGTGGGACGCACCAACGACATGGGCGCCCCGTACGTCTCGCAGTTCCTGTCCGCCGTGGTTATCCAGGCGTTCATCATCGTCTTCTACCTGAACGAATCCACCTACACCACGATGGTGCAGCTGGCTACGTCCCTGTACCTGGTACCTTACGTGTTCTCCAGCCTGTACCTACTATTCCTGGCCACCCGTGGCCACGGGTTCAAGCACCCGGACGCCGGCTCGAAGTTCGACATCTCCGGGCCCGAGGTCGGCAAGAAGACCAACCGCGGGCACCTGCTCATCAGTGCCGTGGCTTTCGGCTACTCCCTCTGGCTGCTGTACGCCGCCGAGCTGCAGTTCGTCCTGCTCGGCACGCTGCTGATCGTACCCGGCCTGGTGGTCTACGTCGCCACCCGCATCAAGGCCGGCGGGCGCGTATTCAACGCCTTCGAGTGGGTCATCAGCGCCCTCGTCGTGGCCTCCGCCATCGCGGCGCTGTACCTCATCGTCACCGGCCAGATCAGTCTCTAGCTACCGCCGCTGTAGTTAGCGCAAGCTACCGCCGCTTCTGCCGGTCCCACAGAACCACAGAGGTAGAACGCGGGACGTGCACAATCTCGCCGCGCGAGCGCCCGCCCGCGCCTGCGCCCTCGCCCCGCTCCACGCGGGCCTGCATCTCCGCCAGGCGGCGGCGCAGTGCCGCGTTTTCTTCTTCCAGCTCGTCCAGCCGGTTCTGTTGGGCGATGATCGTCTTGATGCCTGCCAGGTTCACGCCCTCCTCGTGGGAGAGGCGCTGGATCTCCTGCAACTGCTCTATATCCTCGCGCGAGTAGCGGCGGCCACCGCCACTGGTGCGTTGGGGCGTCACCAAACCCATCCGGTCATACGTGCGCAGCGTCTGGGCGTGCATTCCAGTGATCCGCGCGGCGACGGAGATCACGAAAACCTCGCGCTCGCCGCCGTTTTTACCGGTACTCATCAGTTACCCTCCCATCCTTCGCGGGGGTCGAATCCGGAGCGCTTTTCCTCTTCCGAGTACTTGCGCAGCGCGCTCATCGCACCCTCGTCCAGGTTCTTCGGCACGGCCACCTTCACGGTCACCAGCAGGTCGCCGCTAGCGCCGTTGCGCTTGTTCACACCGTGGCCGCGCACGCGCAGCGTGGTGCCATCCTGCGTACCGGCGGGGATGCGCACCCGCACCTTGGAGGCCAGGGTCGGCACCGTCACCGCACCGCCGAGCACCAGCTCGGGGTAGCTCACCGGCACGGTCAACTTCAGGTCGTCGCCGTCGCGGCTGAACACCTTGTCGGGCTTCACGTGCACCGTCACGAACAGGTCGCCAGCCGGTTTGCCGCGCTGCCCCGCCGAGCCCTGCCCGGCCAGGCGCACCTTCTGCCCGTCGACCACGCCCGCAGGCACGCGCACGGTGATCGTGCGGGACTGGGTAGTCCGCCCCGTGCCGGAGCAATCCGGGCACTTGTCCTTAATCACCGAGCCAGTGCCGGAGCAGTCCGCGCACGGGCGGGAGAACCCGAAGGTTCCCCTGTTCTCGCTAACCATGCCGCTGCCGCTACAGGTGCCACAGCTCTGCGGAGAAGTGCCCGCCTTAGCGCCGGAGCCGTGGCAGCTTTCGCACGGTTCGGGCTTGGTCAGGCGGATCGGCACGGTCACACCCTTGGTGGCCTCGCGGAATTCGAGGGTCAGCTCCGTCTCCACGTCCGCCCCGCGGCTGCGCTGGGTGCGGCGTCCAGCCCGGCCACCCCGGGCACCCCGGCCACCGAATCGGCTGCGGGAGGCGCCAGCGGTCGGATCGTCGCCGAAGAGTCCGCTGAAGACATCTCCGAATCCGCCACTGGTGGCGTCATTTCCAAAAAGATCAGAGACATTAAAGCCGCCGCCGCCAAAGCCAGCACCACCAAAGCCACCAGCACCACCTGCACCGCCGAAGCTCGAGTAAGCCCCGCTAGCGAGCATCTGCTTCAGCTCGTCGTACTCCGCGCGCTTTTCCTTGTCCCCCACCACGCTGTACGCTTCGGAAGCCTTCTTGAAACGCTCCTCCGCCGCCGTATCGCCCGGGTTCGCATCCGGATGATTCTCGCGGGCGATCTTGCGATAAGCTTTCTTGATCTCCTCTGCCGATGCGGTGGAGGACACGCCGAGGTCTTTGTAATAATCCTTCTCGGCCCATTCACTGTGCGCCATGTGTCGCTCCTTCCTTATTGCGCTGTTCACGCGGGGTGTTAATACTCAACCTTGAGTCTACCGCGCTGAACTTTCGTTATCTAATCTTCTTTAACGACGCCCCCACGTATTTATTCCCTCCCCACATCACTTCGGGCCTCGCAGCGTGCATTACCGGAGGATTGCCGCAGGCTTTACCGGAGGCTTGCCAGCCCGAAACTAGCTAGGGTGGGGGTCATGGCACCTAAGAAGCGCAACTGGTTGAGTCGGATCTTCGGCTCGCACGACGCATCACACAACACCTCGCAGGGCGCATTGCACGACACCTCGCAGGGCGCAGGGGGCGGCCCCGCGCCTGTAGAGCCCGGCCCGCAGGACCCGCCGGTGCCGCTACCCCGCCTGGATCTACACCAATCGACGGCGCTGATCCGACAGATTGTGCGGACGCTCAACAGCCTGGGCTACGGCGCAACCCCCACGCCCGAGGTCGTGTACTACAGCAAGCCCGAACACATTCAGAAGCCGCTGAGCTACCCAGGCCCCACACCCGGCCCCTACGGCGGGCAGCTCCCCGCGCCGGACTATGGCGAGGGTGCGCGCCTGGGGCTCGAGAACATCACGAAGCAGTGCGCCAATGCCGAGGATTTCGGCAGGGACATGCCTGTGCTGGTAGAGCACTTCGTCAATAGTCTGGTCGGGCCGGCTGCCAGATCGGAGCGGGATTTACTTTCGCTCCCGGATGCGGAGTTCTACGCCCACTTGCGGGCGCGCCTAATGGCGATCGATCTTCTGCCGGAGCAGTCGCGGGCGGATGCGCTAGAGTTCAACCCGGATTCGCCAATACGACCCTATTCGGACGACCTGTGCATCAACCTGGTTCTGGATACACCAAACTCCGTTATGGCGCTGAGCCCAGGTTCGCTGAACAATCGCGGCCCGATTGAGGACTTGTTCCGGATTGGCTACCGCAACCTGTGGCAGGAGCTGATCGATTCCGGCCTGGAGGCGCAGCCCGTTCGGGCAAGCGAAGACCGCCCCAACGAGCGCTTCTGGGCGATCGAAAGTGGCTCTTACTATGCGGGATCAGTGCCCCTGCTCATGAACGAGATCCTCGAGCGCTACCTGCCGCAGATCGATCCCAGCGAAGGACTTGTTTTTTCCACGCCGCATCGCCACATCACCCTGGTTCGAGAGATGGGCGAAGGCACCGACATGCTGGGGTCCATCAAGATGATGGCGGCCGTGACCGCCCAGGAGTTCTCGCGGCAGGCGGGCGCACTGAGCCCACGCCTGATGTTTTCGCACATGGCTGAGATCACCACGTTCACCGACATCAAGGCGAAAGGTGACGGCAGGGCGGAGATCGACATTCAGCCCCCGGCGTACCTCATGGAGAGGATCAACCAGGGCAAGCGCTAGAACGGCGGCGCTAGTGCGTCGTCGCTAGAACGGCGGCTCGTCTTCCTGATTGCGCTTCTGCTTCCTTTGGTTGTGCTCCACCACCCTCCGCGCTCGCTTCACCGCTCGGTGCCGGAAGGTGATCCTTCCCAGCGGGCCGTTTGGTGTGGTGATGACCGTGTGGCCGTCTCCGAAGCTTGTCCAGGTTTCCTCCCCGTCGGGGTTGATTGTCACGTCCCAGGCTCCCGTCGTTTTCGCATTGTGGTGTTTGGCGCAGAGGCAGTGGAGGTTTGAGGTGTCGGTTGGTCCGCCGTTCGAGCTGTTGCCCGGCCCACCGTCCGAGCTGCCATGCACGAAGCGTTTGACGTGGTCTAGCTGGCATTTGTGCGCTGGGGTGTCGCAGCCCGGGAAGCGGCAGGTCCCATCCCGGCCTTCCACGCTCGCGCGGATGAGGGGCGTCGGAGTATAGCCAGCAGTGGCGGCCTTCCCCGGGGCCTGCAGGTGGGTCACTCGCTCCATCCACTCCTTCGTGGCCAGCGGGTTGAGCCAGCTGCCGGCCGCCCAAATCTGCGCCTCCGGAGCGTCCACCTGGCGGTACAGGTTGAGGTTCACCTCCGCGGTCGCACTCCCCCGCACCAGGCTCAAAAGCGCCCGCACCCTGGAACAATTCTGCTTGTTCCTCACGCTATCGAGCGCCTGGATCAGCTCCAGTGCCTCCAGCTTCGGCAGGGTCAGATAGAACTCGGTGTAGTCGGTCGGCCGGTCGTCGATAGCTAGCCGCGTTGCGGCGCCTAGGACCGCCAGGTCTTCGGTACTGACGCCCTCTACGTCTGAACCCGTGCCGTCTGCGCCATCTGTACCGTCTGCCCCGGCTGCACCATCCGTGCCTTCGCCCGCGGGCGAGGTCAGTTCGGCGGGATCGATCGGGCAGGCCAAAGGCTCGTGATCCATGACGATCTTCTTTAAGCGTTGGCGGATCGTGCTCTGCCCCAACATCGCCTGGTTAGGCCGAGTGGGTGAAAGTGCGGTGTAGACATCGGCTTCTACGGCGGAGATGTGGGCGTCACTAACAGCAACAAGGCTATGCGCGACGATCCGCCACAGCTCGATAGAGTAAGCCCCGGTTTCCGCTAGCTCCACCAGCGATGGGAAGCGGCGGAAGGTGGTTCCGACGTCGACGAGCTGGACCACTCGGAACTCCGGGAGGCCCAGGCGCGCACCCAGGCGGGTGGTCACGTCGGTGATGCATTCGTCCTCGCGAGGCGCGCACGCCAAGGCGAGGCGCGCGTGGTTGCGGTTGATGTCGCAGATGGCTGCGCTCATCGGGTCGGTGGGGTCGGTAACTTTCCAGAACGGCCCCTGTGGTTGGTCTTGTGGTCGGTTATGCGGTGGGTCTTGCGGTGGTCTGTCGGGGGGTGTGGGCTGGTCGAACATCATTCCCCTTCGATGATGGAAGTCCCCAGTGTGTCGTGGCTCGTGTGCCGTGGCTCGTATCCCGTGGCGTGTGCGGCGTAGCTCGTGTCCCATGGTTTTCCGTACGCGATCAGCATAGAAAACGCCTCGGACAACCCCTCCAAGAAAAACTTAATTAATCGAACACTTGTTCTAAAGCGCAGGTCTTAGCACTCCAGAGCCCCAACCCCAGCACCCTAGGAAGCGGCAGCCTGCGACTCCTTAATTGCGCCTCCGAGCAGCACCACAAACACCACCAGCCCCACGGTGATGCAGATGTGCCCCAAGCCAGCAATGCCCGAGATCATCGCATTGGATTCCTTGCCCAGCACGGTCAGGCTGCCGTGCCAGATCATCATTGCGACGGTCGTCAGGATGCCGGCGTTGTACAGCCAGTAAAACGCCTGGAAGGGCTTCTTATTGCGCGAAAGCCCGAAGAGCTTTTCCAGCGCCAGGAAAACCAAAAACATGATGAACCCGAGCGCCAGCAGGTGGGTATGCACCACGCTCAACTGCGTAAAGTCCCCTTCCGGGAATTCATTAATCCGCGTGAACTCGCGGTAGAACACACCAGCAGCCAAACCCAACGCGAGGTAGAAAACGGCAGCCCAGTACAAAGCCTTCATTGCCTTCATTTGCGCTCCTAAACTATCAGTGCGGATCTTCCCACCACCCATTCTGCCCCTTTTCCCGGCCGGCTAACCACACCCCACCACACAAAAAAGAGAGCCCCACAGCAAAAGCCATGGAGCTCTCTCGCGCTAACCCCTAATAACTACTGCGGATCGCCAATGATGACCATCGCGTTGCGCAGCACGCGGTCGCCCAGGCGGTAGCCGCGGCGGAGGATGGTGGCCAGCACCTTGTCGTCGCCACTGCTCGTGTCTTGCACAGCCTCGTGGCAGTTCGGGTCGAACTCGTCGCCTTCCTCGCCGAACTTCTCCACCTTCATGGATGCCATCGCAGACTGCAGCTTGTCCGACATGGATTTCAGCGGCCCGGTAAGGTCGCCGTGCTGTTCTGCCATTTCCAGGTCGTCCAGGATCGGCAGCAGCTCGGCGGCCACCTCGGCCTTCGCGCCGGTGATCACGCTCGCGCGGTCACGCTCCACGCGGCGGCGGTAGTTGGTGTACTCCGCCGTCACGCGCTGCAGGTCCTCGGTGCGTTCGGCCAGCTCGGCTTCGATGCTGTTGTCTACCTCGGCCGTCACCTCGGCAGCTTCGGCCTCGTCGATATTGACGCCCTCAGCATCAGCCGCAGCCGCCTCAGCCAGACCCTCGTCGACCCCTTGCGCCTCCGCGGCTTCCGCGGCGGCAGCTTCGGCGCTTTCGGCCGAGGTTGCCTCCGGGTCGGTGTTCTCCGGGGCGCCCGGGTCCTGATTCAGATCTTCAGCCATTACTTCTTATCATCCTCTGCGGAAGTGTCCTCGTCGACAACCTCGGCGTCCACAACGTTCGGGTCATCGTTTGCGGCGGAGCCTGCGTCCGCACCAGCGCCCTCAGCACCGGCACCGGCAGCCGCCTCAGCCTCGTAGATGGCCTTGCCCATCTCCTGAGACTCGGCGTTCAGCTTCTCCACTGCATCCTTGATGGCCTCGATGTCATCACCCTTCAGGGCCTCGTCAACAGCCTTGGCTGCTTCCTCGACCTTGTTCTGGGTGTCCTCGTTGACCTTCTCCTTGTTGTCCTCGACGAACTTGCGGGTCTGGTATGCCATGGACTCTGCGGAGTTGCGGACTTCCTGCTCCTCGCGGCGCTTCTTGTCCTCTTCCGCGTGGGTCTCGGCGTCCTTGACCATGCGGTCGATCTCCTCCTGGGACAGGCCGGAGCCTTCCTGGATCTTGATCGTGTTCTCCTTGCCGGTGGCCTTGTCCTTCGCGGAGACGGAGACGATGCCGTTGGCGTCAATATCGAAGGTGACCTCGATCTGCGGAACGCCGCGCGGTGCCGGAGCGATGCCCGCCAGCTCGAAGGAGCCGAGCAGCTTGTTGTGCGCAGCCATCTCGCGCTCGCCCTGGAAGACCTGGATCTGCACGCTGGGCTGGCTGTCCTCAGCGGTGGTGAAGGTCTCGGAACGCTTCGTCGGGATGGTGGTGTTGCGCTCGATCAGCTTGGTCATCACGCCACCCTTGGTTTCGATACCCAGGGACAGCGGGGTGACGTCCAGCAGCAGCACGTCCTTAACCTCGCCGCGCAGCACGCCGGCCTGCAGGGCAGCGCCCACGGCCACAACCTCGTCCGGGTTTACACCCTTGTTGGGCTCCTTGCCGTTGGTCAGCTCGGTGACCAGCTCGGAGACGGCAACCATGCGGGTGGAGCCACCGACCAGCACGACGTGGTCGATCTCATCCACGCTGATTTCCGCGTCCTTCAGCACTGCCTGGAACGGGGTCTTGGTGCGGTCCAGCAGATCCTGGGTGATCTTCTGGAACTCGGTGCGGGTCAGGGTCTCGTCCAGGAACAGCGGGTTCTTGTCCTCGTCCACCGTGATGTACGGCAGGTTGATGGAGGCCTGCTGGGAGCTGGACAGCTCGATCTTGGCCTTCTCCGCTGCCTCGCGCAGGCGCTGCAGGGCCATCTTGTCCTTGGTCAGGTCCACGCCGTGGCTTGCCTTGAACTTGTCGGCCAGCCAGTCGACGATGCGCTGATCCCAGTCGTCGCCGCCCAGCTCGTTGTCGCCGGCGGTTGCGCGAACCTCAACCACACCGTCGCCGATCTCCAGCAGGGAGACGTCGAAGGTACCGCCACCGAGGTCGAATACCAGGATGGTCTGCTCCTTGTCGCCCTTCTCCAGGCCGTAGGCCAGGGCGGCTGCGGTCGGCTCGTTGACGATGCGCAGGACGTTCAGGCCGGCGATCTGGCCGGCATCCTTGGTTGCCTGGCGCTGTGCGTCGTTGAAGTAGGCGGGGACGGTAATGACCGCGTCGGTTACATCCTCACCCAGGTAGCTCTCCGCGTCCCTCTTCAGCTTCTGCAGGGTACGGGCGGAGATCTCCGGAGCGGTGTACTCCTTGTCGTCGATGGAGACCTTCCAGTCCGTGCCCATGTGGCGCTTGACGGAGCGGATGGTGCGATCCACGTTGGCTACTGCCTGGTTCTTGGCGGACTGGCCAACCAGCACCTCGCCGTTCTTGGCGAAAGCCACGATGGACGGGGTGGTACGGGATCCCTCGGAGTTGGCGATGACCTTTGCCTCGCCGCCTTCCAGTACAGACACCACAGAGTTGGTGGTGCCCAAGTCAATTCCTACTGCGCGTCCCATATCAGTTCCTCCTATTGCTTCTGGGGCGAATAAAATCTATCGAGCCTTAGTCGAGCGGACTCAACTTCGCCCGTCTCTGCCAACCAGTATCCGCGTTTTTCGCGTCTAGTCAAGCTGACTTGAGTTCGTCTCACTCAACTTGCTCACACCCCCTACAACTCATGCCTGCTCAAAGTTGTTCCCACTTCGCTCAACTTTTTTTAAAAAAGCTAGAATTGTGCCCATGTCTTTCCTCAAACGCCTGGTTGGCCGTTCTTCTGGAACGGGTAATGACGCCACCTCCTCCACCCCTCCCGCCCCAGCCGAACCACCACATTCCCTGCGCCAACACTTTGCCGTCAGTGAACGGACGGAGGGCGATTCCAACGAGTTCACGGTCTACTCTGTGGCCCCCATGGAGTTCGGGGGCGCGGGCGACACGGGGGATTACGACCCGCACACCGCGGCTATTAAGGAGCTCTCCCCGGCACAGGCGGCAACGAAGGCCGTGCTGTACGTGCTGCCCGGCGGGTTTGTGAACCCGATCAAGCAACGCAACTGGGACTTCGTCGCCCAGCTGGCGGATGCGGGCGTGCGGGTGGACATCCCCCTCTACGGCTTACTGCCCGAACACAACCACGCAGAGGCGCTACCGCTAATCCGCCACTGCTATGAGCAGCTGGTGGCAGAACATGGTGCCAAAAACATCACCATTATTGGGGATTCAGCGGGCGGCGGGCTGGCATTGTCCGCCCTCGCCACTACCCCCGAACACACCCAACAACTAGAGCCACCGGCGCGCCTGATCTTGAATGCCCCGTGGCTGGACATGGACCTCTCCAACCCGCGCATCCCCGACTTCGAGCCGAAAGATACAATCCTGAACCCCGTGCAGCTGCGCCGCCAGGGCGCACTGTGGGCGGGCGAGATCCCCACAGAGGATCCGCGGGTGAGCCCCCTACACCTCAATGCCGACCAGCTCCAAGCAGCTTTCGGAGGCTCCGAAATCACCCTCTACTGCGGCGACCGCGATATTTCACTGCCAGACGTGGAGGTGTGGGCGTCAACAATAAAGGAACAAGGACTCGCCACGACCCTCAACGTCGCGCGTGGCGAGCAACACATGTACCACCTCGGCAACACCCGCGCGGGTAAGGCGGCGCGGCGCGAGCAGATCGGGATCGCCAGCCGCATTTAAACAACACGAATGTTGTCTATTTCGGCAGGTCAACGCCAGCTCCACCCCAGGTCAACCCGGATTTAGAAAAGTTCAAAAATAGCTCCGCTCCCTGCTAATCTGCCCCAGTAAGTAATTACTTCATACATAACTGGACTTGCGAGGAGCTTCACATGTACCTGCTGGCAGCAGGGCAGGCGACGTCATCCGATATCCCCTGGGGCATCACCGTCCCACTGGGCATCATTGGCGCACTGCTATCCCTCCCCGCCTGGGTGTTCTTCATCCGCGGCGCGGCGCAGATCTTTACCACGATCCGACTGGGCCAACCGGCACTGAAGAGGACAGATAACCCCGCCGGCCGACTGATGAACCTGATCAAGGAGATCATCGGTCACACCAAGATGGCCAAGAAGCCAGGCGTGGCAATCGCCCACTGGCTCGTCATGGTCGGCTTCCTGCTGGGAGCCATGGTGTGGTTCGAGGCCTACATTCAGATCTTCAATCCTGAAGGCGGCTGGCCCATCATCGGTGACTGGGCCGTGTACCACTTCGTGGACGAGCTGCTGGGCCTGGGCACCGTCATCGGTATTATCACGCTGATCATCATTCGCCAGAAGATCGGCGACAAGGACAAGAAGGCCCGCTTCTACGGCTCCAACTCCGGCGCGGCTTACTTCGTTGAGGCCGTCGTGCTGATCGAGGGTCTGGGCATGATGTTCGTGAAGGCATCCAAGATCGCCACCTTCGCCAGCTACGAGGGCGGCCACGCGGCCACCGACTTCTTCACCATGCAGCTGGCCAAGATCCTGCCGGAATCCCCGCTGCTGGTCTCCATCTTCGCGCTGATCAAGCTGCTGTCCGGCATGATCTGGCTGTTCATCGTCGGCATGAACATCAAGTGGGGCGTTGCCTGGCACCGCTTCATGGCGTTCTTCAACATCTTCCTGAAGCGCAACGCCGACGGCCGCAACGCACTGGGTGCAGCGAAGCCGCTGACCTCCGGTGGCCGCATGCTGACCATGGAAAACGCAGACCCGGAGGAAGACTCGATCGGCGTTGGCAAGATCGACGACTTCACCTGGAAGGGCTGGATGGACTTCACCTCGTGTACCGAGTGTGGCCGCTGCCAGGAGCAGTGCCCGGCTTGGAACACCGCGAAGCCGCTGAGCCCGAAGCTGCTGATCACCAACCTGCGTGACCACGCCATCGAGTCCGCGCCGTACCTGAAGGCCGCACGTAAGGACGAAGCTCACGCAGGTGGCATGTTCTCCGGCGACGGTGCCGACACTGCCGTTCTGGACGATCCTTCTGTTGACGCCCACGCGGACATGCCGTTGCTGCAGCTGGTCGCTGCGGGCGAGATGGGTGTTATCGACCCGGACGTTCTGTGGTCCTGCACCAACTGTGGTGCCTGCGTGGAGCAGTGCCCGGTGGACATCGAGCACATCGACCACATCGTCGACATGCGCCGCTACCAGGTGCTGGTTGAGTCTGACTTCCCGACCGAGCTGGGTGGCCTGTTCAAGAACCTGGAGACCAAGGGCAACCCGTGGGGCCAGAACAACAACAAGCGCTCCGACTGGATCGAGAAGGCCAAGGAAGACGGCATCGAGGTGCCGGTCTTCGGTGAGGACATCGAGAACTTCGACGACACCGAGTACCTGTTCTGGGTTGGCTGTGCTGGCGTGTACGACGACAACGCGGTGAAGACCACCCGCGCTGTTGCCGACCTGCTGTACACCGCTGGCGTGAAGTACGCCGTGCTGGGCGAGGGCGAGGGCTGTACTGGTGACTCCGCCCGCCGCGCCGGTAACGAGTTCCTCTTCCAGATGCTGGCAGAGCAGAACATCGAGATCCTGGACAACGCCTTCGAGGGCGTGCCGCCGAAGCAGCGCAAGATCGTTGTGACCTGTGCGCACTGCTTCAACACCCTGCGCAACGAGTACCCGGAGCTGGGTGGTAACTACCAGGTAGTCCACCACACCCAGCTGCTGAACAAGCTGATCCGCGAGGGTCGCCTGGAGCCGGTATCTGCACCGCAGAACGGCCGTCAGGTCACCTACCACGATCCTTGCTTCCTGGGCCGCCACAACAAGGTCTTCGAGGCTCCGCGTGAGCTGATCGGTGCTTCCGGCGCCAACCTGGTGGAGATGGAGCGCAACCGCGATACCGGATTCTGCTGTGGTGCCGGTGGTGCCCGCATGTGGATGGAAGAGGATCTGGGCGAGCGCATCAACCTGAACCGTACGGACGAGGCTCTGGCCACCGGCTCGGAAGCCATCGCTATCGGCTGCCCGTTCTGTAAGACGATGATGACCGACGGTGTGAACAACCGACAGGCCGACATCGACAACAAGCAGGACCGCACCCAGGTTCTGGATATCGCCCAGATGTTCCGCGAGTCCGTCCTGGTCGACGGCGAGCTGCCGGCGCCGAAGTCTCCGGAGTTCCTGGTTGCGCCTGAGCGTGGCTGGGTAGACGAGGAGAAGCTGGCCCGCGAGGAAGCCGAGCGCAAGGCCGAGGAGGAAGCCAAGAAGAAGGCTGCCGAGGAGAAGAAGCGCAAGGCTGAAGAGGCCAAGAAGAAGAAGGAAGCTGCTGCCGCCGCTGGTGGCGCGGCTGCTGCTGGTGGCGCTGCCGCTGCGGGTGCTGCTGCGGCTGCACCGAGTGCTCCGAGTGCCCCGGCTGCGCCGTCTGCTCCGGCAGCTCCGAGTGCACCTAGTGCTCCGTCAGCACCTTCCGCTGGCGCCCCGGCTGCTCCGGCTGCCCCTGGCGCCCCGGCAGCTCCGGGCGCTCCGGGTGCACCTGCTGCACCAAAGTCTGAAGACACTCAGGAAGCACCGAAGGCTGGCGGCGCACCTGCAGCTCCGGGTGCTCCGGCTGCCCCGGGTGCTCCAGCAGCCCCGGGCGCACCGGCAGCTCCGTCGGCACCTTCCGCTGGCGCCCCGGCTGCCCCGGGCGCTCCTGCGGCTCCGGGTGCACCTGCTGCACCAAAGTCTGAAGACACTCAGGAAGCACCGAAGGCTGGCGGCGCACCTGCAGCTCCGGGTGCTCCGGCTGCCCC
>NZ_JFCH01000042.1 GCF_000738175.1 Corynebacterium jeikeium | reverse complement strand
CACAACAAAAATACCGCCACCATGGCTTTGTTCATCCAATGGGCCACCGGCACCCAATCTCTAACCACCTTCGCCGCACACCATGGCGTAACCAGGCAAACCATGCACCACCGATTCCGATGGTGCTGGTGGATCATCCCCACACCCACCATCGACTCATTCCGCATCCATGACCAAATCTTCCTCGACGCGACCTATCTAAAGTCCGGATGCCTCCTGATCGCAGCCAGTAAAACCCACGTCATCAACTGGACCTGGGCCAGACACGAAACCACCGCCGCCTACACCGAACTACTACGCCCCATTGCCGCACCACTTGTCGCAGTGACAGACGGCGGACAAGGTGCCCAATCAGCCATCCACCACTGCTGGCCGACAACACGCATCCAACGCTGCCTCGTCCACGCCCAACGAACAGTCCGCCGCCATACCACCAGCAATCCCCGCACCGATGCCGGCAAAACCCTCTACCGCCTAGCCCTGAAACTCACTCGCATCACCGACCTTGACCAAGCAGCCGAATGGGTCGCCCACCTGCACGAATTCGACCACACCTACCAGGTGTGGATGAACGAGAAAACCACCATCCGCGACCCTGCCACCGGTGCCTACAGCAGGGTCTACACCCACCAACGCGTCCGAGCGGCCTATCAGTCATTACTATCCCTGCACCGCAGGGACCTGTTGTTTACCTACCTGCAACCACCACCAACAACCATCAATCCTGACGGACTAGCAGCGACAACAAACAGTCTTGAAGGCGGCATCAACGCCCCCATAAAAGAACTAGCCCGCAGACACCGCGGACTATCACTACCGCATCAACGCACAGTGATGGATTGGTGGCTGTATCTACATACAGAAGTCCCTGACGATCCGGTCAAGATCGCCAGGGACCAGCGATGGGGTCAAGACGCACTTTCCACAGCAACAAACTTGATCACCCACGACACCACAGCCACTACCAATGACATCGGTGCACCAGCAGAATACGACACCGCCATCGACACCAGCTACCAACACAACCTCGGCATCCA
>NZ_JFCH01000041.1 GCF_000738175.1 Corynebacterium jeikeium | reverse complement strand
ATCTTGGCTCGAATGCCCATCTCACGCATGAGTTTGTAGACGAGTTTGTGGTTGACCACCCACCCCTGGTTACGCAGGTCAAGTAGCACTCGTCGGTAGCCGTAGCGATGCTTGTTGCGCTCGAAGCTTGCCCGGATCGCGTCTTTGAGCTCGGCGTGCTTATCTGACTGGCCGAGGCGTTTCTGGTGGTAGAAGAACGTCGACCGTGGGATACCTGCTGCCTTTAGGAGGTGCTCCAGGCGGTGGTGCGACTTGAGGATGACAATCGCCTGGACTTTCAGGCGTGTCCCTGGTTCCTCAAGTCCCGCAATTTTTTTAGGTACGCGTTTTCCGCTTCCAACCGTGCGATCTGACGGCGCAGCTTGTCTTCTTCTGTAAGCCGCTTCGGTGCAGCCGAGCCTTTGGGTCTGCCCT
>NZ_JFCH01000040.1 GCF_000738175.1 Corynebacterium jeikeium | reverse complement strand
TTCAAGGGTCTGATTCCGATATTGCATCGGGGTCAGGCCCTTGAGTCGTTGTTGGATGCGTTTGGTGTTGTACCACTGGATGTATTCGTCGATTGCCTGGTTGAATTCTGCGACGGTGCCGAAGACTTCACCGTGGTACATCTCGGTTTTCAAGTGGCCGAAGAAGTTCTCCATGACCGCGTTGTCGTAACAGTTGGCTTTACGCGACATCGACTGAACACCGCCGTTGTCACCGATCAGGTCGCGCCAGGAGGCATGCTGGTACTGGAAGCCTTGGTCAGTGTGCATCATCCACCCGGGTTCAGGCGCACATGTTCTAATCGCCTTGGTTAAAGAATCGGCGGTAAACGCTGTCGACGGCGATGTAGCCACGGTGTGGGCAACAATTGAACGGTCAAACAGGTCCATCACCGGTGACAGGTAGACCTTGCGGCCTGCGACCCTGAACTCGGTGACGTCGCTGACAAAGACAGTATTTGGCCGATCCGGAGTGAACTTGCGGTCAAGCTTGTTGTCAGCGATGTGACTGATCGCCCCAGCATAAGAAACATACGGCCTGCGCTGGCGAATCTTGGCTCGAATGCCCATCTCACGCATGAGTTTGTACACGAGTTTGTGGTTGACCACCCACCCCTGGTTACGCAGGTCAAGTAGCACTCGTCGGTAGCCGTAGCGATGCTTGTTACGTTCAAAACTTGCCCGGATCGCGTCTTTGAGCTCGGCGTGCTTATCTGACTGGCCGAGGCGTTTCTGGTGGTAGAAGAACGTCGACCGTGGGATACCTGCTGCCTTTAGGAGGTGCTCCAGGCGGTGGTGCGACTTGAGGATGACAATCGCCTGGACTTTCAGGCGTGTCCCTGGTTCCTCAAGTCCCGCAATTTTTTTAGGTACGCGTTTTCCGCTTCCAACCGTGCGATCTGACGGCGCAGCTTGTCTTCTTCTGTAAGCCGCTTCGGTGCAGCCGAGCCTTTGGGTCTGCCCT
>NZ_JFCH01000039.1 GCF_000738175.1 Corynebacterium jeikeium | reverse complement strand
TTCACCCCGGCAGGTGTGCTGGCCTCTACTGCTGACGGGGTCATCGACTACCACAACACCCTGCCGGTCAAAGTCGGCCGGACTACCTACACCTACGATGATGCAGGCCGTATCACCCGCACCGTGACCAAACGTCTGGGCAAGAAACCATTAGTCCATCACTTCTACTACGCCACCGGTGAACAACCCATCGGCTTTACCTCCTCCGATGAACCAAACACCGGCTACCGCTACGTCTACGATGGTCTCGGCCGACGCGTAGCCAAAGACACGATCAACACCACCACCGGTGAAGTTATCCACCGTGACGTGTTCACCCACACCGGTAACCAACTGGCAGCTGTCACCACCACCATCGACACCACCGATCCGGCACGTGTGGGTGAAGGCTACGTGTGGACCACTGACCCGGCCACTGGTGAGACACACGGCCAGATCACACTAACCACCCGTGACAACACCGACACTCCGGTGAACCCTGCCACCACCTGGCCACAGGCTCGGGTTGATGCGACGTTCTACGCCCTAGTGTGCGACCTAGCCGGAGCACCACAGGAACTGATCAACACCACCACCGGTGTCGTCGAGGGACACACCACCCAAACCCTCTACGGCACACGCACATGGGCAGGTCGGTGCACCAGCCCGTTGTTGTTTGCAGGCCAGTACGAGGATGCGGAATCCGGGTGGGCGTACAACCGCTTCCGCTACTACAACCCCACCCTAGGTGCCTACAACGCCCAAGACCCACTCGGACTCGCCCCACGACTCGCCTCAGCCCAAGGGTATGTCGACCACGCAGCACACTGGGTCGATGTTTTCGGGCTAAAGCGGTGTTGGCAAAAAGCTAATGCCACCAAAGATCACCATGTCTACCACTACATGAACAGAGCAGGCGAAACGACATACGTCGGCATTACCAAACACCCTCGACTACGAGCCATGCAGCATGCGTTGAGTCACCCGCTCACTCGACCCCGAGACCAAATGACAGTACTAAATGAAGACATAGCTCTAGGAAAATACGAGGCAAGAGGAGTCGAGCAACACCTAATTGAAAAACTGGGAATGCAAAAGCCCACGGGAGCCACGACTAAGGTAGGTAACCTAGAAAATAAGATAAACAGTATGAGCCCAAAACATGAGTTCTATGACCAAGCAACAGCTTTTGGCAAGGACTGGGTAGACCAATTCGCTAGCAAGGTACGTTAAAAACATGGCACTAAAACTAGTATTCGACGCTCCCAAAGGCAGCCGCCCTAAAGCCGGACGGCTCTACCTGATGAAAACCGCCCTCGGATACATCCCTGTTGGTGCAACCTCCACAGAAGCATTCTTCGGCGCAGCTGTGATGATTCATCCCTACCGAGCGATCGTATCTGACCCCAAAGACACCACCTGGTACCCACTCATCGAAAAGAACGAACTCTTGATTCCGCCACTGAGAATCAGAAAGCAGGATTTCAAAAAGGGAGGCTGCTTCACTCCGATTCGGGACAAAGCAGCTCCTGTGCCCACCCCCTTCGATCGCTACTTTTACTACCAAATGTCCATGCCTTGGGCCCCAGCCGAACAAGCGTTCGTTCCGGCTGCTGAAACATTGCCAGAAAATCGGCTCGGCACTTTCGTTCCCAAGGACGAAAGAATCATAAAATTCACCATTCACGACACGAACCCACCTCAAGGCGGCATCGTCGATGAAGCACCGGAAGGTACTTACTTTATGCCAGCGGGCCTCCTCATGGATCTTCACATCGAGTTCGCCCTGGAAGACGCTCTCGCCTACTACGGACTAATCGATACCCCGCGCCCCGCACACCCCGACTTCACCGAAAACCAGGAGCAAGACACGATGCCAACCAATACACAGCAGGAAGGCCAACCACTCTTCCACCTCGCAGAACTCGACGGCGTGACCACCCTGTTCGCCGCCGTGGACACCATGCCAGAAGAAGCAGTCGGCGTCATAGAACAAGCAGGACACACACCCAACGGCTACTTCCTCGATAGCCTCGCCAAGTACCTACTCCGACAAGCAAACATCACCACCGACGGCATCGAATTCGACAGCGACGCAGGCATGTTCAGCCTCATCGGCACCACCGAAACCCTCCAACCACTCCACACCCAACTGACAGACCTGTTCAACAACACCAACGACCTACAACAAACCCTCAACCAAGCTAAAGCGGCAGGAACAGACTTCGACGACTAACAGACAAGCTTTGTCCTGACACACTAGAACCCAGCCAGCCGGCTGGAATGGTGCTGCTTAGCATTGCCGCTACGATGACCACGGACGTGCCACCGCCCAAGTCGGAACCGGTGGCATGTTCCCCAACATCCTCTACTGGGGCAACGACACCGGCGACGACGTCTGGCGCATCATCACCCCCGAAGGCACAATCCAAGACACCTCCTACCCTGACGGCACCACCACAACCATCGAACCCGGCCCCCAGGCACCACAGGTGCCACCACCGTCATCACAAAAAGCAGCGCAGAATGTGACCACGGGTGGCACCAGAAAACCCAGCAGCCAACCGGATCCAATACCAGGTCGGCTCCACGTTCTACTCCCTGGTCTCCGCACCGGCTAGGGAATCTCGCAACCACAAGCCGTGTGTAGGGGCCATCAACTACCGAAAACCCTCGACAGCAAACGGTGATACATCGACACGTCCTCTGGGTTCGTCGATGGAACAATCCGCGACCTGCTCGTCGACTGAGCATCTACGCTTGGCAGAACCACCGTATCTTGCGGCAAATCCACCGCAGCTGCGCCCACCTTGACAACAGTCACCTTCCTGGACTGCGCCAGCTCCGTCAAGTGGTGCCCCGGCTGGTACAGCCACCCATGCTGTTCATGATGTCTGTCAGCCACCAACAGCACATGATCCGCCATAGCCGTGCCCGCGGCAATGGTCTCCCCGGCACACGTATAAGGCAAGTTCACCACAACAATTGGCCACCTGTGCTGAGCACGACTAACCACAGTATCTAGCACATCAGCAGCCATCTGCCCCTGAGTACCTTGCGAAGCAGTCAACAGCGGAACTGCCCCGGAACTATCCGCAAAGTTCTCCATCTTCTTGCGGGTCAGATCCAGCGGTTCCGTTGCCGCCAGCCCAAGAACGTCTCCCGCTGCCCACGCACCCAACGGTCCCCGCATTGGCTGAGCTTGCACATCTGCATCCAGAACCACCATCGGTAGTTCAGAAACCTCTTCGGCAATCATGGAAACCAAAGCGGTCACAGGCGAAGTCAGCATTCGGTTGTCAATGGAAGCCACCGCAATAACCATCGGCCTAGATGTGTCAACTAAAGAAGACCTCCGCGCCTGTGCAACCCGCGAAGC
Organism: Corynebacterium jeikeium; assembly: GCF_000738175.1. Classification (GTDB taxonomy): domain Bacteria; phylum Actinomycetota; class Actinomycetes; order Mycobacteriales; family Mycobacteriaceae; genus Corynebacterium; species Corynebacterium jeikeium_C. The sequence goes on along the minus strand of NZ_JFCH01000039.1, from coordinate 127,326 downwards.
CCACACTGCCCTGCCGAAAACGCTACGCCCCGAGACCAGCGAGCCCGAACCTCCACTTCGTGCAGCGTTAGCTACCTTTGGGGAATTCATCTAGCGATCTCATCCATTCTGCCTAGAGCAAATCAAACACATCTGTGGGGGACACACAGCACAAATTGCACAACACACATTAGTATAGGACGGGTTATACGTAGAGAAGTTGTCGGTAACAAAGAGTGAAGTACACGAGGAGTGCGTAGTGTCAACCAACCAGCCATCCCACGAAGGACTGCCCTCTTGGCTCCAGTTCACTGGTGATGGTGCGCCAGCACAACCAGCCACCCCACCACAACAACCTTCTCAGCCCCAAGAGCCGCCCGCTGCAGAGTCTCCTACCCCCTCCCCTTCTTCCAATGAAGGTCAGCAGCAAGTCCCTGCGGCGCCTCAGCAAGCTCACGAATCCAAGCCTCAGCAAAGTCACCAAGCCAACCAGGTGACAAATGATTCCGCAGAGTATCCTCAGCCTTCTCAAGGAACAGCCCATCAAGGCACTGCCCCGCAAGGCTCTCCTGCTTCATCTGAAGCTCCTCAGCAGGCCCAGCCACAGCAAACTCAGGCCCAGCCGCAGCAGGCCCAGCAAGCTCAGCCGCAGCAAGCCCAGGCACAGCAAGCACAGCCGCAGCAGGCCCCGTTAAATCACGGTAAGCACCATGTACCGTCCGAATATGACCTAAAGCCACCGCCGGCATTGGACCAGACAAACCTGGTCAATGCCGTCAAGAAGGCACCGCGCAGTGGATGGCGCAAAATGCTTTACAACGTCACCGGTGGGCACTGGAACGTCGGTGACTCCCAGCAAGATCTTGAACACGATCAGCTTCTGGAGAAAATCCGCCGTCCACTGCGCGGCGACTACCGCATCGCGGTGATGTCCCTCAAGGGTGGCGTGGGCAAAACCACCACCACCGTGGCATTGGGTGGCGTTTTCTCTTCCATCCGACACGATCGTGTCATCGCCATCGATGCCAACCCGGACCTCGGCACCCTGGCACAGCGTGTGGCTGCACCCGGCCCGGCAACGATCCGCGACCTCCTCAACGCAGAAGACACATCAAGGTACGCCTCCATACGCCAGTTCACTACCCAGGCCAAGTCTCGCTTGGAAGTTATCGGCTCGGAGCGCGATCCCGCCGTGTCCGAATCCTTCAGTGATGAGGACTACCGCCACGCGGTCGACATTCTGCAGCACCACTACAACGTGATGCTCACCGACTGCGGAACAGGGCTGATGCACTCCGCAATGTCCGGCGTGTTGGAGCTGGCCAATTCCTTGGTGCTCGTCACCTCTCCTGCCCTTGATGGCGCTCAATCAGCCTCCGCCACTTTGGACTGGCTCAATCTGCACGGCTACGAACAACTCGCAGCAAACTCTGTGGTGGTCGTCTCTGCGGCCCACCCTGAAAATGCGACGATTGATATGGACCAGTTGATTGCACACTTCCGTAGCCGCACCCGCGCAGTGCACGTCATTCCATTCGACCGCCACCTCTCTGAGGGCGCAACGGTTGATCTGGACCGCATCAGCAAGGAAACCAAGCAGGCTTACATGGAACTAGCAGCAATTGTTGCGGAGGACTTTGATTCGTGGCACCGTCACGCAGCTTCGTAGGCCGAGGGGTGGCCACGCTGGGCGTCGGGCTACTTGCTTCGACAACTCTTGCCAGCTGCGCCGATCGCCTAGAACCACCTGTGCCAGAGCAACACGCCCAAGTGGATACCATGAAACAGTGGGCTACCGAGCGCGCAAAGCCCTACAACATTCCCGAGCGCGCGCTGCAGGCATACGCATACGCTGCCTACAACGTGGAACAGGAACAAGGCTGCGCCGTCGGCTGGCAAACGCTAGCTGCTTTGGGTGATGTGCTGACCCAACATGGGCAAATAAACTCCACCACCATCAACGAAGACGGCGTGACCTCCAAACCTATACGCGCCGTTGCGCCTGCCGCCGGCGGCAAGAAGTCCGTGCCCGATACCGATGGAGGAGACATCGACGGCGATTCCACGAAGGACATCCCGGTGGGACCAATGCAACTCATGCCATCGCGCTGGGAACAATATGGTACTGCCGCTGAACCTGGCAACGCGCCAAATCCGGACAATATTGACGACGCCGCCCTGACCACCGCGAAAATCACTTGTAGCGCGGGAGACCTCACCAGCCCAGAAGGGTGGACCACAGCAGTCTCAGAATTCAACCCCAGCCCAGTGTTCTTGAAAGCTGTGCACAAAAAGGCCAAGGAGTATTCACGCTAATGAGGAAAACTCACACTGCAAGCGCACTGCTCTTGATTTCGCTTACAGGTACGCTAGCCGCATGCGAATCGCCAGGTCATGCCAAAGAGCAGACCGTGAATGATGAAGTTCCACCACTGGGCAAAGTCCCAGAGCTGCCTGAAGAGGTGACGGCACCGAGCACCAAGTCTGAACCTCCCAAGCCAGCTCCCCCGCCGGCCCCCGCCCCGGAACCAGAGACGGTAACAGAAACTGCCCCGCCTCCTTCTAAGCCTCCTGCAAAACCGGCGCCCAAACCTCCCAAGCCACCAGCACCCAAGCCGCCCGCGAATGATTCACCAGAAATCCGTATCCAACTCCCACCAGAGCTGAGGCCATACCTTTAAGGCACGCGGCCAGTTAAAAGGAGCCCCCATGTCTATCCAACAGCACGACGCAGAACAGGGCGCCTCTGCGGCTTCTCCTACGTCGTCTACTTCGTCTACCGCCACGCCAGCCAAGAAGGACCATCGCGCTGCCGTGCAGGCGCACAAGCTCCGCATGGATATCGCGGGCAAAGCTATCCGGCATGGTGAAATTCAGCCGAGTGTGACACCGCGAACCGTCAAAATCCTCATGGGCTCGGCTATTATCGCAGCCATCATGCTTGTGGTTACGATCGGCGCCGCCACTGTCATTCAGATGCTTTAGCCAAAAGCGCACCTACGAAAAACAAAAAGGCACCCACCGAAGTGGGTGCCTTTAAGCGTTCCTAGCGCGCGGACCTAGCTGGTTAAGCAGCGGTCCCCGCTAGCGCGGGGTCGAGTGGTTTACTCGCCGCCGGCCAGCTTCTCGCGCAGAGCAGCCAGCTGCTCGTCGGAAGCCAGGGTGCCAGCGTCCTGAGCCGGCGCCTCGGAGGAAGCCGGTGCGGACTCGGTCTGAGTCTCGGAGGAGTAGCCGCCCTCGCCGTTTGCAGCGGCCTCGGCAGCTGCGGCGCGGTTGCGCTCGATCTGGGCGGTGTGCAGGCGGTGGCGACGCTCGGACTCTGCGTAGCGCTCCTCCCATGCCTGACGCTGCTCGTCGTAGCCCTCGAGCCACTCGTTGGTCTCCGGGTCGAAGCCCTCCGGGAAGATGTAGTTGCCCTGCTCGTCGTAGGAGTCGGCCATGCCGTACTTGGACGGGTCGAACTCCTCGGTGTAGTCCTCATCAGCCTGCTTCAGGGACAGGGAGATGCGGCGACGCTCCAGGTCGATGTCGATGACCTTGACCATTGCGTCCTGGCCAACGCCAACAACCTGATCCGGAACCTCGACGTGGCGCTCAGCCAGCTCGGAGATGTGAACCAGGCCCTCGATGCCCTCCTCGACGCGGACGAATGCACCGAACGGAACCAGCTTGGTGACCTTGCCCGGCACGATCTGGCCGATGGCGTGGGTGCGTGCGAATACGCGCCACGGGTCCTCCTGGGTTGCCTTCAGGGACAGGGACACGCGCTCGCGGTCCAGATCCACATCCAGAACCTCGACAGTGACCTCGTCGCCGACTGCGACAACCTCAGACGGGTGGTCGATGTGCTTCCAGGACAGCTGGGAGACGTGAACCAGGCCGTCGACACCGCCGAGATCGACGAATGCGCCGAAGTTGACGATGGAGGAGACAACGCCCTTGCGGACCTGGCCCTTCTGCAGCTGGTGCAGGAACTCGGAGCGAACCTCGGACTGGGTCTGCTCGAGCCATGCGCGGCGGGACAGCACAACGTTGTTGCGGTGCTTGTCCAGCTCGATGATCTTGGCCTCGATCTCCTGGCCGATGTAGGGCTGCAGGTCGCGAACACGACGCATCTCCACCAGGGAGGCGGGCAGGAAGCCGCGCAGGCCGATGTCCAGGATCAGGCCGCCCTTGACGACCTCGATGACGGTACCGGTGACCGGCTCCTCGTTCTTCTTGAGCTCCTCGATCGTGCCCCAAGCGCGCTCGTACTGTGCACGCTTCTTGGACAGGATCAGGCGGCCTTCCTTGTCTTCCTTGGTGAGAACCAGAGCGTCGATCTCGTCGCCGACCTCAACAACCTCACCCGGGTCAACGTCGTGCTTGATCGACAGCTCGCGGGAAGGGATGACACCCTCCGTCTTGTATCCGATGTCCAGCAGGACCTCGTCGTGATCGACCTTGACGACGGTGCCCTCGACAATGTCACCATCGTTGAAGTACTTGATGGTGGAGTCGACGGCAGCGAGGAAATCCTCAGCGGAGCCAATGTCGTTAATGGCTACCTGAGGGACGTTGTTGGTGGGCATATGTTGAATGTCTTTCGAAACGAATAGAAATAGAAGATGGACAGTTACTCTAGTTCTGCAAACCCTTCTTTTTGACGCCACCACCAGCGTCAATTACCTGGCGGGTAGCCTCTAGGAGCTCCACGTGGGGGCGTCCTAAAGAATCAAAAAGAGGGCGCACAACGCGCATAACGCTACACGACCACAGTGAACAGCGCAAACATGGACTTTCGGCCGCGAGTTGAAGCGGGGTTGTCGAGGGCGTGCAGTACGATAGTGCGCGATGAAGATACTGCAAATACTAGTGAATATGGTCCGCGGCGGGTTGATTGGCATGGCCGAGCTCGTCCCGGGCGTTTCGGGCGGCACGATTGCGTTGGTTACCGGCGTGTACGAGCGCGTGCTGTACCAGGCGAACCTGTTCCTGGATGCGACGAAGAAGCTACCGAAGGATCGCCAGGCTGCGTTTGCCCAGTACAAAACACTGGACTGGATGCTTTTGATACCAATGGTGGTCGGCATGGGGGCCGTTGCACTGTCCCTGGCTGGCGTGATGGAAAGCTTCGTGACGGACAAGCCGGTGCACTCGCGCGCGCTGTTCTTCGGCATGGTGCTGCTCTCCCTGACCGTGCCGATAGGGATGACGGATAAGGAGGACGCGCGCCGGCGGCTGCCGATGGCGATCCTCGGCTTGGTTGTGGCGGCAGTGGCCACGTTCTTCCTGACCGGCGTTACCAGTGCCCCGCAGTCCGACCCGAACATGCTGTGGGTTTTCGCGGCTGCGGCGATTGCAGTGTGTGCGCTGGTGCTGCCGGGTGTATCCGGCTCCTTCTTCCTGCTGGCCGTGGGCCTATACTCCGCAACGATGGCGGCGGTGGACGATAGGAACCTGGTCTACCTCGGCGTGTTCTTCCTGGGCGCGATCACCGGCATCGTGTGCTTTGTGCGCCTGCTGGAATACCTGCTTAACAACCACCGCACCATCACTTTGTTCGTAATGACAGGCCTGATGCTGGGTTCTCTGCGTGCGCTGTGGCCGTGGCAGGACGGGGATGCGAACCTGCAGGCGCCGGGCGAACACCTGGGCGCTGCGATCGGCCTTTTCCTGCTGGGCGCGGTGATCGTCATGGCGATGCTGGCGGCCGAGAGGGCCTCGAACGCGAAGACCACGCAGGCAGACGCCAGCTAACACGCCTGGCGCGCGTGGCTAGTGCGCTGCCAGATCCCAGTTATCGCCCGTGCCGGCGGAGACATCCAGCGGTACGCGCAACTGGGCGGCGGCATCCATCTCGCGCTCGACTAGCTCGGTGACCTGCTCCAGCTCGCCGGGCGCGACCTCCACCACGAGTTCATCGTGGACCTGCAGCAACACGCGGGAAGCCAGCTGCTGACGGGTGATCTCCCGATCCACGCGCAGCATGGCCAGCTTGATGATGTCCGCTGCCGTACCTTGGATCGGCGCGTTGAGGGCGGCGCGCTCGGCATTCTCCCTGGCCACACGATTGGAGGAGTTCAGCTCCGGCAGGTAGCGACGGCGACCGTAGAGAGTCTCCGTGTAGCCGGTTTCCTTGGCAACCTCCACCACGTGGTCGAGGTAGCGCTTCACACCTCCGAAACGCTCGAAGTAGTTATCCATAATTCTCTTCGCCTCCCCCGCGCTGATCTTCAGCTGCTGGGATAGGCCGAAGGCGGACAGGCCGTAGACCAGGCCATAGCTCAGCGCCTTCACCCGGCGGCGCAGCTCCGGGGTGACCTCATCGACCGGAACGTCGAACACGCGCGAGCCGACATAATTGTGCAGATCCTCGCCGCTGGCGTACGCCTCGATCAGGCCCGCATCTTCCGAGAGGTGCGCCATCACGCGCATCTCGATCTGGGAGTAGTCGGCGGTCAGCAGAGTTTCGTAGCCCTCCCCGACCGTAAACGCGGCGCGGATCTTGCGGCCGGCGTCGGTGCGCACGGGGATGTTCTGCAGGTTCGGATCGGAGGAAGACAGGCGGCCCGTCGCCGCGCCCTTCTGGTTGAAGGTGGTGTGGATGCGCCCGTCGTCGCCCACGGCCTCGATCAGTCCGTCGATGGTGGACTTCATCTTCTGGTACTCGCGGTGCGCCATGAGGTGCCCCAGGAACGGGTGGTTGGACTGGGCGGCCAGTTTTTCCAGTTCCGCGGCGGCCGTGGAATACCCGGTCTTGGTCTTCTTCGTCTTCGGCAGGTCGAAGGTCTCGAAGAGGACCTTCTGCAGCTGCTTCGGAGAGGAAAGGTTCAGCTCCGGCTCCCCCGCCAGTTCGCGGGCAGCGGTGACCTCCTCGTTAAGGCGCGCGCCGTAGTCGTCGGAAAGCTCCTGCAGCGCCGCGTCGTCCACGGCAATGCCCGCGTGTTCCATGGCCGCCAGGATCAGGGCCAGCGGGACTTCCAGGTCGAAGTACAGCTCGGACTGGCCGGCGGCCTCGATCTCTGGGGTGAGGGCCTTCACCAGTTCGGCGACGGCCTGGGCTCGCTCGGGGCCGGTGGCATTATCCGAAAGCTCGTGGCCCACGTGGCGCTGCACGACGTCCGCCAGGGCGAGGGTGCGCACGTCGGGGCGCAGCAGGTAGGCCGCCAGGGACGTGTCATGCTCCACTCCATCAAGCTTTAAGCCTTGATTCTGCAGCGTGTGATACGTCTGCTTGGAGTCGTGGAGCCACTTCGTGGCCTGCGGGTTGGCCAGCCACTCCGCCAGCGCCTTCTCGTCCTTCGGGGCCACGTCGGCGAGGTCTTGAACGATGGCGACGTTGTCGCGGTCCAGCAGGGTCAGCTGCTCGCCATCCACGTCCACCACCGTGCCGCGGGTGCGCTTCTTCAGCCACGCGCCCAGCTTCCCCGGCTTCAGCTCCTCCACGGTGACGGGGATAGCGGCACTGTCGGCGAATTCCACGCCCATGATCTTGAATGCCCTATTGCGCAGGCCAGTGCCAAACTGCAGCTCCTCGAACATGCCGAGCGCCTCGTTGGGATCGATGTCGTGGGGACTGAGGGCGTCCAAATCATCAACAAGCTTAAGGTCCCGCACCATTTCCGTAATGTCGCGCGCGAGAACCACATTGTCGATGTTTTCACGCAGGTTGGCGCCGACCTTCCCGCCGATGTCATCCATGTTGTCGATCACGCCCTGCAGGCTGCCGTACTTGGCGATCCACTTCTGCGCGGTCTTCGGGCCCACGCCAGGCACGCCGGGCATGTTGTCGGAGGTATCGCCGCGCAGCGCCGCGAGGTCCGGGTACTGGGTGGGGGTCACACCGTACTTCTCTTCGACGGCCTGTGGGGTGAAACGATGCAACTCAGAGACACCCTTGAGCGTGTACAGCACCGTCACGTCCTCGGTGACCAACTGCAACGAATCTCGGTCACCGGTGCAGATCAGCACGTCCATGCCATCCTTCGCGCCCTCGGTGGCTAGGGTCGCGATGATGTCGTCGGCCTCGTAGGACTCTTTATCTAGGGTCGTGACGCCCAACGCTTCGAGCGTGCGACGAATCAGCTCGATCTGGCCCTTGAACTCCTCGGGCGTGCTCGGGCGCTGCGCCTTGTATTCCGGGAAGGATTCCTCGCGGAATGTGGGGCCGGACAGGTCAAACGCGGCGGCCACATGGGTGGGCTGTTCCTTATCCATAAGGGTCAGGAACATGCCTAAGAAGCCATACACCGCGTTGGTGTGCTGGCCACCGAAGGTGGAGAAGTTGGCTGCGGGCAGGGCGTAGAAGGCGCGGAACGCCAAAGAGTGCCCGTCGAGGAGAAGGAGTTTAGCCATGCGCTCAACTCTAACGGAGTGCGGTTTTGGTTGGCTGAAAGGCCGTGGCGTATTATGCTCCGGTAAGCACTTATCGCCCCAGTAGCCCAATTGGCAGAGGCAACGGATTCAAAACCCGTCCAGTGTGAGTTCGAGTCTCACCTGGGGCACGATTTCACCCCTCCCGTGACCAGTGTAAATACTGGTCAGGCGGGGGTTCACTTTCCTAGCTCCCCCCGCTCGTTAAGCCTCTTTAAGCCTGTTTTAGCCCCTTATGTCGTGGGATTGTCGTGGCGAAATCGTGCCACACAAACAAAGAATGCCCCCACCGGGGAGCGGTGCTACCCGAACCGCAGCAAGAACACTTTCTTGCTTTTCCGCTTCTAGCGCGGCTATGCGTTCCTGCGCTTTCTGCAGTTCACTCTTGCCTTCTTCCTCGGCTTCTTTAACTCGCTCCACTAGTTGTACTGACCGGACACGTTGATTGAGGCTAGACGGGTATCGTCACTGCCTGATCGTGCGCATGCGGTAGTCCGTGAGGGTCATCCCAAGAAGAGTGCGCGCTTCACGACTCAGGTGTGCCTGGTCAACGAAGCCGTAGCGGACTGCGACATCGGCCAGCGTTTCATCTGGGTTGTCACGGATCCATTCGGTCGCTTCTTGGAGGCGTCGGCGGCGGATCATCGTGTAGGGCGACAGACCCACATACTTCGTGGTGAGTCGGTTGACCGTTCGAGTCGAGATACCCAAAGCGCCCGCGAGGTCTTGCACCGTGGCGATGGTGGAGTCAGTGATGGCCAGGTCGGCCAAACGGTTGGCTTGGTGAGCCTCGTCGGTCAGCGGGCCCACGTGGTGTGCAAGCCACCCCTCGACTTCATCGATGACAGCGGCAAGGCTGCCGCTTGATGCCTGAACCGTTTCGTGGAGTTCGAGGGCGGAGACAGGGACAGAATCGTCGCGGCAGGCTGCGGGTTGTTGAGTGAAGGCGGGCACTGCTGCCGGACGTAGCAAGGCACCGAGCACCCATCCCTGCCCGACCAGGACTCTTGTGGAGCGCCGCGTGGTGGGTCCCCAGAAGCGCACCTGGTCCATTTCGAAGGCGAGGTTGCTCGCGGGGAAGGCTAGGAGTTCTTGCGACGAGTGGTGCCCCGAGGGGAGGTCCCACGAGGTGGCCCACCACCAGGCCACCAAGTCCTTGGCCGCGGGGCCGGGTGGGATCCGGGTGAAATCGAAGGGAAGTTCCGCTGGGAACAATGGGCCCCGTCCACTGACGTCAGATGGTGTGGTCATGGCACGAATCTACAAGACAACCCGCGCCAGCAGTCCCTAGCATGGGGGTCATGACGACTTCACCAGTTACCCCTGCCCATGGAAAGTACACCGACAACGGCCGCCCAAAGGGTTTCTCCAGCCTGACTCCGTTCGTTGCACTCGAGGACCCGAAGGCAGCGTTGGCGTTCTACGCCGAGGTGTTCGGCGCCCGCGTTGTGAACTCCACCGAGATGGAGGGGGTGATCATCCACGCCGAGCTCGACTTCGGGTGTGGTCGCCTCCAGCTGGGGCCGGCGATGAAGGACTATCACCTGCTGGCGCTGAATCCAGAGGCCGAAGACACGCAGTTCTCCCTCGGCATCTACGTCGCGGACGTCGACAGGGTCGTTGAGACCGCAGTCGCTCGCGGCGCTGTACTGCGCGAAGCTGTGACGAGTTTCGTCTCTGGCGACCGCTACGGGAGCATCCGCGATCCGTTCGGGATCCGGTGGTCGGTGATGACGCGGGTCGAGGACCTCAGCGATGAGGAATCAGCTCGTCGGGTCGATGCCTGGGCCGCAGAAGTGAGCAACCAGAACAACTGACCCTCCCCGTCGGTCGCTCCACGGCGAGGAGCCTGTGATGGGCGGCCACCGTGTGAGGTGGCCGCCCATCACACCTTGGAGGACGTCCATGTCCCACCCAAATTCTGCACTGACCCCTCGCCACCGCCTGAAGGTAGCCCAACTCGTCGTCGAGGAAGGATGGCCGATAAGCGAGGTCGCCACTCGCTTCCAGGTCTCCTGGCCCACCGCGAAGCGCTGGGCCGACCGCTACCGCGCCGGCGAGTCCATGCACGACCGGTCCTCACGACCACACCACAGCCCGAACAAGCCCCACCCGAAGGTCGTCAAACGCTGCATCAGCCTGCGCATGCGACTCCGCGAAGGGCCAGTGCAACTCGCACCACGACTCGGGATCGCCCCCTCCACCGTCCACCGCATCCTCTCGTCCTGCCACCTCAACCGACTGACCCACGTCGACCGTGCCACCGGCGAACCCATCCGCCGCTACGAACACGACCACCCCGGCGCGATGCTCCACGTCGACGTGAAGAAGCTCGGAAACATCCCCGACGGTGGAGGCTGGCGTTACGTCGGACGACGGCAGGGCGACAAGAACCGGGCCGCCACACCAGACAAGCCGAAGAACAAGCACCACGACCCCCTGATGGGAAAGGCCTATGTTCACACGGTGATCGATGACCATTCCCGTGTCGCCTACGCTGAGATCCACGACGACGAAACCGCGATCACCGCCACTGCGGTCCTGGTGAGGGCTGTCGAGTGGTTCAACGCTCGTGGGGTCACGGTCGAGCGGGTTCTGTCCGACAACGGCGGTGCCTACCGGTCACACCTGTGGCGAGACACCTGCGCCGAGCTCGACATCAAGCACAAGCGAACCAGGCCGTATCGGCCCCAGACCAACGGCAAGATCGAGCGTTTCCACCGCACCCTGGCCGACGGCTGGGCCTACGCCCGCTGCTACACCTCCGAGGCCGAACGACGCGGCGAGCTCGACGGTTGGCTGCACTACTACAATCAGCACCGCCCGCACACGGCCTGCGGCAACCAGCCGCCCTTCTCACGATTGATCAACGTCCCCGATCAGTACAACTAGTGGGCGGAGTTCCTTGTGTTCGGTGCGGTTCCGTTCAGACACGCGAAAACCCCGATCCACCGAAGTGGAGCGAGGCTTGCTCAAACAAACTAGTCGTTCGGCCAGAGAAGCACTGGAGCCTTTGCCCCTGCAGGGCGTCTCAACGACTTGTACGGGAAATCAAATTCTTCATCCAATCCGTCCCAGTCGAGAGTCAAGGCCCAGTCTGTTTGCGTAATCATCCTTGTGAATAGCGCGTTGAACTGATCAAAGTACTCATCGGTGAGAATATGCAGGGTGAACTTTCGCTCTCCATCCATGAGCTCCTCAAGCTGAAAGAACCCCTGCGATTCAATTGTGGGCGGTAGAAAGCTGGCAAATTCCGCCGTAGAAACATCTGTCTGCAAGAGATTAATCTCTGGGTAGCAACTCATGACGCCTCCCAAAACCAAGAAGTCCTATGGTGCCGCTCTTTTTTCTTGAACCTTGATGACCATGACTAGTCACGACCAGTCATTTGGCAGCAATCTGGAACTCGAACTCTACCTTTGCTTCGGTGTCGATAGCGCGGATGATGCCTTCGTAGAAGGTCTTGGTCTGATCCTTCAATAGGTCATGGTTCAGCTGGATGTGTTCTTTACGCTTTCCCTCATTCAGCACCTCGTTGATACCCTCGGCGGTATCAATATCCGCCGTAGCGAAGCTCAATACCTCACCATGCTGGTGCACCGTTTTGAATTCTGGGTCAGAGAAGCCAATAAACTTAAAGGGAGGAATGGTGAGCTTGAAGTGACCGGGAGATGTTTCCTCGACCTTTACTTCCCTGCCATCGAGCCCCAGTTTGGCAGTGAACTTGTACTGCAGGATATTCGTCTTCCGACTTCCGGGGACACCCCACTTGAAGAGTTTCGCAGTGTTTTGCGTGGTGTAGATCCCCTGGGTAGAGGTGGAGAGCAGCACAACCTCTTCACGGCGTTGCACCGCGAGGATAACCTCCGAGTTGTCTGTCTCAGTGACTGTTTCTACCGGAGAATTGAGGATGGTTGACTTCCCCCACAGGAACCCACCGCCCAGCAAAGCGAGAACCAGGATAAACCCACCAGCGACGAACATGATTTTCTTGGCCATAAATAAGTAACTATATACCTGCTACTCAGAAAAGCAGATTCGCGCGGATACCGGCCTATCCCCAGACAACGCAGCAGAGGGCGCGGGGCCGCCTACATATTCTTAACTGAATAGTCCGAGCAACTTGCTCATCGGTAAGTCGCTACCTAGACGTGGTAGGCGTAACTCAAGCCGTTCGCTCAAGGGCAGACCCGGCTACCACAGCGTCCCAGAACTACTCCAAGAGGTAATCCGCTTCTTCCCTGCTGAGCTTGCCCAGTGCCAGAGCGATGGTCACGTCCTCGAAGATAGACGGTGGCGTCCACTTCACATCGTTCAAGTCAGGCTGCCTGTAGGGTGGCTCTTCCTTGCACATGCCTACCCTCTGGCGCGCAACCTCGGCCTTCACATCCTCCGCGGTCGCCTTACCCGCGAGATACTCGTGCAAAACACTCATGGTGTTTTTCCTTTCCGAGCAGCACTACAGCATTTCCCGTGATTATATTCCACAGGTTCACGCAAAATAAGGAAACCTAGTCGGCCCGCCCTGAATATGAGAACGCTTTTCGGTGATTGGATGTAGGCGTCAATAAGAAAAAAGCAGCACCCCCGACATGCCGCGACCATCACCAAACCCGTCGGGCTCGAAGGTTGTCCGTTAATATAAGTCGCGAAGAAATGACGCAGCCCTTTCTTAAGGGGTGCTAAGACAGTTTCGTGACGCGAGGAGAACCATGACGGACGAGAACTTCGGTTCCAACGACCCGGCCAACAACGGCAACAACGGTGCACCGCAGCAGCCGCAGGGCCAGGACTGGAACCAGAACCCCTACGGCCAGCAGAACCCGGCACCGCAGCAGCAAGGCCAGAACACCTATGGCGCTCCGCAGCAGGGTGCACAGAACAGCTACGGCCAGAACAACTTCCAGAACCAGCAGGGCTTCAACGGCCAGAACCAGCAGAACGGCCAGGGCGCGCAGTTCGATATCAAGCAGTACCTGGACTTCTCCAACAAGTCCGTTCTGTGGCTGGTTTGTGCAGCAGGTGCCGCTCTGATCAGCTTCATCGGTAGCTTTATGACGTGGGGCAAGGTCACGGTTCCCTTCTACGGCACTGTCACGGTCTCCGGCACCGACGGTGACGGCATTCTCACCATGTTCCTGTCCCTGATCGTCATCGGCGGAATTGCAGCCTACCTATTCGTAGAGCAGCTGGCCCAGAAGTGGTGGCGCGCCATTCCGGTGATCGCCATCGGCGCCATCCTGCTGCTGATCGCCATCATCGACTGGGCTAGCATCGGCTCGAAGGCCGGCGATTTCAACGAGGACGTTGTAAAGGTGAGCGTTGGCGCAGGTCTGATCCTGATCCTGCTGGCTTCCATCGCCATCATTGCCTTTGGTGTACTCGCACTGCTGAACGACCGGAAGAACAACCCGCAAGCTCCGCAGCAGGCCTTCGCCCAGCAGGGTTACGGCCAGCAGAACTTTGGTCAGCAGGGCTACGGCCAGCAGCCGCAGAACAACTTTGACCAGAACAACTACGGTCAGAACAACTTCGGCCAACAGCCGAACCAGGGCTGGCAGGGCAACGCTCCGCAGAACCCGCAGGACCCCCAGAATCCGCAAAACCCGCAGTAGTCTAAACGACTAAAACGGCACCACAGCTGCCCCTGTTCTTTAACATTTAAAGAGCAGGGGCATTTGCTTTCTTCACGGGGGTACCTGTTAGCAACATAAACAAAAAATGAACTAATGTTCACTGCATGTCCACCCCGATTCCTTCGGAGGGAAAACGCCCTCACCGCAAGACCGGCCCGAAGCCAACCTTTGACCGCGAAGACGTCATCAACCAGGCTCTCGCAATCGGTCTAGATAAATTCACCATGTCAGAGGTGGCCAAAGGCCTGGGAGTGGCCACGTCCGCGCTGTACCGAATCTACAGCCGCGACACCCTTCTGACCGCCTGCATCGAGCACATCACCGAAGCCACAGCGCTTACCACTGAGGGCGATTGGAAGGAACTACTCCGGGACTACGCCTATTACCTAGCGCGGATGTGCGCTACCTACCCGGGGCTCGCACAAGCCCTACTGAGCTACCCAAACAGCCTTTTCGCCTTCCGGGAAAGCGTCACGAACCTTTTGGGAAGGCTTAATGACGCCGGCTTCAGCCGCGGACAGGCTCTGTTCGCCATCGACGTGATCACGAACTTTGTGTTCAGCTCCGGGCCTTTCAGGCACTCCTTTGAACTCTTCGCGATGACGGATTCGCTGCCCGCCGACCGGGAGGACGACGAGGAAATAGCGCTGCGGATCCTCGACCAAAAGTTGGACTTCGTGTTCCAAGCACTGGAGACGGACCGTCCCTCCTACTAGCCACCCCCGAGCGCTACCCCGCTCTTCGCTATTGGGAACCGATTCCACCAGGCATGCGACTAATGGAGCATGTCTCGCAGAATTATTCGCAGAGTCCACACCCTCGCTGGACTCTTCATCGCACCCCTCATCCTCGTAGCCGCCTTCTCCGGCTTCTTCTATGCACTCGCCCCCACCATCGAAACGTGGGTTTACAAATCTGAGCTGACTGCCACCTCAAGCAGCCCGGCACAGCCGGTTGCCAAGCAGATCGAGGTCGCAAAGCGCATCCAACCCGACCTCGACGTCGCTAAGGTGCAGATCCCCGACGAGGAAGGCAAGACCACCCGTGTGCTCTTCGCCGACCCAAGCCTGCCCTCCGAAAGCTACACTCGAGCAGTGTTCGTGGATCCGGGCGACCTGCACATCACCGGAGAGCTAACCCAGTACGGGAGCGCTTCTTCCCTACCGTTCCGCGCCTGGCTATCCGAAGGCCACCGCAACCTGTGGCTCGATGAGCCCGGCCGCATCTACTCCGAAACCGCCGCCACGTGGCTTGGCCCCATGGCCGTCACCGGCGTGGCCATGTGGTGGTTTATGCGCAAACAGAAAAACCAGCGCAAGCCCAAGAAGAAGTCCCGCCGCCAAGCCATGCAGCGCCACACCCTCATCGGACTGGTGGCCGCACCAGGACTCATCTTCCTGTGCATCTCCGGCCTGACTTGGTCCCACTTCGCAGGCGACAACATCGCAGCTGTCCGCGAAGAACTGAACTGGATGGCACCCGAACCGAACACGAGCATCAACGGCGAACAGTCTGCGCAAGACAGCAGCTCTGGTCACGCGGGCCATGGCGAGCACGCAGGCCACACGGGCCACGGCGGTACTGCAGAGATCGACCTGGCACAGGCCGATACAGCCCTACAGGTTGGCCGCAACGAGGGACTGACCGGCACCCTACAGCTGGCTCCCCCGAGCGAAGCCGGCCAGGCCTGGACCGTCAGCGAACCGCGCCAGGCGTACAAGATGAACAACGATGCGATCACCGTAAACGGTGAGAACGGCGAAGTTATCGACCGCCTGCCGTTTAGCTCCTGGCCCATCGCAGCCCAGCTGACCAGCTGGATCATCCAGCTACACATGGGAACCCTGTTCGGGCTGGTCAGCCAAATTGCACTGGCACTGCTCGCTCTGGGCATCGGCGCGCTCGTGGTGTACGGGTACATCATGTGGTGGCGCAGGCGCTGCGGCAAAACCAACGGCGCCCGTGTGGACCTCCGGGAACTCAACTGGAAGCACTGGACAGCGCTGGTGATCCTGCTCGGCGGATACAGCGTGATTGCTCCCCTGTTTGCTGTTAGTGGTGCCGTCCTGTTCGTCATTGCCCTAGCCCTCGACTTCCTCGGCAAAGACAAGACCGACAGGCCCAACGCGGAGGTTCAGGACACAAAAGCCATTAAAGAATATTCACATACTCCGATATAATCCACGGTATGAAACATAGCCACCCACGCTCTCTGGCCCGTACCGTGGCCAAGGGCACCCTCGCGATCCTGCTTTCAGTATCGCTGGCGGGGTGTGTGACCAACGAAGAACTCGGCAACCCGGAAGGCTGGGAGGAAATCCTCCCGGCGAAGAACCCGAAGCTCGCCGCCCTAGTGCCCCCGGACGTCCAGGCCAAGGGAAGAATCACCGTCGGCACCAACCCGCCCTACGCACCCAACGAGTTTAAAGACTCCGACGGAAACATCATCGGCTTCGAAATGGACCTCATCCGCGCCGCCGGTGCCATGATGGGCCTTGACGTCGAAGTCAACCAAATGGACTTCAACCTCATCCTGCCGGCCATCAGCGCCGGATCCGTCGACGTCGGAGCCAGCGCCTTCACCGACACTGAAGACCGGCAGACGAGCTACGACTTCGTCGACTTCTACAGCGCCGGCATCTCCTGGGCCACCCAGCCAGGCAACGAGGAAAGCATCAACCCCGACAACGCCTGTGGCCTGAAGGTCGCCGTGCAGAAGGGCACCTACTCCGACACGGACGAGGTGCAGGGACGCTCCGATGAATGCGAAGCCCAGGGCAAGGAGCCGATTGAGAAGCTGGTCTACGAAAAGGCCGACGCCGCTGCCACCGCAACCATTCTGAAGAAGGCAGACGCCTACAGCTCCGACTCGCCGGTGATCGACTTCGCCATCGCCCGCTCTGACGGCAAATTGGTACGGGTTGGCGAACCTTTCGATACCGCCCCGTTCGGTATGGGCGTCAAAAAGAACAATCCGCTTGGAAAAGCCCTAGCCGCAACGATGCAGACCATGATGAACGACGGCACCTACGAGGCCATCCTCAAACAATGGGAACTCGAAGACGGCGGGTTAGACGCAGTGACGTTCAACCTCAAGCCCTACCAACTGCCCCACACGCTCGAACCGAAAGAAGGCACCAAGTGAGCAACCAAAACGCCTCCTCCGCAACGCAGCGTAGGCGCCCCACCGAGAACAAAGCGATTCCGCTACGCCACCCCGGCCGCTGGATCGCGGCGGTAATTCTCGCGGCACTCGTGGTGTGGTTCATCATCTCCGCAGCTCGGAACGACGCCTACCACTGGGACACCTACTTCCAGTACCTGCTGGATACCCGCATCGTAAAGGCGGCGATGCACACCATCGCACTGACGATTCTGGCGATGATCATCGGCGTGGTCATCGGTGCGATCGTCGCAGTTCTGCGCATGTCGCCGAACCCCGTGTTGCAAGGTGTGGCGTGGCTGTTCCTGTGGGTCTTCCGCGGAACGCCCGTGTACGTGCAGCTGGTGTTCTGGGGCCTGCTGAGCTCCCTCTACCAGTCTGTGAGCGTGGGCTTCGCCGAGATCGACCTCGAGCAGGTACTGCAGAACGCCTTCATTCTGGCCGTGCTGGGCCTCGGCCTGAACGAGGCCGCCTACATGGCCGAAATCGTCCGCGCCGGCATCCAGGCCGTGCCCGAAGGACAGTCCGAAGCCTCGAAGGCACTGGGCATGACCTGGGGGCAGAACATGCGCCGCACCGTAATGCCGCAGGCAATGCGCATCATCATCCCGCCGACGGGCAACGAGTTCATCTCGCTGCTGAAGACCACCTCGCTGGTTATTGCCGTGCCGTACACCGCCGAGCTTTACGGCCGCGCCACCGACATTTCGAACTCGCTATTCCAGCCCGTTCCGCTGCTGCTTGTTGCCGCCACCTGGTACCTGGTGATCACCAGCATTCTGATGGTTGCGCAGTTCTACGTCGAGCGCTACTTCTCTCGCGGATCGTCACGCCAGCTCACGCAGCGCCAACTCGCCGCTCTTGCTGACGCCGAAGGCGTGCCCCCACGCAATATCACCGTCGGGCCGAACGAAAAGAAGGACTAGTAACGACCATGTCTGAAACCAACGCACCGATGATCTCCATCCAGGACGTCTGGAAACGCTACGGCCGACTCGACGTTCTGAAAGGCATCGACCTGGAAGTGCCCCGCGGCGGCGTAACCTGCCTGATCGGCCCCTCCGGCTCCGGCAAGTCAACCCTGCTGCGCTGCGTGAACCACCTGGAGAAAGTAACCTCCGGGCGGATCGAAGTAGACGGCGAGTTGATCGGCTACCGCGAGAAAAACGGCAACCTCTACGAGCTGACGCCGAAGCAGGCAGCGGCGCAGCGCGTGGACATCGGAATGGTGTTCCAGCACTTCAACCTGTTCACCCACCGCACCGTGCTGGAGAACATCATCGAAGCGCCCGTGCAGGTGCGCGGCGAGCACAAAGACGACGCAATCGAGCACGCCCGCAAGCTGCTGGACCAAGTGGGGCTCGCCCACAAGGCCGACGCCTACCCGGTGCAGCTCTCCGGCGGACAACAGCAGCGCGTGGCCATCGCCCGCGCGCTGGCGATGCGGCCAAAGCTGATGCTCTTCGACGAGCCGACCTCCGCGCTGGACCCCGAGCTGGTCGGCGAAGTTCTGAACGTAATGCGCCACCTGGCCGACGACGGCATGACAATGCTGGTAGTCACCCACGAGATGGGATTCGCACGCGAAGTCGCCGACGAAGTTGCCTTCATGGACGGCGGCGTGATCGTCGAGCACGGCCCGGCCGCGGAAGTCATTGGAAATCCGCAGCACGAACGCACCCAAGAGTTCCTATCGAGCCTGCTCTAGAGGTGAAAATGAGGGGGCGTCACTAAGAAGGGCGAGGGGTTGTCCGGGGCCGTGTGTAAGGTAAGCGGCGCTCGGACAAGAAGGGGGCAAAAATGGATGCCGACGAGATGCGGCGAATGTGCAACAGGGTCGACGCGGCGTATGCATACAGCGTGATCGACGACCCGACCGTGGCGCGGATACAAGCACTGCGGAAGGCGGGGACGGCGGATGCGATAGTGTTCTCGCACGCGGCGCAGATACTCGCCGTGATGAACATGCTCGGGCTGGCGGCGCTGAAAGCCGGGGTGATCGGCGTGCGGCACCTCGAGCAAGTCTGGCGGGTGCGCAACGCCTACGCGGCACAGCTGACGGAGCCCGATGAGACGGGGCAGGCGATCATGGACATGGAACAGTTCAACCGCTACCTGGAAAAACACGCGGTGGACTGCATCAGTGCGCGCGAGGAAGGGCCGACGGCGAAAGAACTTGGCGAATACCTGTGCGAAGTGATCGCGCGGGACTTCCCCACCCCATTTGCCGAAGGCGAGAAGGCCGCGGCGGAGGAACGCTCCGCGACCAAGGGATCTGTGACGACGCTGGGCGGAACCGCCGAGCTTTCCCGGTGGACACTGAACATGCCGAAAGACCAATCGCAGCGCATGTGGGAAGCAGTAACGAAGAAGGCGAAAGTGCTGGCCGGGGAGCTAGACTGCGACCTCGCACAAGCACGAATGGACGTGATCGCGGGGCTGATCAGCGGCGAAGAAACCAACACGGTGGTGCACGTGCACGTCTTCCGGTGGGAAGGCGGCCCAGGGTTCATCCCGGGAGTCGGGGCGATCAGCACCGAACAGGCCGACGTGTACGAAAGCTTCGCCAAGCGCGTAGACAGCGTGACGGTGCCGCCAGCCGTGGAGCAGTACACGCCCAGCAGAGAAATGAAGGAATTCCTCGTCGGCCGGGACGGCACCTGCCGCTTCCCCGGATGCGAACACCCCGCGCCGATGTGCGACAAAGACCACATCGTGCCGTACAACCACACGAACCCGGCGGCGGGCGGAGCGACGGATGTGCGAAATATGCAGTGCCTTTGTCGCGCCCACCACAACCTGAAAACCAATGGGCAGTGGCGGGCAAGCACTAGCGACGGCGGTTGGACAATCAAGTGGGTGAACCACCACGGGGAGCAGTTCACCACCCACGCGAGAGGAGTTATACCGAAGCCACAGTGACGTGCCAAGGCACGCGGGGTGTGCCAGGGTCATCCTGGACCTGGCGCAGAATCGGCTCGGCGGGTTCCTTCTCGCGAACCGTGAGGAGCTCGGCGAAGTGCATGGCTAGGCCGGAGACGGAGCCGATGTCGTAGCGGACAACGTCGACGGTTAGCTCGGCGCCGGTGGCGGGGTCGTTGCCCTCGTCGGGGCTCTCGCCGAAAAGCTCCACCCAGGTAGTGACCAGTTCGGGGTCTGCAGCTTGCCCGGACTGGAGATTCAGCGTGCCTTCGAACGCTTCACCGAGGGCGGAGATCATGGAGCGGAAATCCTGCTCGATGGCGACCAGCTGCTCCTGGTTAGCCAGCAGCCTGAAAATAATCTTTGGCATTCCCCTAGTGTGGCAGCACGCAGCAGCGAACAGCAAGCACGGTGGTGTGATCGATAGAACAGGAAACCTACTAGAATGTGTGCCGTGATTGGTTCCCATGCTTCGCACCCCGCACCCGTACCACCCCTGACCACCCTGCCGGACGGAACGATCAAACAGGTCAACCCGTTTTCCGGCACCGAGGTGTGGACCGTACCCGGCCGCGGCAACCGCCCCATCGCCGAGCACCGCCCAGAGGTGCGCACCGTCGGCGACCGCGACTCCGCCACCGCATTCGGCCTGAACCGCAAGCTGGACACCCCGCCGGAGAAGTCCCGCCTGGTACTCGACGAGGACGGCCAGGCACACATCCTGCGCGGACTGCCGGTTAGCCAGCTGGAGGAAACCGAACCGCTGTTCCGCCGCGTGGCGAACCTCTTCGAGATCCTCACCTATGACTACTGGCTCATGAACTACGGCTACCGGATGAACCCCGCAGCCGCTAAGCACATGACCGACTACCTGGCCGAGGAAGCTGGCCAGGACCACGTCGAGCAGATCCTCCGCGCCAAATGGTCCGCCGGCGGCACCACGCAGGAGGAACTCGACGGGCTCTTCTCCCCCGAGAATCGTCTACAGACTCTCTACGAAAAGAGCGCCGGGCTCTTCGCCGGTGGCCACGACGTGATCATCGCCCGCGACCACTACGTTCCCGGCGCAGACACCACCGACCAGTTGGCATCCAGCGGCACGCTTGGTTGGGAGAACCACCGCCACTTCATCGCCTTCACCGTCGACGGCATGGATCGCCTCTACCGCGCCAACCGCTACGTCCGCTACGTCGCCGCGTTCCAAAACTGGCTCGCCCCGGCAGGCGCCAGCTTCGAGCACCTCCACAAGCAGCTCGTTGCCATCGACGAGCACGGCCTGCAGAACGAGCTGGAGATCGCCCAGGTTCGTGCGAACCCGAACATGTACAACGAGTGGGCCGTCGACTACGCAGCCCGCCACAACCTCGTCATCGCCGAGAACGACCACGCCATCGCGTTTGCTGGTTTTGGGCACCGCTGGCCGACCCTTGAGGTTTTCTCCAAGTCCGCCACGACCGAACCTTGGCTGATGTCTGACGCCGAACGCGATGCCGTATCGGATTTGGTTCACGCCTGCCACGTCGCCGCCGGGCCGCACGTCTCCTGTAATGAGGAGTGGCTGCACCGTCCCCTCGACGTTGACGTCCCGATGCCCTGGCGCATTGTTATTAAGTGGCGTGTGTCCACCATGGCCGGTTTCGAAGGTGGCACGAAGATTTTCATCAACACCATCTCCCCGGCGGATCTCCGGGAACGCGTGCTCAATGCCCTGGTTAAGGCTCAGGAGGAAGGCCAACTAGCCCCGGGCATCCGCCTCGGCGACGACTGCGCCGCCCGCCCCAACATGCTGAAGTACAACCCGGCCATCCGCTAATCCGCTAGAAAGGACAAGTTTCGCTTTGCGCAACGCAGATATTGCAGAGTTCATCGCAAACCACGGTGTGGATCTGAGCTGGCAGGATAGCTTCTACCAGTGGATGCACGAGAACCCCGAGTTGTCGTTGCAGGAGGAGCAAACCGCCAAGCACATTACCGCGCGGTTGGCGCAGATGGATTGCGAGGTAACCACGGGTATCGGGGGTTATGGCGTCACCGCCGTGTTCCGTAACCCGAGCAGCGAGGCAACCAGCGCAGACGAGCCCACCGTGCTTATGCGCGCTGATTTCGATGCCCTCCCTGTGCAGGAAACGACAGGTCTGCCTTATGCCTCCAAGAACGACGGGGTCATGCATGCGTGCGGCCACGACATGCACGCCGCAGCGCTCATGGGCCTGTGTGCGGTTCTCGACGAGCGCCGCGATGCCTGGCACGGCACTTTCATTGCTCTGTTCCAGCCCGCGGAGGAGGTCACCGCCGGCGCCAGCAACATGATCAACGACGGCCTGGCGGAGAAGATCCCCACCCCCGATGTGTGCCTGGGCCAGCACGTCCTACCCGGCCGCCTCGGCACCGTGATGTCCGCGCCCGGCCCGGTGCTGGCGGCCTGCGACACGATCACCATCAAGCTCTACGGTAAGTCCTCCCACGGCTCGCGCCCGCAGGAATCAATCGACCCGACTTTCCTAGCTGCGATGATCGTCGTGCGCCTGCAGGGCATCGTCGGCCGCGAGGTCGCCCCGTCGGACTTCGCCGTCATTACGGTCGGCACACTTTCTTCCGGGCACACTAACAACACCATCCCGGAAGATGCCACGCTGGTGCTGAACTGCCGCTTCTACGACACGGACGTGCGCGACAAGACCTACGCTGCCATCGAGCGGGTCGTCCGCGCCGAGTGCGATGCTTCCGGCTGTGAGGTTCCGCCCGAGTTTGAGTACTCCGCCCACGGCGAGCTCACCGACAATACCCCCAGCACGTTCGAGCACGTACGCCCGGTGTTCGATGCGGTCTTCGGGGAGGATTCTATTGACGCCGAACCCTGGACAGCCTCCGAGGACTTCTCGGAGATCCCCCGCCACTTCGACGTGCCCTACCTTTTCTGGACTATCGGCACCACGGATCCGGAGCTGTGGGCTTCCGGGGATCCGGTGCCGGGCAACCACCACGGTGCTTTCGCCCCGCGCATTGAGGCGCTGGGCACCTCCACGGACGCGGCGCTGGCCGCGACGCTGAGTTACCTCTTCCGCTCCTGACCCAGCAGGTGCACCTGGATCATGTTGGTGTTGCCGGAGATCCCGGGCGGGGAGCCGGCGACGACGACCATCATGTCGTCGTACTTGTATTGCGGCATAGCCAGCAGGTGGTGGTCGACGGTGTCCATCATCTCGTCGGTGGACTTCACGTCTTCGATGAGGAACGTCTCCACGCCCCACGTCAGCGCCAGCTGCGAGCGCACGGCCTGCGACGGCGTGAACACCAGCAGCGGCAGGTGGGAGCGTAGGCGCGCCACGCGCTTGGCGGTATCGCCGGAGGAGGTGAAGGCCACCAGTGCCTTCGCATTCAGGCGCTCGCCGATGTCCTTTGCCGCGTAGGAAATCACGCCGCGGCGGGTGCGCGGGCGGTGCGTCAGCGGCGGCACTTCCCCGTCAATCTCGGCGGCGCGCACGATGCGAGCCATCGTCTCCACGGTGGTGATCGGGTGCTTGCCGATGGAGGTCTCGCCGGAGAGCATCACGGCATCCGCACCGTCGAGCACGGCGTTGGCCACGTCGGAGGCTTCGGCGCGCGTCGGGCGGGAGTTCTCGATCATGGAGTCCAGCATCTGCGTCGCCACGATCACCGGCTTGGCGTTCTCGCGGGCGATCTGGATGGCGCGCTTCTGCACCAGCGGCACGTCTTCCAGCGGCACTTCCACGCCCAGGTCACCGCGGGCGACCATGATGGCATCGAAGGCTAGGATGACCGGCTCCAGCGCGTCGACTGCCTCCGGCTTCTCCAGCTTGGCGATCACCGGCACGCGGCGGCCAACCTCGTCCATGATGTCGCGCACCAGTTCCACGTCGGAGGGGCTGCGCACGAAGGACAGGGCGATGAAGTCCACGCCCAGCTGCAGGGCGAAGCGCAGGTCTTCGGTGTCCTTCTCGCTCAGTGCCGGCACGGAGATGTTCATGCCCGGCAGGGAGACACCCTTGTTGTTGGAAACCGGGCCTCCCTCGATGACCTCGCACACGACGTCGTTGCCGTCGACTTCCTTGCACACCAGCGCGATCTTGCCGTCGTCGACCAGCAGGCGGTCGCCGGGGCGGGCGTCGCGGGCCAAGCCCTTGTAGGTGGTGGACACGCGGTCGTGTGTGCCCTGTACGTCGTCGACGGTGATGCGTACGGTCTCGCCGGTCGCCCAGACGGTTGCGCCCTCTGCGAAGCGTCCGAGGCGGATCTTCGGGCCTTGCAGGTCGGCGAGGATACCGACGGCCTTGCCGGATTCATCGGTGGCCTGTCGAACCCAGTTGTAATTCTGCTCGTGGTCTGCGTGCTCGCCGTGGGAAAAGTTGAGGCGCGCAACGTTCATTCCTGCGTCTACGAGCCCGCGAATCTGCTCCTTCGAAGCGACCGCGGGACCCAGGGTGCAAACAATCTTGGTTCTTCTATTCACGGACTCGAGGATAGTCCCGCACCGTTGTCCCCGCTACTTCGTTTCTTCTTTTGTGACGCCCTTAGTCTTGCGTTGCTGCACCGTCCACCAAACAAACAATGCTGTCGCGGCGAGGAACACCACTGCGGAAACGACAACGTTGATGCGCACGTCGCCGAATACGGTGGTGGCCGCGTCTGTGCGGATGTTTTCGATGAAGAAGCGGCCGAAGGTGTAGCCCATGACGTAGAGGGTGAACAGCCTGCCCCCGCCAACGCGCCAGTAGCGTTCCGCAACGAGCAGCAGTACGACCACGAGCAGGTTCCAGATCAGTTCGTAGAGGAACGTCGGCTGGACGGTGGCCAGCACTTCCCCGGTGGAGTGCCCGGTGATGGGCGCGGAGTAACCATTTTCGTCTACGCGGCGGTAGATTTCCAGCGCCCAGGGTGCGTCGCTGGGGCCGCCGTAGAGTTCCTGATTGAACCAGTTGCCCAGCCGACCGATGGCCTGCGCCAGCGGCACCGTCGGCGCCACGGCGGCGGCGAAAGTGCCCAGAGGCAGGCCTTTGGCCTTGAACAGCAGCCACACGGCCAGGGACCCCAGGATGACTCCGCCCCAGATCCCCAGTCCGCCGTTGGTGATATTAAACACCTGCGTGGGGTCTTTGCCCTCGCCAAAGTACTTATCGTGATCGGTGATCACGTGGTAGACCCGGGCGCCGATGATGCCCGCGGGCACGGCGACAAGAAGCGCGTCGACGGTTACCTCCGGGTCCCCTCCGAGCTTTGCGTAGCGGCGGCGGGTCCAGAAGTAGGCCACGATCACGCCGGTGAGGATGCACAGCGCGTAGGCGCGGATGGGAATGGGCCCAAGATCCCAGACACCCTGCGGCGGCGAAGGAATGGCCGCCGCGATCATGCGCGAACGCCTCGCGCCAGCTCTGCGGCCAGCTCGCCCAGGTTGCCGTCGGCTGCGGCCTGGATCAGCGCGGAGCCGACGATCACGCCGTCTGCGTAGGAGGCGATGTTCGCCGCGTGCTTACCGGTCTTCACGCCCAGCCCCACTGCCACCGGCAGGTCCGTGGCCTCGCGAACGCGGGCGACCAGCTCCTCGGCGGAACTGGAGACCTCGTCCTGCGCGCCCGTCACACCCATGTGGGATGCGGCGTAGATGAAGCCGTCGCCGGCGTCAACAGTAAGGGCCATGCGCTCGGGCGTGGTGGAGGGCGCGACGAGATAGACCGGCGATAGGTCATTGGCCTTGCAGACCTCCGCCCAACGACCGGCTTCCTCCGGCAGCAGGTCCGGGATGATGGACCCCAGTCCCCCGGCGGCTGCCAGGTCGGCGGCGAACTTTTCCGGGCCGTACTGCAGCACGGGGTTCCAATAGGACATGATGACGGCCTGGCCGCCTGCCTCGGTGACGGCGCGGACGACGTCGAGCGTGTCCTTCACCCGGAAGCCGTTGGCCAGCGCTTCGTTGGCGGCGGCCTGGATGGTCGGGCCGTCCATCATCGGGTCGGTAAACGGAATACCCACCTCGATCAGGTCGGCGTGCTGGGCTAGCTCGGCGACGAGCTCCTTGGACTTAGCCACCGTCGGATACCCGGCCGGGAAGTAGGCCACGAGTGCGGCTCGCCCCTCGGCGCGCGCGTCGGTGAAAACCTTAGAAAGTCGGGAGGTCATGGGTTAGCCGTCCTTCTCGCTCTTCTGATCCAGCATGTCGAACCACTTCGCAGCCGTGTTGACGTCCTTGTCGCCGCGGCCGGAAATGTTCACAATCAGCGTGGATCCCGGCTTCTCCGCGGCCACCTTAATGGCGGCGGCGACCGCGTGGGAGGACTCAATGGCGGGGATGATGCCCTCCAGGCGGGTCAGCTGCTTGAAGCCATCCATGGCTTCGGAGTCGGTGATCGGCAGGTAGCGGGCGCGCCCTTCAGCGTGCAGCTTAGAGTGCTCCGGCCCCACGCCCGGGTAATCCAACCCGGCGGAGATGGAGTGCGATTCGATAATCTGCCCGTCCTCGTCCTGCATGAGGTCGGCGAAGGCCCCCTGGAACACGCCCTGCAGCCCCAGGTTGATCGGCGCGGCGTGGCGACCGGTCTCTACACCGTCGCCCGCGGCCTCAGCGCCGACGATGTCCACGCCTTCGTCCTCGATGAACGGGTGGAACAGTCCGATCGCGTTGGAACCGCCGCCCACGCAGGCCACTACGGCGTCGGGCAGCTTGCCGGTTTCGGCCAGCAGCTGCTGGCGCGCCTCCACGCCGATCACGCGCTGCAGGTCGCGCACCATCTGCGGGAATGGGTGCGGGCCGGCGGCGGTGCCGAAGCAGTAGTAGGTGTCGTCGGCGTTGGAAACCCAGAAGCGCATGGCCTCGTTGATGGCGTCCTTCAGGGTGCGGGAGCCGATCTCCACTACCTCCACGTGGGCACCGAGCAGGCGCATGCGAGCGATGTTGAGGGCCTGCCGTTCGGCGTCCACAGCCCCCATGTAGATCCGGCATTCAATGCCGAGCAGCGCACAGGCCGTCGCCGTGGCCACACCGTGCTGGCCGGCGCCGGTCTCCGCGATCACACGAGTCTTGCCCATGCGCTTGGCCAGCAGCACCTGCCCCAGCACGTTGTTGATCTTGTGGGAGCCGGTGTGGTTCAGGTCCTCGCGCTTCAGCCACACTTCTGCGCCCACGGCCTCGGAGAAGCGGGCCGCGTAGTACAGCGGCGACGGGCGGCCGGTGTAGGTGCGGTGCAGCTCGTCGAGCTGGTCCAGGTACCCCTGGTCCGAGCGGGCCTTCGCCCAGGCGTCGGTGATCTCCTCGATCACGGCCATGAGGGCCTCGGGGACGTAGCGGCCGCCGAAATCACCCCAGTGTCCGCGCTCGTCGGGCTCGTGGTGGGTGGCGGTCGCCAGGATCTCGCCTACCGTCGGCAGGGTCTTGCCTTGCGCGTCGGCGTTCTTGAAGGTCTTCTCGGTAGTCACAGTTTTAAATGCTATCGCTTAAGAATTCTTTTGGGGGCAGGCTGGGTGTTTTCCCGCTGCGGCGAGGTCCCGGCACGCCTGGGCGGGGTTACCTGCGGTGACCAGGCCTTCGCCGACGAGCACTGCGTCCGCGCCCGCTGCGGCATAGGCGTTGAGGTCGTTTTTATTCTTGACGCCCGACTCTGCGATCTTCACCACGTCGTCCGGAAGCAGCGGGGCGATTTTGCCGAACACCTGCGGGTCGACGTCCAGCGTCTTGAGGTTTCGGGCATTGACCCCAATGACCTTGGCACCGGCGGCAACAGCGCGCTCGGCTTCTTCGGCGGTGTGCACTTCCACCAGGGCGGTCATACCCAGGGACTCGGTTCGATCCAGCAGGGATTCCAGGCGCTGCTGTTCGAGTGCAGCGACGATGAGCAGCACAATGTCCGCGCCGTGCGCCCGGGCCTCGTGGATCTGGTACGGGTTCACCGTGAAGTCCTTGCGCAGCAGCGGAATGTTCACCGCGCGGCGCACCGCGTCGAAGTCCTCGAGGGAGCCTTTGAAGCGGCGCTGTTCGGTGAGGCAGCTGATGGCGGTGGCCCCGTTGTCCTCGTAGGCCTTCGCCAGCACTTCTGGCTCGGCGATCTCGGCGAGGTCCCCCTTGGAGGGGCTGGCGCGCTTCACCTCGGCAATGAGGCTGACCCCGGGGGCGGCCAGCGCGGCGTGGGCGTCGAGAGCCGGTGGTGCGTCCAGAGACATGGCCTTGATCTCCTTGTATGGGATCTTGGCTTCCCGCTCGGCCTGGTCTTCTAGCACCCCGGCGATGATCTGGTCGAGAACAGTCATGTGTGTCACACTCCTGAGCTTATCGCCCCTGCTTGGTGCGGGAGAAATCGGATTCTTCGGTCGGATCCACCCCCGCATCCAGGGCATCCCACAGCACGCGGGTTGAATCTGGATTCTCCGCGAGGTCCTCTTCCGCGTCCGCGCGGCGCACCTCCGGGGTCTCGTAGCGGCTATGTCCCTTGGATTCCTGGCCGGGCCGCAGAATCAGGATCGCGCCGCCGACCACGCCGATCGCCGCTGCTAACAGCACCAGCACGATGCCCAGCGAGTGGACATCTCCGCTGATCACTCGCGCCCACTCGGAGATCTGCACCGGGTCGGATTCCTTCTGCGTGGCCGCGCCACTTCGCAGCAGGTTCTGTGCGCGGGCCAGGTCCACGTCGTTGCTCAGCAGCTGCACGGCGCGGAAGCTGGCTGTGGCCGCCAGGGCGACAATCACCACGCCCAGCACCCGCCGGATCATGGGCTGCACGGCCATCGAGAGGATCAGCGCGGCCACCATCGCCAACGCCAGCGGCACCAGCGCGGGATCCCACACGGACCCCACGAGCTCCTTGGTGGAGGCCCCGGCCTTGTCGTCGTCAACGGCCACGGTCACGAACTTCAGGCGGCTCGCGCCCCACAGGCCCACCGCGCTCAGCACCACGCACAGCAGCGCGATCTGTCGGATGCGCTTGGCCTTTTGGGTTGCGTCCGCTGTTACGTCCTCTTCCGCGCTCACTGCGTTCGCTGCGCTCGCCGTGCTCTTGCTCACTGCTTCTCCCCTGCGTTCTTCATGGTTTCCGCCGCAGCTACTGCCCGCAGCACTGCCGCAGCCTTGTTGCGGGTCTCCAGGTCTTCAGCCTCCGGGTCGGAGTCCGCGACGATTCCGCCACCGGCCTGGACGTACACGGTGCCGTCCTTGTACAGCCCGGTGCGGATGGCAATGGACTGGTCGGTGTTGCCGGAAAAGTCAAAGTAGCCGACCGTGCCGCCGTAGACTCCGCGGCGTGTGTCCTCCAGCGTGTCAATGATCTTCAGTGCCGAGGGCTTCGGCGCGCCCGACAGGGTTCCGGCCGGGAACGTCGCATTGAACGCATCCACCGCCGTCTTCCCCGCGGCCAGCTTTCCGCTAACCCCAGAGACCAAGTGCATCACCGCCGAGTAGCGCTCCACGTGGCGGAAGTCGTGCACCTCCACCGTGCCCGGCTCGCTGACCCGTCCTAGGTCGTTGCGACCCAGGTCCACCAGCATCAGGTGTTCGGAGTTTTCCTTCTCGTCGTTGACCAGCTCGCGTTCGAAGGCGAAGTCCTGCTCCACCGTCTCGCCGCGCGGCCTGGATCCCGCGATGGGGAACGTCGTGACATTGCCGTCACGGACCTGCACCAGTGATTCCGGGGAGGAGCCAATGATGTGGAACGCGGTGGCGTCAAAACCCTCCGTAGGCACGTTAACCAGGAACATGTAGGGCGAAGGGTTCGATACTCGCAGCATGCGATAGATGTCGAGGGGGTCGACGTCGGTCTCCATTTCGAAGCGCTGCGAGAGCACCACCTGGAACGCATCGCCGGCCTTGATGTGCTCCTTGACCTTGCCGATGCGCTCGCGGTGGTCGTCGTAGGTGCGCTGCCTGCGGTACTTAGGCGTGGGGGTTTCGAAGGTAGTGACGCCCCCTGCCGCGCCCGTGGCCAGCCGTTCCACCATGGTGTCTAGCCGTTCCACGGCCTCGGCGTATGCCTCGTCCACGCGCTCGTCGGAGTTATCCCAGTTGATCACGCTGGCGATCAGCCAGATGGTGCCCTCGTAGTGGTCGACGACGGCCATGTCTTCCACCAACAGCTGCACCATGTCGGGAATGTTCAGGTCGTCGGTGCAGGTATCCGGCACGGATTCGATGTAGCGGATCATGTCGTAGCCCATGTAGCCAACCAGGCCGCTGGTCAGCGGCGGCAGCCCTGGCATCGGCGCGGTCTGCAGGTGTTCCAGCGTGTTGCGGATCGCATCCAGCGGGTCGGTGCCTGCCGGGATGTCCACCGGAGGCTGGCCGATCCAACGCGCCGCGCCGCCGTCCACGCTGTCCTTGGCCGTCAGGGCGCAGCGGGCTCCGGTGCCGATGAAGGAGTAGCGATCCCACGACTGGCCGTGCGCCGCCGATTCCAGCAGGAACGTGCCGGGGCGGCCGTCGGCGAGTTTCCGGTAGGCGGACAGGGCGGTCTCTCCGTCGGCGAGCACCTTGCGAACTACGGGCACCACGCGGTGCTTTGCCGCGAGTTCGCGGAAAGTCTCAAGGCTTGTCAGGTCGCCGATGGCCTTACTGGAAGTGTTGTCACCCATGTCTGACATGTTAGGCCAAGCGGTCGGCGTCAAAACAAGTGCGGTCGCCGGTGTGGCAGGCCGCGCCGGTCTGCTCAATCTTCAGCAGCACCGTATCGCCGTCGCAGTCCAGACGCACCTCTTCGACGCGCTGAGTGTGGCCACTGGTCTCGCCCTTGATCCAGTAGGACTGGCGCGACCGGGACCAGTAGGTGCCCTTCTTGGTGGCCAGGGTGTGGGCCAGGGCGTGGTCGTTCATCCACGCCATCATCAGCACGTCGCCGTTGGTGATGTCCTGCACGATGGCGGGGACTAAGCCGTCAGCGTTAAAGCGGACGCGCTCGGCGATGGCGGGGTCTAGCTCGTAGGTTGCCGGGTCTGTGTTGGAGCCTGTCTTGGAGTTTGTGCCGCTCACAGCCGCACCTCGTAACCCGCATCGGCCAGGGCCTGCTTGACCTCGCGGATCTCGACCTCGCCGAAGTGGAAGATGGAGGCCGCCAGCACGGCATCCGCGCCGGCCTCCACGGCGGGCGGGAAGTGTTCCGGGGCGCCCGCGCCGCCGGAGGCGATGACGGGAATGGAGACGGCCTTGCGCACGGCCTGCAGCATCTCGATGTCGAAGCCGGCCTTGGTGCCGTCGCCGTCCATGGAGTTCAGCAGGATCTCCCCTACGCCCAGCTCCTCGCCCTTGCGGGCCCACTCGGTGGCATCCAGCCCGGCGGACTTGGTGCCGCCGTGGGTGGTGACCTCAAAGCCGGAGGGGTACTTGTCCGCCTCCGCGGGATCCTTTACGCGGCGCGCGTCCACGGACAGGACGATGCATTGCGCACCGAAGCGCTGGGAAAGTTCGCGCAGCAGCTCGGGGCGGGCGACTGCCGAGGAATTGACGCTGACCTTGTCCGCACCGGCGCGCAGCAGGGCGTCCACGTCCTCCTCGCTGCGCACTCCCCCGCCGACGGTCAGCGGGATGAACACCTGGTCGGCGGTGTGGCGTACTACGTCCAGCATGGTGCCGCGCCCGTCCTTGGAGGCGGATACGTCCAGGAAGGTCAGCTCGTCGGCGCCCAGTGCGTCGTAGCGCTTGGCCAGCTCCACGGGGTCGCCAGCATCGCGCAGGCCCTCGAAGTTCACGCCCTTGACGACGCGGCCGTTGTCCACGTCCAGGCACGGGATAACGCGCACGGTAACGCTC
This sequence comes from Corynebacterium jeikeium, assembly GCF_000738175.1. GTDB lineage: Bacteria > Actinomycetota > Actinomycetes > Mycobacteriales > Mycobacteriaceae > Corynebacterium > Corynebacterium jeikeium_C. Next base: position 95,531 of record NZ_JFCH01000039.1, on the reverse strand, counting down.
ATCGGATGCCCCCTCGGTCGCGAATCTCCTGGGCGTTGCGGGCGGCGGTGCCGATCGGCACGGCCTGAATGTGCTGCAGGAGGGTGGCGTGTACCTCCGGCTCGCCCGCGACCAGTCCGGAAACGCCCGGACGCCACGGGTTACCCGCAAAGTCGGTGGCAACGCCGCCGTTTTCCTCCACGGCGAGGATGCCCGCTGCGTTGTCCCACAGGTTGGGGCTGAAGGTGACAGTGCCGCCGAACACGCCGGCGGCGGTGAAGGCCAGGTCGATGCCCACCGAGCCAGTAACGCGCATGCGCGGGTAGGACTTGCCGATTTCGTTCAGCATGTCCTGGCGGTAGGAAATCGGCAGGTTACCGCGGCGCTGCGACAGGATGGAGCCGAAGCTGATCTGCGTCACTCCCGGATCCGACGGCGGCATGGCGCGGGCCGGGTGGCCGTCCACCAGCAGCCCCTCGCCACGACGGGCGGTGATGCGCTTGCCCAGCAGCGGCATCTCGGTGACGGAGACCATGGTCTGCCCCTGGTGCACCAGGGAAACCAGGATGCAGGCAAAAGGATTGCCCACCGCGTAGTTGGCGGTGCCGTCGATGGGGTCCACCACCCAGAAGGTTTCCGGCAGTTCCTGGTCCCCGGCTTCGAGAGACTTACGTCGCGGGCCGTCCAGCCCGTCCGCCATCGCGTCGTTCGGGTTCGGCTCGGTGATGTTCTCCCCCGGGATCTCGCCGGGGCGCACCGTGCCGAACTCCTCGCCGTGCACGGACAAGCCGGTGTATTGCGTCAGCAGCGTGCGCAGCTGGCGCTCGACGCTTAAGTCCGCCTCGGTGGCGAAGTCGCCGGGGGACTTGATGACCTCCGGTTCCGCGCCGACGGCGGCGGTAAATGTCGTCTCGGCCTCGTCCACCGCCGCCTCGGCGATGGCCAGCAGCGAGCGGGTATCCAGTTCCTCCGGGGACAGTCCGTGGAAAGCTGTCATTAGCTGTCGCTCCCCCTTGCCACTTCCTGGGCCGCCTCCAGGGCCTCCTCCAGGGTGAACTTGCCCGCGTACAGGGCCTTGCCCACGATCGCGGAGTCCACACCCTCGTGCACCACGGCCGCCAACGCGCGAATGTCGTCCAAGCTGGAGATTCCGCCGGAGGCCACAACCGGCGCGTCGGTGGCAGCCGCCACCTCACGCAGCAGGTCGATGTTCGGGCCGTTCAGCATGCCGTCACGGCTGACGTCGGTAACCACCAGGCGGGAAACGCCCTGGGAATCCAGGCGCTCCAGCACCTCCCACAGCTCGCCGCCGTCAGACGTCCAGCCGCGGCCGCGCAGGCGCCATTCGCCGTCGATCTCGCGGGTATCCAGGCCGATGGCCACCTTGTCGCCATAGCGGGAAATGACGGACTCGCACCAGTCCGGGTCCTCCAGCGCTGCGGTGCCGATGTTCACGCGGCGGCAGCCGGTGGACAGGGCGCGCTCCAGCGACTCGTCGTCGCGGATGCCGCCGGATAGCTCCACGTTCACGTCCAGCTGGCCGGTGACCTCCTTGAGCAGTTCGAAGTTGCTGCCCCGGCCGAAGGCAGCGTCGAGGTCCACTAGGTGGATCCACTCCGCGCCCGCGTTCTGCCAGGCCAGGGCGGCCTCGATCGGCGCTCCGTAGCTGGTTTCCGTGCCCGCCGCACCCTGTACTAGGCGGACGGCCTGGCCGTCGGCTACGTCGACGGCGGGAAGCAGGGTCAGGGCACGGGAATTATCAGTAGAAGCCATAGGGAGAATCCTAACGTGTATCGAGGCCGGCGAAGATTAAATCAAAGAAAACTAGTGCTATTTCTAGAGCTAGAGCGTCTCCACCCAGTTCTGCAGCAGCTTAAGCCCTGCCTCGCCGGACTTCTCTGGGTGGAACTGTGTAGCCCATAGCGGACCATTTTCCACGGCTGCGACGAAGCGGCTGCGACCGTGGCTCGCCCAGTGCACCAGCGGCGGCTCGGTGCGCCCATCGGTCAGCAGTTCCCACTCCTGCACGCCATAAGAGTGGACGAAGTAGAAGCGCTCGGACTCCCCGATCCCGGCGAACATCTTCGTCGGCTCGGCAGCGGGCTTACCCAGAGCACTGGCAGAGGAGCCATCGCCGACCTCCACTGTGTTCCACCCCATGTGCGGCAGCACGTCGGCATCCAGTTTCTCCACGGTGCCGGGCCACTCGCCCATGCCCTCCGTGAAGGCCCCCTCTTCCGTGCCTTCCGCGAACTCCACTCCCCGGTCGAAGAGAATCTGCATGCCCACGCAGATGCCCAGCACCGGGCGCCCGCCCGCCAGCCGCTGGCCAATCAGACGGTCCCCATACACGCTGTGCAGCTGCTGCATACACGCGCTGTAGGCGCCCACGCCCGGCACCAGCAGCCCATCGGCCCGCTGTACCGTCTCCGGGTCGCGGGTCACCTCAACCTCGGCACCTGCTCTTTCAACCGCTCGCTGGGCGGAGCGTACGTTTCCGCTGCCGTAGTCCAGGAGGGCGACATGTGGGCGTCGAGAAGAAAGAGAAGAATTCATAACTGGTTATCCTAGCCGGACTTACCCGGGCGCAGTTCACGCCGTCGCACTCGGCGCAGTGTTTCGCGTACGTTGCCGTACTCGGCGACGCGGTGACGCCCCACAATCCGGTCGAGGACAGCCACCACAAAGCCGAACGCGGCGACCACCCCGGCGGTGATGAAGGCTCCCTGGTAGGTCAGCGCACCGGCCACAAAGCCCAGCAGAATCGCGCCCACACCGGTACCGCCGTCGAAGGTCATGTTCCACAGCGCCGAGGCCTTGGCGGACTCGGCCCTGGGCAGGCGGTCGAAGAGCATCAACAGTGCCTCGGTCTGGTTGATGCCGAAGCCCGCGCCGAAGAACGCAGCCGACAGCAGCGACCAGAGCAGCAGCAACCCGCCTGAGGGGTGCACGGCCAGCATGATGGCCGCGGAGGCCAGGCCCACCATGCACAGCACCAGGCCCAGCGCGTTCAGGCGGCCCGGCTCGCCCACGCGGTCGGCGTACCAACCGCTGAATAGGCGGGAACCGATCTGCATCAGGCCCACTACGCTCAGCGCCAGGCCGGAGATGGTGGCGGCCACTGCCGTGTCGATCTCGCCGGCGGCGGGCGCCAGGAATGTGCTGAACCCGGCGAAGCCCACGGCGGCCGCGCCGATGGAAAGCCCCGGCACGGTGGCCAGCTTCCACGTGGCTACGCGCGGAGCCTCCGGCGTGTAGTCCGTCTGCGAGGTTGCATTGTCGGGAATATCGGCGGCCACACCGGGCGAGTTCTCGCGCTCGACCTTCGGCAACTGCAGCGCAGCCAGGGCACCCACGGCCGAGTACAACGCCGCGGCCGAGCACACTCCGACCAGGCCGAAGCTGCCGTAGAGCCACATGCCCAGCGGGAAGCTAATCAGCTGCGTCACGCCCACAGTCGCGCCGAACACGCCGGAGGATCGGCCCACCAGGCGCGGCGGCACCAGCTCCGCGATCAGCGCCGCCTCCGTCACCGTCACCGCGCCGAAGCCCACGCCACGCACGGCGGCGATGGCCAGCACCGTCACCGCGGACATGTCGGCCACGTACACCAGCGCCGGGAAGCCCAGCAGCAGCGCGGCTCCCAGCATCACGGGCGCATAGCCCACGGCGCGCAGCAGGCGCGGGGTGAAGGCCTGCGTCAGCACGGTGGCGGCCATGAACACACCCGTGGACAGGCCCGCCACGCTATCTGTTCCGCCCCCATCGATCACGGCCAGGGGGATGACCGGCAGGAGTAGCGCCCAGCCACCGAACGCACAGAAGACCGACACCAGTGTGGCGATCAGGCCGGGGGCCTTCCACACGGAATCGATCTTTTCTAGTTCTTCAATGGTCAGCGCCTTCGGGCGCGCCATTACAGTGTTCCCTTGGTCGACGGAACCCCGCCCACGCGCGGGTCGTCCTCCACGGCGGCGCGCAGCGCGCGGGCCACGGCCTTAAACTCCGCCTCGGTGATGTGGTGCGGGTCGCGGCCGTACAGGCAGCGCACGTGCAGGGCAATGCGCGAGTTCAGCGCCAGCGTCTCGAAGAAGTGCTGATTGATGACGGTGGCGTAGTGCCCGCCAATCACCGCGCTGAGCATCTGCTCCGGCTCCCCCACGCCCACGTAGTACGGGCGGCCAGAGACGTCCACTGCCGCGTGCGCCAGCGTCTCGTCCATCGGGATGAAAGCATCGCCGAAGCGGCGAATTCCCGCCTTGTCGCCCAGCGCCTGCGCCAGGGCCTGCCCCATGACGATGGCGGTGTCCTCGACGGTGTGGTGCGCGTCGATCTCCACGTCGCCGCGGGCGTGCACCTTCAGGTCGAAGGAGCCGTGCGCGCCGAGGGCGGTCAGCATGTGGTCGAAGAACGGCACTCCCGTGTCGATGTCGGTCTTGCCGGTGCCGTCCAGGTTCCACTCGACCTGGATGTCTGATTCCTTGGTGGCGCGCTGGGCCTTCCCGATGCGCGGGGTGGGGTTCGTGGCCACGGTGGCTTTGCACCTACCTCTCTGGTCTCTCTGGGATCTCTGGTCCCATTCTCCAAAAACTCTTGAAGCGTCTGTCTAATGTGTCTAATCGTCCATCATCTTGGCGGCGGCGGCAAGAAACGCATCGTTTTCCTCCGGCAGCCCGATGGTTGCGCGCAGCCAGCCGGCCACGCCGACGTCGCGAATCAGCACCTCTTGGTCCAGGAAGCGCTGCCATACCGTGGCCGAATCGCCGACGCGGTCGAAGCCACCGAAGAACACGAAGTTCGAGTGCGAGTCGATCACGTCGTAGCCCAGCTCGCGCAGGCGGGCAACCACTCGGTCGCGCTCCTGGCGTAGCTTCTCCACCGTCTGCAACGTGGCCGCGGAGTGCTCCAGCGCCACCTCTGCCGCCGCCTGCGACAGGGTCGCCAGGTGGTACGGCAGGCGCACCAGCATCACGGCCTCGATGAACGCCGGGTGGGCCACGAAGTAGCCCAGCCGGCCGCCGGCGAAGTCGAAGGCCTTGGACATGGTGCGGGAAACCACTAGCTTCGTCGGGTACTGCTCCAGCAGCCCTACTGCACTTGGCTCGTCGGAGAACTCCGCGTAGGCCTCGTCCACAATCACGATGCCGGGAGCTGCCTGCAGGATCTTCTCGATGTCGGCCAGCGGCGTGTTGTTGCCGGTGGGATTGTTGGGCGTCGTAATAAAGACCACGTTCGGCTGGCTCTCGTCGATGGCGGCGAGTGCCTCGTCCACGTCGATGTCGAAGCGGTTCTCGGCGCGGCGTTCAACCGAAATGAACTCCGTCTGCGTGCCTGCGGCCAGGATCGGGTGCATGGAGTAGCTAGGCACAAATCCCATCGCGCTGCGCCCGGGACCACCGAATGCCTGCAGGAGCTGCTGCAATACCTCGTTGGAACCGTTGGCTGCCCATACCTGTTCTTTAGTGACGCCCACACCCGTCTGCTGGCTCACGTACGCCGCTAGAGCCTCGCGCAGCCCCACTGCGTCGCGTTCGGGATAGCGGTTCAGCTGCCTGCCCAGCTCCGCCACGCGGCGGGCGATGCCCTCGACAATCTCCGGCGACGGCGGGTAGGGGTTTTCGTTGGTGTTTAGCTGGTTGGCTACGGAAAGCTGTGGGGCTCCGTAGGCGGACTTGCCGCGCAGCTCCTCGCGCAGCGGCAGGTCGGCCAGGGAGATCTGGTTGTTCTGCTCGGCCATGGTCTAGGCCTCCGTTCCGTTGGTGTTTGCGGTGTTGGTGCGTGCTGTGTTTGTACGTGCACTGATGGCTTCGCCGTGGGCGGGCAGCCCCTCGGACTTCGACAGGGTGATTACCGTGTCGGCCACGCCTCGCAGACCTTCCTCGTTGTAGTCGATGACGTGCACGGACTTCAGGAAAGTCAGCGTGGAAAGCCCCGAGGAATGCCGCGCCGTGCCGGAGGTCGGCAGCACGTGGTTGGAGCCCGCGGCATAGTCGCCCAGCGGCACCGGGCTGAAGCGGCCGATGAAGATCGCGCCGGCGTTGGTGATCTGCGCTGCAACTGCGTGAGAATCCTCAGTGTGGATCTCCAGGTGCTCGGCGCCGTAGGCGTTCGCCGCGCGGATGCCCGCGGCGATGTCGTCCACCAGCACCACGCCGGACTGCTGCCCGTTGAGGGCTTCGGCGACGCGCTCGGAGTTTTCGGTGATGTGGTAGCGCTCGTTCATCTCAGCCACCACCTCGTCGGCCAGCTTCACACTGTCCGTGATCAGCACGGAGGCCGCCATCGTGTCGTGTTCGGCCTGACTAATCAGGTCGTAGGCGATCTCCACCGCGTTGGCGCTCTCGTCGGCCAGCACGGCGATCTCGGTCGGCCCCGCCTCGGAGTCGATACCCACCACGGAGCGGCACAGCCGCTTAGCGGCGGTGACGAAGATGTTGCCCGGGCCAGTCACCATATCCACCGGCTCCAGCTCCTCGCCGACTTCTGCCGTGGAGCCGTGCGCGAGCAGCGCCACTGCCTGCGCCCCGCCGACGGCCCAGACCTCATCCACGCCCAGCAGCTTGCAGGCCGCCAGCACGGTCGGGTGCGGCCAGCCACCCTCCTGCGGCGGGGAGGCCACCACGAGGGACTCCACCCCGGCCTCCTGAGCCGGCACGACGTTCATGATCACACTCGACGGGTACACCGCGTTACCACCCGGCGCGTACAAGCCCACGCGCTGGACGGGGATGAAGCGCTCGGTCACAATGCCGCCCGGCGCGACCTCCACCTGCTTGTCTGCAGGCCGGATGGCGGAGTGGAATGCACGCACCCGCTTGATGGCCTCTTCGAGCGCAGCGATCACATCGTCGGCCAAAGTCCCCACGGCGGCGTCAATAACCTCGGCAGGAACCCGCACCGAAGCCGGGGTCACGCCATCGAAGCGCTGCCCAATCTCCAGCGCCGCGCGTGCCCCACCCTCGCGCACCTGGTCGACGATCGGTGCGACGGTGGGGATCACCGAGTCCACATCCGTGCCCCCGCGCGGCAGCCGATGGCGCAGCTCGGCGGTAGTCGGGGCCTGACCCCGCAGATCGATCCGGCTAAAGTCCAGCTGGGCGCTAGTCATCGTGTACGCAGCTTCCTTACTGAATGATTATGTGCGGTTATGTACTCGGCTAAAGTTTACGCCATGGCCCAGACACTCCTTTCACTGCTCCGGGACAGCCGCACCGCCGCGCAATCGGGGGCTTCGGCGGCGACGAGTTGGCGCCGGGCCAGCGACTTCGCCCGGCAGTACTGGCTGGCCACTCCCGACGAGGTGCCGGACGAGCTGGTGGGCGAGTTCTACAGCATGCGGGCCAGCGCCGCAGATCACCTGGGTTTCGCCGACGAGGCCATCGCCGCCTTGCGAGATCTGCGGGTTTGGGCGCGCAGTAACGACGATCACGCGCTAGCGCTGGAGGCTTTGGCGCTGCTGACTCACCAGTCGCTGATTCTTCAGGAGCGCCCCGGCACCTTGGCCGAGCTGCATTCACCGCGCGAAATGTTGGCACAGCTGGCCCAGGGCTTCGCCGACTTTCGCCCGGATCCGGATTCCCCCACCCTCGCCGAGGCCCCGCACATCACCCACCGCGACCTGCCCAGGTCGATCGCCGCGCGGTTGACCTCGGCTGCCACGACGGGCTTTGCTGTGGCCACAAATCTTTCTGGTTCTTCCGATGACGCCGATGGGGGCGCTGATAATGACGCCACAGCTTTCGACTTCGCCGACACCTTCGCCCAGCTCGTGCGGAGGTTCGGCTCGAAACCCCCGAGCACGGCCGACCGCCAACTCTGGTTCGCCCAGGAGGCCTGGTTCCGCGGGCGGCGCGAGGAGGCCTACGACCGGGTGACGGCACTGATCGGCCGGCTGGAGGAAGATTCCCTGCTGGGCGGCAGCACAGACGCGCAGTTAGTTTCCCTCTATGAGGCGCACGACATGCTGGCGCACTTCGAGATGTTCCGAGCAACCGAAAGCACCGGCGAGGATTCCTCCCTGGCCGCCGTGGCGGATCATTGGAAGGAATGCGTGCGCCTGGCCGGGAAGCTGAATGCGGAGGTGATCGCCCTGCAGTGCGCGGGCCTGGCGGCGATGGCGCTACTCGGCGAGGGGCGCGAGGGCGAGGCCTGGGAGCTCGCCAGCGCGGAGCTGGCCGCCACGGAGGGTTGTCCCCTATCCCCCGCCATCCTGAACCTGCGCTACACCCTGGCGGAGGCGGCCCTGAACTGCGGGCTTTTTGAGGAAGCGCTGGCGAACGCGCGCCTGGTGGCGGAGTGGTCGGAGTTCAGCGCCGACGACGAGCGCACCATCGGCGGCTATTCCATGGCGCTGGTCGCCGCCGCGGAGCTGGGCTATGCGGAAATAGCCGCAGAGCTCGACGAGCGCCGACGCGCGGCGCTGGAACGCTGGGAATCCTAGTCCAGGCCGATGTCCAGTGCCCGCACGCTGTGGGTCAGCCCACCCACGGCCACGGACTCCACGCCCGCGGCGGCGTAATCCCCGGCGACGTCCAGGGTGAGCCCGCCGGAGGATTCCAACAGCACCTGCGGGGCCAGCTGGTCGCGCAGCTCCACGGCCTTGCGCGTGTCCTCCACCGTGAAGTTATCCAACAGCACCTGGGGCGGCTGATCCTTGCCTTCCGCCAGCAGGTCGGATAGCTGGTCCAGGGTATCCACCTCGACCTCTACCCACGTGGCGGCGTCCTCCCCCAAGAAATCCCGCACCCGCGAGTACGCCTCAGCGGCGCTCGAAAGCTCCACGTGGTTGTCCTTGACCATCACCTGGTCGCCCAGGTTGTAGCGGTGCGGGTAGCCACCACCGTGGACGATCGCGCGCTTTTCCAGCATGCGCATGCCAGGCAGGGTCTTGCGGGAATCGCGGACCTTACAGCCACGCGGGCTGGTAGCCGTGGCCTCGACCGCATCGACCCACGCGCGGGTCTGCGTGGCGATGCCGGAGGCGTGGCTCAGGATGTTCAGCAAAGTGCGCTCGAGCATGAGGATGTGCTGGATCTTGCCCTCCACCCGGGCAACCTCGGCTCCGGCCTCCACGCGGTCACCATCGGCAACCAGCGGGACGAGCTCCACGTGCCGCTCGTCGGCGACCTCCGCGACGATGGCCAGCGCATCCAGCCCGCTGATAACACCCGCCTGCCGGGCGCGCATGACCTTCGTGCCAGTCGCTTCGGCGGGCACGGTCGCCAGGGTGCTGACGTCCGCACCATCGCCGAAGTCCTCCTCCAGCGCGACCTTCGCCATGCGCAGATACGCAGCACGGATGCGTGACGGGTCGGTGAGCTGTGCCGGGTAGGGAAGCTCCACTTCTTGCTGCTCCAGGTCTTGCTGTTCCATGGCTACTCCCCGCTTCCCGGGTTGCCGATGGCGATCATGCGCTCCACGGAACGGCGGGCCGCGGCGGCGGTCTCCTCGTCCACCGTCACCTCGTCCTCGCCCAGCGCCAGGCAGCGCAGCAGAGCTGCCGGGGTGATCATCTTCATGTACGTGCAGGCCGCGCGGTCGTTCACGGCGCGGAAGTCCACCTCGGGGTTGGCCTGACGCAGCTGGTGCAGCATGCCGACCTCAGTGGCCACCAGCACGGTGGACTGGTTGGTGGACTTAGCCTGCGAGATCATGTCGCCGGTGGAGAGCATCTTCACCCGCTCCGGTTCCACGATTCCCTCGCCCGCCAGGTAAATAGCGGAGTTGGCGCAGCCGCACTCCGGGTGGATAAACAGATCCGCAGTCGGGTTGTTGTGCGCTTGCTGGCTCAGCTCCTGGCCGGAGATGCCGGCGTGCACGTGGCACTCACCCGCCCAGACGTGGATGTTGTCCCGTCCGGTCTCACGGCGCACGTGGGCGCCGAGGAACTGGTCGGGTCCGAACAGCACCTCCTGATCCTCCGGCAGGCTGGCCACCACGTCCACCGCGTTGGAGCTGGTGCAGCAGATATCCGTCAGGGCCTTCACGTCGGCGGTGGTGTTTACGTAGCTGACCACCACGGCCCCCGGGTGCTCGGCCTTCCACTCGCGCAGCTCGTCGGCGCTCAGGGAATCTGCCAGGGAGCACCCCGCGTTGGCGTCAGGAATAAGAACAGTCTTCTCCGGCGACAGAATCTTCGCCGTCTCAGCCATAAAGTGCACGCCGCAGAAGACAATCACGTCGGCGTCCGTCTCCGCCGCGATGCGCGACAGTGCGAGGGAATCGCCAGTGTGATCGGCAATGTCCTGGATCTCCGGCAGCTGGTAGTTGTGCGCCAGGATCAGCGCATTCTTTTCTTCCTTCAGCCGGCGGACTTCCGCGGCCCACTCGTCGGTGGAGATGCTATCCGGCATGGTCCAGAGGCCATCCACGCGAGTGATACTCTCTATGGTTTTGTTTAGCATTCCCCCACTTTAGTCCCTAGCAGCCCGTTTCTACCTAATCCCACCGCCTGCCTCCGGCTAGTCCCCGAAGTCCTCCGGGTCCGTGAAGGCCGCCGCTACCCAGTAGACAATGAGCGCCAGAGCCGGGGCCACGACCAGCCCCACTGAGGGGTTCACGGACTCCAAGATGTGGATGACATCACCCGCCTGCGGGTCCTCCGGGATTGGGTCGGTGTGCAGTTTATCTGCCACACTCACGCCCACCGTCCAGGCTGCAACGGTGCCCCACAGTACGCACAGGGCCGTCCACAGCATCATCAGCAGCCCCCGCATGCGCGTGCGAAACGTCCACAGTGCCACCGCGATGCCTGCCACCGCCGTCAGCCCCAGGTAGTAGGCAAATCCACGGAATGAGGCATCCTCGGTTCCCGGCGCGATGTCTGCCCCGCCGTCGGCAGCAACCACTAGCTCGGAGGTCGGGTGGATCACGCCCCACAACACTCCCAGCAGCAGGAAGCTCACCAAAGTAATGAAGAGGACCTGCGCTGCCTCCCCGATCGGGCGGGGGATCTTAAAAGTTCTGTTCACCGCGCCGGACCTACTCGCCGTGCTGGGTTTCCGCGGTGTCCGGTGCACCTACGGCGTGGCAGAACTTCCACTTCTCATCCTCGCGCTTGAAGTACATGCGGTTGGAGTCCTCGCGCTCGGCCTCGGAAATGGTGACCGTGGCGTGTGCGTTGTCGCCCTCGGCCATCACTTCCTGGATGTCGGTGATGTTCGGGGTGCGGCCCGGCTGCTCGTCGAAGTTGCCCTGCCCCGCGGAAGCGTCGGCCTGTTCGCGCGCGGCTTCCTCGCCGCCTTGCTGTTCGATGTCGGCTTGGCAGGTGTTGTCGATAGTCCAGTGCAGGTACTCGTCCATGGGGCGGGCACCGTTGCTCAGCCCGTGCAGCAGGTCGATAATCTGCTGCTTGTCTTCGTCGCTGGCCGGGGTTGAGTAGACCGGCCCCTCGGGCATCGCTTCTTCGGCCTGGTCAGCCTGGTTTGCTTCGTCCGCGTGACTCGACTCGCCGCTGTTATCTCCGTCGTCCGACCCGCACGCGGTGAGCGCGAGGGGCAGGGTGCACAAGGCGGCAAGACATGTCTTCCGAATCTTCATGTCGCTCACCCTACGGCAATGTAGTCCACTACCCTTGGACACCGTGCAGTTAAACCGCAAGAAAATCGTGAGTACCGCAGTCGACATCCTGCAGCAGTACGGCCTGGCCGACCTCACGATGCGGCGGCTCGCCCGCGCCCTCGACGTCGCTCCTGGCGCCCTGTACTGGCATTTCCCCAATAAGCAGGCTCTTTTGGGAGGTATCGCCGAGTCGATCCTCACTGCAGTACCTGCCTGCCCCGGAAGTGCGACGGATTATTGTTCTTTTCTTTTTGACGCCCTCACCTCCCTGCGCGATGGTGCCGACATCACGCTGGCAGCGGTAGCCAGCGGAACGCTTGACCGAGACTTAGCCGAAGAGCTCAGTGCCGAACTGGGCGCCGACCTGGATGCCGACCCCAGCGCGTTGGATGGCGCGAAGCTCCTCCTGCGCTTTGTTTTCGGTTCTGTGCTGGAACTCCAGGCACGCCAAAGCGTCGCCATGAATTTGGGGGCACCAGCGGGCAAACAAGATCACGAACAGGAACAGGAACAAGGCGCGCCTTCCGAAGCTCGCGCACGTCAGGAAGTAGTGCTGGGAGTAGAAACAATACTGCGCGGTTTTAGCCGTTAGAATGGTGCCCATGACTTTCGGACTGTCAGATAAAAGTGGATTGCGTGCGCCCGGCGAACCTATGATCGGGTGGCCTGGAAAGCCCTACCCCCTCGGCGCCACTTTCGATGGCAACGGCACCAACTTTGCCCTATTTACAGAGGTCGCGGAATCGGTCGAGCTCTGTCTCTTCGACAGCCAGGGTGCGGAGACCCGGGTGAAGATGGAGGAGGTCGACGCTGACATCTGGCACTGCTACCTCCCCGGCATCGTCCCCGGCCAGCGCTATGGCTACCGCGTCCACGGCCCATGGGACCCGGCGCAAGGGCTGCGCTGCGATCCCTCCAAGCTGCTGATGGACCCCTACGGAAAGTCCTTTGACGGCGCCTTCGACGGCGATGCCTCCCTGTTTAGCTACGACATCAACGACCCGGATAACCCGGAGGGTCGCAACCAGGAGGATTCCGCCCCGCACGCGATGCGTTCGGTCGTGATCAACCCATATTTCGACTGGCACCACGACCGCCGTCCAAACATTGAGATGCACAAGACCGTCATCTACGAGACCCACGTTAAGGGTCTGACGATGACTCACCCAGACGTCCCGGAGCACCTGCGTGGCACCTACGCCGGACTGGGACACCACTCGATCGTGGAGTATTTCAAGGATCTGGGAGTCACGGCCGTGGAGCTGATGCCGGTGCACCAGTTCGTCCACGACGACCGCCTGCGCGAGATGGGTCTACGCAACTACTGGGGCTACAACACCCTGGGCTTCTTCGCCCCGCACCGGGACTACGCCGCATCCCCCAGCGCCGAGGGCGCGATCGCGGAGTTCAAGCAGATGGTCCGCAGCTACCACGAGGCGGGCATCGAGGTGATCCTGGACGTGGTCTACAACCACACCAGCGAGGGCAACCACATGGGCCCCACCCAGAACTTCCGCGGCATCGACAACGCCGCCTACTACCGCCTGGTCGACGGCGACGAGGCGCACTACATGGACTACACGGGCACGGGTAACTCCCTGAATGTCCGCCACCCGCACACCCTGCAGCTGATCATGGACTCCCTGCGCTACTGGGTAACGGAGATGCACATCGACGGCTTCCGCTTCGACCTGGCCTCCACCCTGGCCCGCGAGTTCCACGACGTGGACCGCCTCTCCGCATTCTTCGACCTCGTGCAGCAGGATCCGGTGGTCAGCCAGGTGAAGCTCATCGCCGAGCCGTGGGATGTCGGCGAGGGCGGCTACCAGGTGGGCAACTTCCCAGCCCTGTGGAACGAGTGGAACGGTAAGTACCGCGACACGGTGCGCGACTTCTGGCGCGGCGAGCCCTCCACACTGGGCGAGTTCGCCTCCCGCCTCACCGGCTCCTCGGACCTGTACACCGGCCGGCGCCCCACGGCCTCCATTAACTTCATTACCGCCCACGACGGCTTCACCCTCAACGACCTGGTCAGCTACAACGAGAAGCAAAACGAGGCCAACGGCGAGGACAACCGCGATGGCGAGAGCCACAACCGCTCCTGGAACTGTGGCGTGGAAGGCCCCACGGATGACGAAGAGGTTTTGCAGCTGCGCGACAAGCAGCGGCGCAACTTCCTGACCACCCTCATGCTCTCCCAGGGCACTCCGATGCTCTCCCACGGCGACGAGATCGGCCGTACCCAGGGCGGAAACAACAACGTCTACTGCCAGGACAACGAAATCGCCTGGATGGACTGGGAGAACATGGATAAGGATCTGCACGCCTTCACGCGCTATCTCATCCACCTGCGCCAGGCACACCCCGTATTCCGCCGCCGTCGCTTCCTGGCGGGCGGCCCGCTGGGCCAGGACGTGGCCAAGCGCGACATCGCGTGGCTCACCCCGGATGGCGATCTGATGTCCGATTCCGATTGGAACGCGGACTTCGGTAAGTCCCTGATGGTTCACCTCAACGGCATGGCCATCGAGGAGCCGGATCCGCAGGGTCGCCCGGTGGAGGACGATTCCTTCATCTTCTGCTTCAACGCCCACCACGAGCCGATTACGTTCACGCTGCCGCGCCGCCACAAGGTGATGCACGTGGAGCCGAGTGAAGAGGAAAGCTGGACCGTCGTGGTGGATACTGCGGAGCCTACTGGCGTGCCGGAGGAGACCCGCAGCTTCGCCGGTGGCGACACACTGGAAATCGACGCACGCAGCACCGTGGTTCTGCAGCGTCCGATCAGCACGGAGGTCAAGCTCTAGGCATGGCTGCCGCTTCGTCCGCCTCCCCAGCATCCTTCTCCGCCCGTGGCGCGGAAGTCACCCTCTCTACCGAAGAGATCCGGGTGACCCGCTCGCCGCTGGCTTCCTCGCTGTACCCGGATGTCGCTCGCCCAGCCGACGAGCTCATCGGCTGGTACAAGCAGGCGCCGGAAGGCTGTTCGCCGGGGTACATCCAATTGCTTTTTGACGCCGAACGTCCCCGCGTGAACTTCTCTCCCTCACAGACCGAGGAGTTCGCCGCGCTAGATCTTCAGCTCACCAATCTGCAGGCGGGCTACCCCCTGGAGGCCGGTGCTGCTGGCACTGGAGAAACTGCAGGCTCTGGGGGCACTGAGAACACGGAGATCTCCGCCGCGGAATGGATCAGCTCCGCTGAATCCGCCGGCGGCGGGGACGAGGGGGCGTCACCAAAGAAGACACCAAAGAAGACATCAAGAAAGACACAGCAGCGCTCGCCGGCACCGTGGGCGAAGGTAGCCACCCCGGACGAAGTCCCCGAGACGAACGAGGAGGCGGACATCGACGGGCCCATCTACGGGCACACGGTGTGCGTGACCGGCGATGTGGAGCCCTACGACAAGGGCGAGGTGTGGGACATGATCGCCTCCCGTGGCGGAGTGGTGGCCAAGAACGTGACGAAGAAGACGACGATGCTGATCGTCGGCGAATGGCACTCCATGACCTCGAAGGAAAAGCGCGCCCGCGAGCTGCAAGATAAGGGCCAAGAGCTGCAGATCATTGGGTTCCAGGAGTTCCTGCAGCTAATCAAGTAGGCAAGTAGCCTAGAGGGCATGTCAGCGACCTATCGCCTTCAGCTCCGTGGACCCGAATCCGACCCCACCCAAGCCTTCACTTTCGCAGATGCGGAAGAGCACCTGCCCTACTTTTCCCGCCTCGGCGTTTCGCACCTTTACCTCTCCCCAGTGATGCAAGCGCCGAAGGAATCGACCCACGGCTATGACGTCACCGACCCGTCGGTCATTAACCCCGAGCTCGGGGGCATCGACGGTCTGCGATCGCTGGCCGAGAAGGCCCACGAGGTAGGCATCAAGCTGCTGCTGGACATCGTGCCGAATCACGTTGGCGTGGACGATCCACAGCTAAACCCCTGGTGGTGGGACCTGCTGAAGAACGGCAAGGAGTCCGAGTACGCGGAATACTTCGACGTGGACTGGTCCGAGGACAACGGCGCGGGCGGGCGACTGGGCCTACCAGTACTGGGCAGCGAAGATGACGTCGCAGAACTGCGAATCGAAGATGGCACAGAGGGTACAGAACCGGTGCTGTGCTACTACGACAACCGCTTCCCCATCGCCGAGGGCACGCTCGGCGGTACTCCCCAGGAGGTGCACGATCGTCAGCACTACCGCCTGATGTTCTGGCGCGACGGGGTGATTAATTACCGCCGCTTCTTCAGCATCAACGGCCTGGCGGGTCTCCGACAGGAAGACCCGGTGGTGTTCGAGCACTCCCACCGCATCCTGAACCAGCTGATCGCGGCGAACATTATCGACGGGGTGCGCGTGGACCACCCGGATGGCCTGGCGGATCCCTTCAACTACTTAAAGCAGCTGCGCAAGCTGATCGGCGACGAGCGCTGGCTGCTGGTGGAGAAGATCCTCGGGGTCACCGAGCCACTGGATCCCCGCCTGACGGTCGACGGCACCACCGGCTACGACGCGCTGCGCGAGCTGGACGGTGTGTTTGTCCACCGTCCGGCCGTGGGAACCATGGCCAACTTGGCGCTGGATATGACCGGCTCCGAGTGGGACGCAGAGGCCTTCGAAAAAGCCGAATACGAGCTGAAATCCGAGGTGGCCGGGCAGGAGCTCGCCGCCGAGGTCCGCCGCCTAGCCCGCGCCGTGCGCAGCGATAACTGGTCCACCTCCGGTGAGGCCGTGTCCGATGAGGAGCTGCGCGAGACTCTGATCGAGCTGATCGCTTCCATGCCGGTCTACCGTGCGGACTACGAATCTCTGTCACGCGTGACCAGCACCGCGATCGCCCAGATGATCATCCGCTACCCGGAACGCGCCGACGCGCTGGACCTGATCGCCACCGCCTTGATCTCCCGCGGCGAGGCGAACGTGCGATTCGCCCAGGTCTGCGGCGCGGTGATGGCCAAGGGCGTGGAGGATACCGCCTTCTACCGCGGTTCCCGCCTGGTGAGCCTGCAGGAGGTCGGCGGGGCGCCCGGCCGCTTCGGCGTTTCCCCCGCCGAGTTCCACCTGCTGCAGGCCGAGCGCGCCCGCCTGTGGCCGAAGGCGATGACCACGCTCACGACCCACGACACGAAGCGCGGCGAGGACGTGCGCAGTCGCATCAGCTGCATCACCGAGTCCGCCGAGCGTTTCGCCGAGCTCTGCGACGGCATCGAATACGTCGACGGCGGCACCTGCCACTTCCTGCTGCAGAACATGATCGGCGTGTGGCCGGTGGACGGCCAAGTCACCGACGAACTCCGGGAGCGCCTGCACGCCTACGCGGAAAAGGCCATGCGCGAGGCGGGTGTGCACACCACCTGGTTCGACGTGAACGAGGAGTTCGAAACCTCCATCCACCAGTGGATCGATTCCACCATCGACACCCAGGGTGAGGAGATCACCGCGTTCATCGCGGAGATCGCCCCGGCGGCGGAGGTAGTCTCCATCTCCAAGAAACTGCTGCAGATCATGGGGCCGGGCATTCCGGACATCTACCAGGGCACGGAGTTCTTCACCGACTCCCTGGTGGATCCGGATAACCGCCGCAAGGTGGACTTCGCCGAACGCATGGAGGCCCTAGATCGCGTCTCCCGCGGCGACGTGCGTAGCACCGATGACGAGCGCCTGTACGTCATCGCCACCGCCCTGCAGATCCGCAACCAGTTCGAGCTGGACGAGGCCAGCTACCTGCCCGTCATGGCCACCGGCACCATGGAACGCCACGTGCTGGGCACGCTGCGCGGCGAGGACGTAATCACGCTCGTCACCCGCCGCCCGCTGGACATCCTGCGCGACGGCTGGGCCGACACGACAGTCGCCCTGCCCGAGGGCGTGTGGGAGGATCGCCTCTCCGGCAGCATGTGGGAGGGCGAGGTCCCGTTGGACAGCTTGTTTAGCGAGCGCGGGCAGGCGATCCTCACGCGCATGGGGGCCTAAGCCTTGGCCAAGAAAGCCCGCCGGGCGCTGCAGGACTACGACACCTGGATCCAGGCGCACCCCACCGTCGCCGCCGACCTAGAGGCGCACATTATTGATGTTCTTGATGACGCCGGCCTGACGTTTGACCGCGTGAGCGTTCGCATTAAGGACCGGACGAGCTTCGCCCGCAAACTCTCCAACGAGAAGTACCCGGACTACGACTCGTTTACGGAGGCCCACGATGTGATCGGCGTGCGCGTGATCACCTTCCACTCCTCGGAGATCCCACAGCTCAAGGACGCACTATCCGGCCTGTTCACAGTGGTGCGCGTGATCGACAAGGCCGCCGAAACCGCCCGCGAGGGGCGCTTCGGGTACGCCAGCCAACACCTGATTGTCTCCGCGAAAGACGAGCCATGGGCGGCTGAAAAAGGGGCGTCACCAAAGTACATAGAGATACAACTGCGCACCGTGCTGCAGCACGCATGGGCCGAGTTCGAACACGACGTGCGCTACAAGAACCAGCAGCATCCAGAGACCAGCTCCCCCGAGGTGCAGCGCGCATTCACCCTGGCCGCGGGGCTGATCGAGCTGGCGGATGAGCAATTCGACAAGATCGCGGGCATTATCGGCACCTCCGGCGAGGAGGTCGAGGGGGCGCTCGACGAGGAGTCGCTGCCGCGCGTGCTGAGCCGCATCGTGGGTTCGAAGTACCCGACCTCGCGCGTGGACTACTACCGCTACGCCATCGAGATGCTGGCCGCCCACGAGATCACGACTGTCGCGCAACTCCGCGAGCTGCTGGCGCCGAAGCGGCTGAAGGCGCTGCGCAAGGCGATGAACTACCCGTACTACCCCGGCCAGGTGCGTCTGGTGGACGACATGCTGCTATTCGCCTACGGGCGCGAGCACATCCGCAAGACGGTGCACATCGGCGACAATGCGCAGTCGCGCCCCGGCAGACTGGGCAACAGGTGGCAGCAGCTGGGGCAGAAAACGGGCTAGCCCCGGGAAAGAGCCGGCTAGAGTTCCCCGCGCTTGAAGCGCTCCAGCTGGCGGCGCTCCCTCTTCGTCGGGCGGCCCGCTCCCCGATCCCGGCGCGGCATGGCGGGGATCACCGGCGGGGGCGGCGAATGGTCAATATAGGCCTTGCGGGCCAGCTCCGCGCCCACGCGCTTGGAGAGCAACTGCGTGACCTCCACAATGTGCTCGCGGTGGTGGATCCACACGCGCACCGTATCGCCCACCACGACCGGCTGGGCGGGCTTCACCGAAACGTCGTTGATCTTCACGTGTCCGGCGCGGCAGGCCTCCGCGGCTTGGGCGCGGGTCTTGCACAGGCGAACGGCCCACACCCAGGCATCGATGCGGACCTTGCTAGAAGCGCTGGAAGGGCTAGAAGTTGCAGGCTTGGCCAACGGGGTGCGTCACCACTGATCTTTGTGCTCAACGATGCCCTTAATCTGAAAACCGCTGTAGGCGATGAACGCCACCGCCAGGATCGGCACGATGATGGCGAAGAACGTGGTGGGCAGGATCGTCACGCCACCGATAAGGCTGACCACGCCGATGCCACCGGCGATCTGGATGTTCCGGGTGTGCTTGCGGACCTCCGCCTTGCGCTGGGAGATGGGATCGTTGCCCGGGCGGTTGGCGGGCAGGTTGCCATAGTTGCTCATGCTTAGCCAGTGTAGTTAATCAGCGTGTATTTAATCAGCTACAGCGCGTCCTCGATCCAGCGCTGCCCCTCCAGGTGAGCCTCCACTGCCCCACTGGTGATGCTGGCCAGGAAATCCGGTAGCGGCGCGCCGGGTTCGCAGGCAATCGCCAGCTCCGCCGCGGCCTTGTATTCCACTCCCACCACGGTGTATCCGGCGGCGCGGACCTCGGCTTCCACGCGCCCGGCGTCTGCGTGCGGCACCTCGCAGGTGTACAGGTCCAGCTGACGGCGTAGCGCCAGCGGCACCTGCTGCAGTGCCTCGCGGGTGGCCTCCTGGTAGGCACGCACGAGCCCGCCGGTGCCCAGCTTCACCCCACCGAAGTAGCGCACCACCACGACCGCCACGTCCTGCAATGGCTCCGGCTCGTGCCAACCCTTCAGCACCTCCAGCATGGGTTGGCCTGCGGTGCCGGCGGGTTCGCCGTCGTCGCTGGAGCGTTCGATGGGCTGCGCGGCATCCATCTGCACCACGAACGCACTGCAGTGGTGGCGCGCGTCCGGGTACTCGCGCCGGATGGCTCCTATGAAGTCGCGTGCCTCGTCCTCCGTGGCGCAGCGTGTGGCCAGGGCGATAAAGCGGGAGCGTTTGATCTCCACCTCCGCGGTATACCTACCCGGTTGCGGGCGGACGTAGGAAGGCTCTGGGTGGGAGGCGCTCTGCGGCGCTGTATCGTCAGGCATTCTCCCATTATCGCAGCTAGGGTTAAACACATGTATTCCGTGTGGGCTCCCCTGGCCGAAAACGTAGAACTAGTCCTGCAACCTGCGCAAACAAGCACCGGTACCGACTCCGGTGCCACCACAGGCGCCGAACAACGCATCCCCATGACCCGCGAGGCGGATAACTGGTTCCTCGCCGACATGCCCGCCAACCCCGGCGACCGCTACGGCTTCTCCGTCGACGGCTCCCCCGTCTTCCCCGACCCACGCTCCAAGCGCCAGCCCGACGGGATCCACGGCCTGTCGGAGGTGTGGCGAATCGACAAGCCCCGCAAGCAGCTGGGCCGCCCGCTACGCGGCGAGGTTCTCTACGAGCTGCACATCGGCACATTCACCCCGGAAGGCACCTTCGACGCGGCGATTGAGAAGCTCGACGAGCTCAAAGCTGTGGGCGTCACCGCCATCGAGCTCATGCCCGTGCAACCCTTCGGCGGCGAGCGTAACTGGGGTTACGACGGCGTGATGTGGCACGCAGTCACGGACGTTTACGGTGGTCCGGACGGACTGTTGAGGCTTATTGACGCCGCCCATGACCGCGACCTGGCCGTGGTGTTGGACGTGGTGTACAACCACTTCGGCCCCGACGGTAATTACACCGGGGTGTTCGGCCCCTACACCGCCGGTGGCTCCACCGGCTGGGGTGACGTGGTGAACCTGCAGGGTCGGGATTCCGACGAGGTGCGCGCCTACATCTTGGAGGCAGTGCACCAGTGGACCCAGGAGTTCGGAGTGGACGGCCTGCGCCTGGACGCGGTGCACGCGCTGGACGATACGGGCGCGGTGAGCCTGATCGAGCAGATCCGCGACGCGGCCGAGCCCGCCTGGATCATGGCCGAATCGGATCAGAACGATCCCGTGTACACCGAGGGATACAAGGTCGCGCAGTGGAACGACGACATCCACCACGCGATACACACCGTGGTCTCCGGTGAGGATCACGCCTACTACTCCGACTTCGGCACGGTGGAGGTGCTGGCCACGGCGTTCCAGCGGGTGTTCTGGCACGACGGGCGCTATAGCTCCTTCCGCGGGCGCACCCACGGCAGGCCGGTGACGGACCCGGAGCTGTGGCGCTTCGTGACGTACACGACCACCCACGACCAGACCGGCAACCGCGCGGCGGGCGATCGGCCCAGCATGAACCTGTCGGTGAACCAACAGCTGGCGAAGGCCACACTGGTGCTGACCAGCCCCTTTACCCCGATGCTGTTTATGGGTGAGGAATGGGGTGCCTCCACCCCGTTTGCGTTCTTCGTCGACCACGAGAACGAAGAGCTCAACCAGGCCACCCGCGAGGGCCGCATGCGCGAGTTCGCGCGCGCCGGGTGGGACCCGAAGGACGTGCCGAACCCGGCGGCGGAGGAAACCTTCCGGAACAGCGTGCTGCAGTGGGCGGAGCGCACGGAGCACCCGCACGCGGAGGTGCTGCGCGGGTACTCGGATCTGCTGGAGTTCCGCCGCACCCACCGCCTGGCCGAGGCGGAGCTACTGGACATCCGCTGGTGGGCCGATGGCGAGGAGCCGGTCAGCGAGGCCCTGGCGGGAGTGAACCCGACCGTGCCGCCGGTCGATGCAGACGACGAACTGGCGCACGGCCGCTGGATCGAGCTGACCTACCAGGCTCCGGAATCGCTGGTGAAAGTGACCGTGAACCTGGCCGACGCGCCCCACGATCGCCTGGAGCTCGGCCCGTGGGAGGCGCGCTACAGCGCCGAGTAGCCGGCCATAGCTGGCCACGCAGGCCGCGCGGTTACTGCCAGCTGCGCACGTGATGCAGCAGCATGCGGTTCTTGCGCTGCGAGCGGTCCATCTTCACGCCGATCTCCCGCAGGATCGCGATGGCCTCCGGAATGTGCGGCCCCTTGTTCAGCATGATGCACTCGGCGCGCAGCGCCCAGGCCACGTCGGTGATCTCCGCGCGAGTCGGCAGCCCGGACTTCGCCATCGATTCCAACACCTGGGTGGCGATGATCAGCGGCACGTGCGCGGCCTCCACCATCGCCATCACCTGGCCGGGCACCTCCGCCATGCGGGCAAAGCCCATCTCCACAGCCAGGTCACCGCGCGCCAGCATCACGCCGAACTTCGCGTGCCGCATGCCCTCCAGCAGGATGGTGGTCAGGTTCTCGAACGCCGGAATCGTCTCGATCTTCAACACCAGACCCAGATCGTCGGCGCCCAGCTCGTGGAACTTCTCCAGCACGTAGGCCACGTCCTCACGGGAGCGGATGAAGCTCACCGCGGCCATGTCCGCGTGCTCGGCCACGAACGCCAGCGCGGCCTCGTCCTCCTCGGTCAAGCTCGGCAGCGGCAGCTCCGTGTCGGGCAGGTTAATGCCCTTGTACTCCGCCAGCTTCGCCCCGCCGCGGGTGACCAGCAGCTCCGCCTCGACCGTCTCCTCTGCGCCTACTGCGCACCCTGTGCTCTCTGTGCCCAAGGTTCCCCGTTTCCCTACGACCTTCGCCGCGATCGCGCCGTCGTCGAAAAGTACCTGCTGGCCCACCTCGAGCGCCCGCACCGCCTCCGGGAGCGTACAGCTGATCTTCGGGATGCCGCCGGCCTGCGGGTCGCACACCACATCAGCGCTGGTCAGCACAATCCTGTCCCCGGTCTGCGGCCGCAACTTCTGCAGCACCTGCGGCACCGAGCTAACCGCCGTCTTCGCGGTCTCTGTCCGCAGCTCCGCGCCGAGCTGCAGGTAGATGTTCTGCTGCCCCTCCGCCAGGGCGCCCTCGCTGTCTTTCTTAATGACGCCCAGCTTCCGCTTCTTGCCGCGTGCGTCCTCCACACGGATCGTCTCTCCAACCTCCAGGGCATCAAAGAACTCCCGGGATACGTGCACGCTCACGATTGGGCGACCCAGCGTGTTCTCCGCCATAGGAGCCTCGGCCAACTCGCGATCCTCCGGGATCATCCACAGGCGGCAGGGTTGAATCACCGTGCCCGCGTCGTCGCGCTGCACGCGCACACGCACCACCGCCGGGCCCGGCGCGATGCGGCCAGTGCGGATCTTCGGCCCGGCCAGGTCCATGCTGATGGGGATGTAGCGCCCCGCGGCCTTGCCTGCCGCGCGGACGTTGTCGATCATCCGCTTCCATACCTCCGGCCCGTCATGGGCGCAGTTGATACGCGCCAGCTCCATGCCGGAATCCACCAACCGGGCGACCAGCTCCTGGTCATAGGCGGCCTCGATCGGCAGGGTGACCATGATGTACGAGGAGTCCCCTGGCAAAGCCTCTACCCCGAAGAGAGCCTCCGTGTGCTGTTCAAGCAGCTCATCGGCCCCCACGATGGCGTCAGAAACGTCCTCCTCAGCGAACTGCGGCGAGCGACCATCCAGAGCAGAGACCACGTTGTGCGCGGCTTGCAAGCGCGCCTTGACCGCCGGCTCCGCAGTGGACAGGCGTGTGGCTCCCAGGCTCTCCAGATTCCCCTGCAGGCCGCGGCGGTCGCTGGTGCGCAGCGTGGTGTAGTGCACCAGGTTGCGGGCGCCGACGAAGTGGGTCGGCGCGGTGGCGCGGATCTCCGGGTACCAGTGCAGGGTTTGGCTATCGAGTTCGTCGAGGAGTTCCTCGATCGCTTGTAAAACGGCTTGCTTGTTGACCTGCATGGTGAAGGGATGTCTCCTTGGGAAGTGCGCGGCTGCTGCTGCGCAAGCGTTGTGTCCCTTATATCGTGTCAGGTCGGCGGGGGTTGCGCTCGGCAAAGATGATACGGGGCAATAGCTCCGCTATAGATCTAGGAGAAGATGCCTTCCCATGTGGAAGCCTTCAGCGCCCCCATCAAGGACGGAGACTTGTTCACGCGCATCTCCGGAGCCAACAGGAACTGGACCTCTTCCTCGCCGTCGATGAGGGTGAGGTACACATCCGAGTCACCCTTGTTCTGGCTGAGCACCCGGCGCAGGTTGGCCATGTTGCCCGGAGTGGCCTGATCCACACGAATACTCAGGCGCAGCGGCACGCCAGAGCCCGCGCCGACGGTGAGCTCAGCGGACTTGATGTCCTGGCAGAACAGGCGCATATCGTCTTCCCGGTAGTTGATCTTCGCCTTGGCCAGCACGATGTTGTCCTCGACAATCTGCGGGGCCACCATCTGGTAAGTCTTCGGGAATACCAGCAGCTCCACCTGCGCGCCGTGCTGGTCCTCCAGCGTGGCGATTGCCCAGGGGTTACCGTTGCGGTCGATGCGGCGTTCGACGGCCGAGATGATGCCGCCGATCTTCAGATCCTTGTTGTTCGGCAATTCGCCGGACAGCACGGTGGTCAGGGGCGTGTCGACCTGTGCATCCAACGCGTCCTCGAAGCCGTCCAACGGGTGACCGGAGACGTACAGGCCCAGCATGTCGCGCTCGAGTGCCAGCTGGTGCTTGCGCTCCCACTCCTGGTCGGGCACCTCCACGCGGAAGACGTCACCCGCGTCATCGTCGCCGCCCAGGCCGGCAAAGAGGTCGAACTGGCCCTTCGCGGCGGCCTTCTTGGTGGCGGTGACGGCATCCACCGCGTCCTCGTGAACCAGTACCATGCCCTTGCGCGGGTGGCCCAGCGAGTCGAAGGCGCCGGCCTTAATAAGGGACTCGGTGACGCGCTTATTCGCCGCTACCAGGTCGATCTTGTCCAGGTAGTCGGAGAAGTCGGTGAACGCACCCTTTTCCTCGCGGGAGGCGATGATGGAATTCACCACGTCCTCGCCCACGTTGCGCACTGCGCCCAGGCCGAAGCGAATGTCCTTACCGACGGATTGGAAGGTGTAACGTGAGTCGTTCACATCCGGCGACAGCACGCGAATGCCCAGGTGGCGGCAGTCGGCCAGGTAGATCGCGGACTTATCCTTCTTATCCGCCACGGAGGTCAGCAGCGCGGCCATGTACTCCGGCGCGTAGTTGGCCTTCAAGTACGCAGTCCAGAAGGAAACCAGGCCGTAGCCCGCAGCATGGGACTTGTTAAAGGCGTAGCCGGCGAACGGCAGGATCGTATCCCACAGCGTCTTGATGGCATCGGCGGAGTAGCCGTTGGCCTTCATACCGGATTCGAAGGTGACGAACTCCTTTTCCAGCACCTCCGGCTTCTTCTTACCCATCGCCTTGCGGAAGCCATCGGCCTGACCGGCGGTGTAGTTCGCGACCTTCTGGGAGATCTTCATGATCTGCTCCTGGTACACGATCAGGCCGTAGGTCTCCTCGAGGATCTCGTGCAGCGCCTCTTCCAACTCCGGGTGGATCGGCAC
The DNA here is from genome assembly GCF_000738175.1 of Corynebacterium jeikeium. Taxonomy (GTDB): domain Bacteria; phylum Actinomycetota; class Actinomycetes; order Mycobacteriales; family Mycobacteriaceae; genus Corynebacterium; species Corynebacterium jeikeium_C. The sequence continues at coordinate 70,377 of NZ_JFCH01000039.1, read as the reverse complement.
GATCGGCTTGCGGCCGTTCTTGCGGTCGGCGTACTCCCAGTGCGCGTCCACACCCATCGGGCCCGGTCGGTACAGCGCCAGCGCGGCCACGATGTCGTTGAAGCCCGTGGGCTTCATACGCTTCAGCAGCTTCTGCATGCCCGCGGAGTCCAGCTGGAACACGCCGAGCGTCTCGCCGCGCGCCAGCAGTTCGTAGGTGGGGTCATCCACCGTGTCGAGGTTTTCCAGGTCCAGATCGAAGCCGCGGTTGGTCTTGATGTTTTCTAGGGCGTCACCAATAACCGTAAGGTTTCGCAGCCCCAGGAAGTCCATCTTCAGCAACCCGATGGCCTCGCAGGCGGGGTATGGCCAGCCGGTGATCAGCGCACCGTCCTGCTTGCGCTTCCACATGGGAATGCAGTCCAGCAGCGGCACGCTGGACATAATCACGGCACAGGCGTGCACGCCGGCTTGGCGGATCACGCCTTCCAGGCCGAGTGCGTCCTTGTAGATCTTCGCCACGTCCGGGTCGGTTTCGATCAGCTGGCGAACCTCGGCGGCTTCGGGGTAGCGCTCGTGCTCCGGGTCGGTAATGCCGTGCAGCGGAATGTCCTTGGCCATGATCGCCGGCGGCAGGGCCTTGGTGATGCGGTCGGCCATCTGGAAGCCCGCCTGGCCGTAGTGGGCGCGCGCGGAGTCCTTAATGGCCTGCTTCGTCTTCACCGTGCCGAAGGTGATCACCTGGGCGATCTTGTCCTCGCCCCAGCGGTCGGAAGCGTAGCGGATCATTTCGCCGCGGCGGCGATCGTCGAAGTCGATATCGATATCGGGTGCGGATGGGCGCTCGGGGTTCAGGAAACGCTCGAACAGCAGGCCGTGTTCCATCGGGTCGATGTTCGTGATCGTCAGGGCATAGGCGACCAGCGCGCCGGCAGCCGAACCACGGCCGGGGCCCACGCGGATGCCGACGGAGCGGGCATACTTGATCAGCTCGGCGACGATCAGGAAGTAGGACGGGTAGCCCTTCATGTCGATCACGCTGATCTCGTACTTCGCGCGGTCGATGTACTCGGCGGGCACCTCCTTGCCCGGGAAGCGCTCCTCCAGACCCTTCATCACCTCGTGGGTCAGCCAGGTCGTCGGCGTGTGGCCTTCCGGCACGTCGGCAATGGGCATGCGGTCGTGCGGGTGCTCCTCCCAGATCTCGGAGTAGTCCTGCACGCGCTCGGCCACCCACAGGGTGTTGTCGCAGCCCTTCGGCACTTCCTTGTCCCACTGCGCGCGGATGTCCTCCGCACTGCGCACGTAGTAGCCGGAGCCGGAGAACGCAAAGCGCTTACCGCCCTGGTCCAGGGTCGGCTCGTCCAGCGTGGAACCGGTCTGCACGCACAGCATCACCTCGTGCGCCGGGGCCTGCTGCTCCAGCACGTAGTGGCAGTCGTTGGTCACCAGCGGCGGCAGCTCGAGCCGGCGGCCGATCTCCAGCAGATCGTCGCGCACCCGCTTTTCGATCTCCAGGCCGTGATCCATCAACTCCAGGAAGAAATTGTCCTTGCCGTAGATGTCCTGCCACATTCCGGCGGCTTCCAGGGCCTTGTCGAACTGCCCCAGGCGCAGGCGGGTCTGCACGTCGCCGGAGGGGCAGCCGGTGGTGGCGATGATGCCCTCGGAGTGCTGGGCGATCAACTCGGCATCCATGCGGGGCCACTTGCCCAGCTGGCCTTCGTAGCTGGCCATGGAGGACAGGTAGAACAGGTTGCGCAGGCCGGTCGCGTTCTCCGCGATCATCGTCTGGTGCAGGTAGGCGCCGGAGGCCGACACGTCGTCGGACTTCTGCTCGGGCTTACCCCAGCGCACGCGCTGCTGGTTAAAGCGGGATTCCGGGGCGATGTAGGCCTCGATACCGATGATGGGCTTCACGCCGGCGGCTGTCATCGCCCGGTAGAAGGCATCCGCACCGTACATGTTTCCGTGGTCGGTCATTCCGACGGCGGGCATCCCCTGCCGCACCACTTCCTTAGCCAAGAGGTCGACCTTGGCCATGCCGTCGAGCATGGAGTACTCGGTGTGGTTATGCAGGTGGACAAAGGAGGAACCGCTCATGGTTGGCCATCATAGCGCGTCGCAAAAATCGCATTTTTCGACACATGCGGTTCCTTATCGCTATACAGTTATTTTTCATGAAGAAAGAGACTCGCCTCGCAGTGGCGCACCTGGACGCACCCTTCGCGGTGCTGGATCTGGATGCCGCCAGAGCCAACGCCCAAGACATGGCGCACCGTTCACGCGGTACCCCGATCCGGGTGGCCAGTAAGTCGCTCCGCATCCGCTCGCTGATCTCGGAGGTCCTCACCCTCCCCGGCTATCGCGGCATCTTGGCCTATAACCTCAACGAAGCCCTGTGGCTGTGCCAGGAGCAGGTCAGCGATGACATCCTCGTCGCCTACCCTTCCGCCCACCGCGAGGGCCTGCACCGCCTGATCCACGATACGCGCGCCATGGAGTGCGTGACCCTCATGGTGGATTCGGTCGCTCACCTGGATCTTATTGACGCCGTGGTGCCGCCCCACGAGCGCGGTGAGGTGCGGGTTTGTATTGATATTGACGCCGCACTGCGCGCCGGCCCCGTTCACATCGGAGCTCTGCGCTCCCCTCTGCACACGGCTGAGGAGGTACGCGACATCGCCCGGCAGGTCCGTCAGCGCGAGGGCTTCCGCCTGGTCGGCCTGATGGCATATGAGGGCCAGGTGGCGGGCACTACCGATACCTCCCCGGCGATCGCGGCGATGAAGGCGTTGTCCGTCCGCGAGTTGGCCGGCCGCCGCGCGAAGATCGTCGCCGCCGTCGCCGAAGAACTGCGAGTGGCGGGCCTGCCTCCGCTGGAGTTCGTCAACGGCGGCGGCACCGGGTCCATCGAAACCACCAGCGCGGAGGCCGCGGTCACCGAAATCGGCGCGGGCTCCGGCATCATCGGCCCGGCCCTGTTTGACCACTATCGGCAGTTCCAGCCCACCCCGGCCGAATGGTTCGTGGTACCGGTCGTGCGCCGTCCTGCCGAGGACACGGTGACGGTGGCCGGCGGCGGCCGCATCGCCTCCGGCCCGGCTGGCAAAGACCGCCTGCCGGTCGTCGACTGGCCACGCGACCTGAAGATGGCGCCCTTGGAAGGCCCCGGCGAGGTGCAGACTCCCCTGACTGGCCCCGCCGCCCGCAATCTCCGCCTCGGCGACCACGTCTGGATGCGCCACGCGAAGGCCGGCGAAGCAACTGAATACATCGATACCGTGCTGGTCGTCTCGGCCGGCGAAATCATCGCGGAGTGGCCCACCTACCGCGGCGAAGGAAAGAGTTTTGTCTGATGAGCACCACCACTACAACCCGCAAGCCCGCTTATAACTCTCGCTGGGTCAACTGGTCCGGGGTTTCCGCTGCCCAGCCGCGCAAGCAGGTCGCCCCGCGCGACGAGGCCGAGCTGATCCAGATCATTCAGCGGGCAGCTGCCTCCGGCGAGAAGGTCAAGCCCATCGGCGCTGGCCACTCGTTCACCTCGGTGGCCGCCACGGAGGGCATCCAGGTGAGCCTGGACAATCTCGCCGGGTTGATCCGCTTCGACCCGGAGAAGATGACCGCCCGCCTGCGCGCGGGCACCCGACTGCGGGATGTGCCGAGCATCCTGGCTCCCCTGGGCGTGGCGCTGGCCAACCAGGGCGACGTAGACCCGCAGTCGCTGGCAGGCGCTATCGGCACCAGCACCCACGGCACGGGGCTGGGCTTTACCGGCTTCGCCGGCATGCTGCGCGCCTTCCGCATCATCACGCCGGATGGCCAGGCGCACGAGTGCTACCCGGGCGCAGACGGCATCGCCGGCGAGCTTTACGACATCGCGCGCGTTTCCCTGGGCGCCTACGGCATCATCACCGAGGTCGAGATGGACGTGGTGGATACCTTCGTCCTCCACGCGGTCGAACGCGCCGAGCCGAACGACGAGGTGGTGGAAAACTTCGCTGAGCGGGTACGCGGCAAGGATCACCTGGAGTTCTACTGGTTCCCCGGCACCGACGTGGCCCACGTGAAGACGAACACCCGCCTGCCTGGCAACACCCCCACCAACCCAATCCCGCGGTGGAAGGAAGTGCTGGATGACGAGCTGCTAAACAACGGCGCCTATCGGGTGATGAACGACCTGGCGCACCACTTCCCCTCCTTAAGCCGACCTTTCGCTAAGTTGAGCGCGAAGACGCTGGCGCAGCGGGAGTACTCCAACGTGGCCCACGACGTGTTCGTCAGCGCCCGCCGGGTGCGTTTTAACGAGATGGAGTACTCGGTGCCACTGTCCGATGCCCGCGAGATCCTGCGGGACGTGCAGCACACCATGAACACCTGCGGCGAGCAGGTGCTTTTCCCCATCGAGGTCCGCGCCACCGCGGCGGACGATGTCCCGCTATCCACGGCTAAAGGCCGCGAGTCCTGCTACATCGCCATCCACCGCTACAACAGGGACAGCCACCAGTCGCTGTTCCGTCACATCGAGCCGATCTTCAAGGCCGCCTCCGGGGGCCGCCCGCACTGGGGCAAGCTGCACACCCTCACCCACGAGGATCTGCTGGAACGGCACGAGGATCTAGCGCGGGCCTGCGAGATCCGCGCGAAGGTGGATCCGCAGGGCATGATGCGCAACGCGATGATCGACCGCGTTTTCGGGCTGGCCTAACTCAGCTTCTTCACCCGCCGCACGCGCGGCGGGCGGTGGCGCACCATGTCCACGATGAAGACGATCACCGCGATCCAGATCAACACGAAGCCAACCCAGCGGGCGGGCTCGATGTGCTCGTTGTTCACGAACACCGCCCAGAGCATCTGGATCACGGGCGTGATGTACTGCACCATTCCCAGGCTAGTCAGCGACATTTCCTGCGCTGCGCGGGCGAAGCACAGCAGCGGCAACGCGGTCACCACGCCCGCCAGCATCAGCAGCGTTGCGTGACCGGCCCCCAGCTGCACATACGTATTGGTGCCCTGGGATTGCAGGAACCCCAGGTAGATCAGCCCTACCGGTGCCAGTACAAGAGTTTCGGCGGTGAGGGACTGAATGGGCGTCAAACGAACCTGCTTTTTCACCAGCCCGTAGAACCCGAAGCTAAAGGCCAGACCCAAAGAGATGATCGGCGGCGAACCGAGTGCGACAGTCAGAACCACGACGGCGATGGTGGCGATGCCGACGGAAACCAGCTGCAGGCGGCGCAGCTTCTCCCCCAGCACGATCACACCCAAGAGAACGCTAACCAGCGGGTTTACAAAATATCCGAGGGCGGCATCCGCGACGTGGTTGTTGTTCACCGCGTAGATGTACAGCCCCCAGTTCACGCTGATCAGAAGCGCGGCTGCCGAGACGATCCACCATTGACGCGCCGTGATCGCCCGCAGCTGCTTGTAACCGCGCAGCGCCGCGAGCAGCAACAGCATGAACACCAGCGTCCACACGAAGCGGTGCGCCAGGATCTCCATCGGCGTCGCTGGCTGCAGGAGTGGGAAGAACGCGGGGAATAGCCCCCACATGAGGTAACACAGTAGGCCCCAGATCACCTATCTAGCTCCCATCGGTCGAATTCCAATGCGCCCATAAACCGCCTCGGGGTCCGCGGGCTCCACGGCGTATACGCGCTGTGCGAGCTCGCGGAGTTGCTCGGGCGTAGCATGGACCAGCACACCATCGATAAGCAGTTTGTCCGGTTCGGTTTGTGCGCTGCGCGCCATCCGCCCCACTGCCTGATTGATTACATCGGCGCGGGTGCGGCCCACCGCCGGTTCGGGCAGTACGGCCTGCGCAGTCGCTCCGAAGTAGAGGGTACTCACACGCATATCGAGCCCCTGCACCAGGTCGATCACCCCCTTAGAGTCCCAAGGGTGCTCCGGGTCGGGGGAAACTAGTGCCCAGCGGGGTTCGTCCCCGGTCATCTGGTCTAGCTGCTCACGCGCATGCTCCCGGTACTGCGCCGGGGTGCCGTCGAAGGGGCCGAGCTGATCGCCGTTGATGTTCGGCGGTTTTGAGGTCAGGTCCGAGGTGCTCATGGCGATGACGCCCAGCCCCATCGCAATGAGGCATAGTCCGGAAAGCCAGGCCACCCAGGCGGGCCGGCGCGTATCCTCCCAGTCCAGTTGGCGCTGTCGCTTCTTGTTCGCCTTCAACTGCTGGGGATTACGCCCCCGATAGTGCTGCTCCTGGCTCACGGGCGTGGCCTTTCACCGGAACCCGGCGCGGCAATGCCGTTGGCATCCCGCAGCCTATCGAGGGCCAGCTGCAGATCCTCCGGGTACGGCGAGCGGACGGTCTTCCAGGAGCCATCCGGGTGCGGAAAGCCCAGTTCCACGGCGTGCAGCCACTGGCGGGTCAGTTCCAGCTTCTCCGCCAGCTTCGGATCGCTGCCGTACATCGGGTCGCCGCACAGCGGATGGTGCAGTGCAGAGAAGTGCACACGGATCTGGTGGGTGCGTCCCGTCTCCAACTTCACCTCTAGCAGGCTGGCCTGGCGGTGGGCCTCCAGGGTGTCGTAGTGGGTGATGGCGTGCTTGCCGTCTTCGCGCACGCTGAAACGCCAGCCCGCGGACGGGTGGCGGCCGATCGGCGCGTCGATCGTGCCGGAAGTCGGATCCGGGTGGCCCTGAACCAGCGCGTGATAGGTCTTGGAGACCTCCCGGTCGCGGAAGGCATTCTTCAGCACGGTGTAGGCGCGCTCGCTGGCGGCGACGATCATCACCCCGGAGGTGCCGACGTCCAGGCGCTGCACGATCCCCTTGCGCTCCGGCGGGCCGGAGGTGGAGATGCGGAAGCCTGCGGCGGCCAGGCCGGAGGTTACGGTGGGACCTTCCCAGCCGACGGTGGGGTGCGCGGCCACGCCGACGGGCTTGTCCACCACGATCACGTCTTCGTCGGAGTAGAGGATGTCCATGCCTTCCACAAGGCGGGCGGGCTCGGCGGCCAGATCCCGCGGCGGGGCGGGCAGGGTCACGTCCAGCCACGCGCCCGCGACCAGCCGGTCGGACTTCCCCACCGGCGCCTGGTCCTGCAGAATGTCACCGTCGGCCGCCAGCTCTGCCACGGCGGTGCGGCTGAGCCCCAGCAGCTTGGATAAGCCTGAATCCACCCGCATGCCGGCCAGACCGTCCGGCACGGGCATCACTCGGTTCTCGCGGGTCATCGGCCCACCTCCTCGCTGGTGTCCTCCTGTTCCTCACCGGCTTCCTCCTGCTCCTTCCGCTCTTCCCGCACGTGATTCGCCGGTTCGATGAAGAACGCATAGATCAGGTAGCAGACAACACCGACTGTGATGGCGGCGTCCGCAACATTAAAGATCGCGAAGCTACCGAAAGAAAGAAAGTCCACAACATGCCCGTGCATGCCCCCGGGCTCTCGAAAAACGCGATCCAGCAGATTGCCCGCCGCACCGCCGCCGATCAGGCCGATCGGTAGCGCCCCGGCCATGTAGCGCGTACGCAGGGCCAGAACAATGCAGGCCAAGAACGCGATTAGCTGGAATACGGAGAAGATGATGGTGACGTTCGTCCCCATGGAAAAAGCCGCGCCAGGGTTGCGCACCAGATAAAGCCGGAAGAACTCGCCGATGACGGGGTAGGCCCGTTGCTCCTCTAGATTTTCGACGACCGCCCATTTAGTGATCTGGTCGACGACGATGATCCCGAACATCAGGGTCAAGGCGGCGAGAGATGCACGTTTTGAAGTCACGCTTATTCAGTCTAATGTCCGCCTGTTACGCTGTGAACTTGTGGGTATTTCTAGCAAGTCCGCGCTGGCTGTTTGCAGCGCCATAGGCCTGGCCTTCACGACCGTCGCATGCTCTGACTCCGAGCAGCCGCAAGCTAAGCCGGCAGATGTTGCCGTGCCGGGCGTCAAGGTGGAGCTCGTCAGCCGCGGGGCTTCTCCCCAGGAGCCGATCGCCTGGTTCTCGCAGGAGGGCAGCCAGGAGGTCACGTACCACGCCACCCAAGGGTTCGCTCAGCACACTGTTGGTGCTGCTGGTGATTCAAAGGCTGACTCAAAGGCTAAGGATGACGCCACCGCGTCGGCCACCGATGCCTCAGAGACGGCGAAGGAAGATGAGCAGCCGGATGTTGACGAGCTGGACTATGACGAGGTCACCATGAACCTGCCCTTGTCCGCCGAGGTCACTACCGACGGTAAGGGGCGCCAGACCAATGTGACCGTGGGCGAGCCAACCGGCACCAACGACGAGCGGAACGAGGATATCGCCACGGCCAAGGGCTTCAAGATGACCACTGAACAGGAAGTCGACGGGCGCGCGACCTCCCGCAATTACACCGCCCCCGATGAAGCCAGCGCCACCGCCCGCGCCAGCGTGGAATCCGCGCTGAATCAGATGAACGACTTCCCCCTGATCTTCCCCACCGAGCCCGTGGGAGTGGGCGCGAAGTGGACGGTTTCCAACCGCGTGGACGGCGACATTTCGATGACCCAGAAGATCACCTATTCGCTACTGGAGCGCGAGGGGCAGACGGTCTCGCTCAAGGTGGAGGTATCTCGCAGCCCGGCAGTGGCTACGTTGGCGCAAACCGATCTGAAGGTGCTGGACGTCAAAACCGAATCCAGCGGACAGATCGCGCTGGACCTAAACAAGGTGCTGCCCACTCGGGGCCACATCAACGTGGAGACGAAGGTCACCTACGGGCAGGATGATTCCCCGGTCCGCGTGGTGCAAACCTCCACGTCGAAGTCAAAGTGGACCCCTGAAAAGTAATCCCCCCAAAGAACAGTGACCTAAACGACCTAGAGGTCCTTGCACATCGGCGGCACCTGATCCGGCAGGACGTTTTCCACCAAGGTGCAGGCCCAGCCCTGATCCAGCTTCCACTTGCCGTCCTCGCTGACGAACTCCACGTCGCTGACCACGTGCGGCTCCTGGTCGGGCACGGCCAGGTTCACGGTTGCGTTAACGTTGCCGGGCGTCAGGCTGGGCAGTACGGGGTCGACGACTTCGAGGGTCGCTCCGGACTCGGTGCGGGACTTCGTCAGCGCGTCAAAAAGCTCCGGGGCCTGGTCGCCGTTCACGACCGTGTCCACCTTTTCCTCGGTCGGAACTTCCGGGTCTACGGCGCGGTTCAGCACACCCGACAGCTCCTCCGCCGTCGGGGTCTGGTCTTCGGCTGCCTCGGAAGATTCAGCGGCGGTGGTGGCAGAGGAAGAGGAGGAATTGTCGGAAGAATCGTCGTCGTTGCCGCAGGCAGAAAGGGTCAGCCCGGCAGCCAGGACGGCGGAGACAGCCGTTGCGCGAGTAAAGATCTTGGTGCTGCGAGAGTGGCGCTGGGTGGAACGCACGAGAATGCTCCTTCGATGGTTGGACAATGTAATGCTAATGATCGTGTGCAATTAGCCGAGTAAGAAAACAGTGCTCGGTGGCACACTGCCGTAGACAGCTGTGCACATGGAATACACATCCCAAAATTTTTGGGGAACCAGTTTCCGACTATACAAGCCATGCTGTTGCAGATGTTATTCGTGTGACTTGCGCCCGTGAGCGCGTGGTCCTGTCCGGGCCGTCACGTACATTGGTCACATGACTTCCACCCCCTCGCGGAATTGCCAGCAAATCCCTGTCCTCGGCACCGGCGGCACCATCAGCTGCACCCACTCCCCCGAAGGCGACCTTGTACCAACCTTGACCTGCTCGGACATCGTCAAGCAGGCTCGCATTCCACAGGGGCTCGAGCCCCTTCCGCACGACATCATGAGCATCGATTCCAGCTCCATCACGCTGCCCCAAATCGACGAGCTCGTCGGCCACATTGCTAGCTTCTGCTCCACCACCCCGGCGGGCGTCGTGGTGCTGCACGGAACGGACACAATGGAAGAGTCCGCCCTCGCCGCCGCGTGCGCCCTGGAGCTGCCGTGCCCTGTTGTGTTTACGGGCGCCCAGCGCCCGGGTGATGACGCCGCACCGGACGGCCCGACCAACCTTTCCCGCGCGTTCGCCGCGCTTGCATCGGGGGAGCTTTCTGCGGGGGTTCACCTAGTCTTCGGCGATGCCATCCTGCCCGCCCGCGGGGCTTACAAGGCCCACACCACCGCCGAAACGGCCTTCCGCAATGCACTGATTGACTCCGGGAAACACGACGGTGAGTCCCCGAACACGGATGGCACTGCCTTTCCTCCACTACAGGTAGCGGGGCTATCCGTGCCCATCGTCAGCACCTTTGCAGGCGATGACGGGCAACTCATTCGGACGCTGCGAGAGCAGGACAAGCGGGAGCAGGGCACAAAGGTTGGTGCCAAGGTAGGTGCCGTAGACGGCCTGGTGCTGGCTGCCATGGGCTCCGGCAACATTCCCACGGCTGTCGCCGAGGAATTGAAAGCCTGGCGCGCGGAGCGTAATGCCGAGCTGCCGGTCGTAGTGTGCAGCCGGGTACCAACCGGCGGGGTTTCCTTCGTCTACGGAGGTACGGGCGGCGGCGCCCAGCTGGCTCGCGCCGGTTTCCGCAGCGGCGGGGCGTTGCGCCCCAGCCAGGCGCGCATCGAGTTGCTCTACGAACTCGCCCGCGCTCGCTAGTCCCCTCTCAGTTTCTAGTCCTCCGCCAGCCCGTCGAGGTCCCAGGCCAGGCTGTCCAGCGGGTCGGCGGGGCTTAGGTCTTCATCGTCAACGCGGAAGGTGCGGGTTTTCCCCGGGCCAGTCGCAGCGGTCTCGAAACGCACGCTAACCACCCCGTTGCCGGCACCCTGCACCCACCCGTGCCCGAACTCCACATGCGATACATCCTGGGTGGCATGCCACACGGGGCGGGCCGTGGTGGCGTCATCAACCAAAGAACTAAACCCCGCATCGGTTTCGGTGGCAGCGGCGATGGGCACCGGCGGACCATCGAGTTCCGGGAACAACAGCTCCTGGCGATCGGCCACCAGCCCGGACACGCTCACCCCGACCAGGCGAAAAGCGCCGGCTTCCTCCGGTCGCGGCATCAGCCGCTGGGCGAGGGCGAAGATCTTGTCGAAGTCTTCCGTCGGCGCGGGCAGCCCGGCGGACTTCGTGTGCAGCTGAAAGTCGGTGGTGCGCGTCTTGACGGTCACGGTGCGGGCGGCGCGGCCGTCCTTCAGCAGGCGACGGTGCATGGCCAGCGCGGTCTCGTGCAACACGCGCATGGCCTCAGCGGTGGTGCGCGCGTCCACCTGCAAAGTCTTTTCCGCGCTGACCTGTTTGGCGGGCGCGCGGGGAGCGACGGGTCGCGGGTCGTCGCCGGCGGCCATGCGCTGCACCTCCACCCCAACCGAGCCCAGCGCGCCGCGCACATCCGTGGTGTCGGCGGCAACGAACTGTCCGATTGTGTCGATCCCCATGGTGTGGAGCTTGCCTTGAGCGACCTTGCCGATCCCCCACACGTCGCCTACGGGCCGGTCGGCGAAGACCTCCATGCGCGCCTCGGGCGGCACGACGAACACCCCGTGGGGCTTTGCCAGGTCGCTGGCCATCTTCGCGTCCAGCTTGGTGGCGGCCATGCCGACGGAAGCGGGCAGGCCGGTCTCCTCTTCTACCCTGGCCTGCAGGTTCTCTGCCCAGGCGCGGGCTTCCTCGGCGCTATCCAACCCCTGCGGCTCGGCGAAGCCCTCGTCCACGGATAGCTGCTCCACCACGCCCGCGTGGGCGCGGATGACCTGGAAGATGCGGCGGGAGGCGGCCGCGTACACCTCCTTGCGCGGTTTAACCACCACGGCGCGGTTGTTGCACAGGCGCACGGCCTGCCCCATCGGCATCGCCGAGCGCGCACCGAAAGCCCGGGCCTCGTAGGAAGCTCCGGCGACCACCCCACGGCCGCCCAGGCCGCCAACCAGCACCGGTCTATCGCGCAAGGTCGGCCGGGTGAGCTGCTCGACGGAGGCGAAAAACGCATCCATGTCGATGTGAGCCACCCAGCGCATGTGCGTACCCTGCGGGTCTTTTTCTTTAGGACGCCACCGCGATGTCAGCCGAGCAGCCGTCGGCGACGTCGTGGCTGAGCTGCTCGCCGACGACAACCTTTACGTCCGTGGCCAGCACTTCCTTGGCGATCGCGTCCGCGTGGGTGCGCGCCCACTCTTCCTTGTCCGCAGGCACGGAAAGGGTCAGGTGGATCCGGTCGGTGATCTGCAGGTCAGCGGCCTTGCGGGCTTCCTGCAGGCCGCGCACGCGGTCGGCGGCCCAGCCCTCGGCCTCCAGCTCCGGGGTGGTCTGGGTGTCCAGCACCACCAGGCCGTCCTGGCCGGATACCTCTGCCGTGTGCTCCGGCTCAGCGGCCACGAGCTTGCGGGTGAACTCGCCATCCTGCAGCTCAATGCCGTCGGCGGTGACCACACCGGCGTCATCGACCGTGTAGTTGCCGGACTTCACGGCCTTGATGACGCGCTGGACGTCCTTGCCCAGGCGCGGGCCAGCCACGCGAGCGTTGACCACGACCTCGAAGCCGCCGACCTGGGCGACGTCCTCAGTCAGCTCGACCTGCTTGACGTTCACCTCGTCGGCGATGATCTTCGTGAATTCCTCCAGCGCGCTGGCGTTCGGCAGCGCGACGGTCAGCTTCGGCAACGGCAGGCGGTTGCGCAGCTTGTGGGCCTTGCGCAGGGAGCTCGTCGCGGAACTTACGGCCCGCACGGCATCCATGGCGGCGACCAGCTCCGCGTCGGCGGGCAGATTCTCGGCCTTCGGGAAGTCCGCCAGGTGCACGGAGCGCTCGCCGGTTAGGCCGCGCCAGATCACCTCGGTGGTCATCGGCAGCAGCGGCGCTGCCGCACGGCACAGGGTCTCCAGCACGGTGTACAGGGTGTTGAAGGCCTCGGGGTGGACGGCGTCGCCCGCCCAGAAGCGGTCGCGGGAACGGCGGACGTACCAGTTGGTCAGTGCGTCGCAGAACCAGCGGATCTCGTCGCAGGCGGTGGCGATGTCCGTGTTGTTCAGCGCATCGGTTACGCCCTGCACAGTGTCGCGCAGCTTAGCCAGGATGTAGCGGTCCAGCACGTTAGTGGAGGACGTATCGTACTGCGCCGGCTGGGAGGCGTAGAGGCGCAAGAAGGAGTAGGCGTTCCACATGGGCAGCATCGCCTGGCGCACGCCCTCGCGGATGCCCTGCTCGGTGACGATCAGGTTGCCGCCGCGCAGGATCGGCGAGCTCATCAGGAACCAGCGCATGGCGTCGGAACCGTCGCGGTCGAAGACCTCGTTGACGTTCGGGTAGTTGCCCTTGGACTTACTCATCTTCAGCCCGTCATCGCCCAGCACGATGCCGTGGGCGACGACCTTCTTGAAGGCCGGACGGTCGAACAGCGCGGTGGACAGAACGTGCATGGTGTAGAACCAGCCACGGGTCTGGCCGGAGTACTCCACGATGAAGTCCGCCGGGGAGTGAGTATCGAACCACTCCTTGTTCTCGAACGGGTAGTGCTTCTGCGCAAACGGCATAGAGCCAGACTCGAACCAGCAGTCCAGCACCTCCGGCACGCGGCGCATGGTGGACTTGCCCGTCGGGTCGTCCGGGTTCGGGCGGGTCAGCTCGTCAATGTCGGGGCGGTGCAGGGAGGCCGGCTTGCGGCCGAAGTCGCGCTCCAGCTCCTCCAGGGAGCCGTAGACATCCATGCGCGGGTACTCCTCGGAGTCAGAGACCCACACCGGGATCGGCGCGCCCCAGTAGCGGTTGCGCGAGATGTTCCAATCGCGGGCGCCTTCCAGCCACTTGCCGAACTGCCCGTCGCGGATGTGGGAGGGCATCCACTCGATCTGCTCGTGGTTTAGCTCCACCATGCGGTCGCGGAACTTCGTCACGGCGACGAACCAGGACGGCAGAGCCATGTAGATCAGCGGCTCGCCGGAGCGCCAGGAGTGCGGGTAGGAGTGCTCGATCGTCTGGTGGCGCAGCACGCGACCTGCGGCCTTCAGATCCTTGATGATTGCCTTGTTCGCGTCGAAGACCAGCTGACCCTGGTAGTCGGGCGCCAGGGAGGTGAACTTGCCGTCCATGTCCACCGGGATCTCCAGGTCGATGCCCGCAGCCTCACAGGTGAACATATCGTCCTCACCGAAAGCCGGCGCCTGGTGGACCACACCGGTACCGTCGGCGGTGGTGACGTAGTCGGCGCACAGCACGCGGAAGGCACCCGCCTTAAACTGGCTGTCCTCTCCGCCCTCGCGCCCCTCGCCGGCGCCGGTCTTCTCGCCCGCACGCTCGGCGAAGTACTTGAACAGCGGCTCGTAGGTCATGCCCTCCAGCTCAGCACCCGTGAAGGTGCCCAGAACCTCGGCCTTCTCCCCCAGCTCCTTGGCGTATGCACCGCGCAGGTCGTCGGCCAGCACCACGGTCTTTCCATGCATGCCCTCTGCGCCGTCGGCACCGATGGCGTCATCACCAATCCGCACCGCGGCGTAGGTCACCTCGGGGTGGACCGCCAGGGCGAGGTTCGCCGGCGTGGTCCACGGGGTGGTCGTCCAGCCGATAAACGCGGCATCGGCGAGCTCCGGGTGCTCAGCCAAGGTCTTCACAGAGGCAGTGCCCTCGGTCGCGCCGGTGACCGGGAAGGTCACCGTGATGGTCGGGTCCTGGCGCATCTTGTAGGAATCATCCAGGCGAGTTTCCTGGTTGGACAGCGGAGTGTGCTCAGCCCAGGAGTACGGCAGAACGCGGAAGCCCTGGTAGATCAGGCCCTTGTCATAAAGAGCCTTAAAGGCCCACATGACGGACTCCATGAAGCCCGGATCCATCGTCTTGTAGCCGTTGTCGAAGTCCACCCAGCGCGCCTGGCGGGTGACGTATTCCTTCCACTCGTCCGTGTAGCGCAGCACCGAGGTCGCGCAGTACTCGTTGAAGGAGCGCATGCCCATCTCTTCGATGCCGGCGCGATCCTTGATGCCCAGCTGCTTCTCCGCCTCCAGTTCGGCGGGCAGGCCGTGGCAGTCCCAGCCGAAGACGCGGGCAACCTTCTTGCCCTGCATGGTCTGGTAGCGCGGGACGATGTCCTTGACGTAGCCCGTCAGCAGGTGGCCGTAGTGCGGCAGGCCGTTGGCGAAGGGAGGGCCGTCGTAGAAGACATATTCCTCGTTGCCCTCGCGGGACGCGACGGATTCGTTGAAGGTGCCGTCCTTCTCCCAGTACTTCAGCACGTTCTCTTCGAGTGCGGGGAAGGCGGTCGAACCGCCATTGTACATATCGACGCGCGGGTAGGCGCCGCCTGCTGGGGTTGCTTCGCTCATGGTGTGGTACCTGCTTCTTCGCTCTTTTTATTGACGCCCACAGTTTCGCTGTCGGCGACGTTCTCGCTAAAAAACAGGGACGCATCGGCTAGAAAAGCCTTGCGCGGTACCACCCTGATTGGCGTGTTACGCCCTCTTCGTCTCTTACGGCGATGACGTGCCGCGACTCCGCCTGGGTCTAATAAGTGCCCGCCCCCAGCCTTCGTGTGTGGAGTGCGGACACCGTTCTTCCAGGAACGCTCCCCGGTGATGGCCGGATCAATGCGTACTTTTGAAGGATATTCAGTTACAGCCCCTACCCTACACTGCCGTGTGCGGGATCAGAGCCTTAGCCCTTAGCGAGCCTTTAGCGCTTGCGATGGCGGATCAGGTCGTAGACAAACAATGCCACGCCGATCAGGGCTACGGAAACGCAGATCCAGGCCCAGGTGGTGGATCCGACAGCGAGGCTAACGACAAGGGCCGCAAAGCCGAGAACCGCCAGGAGGATCGCTGCAACGAGCATCGTTACTGTTTCCTCCTGACGGTCGGTAGTGGGGCCGTTACTAAGGCGCTGGCGCTATTAGTTGTTTTCGCCCTCGACCTCGATGGAGCCGGCCGGAGCGGCGGTGCCGCGGCTGTTCAGCTCTTCCAGCTGAGACTCCAGGAAGGTCTTCAGGCGGGTACGGTACTCGCGCTCGTAGGTGCGCAGCTCCTCGATGCGTGCCTCGAGGGTGGTCTGCTGCTTCTTGACCGTGTTCATGATCTCGGTGTGCTTACGCTCTGCATCCTCCTGCAGGGCGTTTGCCTTCTCCTGTGCGGAGCGGATCTGTGCCTGGGACTGTGCAGTAGCGTCGGAGATCATGACCTCGGACTTCTGCTTTGCGTCTGCCAGCTGTGCGTTGGACTTCTCCTCCGCGTCTGCCAGCATCTTCTCGGAGCGGGTCTTCGCATCCGCCAGCTGAGCCTCGGAGCGCTTCTGTGCGTCCGCCAGGGTGTTCTTGGAGCTGCTGTCGGCATCGTCGATGGTCTTCTTCGCGGTGGCGCGAGCCTCTTCCAGCATGGTGTTGGACTCTGCCTTCGCATCACCGGTCAGGCGGTCAGCCATCTCCTGCGCCAGGGACAGCACGCGGGCTGCCTGCATGTGGGTCTCGGCGGTTGCGACGCCGGACTTGCCGTCGCCGGAAGCAGCCGGAGCGGCAGCGGCGGCGGAAGCCTGAGCCGGAGCCTGCTTCTTGGCATCCTCAGCAGCCTTCTCTGCCTTAGCGGCGCGATCCTCAGCGGCCTTCAGCTTGGCTTCGTAATCAGCCTTGACCTTCTTCTCGATCTCGGCGACGTTTGCCTGGGAAGCGGCCTGCGGCTGCGCCTTGGCCTGCTCTGCCTGAACCTCGGCGCGAGCGTCCTTGCGAGCCTGCTCCAGCTTCGCGGAGTACTCGGACTCGAACTGGCCACGCAGGTCGGACTCGATCTGGCGACGCAGTGCAGCCTCGTCAACCTGGGAAGCACCAGCAGCGCCTGCCACACCGGCGCCAGCAGCACCAGCGCCATTAGCGGAACCGGACTCCAGCTGCTCGACCTTCAGCTTGAGGTCGGAGTTTTCGTCCTGCAGTTCCGCAAGAGTGTCCTCCACGAGATCCAGGAACTGGTCGACCTCGTCCTCGTTGTAACCACGCTTGCCGATCGGCGGCTTGCTAAAAGCTACGTTGTGCACATCAGCCGGAGTGAGTGGCATAGGTTGTCCCTTTCCCTTTCGGATTGCCTCAAAGTGCTAGAAGGCGTTCGCAACAGTAATGAACTATTGATGGTTTATGAAACAGCTACAAAGCATACCAGCATAAGCTGGTTCAGTCTCAACTTTAGATCGAGATTAACCGCGTAGCGCGGCATAACACCGTATAGCTCAGCCTCAACAGTAATTTACTGCAGCCTCATTAACACCACAGACAGAACATCACCCCCTAGTTTCACCCCCATACAAAAGTTTCTTCACCTATTTAGCGTGAACACGTAACGCTAGAAACGCGCCGACGATGTAACAGGTGAAGGAAATGAGAAAACCGCCACCGGCCAAGACCCACATTCTCGACCGGCAGCGGTTTCCGTCACTACACACGACATCTCCGCAGCCTCACTCACTTACCGCGAAGATGTCTTCAATTCTAGCCCCATGAACGGATATTCACAACAGCTTGCTGAATATCCGTTTCATTCTTCTCCCCCCGGCATCCACCCCCTTAGTTTTATAACTTTAAGGATGCACTGATATTGGCCTCGCTAGTGAACTACTAGCGAGTTTTTAGACGAAAAATCTCCCAAAGAACTTTTCGCCCTATCGTCGCCGTACTGTCGCTGCACTTTCGCTGTTTTAGCGAACAAATGCCCCCAGGAGCATGGTCAGCAACTGCAGGCCAAAGAACAAAACAAGCACGGAGACATCCAGCCCCACGCCCCCGAGCTGAACCGGCGGAATCAACTTCCTAAGTGCCTTTACCGGGGGATCTGTAACCACAAACAGCGGCTCGGCCACAATGCTGAACCAGCGCTGCGGGCGCCAGTTACGGGAAAAGGACTGAATCATTTCGATAATGATGCGCAAGATCAGAATCAGAATGTAGAAGCGAATCAGCCACATCAACAGAAGCAGGATTTCGTTCACTTAAGCGCTCTCTATTGGTTAACGACCTTTATGAGTTAAAGACTTCTAAAACGGCTGGTGCGCTGGCTAGATGGTCTCCGCGATGGCATCCAACTGATCCTGTGCCAGGGTCACGCCCTTCGGCAGCAAGATGAAGTTACGTACGCCCTTCAGCTTCTTCAGCTGTGCATCCAGACCACGGCTCAAGCCAGCGGCGAAGTCCAGTACTCGCTTTGCCTCGCCCTTTTCCATTCCGCTGAGGGAGAATACGACAACCTCGCGAGCCTTGAGGTTCTCCACCAGCTCGCCGGCCTGGGTGTAGGAGCTTAGCGTGAAGGACACGAAGGCCGAAGGATCCTTCTCCTCCGCCGGTTCTTCCGCGTAGGAGGAGTAATGGCCGCCGCCGCGGGAAGAGTAACGATCCTCGCGGTCGCCCCGGTCTGCGCGGTCAGCAAAATCGGAACGGCCATAACGGCCGCCACGCTCAGCGCGGTCGCCAAAGTCACGCTCAGAACGGGAACGGTAGGAAGGCTCGTGGGCATCACGCTCAACACGGTCTGCACGATCAGCACGGTCACGCTCGCGGGAGCCGTAGCCGTCGCTGTAGTACTCCGTGTTGTAGGTTTCCACGGAATCAAAACCGAAGAACCGCTTGGTCTTGTCCATGAAGTTTTCTGACATTGTTCTGTAGGAACCTTCCGTTGCTTGAATCTCTTAGCTTGTTAAGGGCTTGTATAGCTATGTGGTTTAAAGTACTGGTCGCGCGCCCATTATATCCGTACCGACACGCACCAGCGTGGAGCCTTCCGCGATGGCAATCTCCAGGTCACCGCTCATTCCAGCGGAGTACACGGGAGCGCCCGTTACGCGGTCGCTAATACTCTCGACGAGCTGCCGCCCCCGGGCAAACACGGCCGCCGGTTCGGCGTCCAGCGGCGGTACCGTCATCAGCCCGCGCAGCTCCAGGTTTTCGGCCGCGGCCACGGCATCGGCCAGTTCGTCGATGTCCGCCTCCACTGCCCCGCCGCGCTGCGGATCGCCGTCGGCACTGAATTGCAGGAGCACCGGCAGGCGCTCGCTTCGATCGCCGCGCTCCAAAGCCAATCCCACGCCGCGATCCAGTGCATTCAGCAGCTTCAGCGAATCCACCGTATGCACGGCGGCTGCCCACCGTGCGACGGAGTTCGCCTTCTTCGTCTGTACCTGCCCCACCATGTGGAACTGCAGCCCTGTATCTGCCAACTGTGCGTGCTTATCGCGCGCTTCCTGTTCGCGGTTCTCGCCGACGGCGGTGACGCCCAGCTGTGCCAGCAGCTTCACGTCCTCAGCAGGGTGAAACTTGGTGATGGGCAGCAGATCCGCTCCCCCCGCCACCGCGATGCGGCGCCTTACGCGCGCCAGTTTCTCGGCAATTTCCTGCGCCCGGGGGCTAAGATTCGCCGAGCCGCCGGGAAGCTCATCGCGCACCTGGCTTTCGCTGTTTACGCTGTTCTGCTCCGTCATGGCATCCACACTACGCCCGCCTGGCGACCAGTCGTCCCCTCCCGGCGGTAGGAGAAGAAACGATCGGCGTGCTCTGGATCGATTGTGCAGCGTGGGTCTGCATCAATACTGCGCACTCCGAGGGACAGCAGTTGGCGGGTTAGACCAGCACGAATGTCCAACCCATGAGTGCCCTTGGCGGTGGTGGTTGCCGAGCCGGGCAGCTTGGACTCCACATCTGCGGCCATGGACTGCGGTACCTCGTAGTTCTCCCCGCTGGCGGCTGCGCCGAGCAGCGCGTGAATGTTGCTGGGCACAGCGCCGAGGTCTTCCATGCGGGCAATGGTGCGGCGGAGGATTCCGTTGCGGGCTCCCATTCGCCCAGCATGAACCGCGGCGATCACGCCCGCGTCCTCATCGGACAGCAAAACCGGAACGCAGTCAGCGGTGAGGACGATCAGTGCGGTGCCTCGCAGGGTGGTAATGAGGGCGTCAGTAGCCTCGATTACGGGGGACGCAGAGCGCACAGTAGAAGCAGCATTCCCAGCGGGCACAGGGGATGCGAGGTGATCGGCGGTGACCTCGGTGACATTCGGCGAGTGGATCTGCTCCATAAACACCAAGCGCCCCACGTCCAGCCCCAGCACGTCGGCCAGGCGCTGGCGGTTATGAGCCACTGCCGCCGGGTCATCGCCCACGTGATCGCCCAGGTTGAACGAGGCATAGGCTCCCGTGGAGATCCCGCCGTTGCGGTCGGTGAAGACCTTCCGCACCTTCGGGCTCTGGTCGTGGCTCAAAGCAAGCTCCTTAGTCTGGCATCTGGCTGCATCTGGCGGGGTGGTTACTGTGCGTCTGGCGGACTAGTTGAAGTCCGGCAGATCCAGATCGTCCTCTTCCTCAGTCAGATCCACGCCAGAGTTGCTGGAGTTCAGCGGCTGCTGCGGAGCGGAAGTGAACAGGCCGCCGCCCTGGTTAGTCTGCGGCTGCTCCTGCTGCGCGTGCTGCGGCACGGTGCCCCGACGCTGCGCGAAGCTGGACTGGGTGCCAGCCTGCTGTGCAGCCGGATCGGCCTGCGCGGGCCCTGCCTGCGGGATCTCCTGCCCCTGCACTGCGTACTGGGAGTTCTGGCCTGCCTGCGGGGCCTCCTGGCCGCCGAACAGGTTGGTCGGCTGTGCAGCGCCGGCGCCTGCGGCCGCGTCCGTGCTCTCCTGCGCGTGGTGCGCGCCGGAGCGCTGGTTGTTGGACGTCGCGGATGGGGAATCGTCGAAGCCGGTGGCGATGACGGTCACGCGGACTTCGTCGCCCAGCTGGTCGTCGATGATGGTACCGAAGATCAGGTTGACGTCTTCGTCGGCCTTTTCCTCCACCAGGTCCGCGGCCTGGGAAACCTCCAGCAGACCCAGGTCGGAGCCGCCGGCGAAGGAAAGCAGCACGCCCTTGGCGCCTTCCATGGTGCTCTCCAGCAGCGGGGAGTTGATGGCTGCCTGGGTGGCCTTGACGGCACGCTGATCGCCGCGCGCGGTGCCGATGCCCATGAGGGCAGAGCCCGCGTCGGTCATGACGGAGCGCACGTCGGCGAAGTCCACGTTGATCACACCCGGGGTGGTGATCAGCTTGGTGATGCCCTCGACACCGCTCAGCAGCACCTCATCAGCCTTGCGGAAGGCTTCCATCATGGACAGCTGCTCCTCGGACATCTTCAGCAGCGAGTCATTGGGGATAACGATCAGCGTGTCGCAGACCTCGCGCAGAGCCTCGATTCCCTCCATGGCCTGCTTGCTGCGGCGACGGCCTTCAAAGCCGAAGGGGCGGGTAACCACGCCGACGGTCAGAGCGTTCTGCTTCTTCGCGATGTTCGCCACGACCGGGGCTGCACCAGTACCGGTGCCGCCACCCTCACCTGCGGTGACGAACACCATATCGGCACCGGCCAGGATCTCTTCGATCTGGTCCTTGTGATCCTCGGCGGACTTGCGGCCGACGTCTGGGTTAGCGCCGGCGCCCAGGCCGCGGGTCTCCTCGCGGCCGATATCCAGCTTGATGTCCGCATCGGTCAGCATCAGGGCCTGTGCATCGGTGTTGATGGCGATGAACTCCACGCCCTGCAGCTGCTCGTCGATCATGCGGTTGACGGCGTTTACTCCGCCGCCGCCGACACCGACCACCTTGATCTCGGCGAGGTGGTTTCCAGGATTCGTCATGTGCGCTTTTCCGCCTTCCTAAAGAATTTTTCGTGCTTTGCGGTTTACCGGTTTGCTGTTGCGTCCATCTTCCTAGCCGTCAAGCATTTAGCGGTGCACATTTTTGGTGGCGTGTCGTATCCTTAAAGTTCAACTTAAAGCTTAAGCTGGGGTTTCTCCCCTGCTTCAGCCCTGCCTGACAGTGGGCATAGCGGGGTTCGAGACGTTCCAATTTCCCTCGCGCCCCAGGACAATTCGGGTCGCCTCGGCCTTCTCATCCGCCCTATCAGCGGAACCCCAATACACAGCCTGATTAGGGAAAAAGAGGCGAATACTATCCGCCGACTCGGCCTCGATCCCCTCCAGCTTCCCACGCAGATCATCCGAGAGCGCAGTCAGCGCCTTCGTCGCCGCGTCGATAGCCCGAGCGTCGTCCGCCTTGGTCTTCTTAAACTCGAAAGACCCTTCAGGCTTCACACCCGTCAAAAACACCTGCCCATTTTCGTCCACTACCTGTGGTGTGTCGCCATCCATGACGTAGCCAATGGCCTTGTGTTCGGTCACATCGACCGTCACCGTGGTGGGCCAGGAGCGCTTTACGGTCACCTTCTCCACCCACGGCACGGAGGATATTCCCTGGGCAGCTTCTGCCATGTTCAGGCGCAGCATGTTGTCGCCCGCGTTAATGGCGCTGGCCTCCCGGATCGCCTGCGGATCCGCATTCGTCGTGCCCTGCACATCGATCTGCGACACCTTCACGATGGGCGCCGCATACACAAGCACACCCAGCAGCACGACCAATGCTACGAGCCCCGCGACCAGCCACTGCAGGCGCTTACGCGGCGGGTTCTGGTTCTTTTTGCTTTTTGTTCTTGACGCCCTAGTCACCCGCGATCACCACGGTCCAGCTCCAGGAGAATCTCGTCCGCCAGCATCGTCACGGTGCCCGCGCCGATGGTCAGCACCATGTCGCCACGCTGCACCAGCCCGGCGACCACGCCGGCCACACGCGAAAAGTCGGGCTCGAACACGCACTCCGTGGAGGCATCGATCTTGTCGCCAATAATGCGCGAATCCACTCCTTCCACCGGCTCCTCGCGGGCGCCGAAGATATCCAGCAGCACCACCAGATCGGCCAGAGACAGGGCCTCGGCGAACTCGTCGGCGAAGTTGATCGTGCGGGAGTAAAGATGCGGCTGGAAGACGGCCACGATGCGCCCACCGCGGGCTTCCACCCGCTGCCGTGCGGCAGAGAGGACGGCCGCGACCTCGGTCGGGTGATGCGCGTAGTCGTCGTAGACTTCCACATCCTGGCGGGTGCCGTGATACTCGAAGCGGCGGCGTACGCCGTCGAAACCACCGATGCCCGCGATGATTTTCTCCACATCTGCGCCCAGCAGCGCGCTGCCCAGCACGGCCGCGGTGGCGTTCAGCACCATGTGAATGCCCGGGATGGCCACGCGCAGCGAATAGGTGCCTGCGCCCTTTCCACCGCCCTGCTGCACGGCTCCGTTCACGGCCTCAGTAAGCCGCAAGGCGGAAACGGTTCCCTCGGCGGTAACCTCTGTGCTTTCGATGATCGCTGCTGGGGGCACGGAAGAGTGGGCGTCACAAGCTTCGGCAGTGCCATAACCAACAACGCTAAACGGCAAGGGCTCGCCGGCCTCGGCACCGGCGATGAGCTTCTCGGCGAGTGCGGCCGAACCCGGATCATCCAGGCACGCGACCAGGAAGCCACCCGGCACAATGCGGTGGGCGAACTTCTCGAAGACCTCCCGGTAGGCCGCTTCGGTCTTGAAGTAATCCAGGTGGTCGGGCTCGATGTTTGTGACCACCGCGATTTCGGGCGAGTAGGACAGGAAGGAGCCATCGGACTCGTCGGCCTCGGCCACGAAAATCTCACCGGTGCCGTTGTGGGCATTCGTGCCCGCGCGGTTCAGCTGGCCGCCGATGGCAAAAGAGGGATCCTGCCCCGCCGCCTGCAGCGCGGCCACGGCCATCGACGTCGTAGAGGTCTTGCCGTGCGTACCCGCCAGCAAGAAAGCCCGGCGATCCTGCAGCAACAGCGCCAGAATGTCCGAGCGGCGGAGCACCGGAATGCCTGCCTCGCGGGCGCCGACGAGCTCCGGGTTATCCTGCGGAATCGCGGCGAAGGAGGTGACGACCACTGTGGGCATCTCCCCCAACAGGCGCAGGTTTTCTGCCGCGTGCCCGACCTGAATCTGTGCGCCGGCCGCGCGCAGCGCCATGATGCTGCGCGACTCCTTCATGTCCGACCCGCTGACCTGGTAGCCGCGGTCCAGAAGGATGCGGGCGATACCGGACATGCCGGCGCCGCCAATGCCCACCATGTGCACGCGGGAGAGGTCCGTGGTCTGAGGCTGCTCGCTCATCGTGGAAGAAGTTGCCTTTCTGGAAGGAGGGGGACAAAGAATTTGTTATGGGGCTAGGGCTACGCTTCGGCTGCTGCGATGATCTTTTCGGCGATCTTCTCGGCAGCGTCCCTGTGGCCTGCGGCCAGCGTTGCCAGGCTAGCGGCGTGCCAGCGGGTTTCGTCGCGCAGCAACGGGATGACTTCCTGGGAAACGCGGTGGCCGGTGAGCTCGGCATCCTTGATGATCACCCCGCCACCGGCGTGGGTGATCGGGCGGACATTGAGCTCCTGCTCGCCGTTACCGTGCGGCAGCGGCACGTAGATTCCCGGCAGGCCGACGGCGGAGACCTCGGCGACGGTCATTGCGCCCGAGCGGCACAAGATCGCATCCGCGGCGGCGAGAGCCAGGTCCATGCGCTCGATGTACGGGACGGCCACGTACGGGGGCTTGCCTTCCTTCACCGCTGTGGGCAACTCAATCTCGTTCTTCTTGCCGTACGCGTGCAGCACCCCAATGCCCGCGTCCTGCAGGGTCTTCGCCGCATCCACCACTGCGTTGTTGATGCTGCGTGCGCCCTGGGAACCACCGGTCACCAGCAGCAGCGGGGCCTCCGGATCCACGCCGAAGAACTCGCGGCCCTCCGCACGCAGGGCCTTGCGATCCATCTTCAGCACGGATTCACGCACGGGGATGCCCACAATCTCGGCATCCAGGCCGGAATCCTCGACCGCGGCCAGGCCGGTGCCGCCCAGCTTCACGCCCAGCTTGTTGGCCACGCCCGCGCGGGCATTGGCCTCGTGGACGAAGAAGGGAATCTTGAGGGAGCGTGCGGCCAGGTAGGCCGGGGCGGAAACGTAGCCGCCGAAGCCGATAACCACGTCGGCTTCCACCTCGCGCAGTACCCGCTTCGTCTCCTTCAGAGCCTTGCGCAGGCGCAGCGGCAGCGTGGCCAGGTCCTTGTTTACCTTGCGCGGCACCGGCACTGGCGGGATCAGCTCCAGGTCGAAACCGCGCGCCGGCACCAGGGTGGTCTCCAGGCCACGGGTAGTACCCAGCGCGGTGATGCGCGCGTCTGGGCGCTGCGCGCGAACTGCCTCTGCCACGGCCATGGCGGGTTCAATGTGCCCGGCCGTTCCGCCGCCGGCAACGACGACTGATAGCTTCCGGTCGGCTTCTGGCTTCGGGTTCACTTTGGCTAGCGCCTCCTGTGTCGGTTATCGATAGTTCTGCGAGTCTTGCGCGCCTTTGGCCGCCCCGCCGCGTCCGCGCTGTGGCGGCTACGCGGGATCGGTTTCGGTGTCGCGGTGGGCGGCAGGTCTTGCCTTCGCACTCCATCGTAGCCACGCAGACGCGACTCACCGCCGACGCGGCGGATGGACTGTTCCACCCGGTCGCGTTCGCGGCGGACGTCCTGGCTCCCCCGGCCAGCGCTCGCCCGCTGCCGGGTAACCGGCTCGCCGTAGCTATAGGCCGTCTCGCGGCGCTCATTTCGGCGCTGCTCGCCCGCCTTGTAGCCCTGCGGCTCCGGCAGCAGAAGGATGCGGTCGATGAGTGGACGCCCTTCGTGCTGCATGGAGGAGACCGTCTCCGGCTCGTTGCGGGCGCAGTTGCACAACAGCCCCATAGAAATGAGGGTGATGATCGCCGACGAACCACCGGCGGAGATCAGCGGCAGCTGGATACCCGTCACCGGCAGCAGGCCCACAACGTAGCCCATGTTGAAGAAAGCCTGCACGGAAATACCGATGGTCAGAGTTGCCGCCAGCAGCCGTAGGAAAGGATCCTTTTGCGCCAGGGCTGTGCGAATCCCGAACCAGGCCAGCATTCCAAACAGGAACACAACGAAGAGTGCACCAAGAAGCCCAAGTTCCTCGCCCACAATGGCAAAAATAAAATCATTCTTTGCTTCTGGCAGGTAGAACCACTTTGCTCGGGACTGTCCCAAACCGACGCCGAACATCCCACCGTCAGACAGAGACAAAATGCCCTGGTGGGAATGGTAGGCCGCACCTTGGGTCGTGGACTCGCTGAAGTTCAGCGTCAGGGCGTCCTTCCACGTCTTAATACGATCACCGCGGAAGCTCTGACGGGTGATCGCAAACACGCCCAGCACCGCGACTGCCCCCAGCACCCAGGTGATCACTCGACGGCTAACGCCGGCGAAGATAATGAGCGCGGCGACCACGATGCCCACAGAGAACATCATGCCGAGGTCCTTCTGTAACAGCACCAGCATCACGATCGCAGTGCTTACGGCCAAGAATGCACCGAGGCCGGTGTTAAGGCGCTGCGTGGCGCGTGCTCGGTAAGAAACGGTCGCTGCGCCCCACACCGCCAGCGCTAACTTCGCCACCTCAGAGGGCTGCACGCCAACGGGGCCAATACGGATCCACGAGTTCGAACCGACTTCTTCGCCACCGATACCAACGCCGGGGATCAGCACCGCTATCAGCATCGCAATCGCAATTACCAACAGCCACGGGGAATACTTGCGGATCGTCTCCGGGCGCATCCGTAGCGCCACCCACATAGCCACCAATCCGAGGAATACGACCACGGCCTGCTTAATAAACTCACCAAAGACGCTCGCGCCGCTGGCGTAGGAAGTCACCATCGACGACGACAGCACCATGACGAGCCCCAGGATGGTCAGGCACGCCGTGACGACCAACAGCACCTTGTAGTTTAGCTGCGGGGTGGCCAGCTGCGCGGTGAACTTGCGGTGCAGAGATGCCAGGCCGCGCTCGGCGCCAGATTCCTGGCTCGCGGACGTACGCTCCGGCTCGGGTCGCTTACCGTGCGGGCTGGTCTCCCCTGCGCCGGGGATGCGCCGGCGCTTCGAATTGGACGTCGGAGTGGACATCGCGCGCCTATCCCCTTTCCTGTGTTTCTTGAGTCTCTTGGGCCTTATGCGTCTCTTGCGCCTTTTGTTCGGCCGCATCGGCCCCAGCATATGCCACCGCATACTGGGCGAACAGGTCGCCACGCTGGCCCATACCGGTGTACATATCCAGCGACGCTGCCGCCGGGGCCAGCACCACGCTGTCGCCGGGTTGCGCCAACCCATGGGTGACCCGGGCGACGGCACGCATCGCTTCTTCTGGATCGGTGGCGTCAATAACAGTGACCGGCAGTTCGGGCAGCTGCCGCGACACCTCCGCGACGAGCTCCGCGCGATCCACGCCCAGTGCCACCACTGCCTTAAGGGCACCGCCGATCGCCCGGATCAGCCCGTCGACCGCGGCACCCTTCAGCTGCCCGCCGGCAACCCAGATCACGTTGCGCTGGCCCCGCAGCGCGGCCTCTGCGGCGTGCGGGTTGGTGGCCTTCGAATTATCGATCCAGGTAACGCCTCCGTGCTCCAGCACAACTTGCCCGCGGTGTGCCTGCACCTGAAAGCCAGCCAACGCGGCTTCGATGGCCGCTGGAGCCACGCCCAGCGCACGCGCCATCGCCGCACTCGCCGCGGCATCGGCAAGCCCCGCGGGTCCGGGAGGGCTAATCCCCTGCGCCGGAGCGAGGTCTGTGGTTTGGCTCGGGGCGCCGAGGACAACCTCGATCAGCCGCCCGTCGCGCACCCCGACTACTCGTTCTGTGTTTTGTGACGCCACCTTCTCAGGGTCGTGAATCGTGTACCCACGGCGCGCCGCGACCTGGCGGGCGCGTGCAGTAGCGACAACGTCTGAGTCGTCCAGAGCCAGGACAGACACCTCGGCAGTCAAGACGTGTGCCTTGTCTGCGCAATAGTTTTCGTAACTGCCGTGCCAATCCAGGTGGTCTTCGGCGAGGTTCAGAATGCAACCGACGGCGGGCTCGAACATGGGCGCCCAGTGCAGCTGGAAGCTGGACACCTCGGCGACGAATATATCGGAACGGGGCTCGCCACGGTGCTGGGCGGCCAGCGCGGCGGAAGGAGCGATGCCGATGTTGCCCACGGCCAGGGCAGCGCGCCCGTCGGCGATCAGCATGGAGGTTAGCATCGCCGTGGTAGTGGTCTTACCGTTCGTTCCCGTCACCGCCAGCCACGTACGGGGCTCGCCGAAGGCTCCAGCCTGGTCGGCTAGCCAGGCTGCGGCGATATCCCCAATCACGGGAATGCCCAGCTCAGCAGCGCGGGCCAGCAGCGGGGATTCGGGCTTCCAGCCCGGGGAGGTCACGACGAGTCGCGGCGCCAGGTCGTCGAGGGTCGCGATCGCCTCGGAAACACTTAGTAACCGCAGCTCTGTATTTCCATCGTCGGCAATGTGGCCAAGTGCCTGCGCATTGTCGTCTGCAACCAGGACCGACCGCGCGCCGAGGGCGCAGAGCATGGAGATCACACCCCGCCCGGCCACGCCCGCACCTGCGACCAGAACGGTCTGGGTGCGCATGGTTTCTAGGGCATCTACCGGTTGAAGTGCGTGTGTCGATTCCACGGCTGGGTCGTCCTTACATTGCTAGCGAATTGTGGGTTTGTGGGCCTGCCACCGGCAGGTCTAGAAGCTGGCGCCGTTGAGCCACTCCGCATAGAAGATGGCGAAGCCGGACATCGCCGCCAGCGAGGCGAGCAGCCAGAAGCGGATAACGACGGTGGTCTCCGCCCACCCCTTGTTCTCGAAGTGGTGGTGGATCGGTGCCATGCGGAACACGCGCTTGCCGGTGGCCTTGAAGGAGACCACCTGGATCACCACGGACGCGGCCTCGATGACGAAGATGATGCCGACCAAGATCATCAGCAGCTCGGTCTGAGTCGTCACAGACAGTCCGGCCACCAGGCCACCCAGAGCCAGCGAGCCGGTATCGCCCATGAAGATCTTCGCCGGGGCCGCGTTCCACCACAGGAAGCCCAGGCAGGCGCCCAGGCCAGCGGAGGCGAGCATCGACAGGTCCAACGGATCGCGCACCGTATAGCAGGCGGCTTCTGCGCTGACAGTGCAGGAGTTGCGGAACTGCCAGAAGGTGATCAGCACGTAGGTGCCCATCACCATCGCGGTCACGCCACTTGCCAGGCCATCCAGGCCGTCGGTCAGGTTCACTGCGTTGGACCAGGCGGAAATCACCAAGTAGATGAAGATCAAGAACAGAACCATGCCCACGATGGCCGGCCCGAGGGCGATGTCGAACGTCGCAATATCGCGGACGAACGACAGGTGCGTGGAGCCCGGGGTGAGTCCGTGCGCGTTCGGGAACTGCAGGATCAGCAGGCCAAAGACAATCGCGGTAACCAGCTGCCCGACGAGCTTCGCCTTCGCGTTCAGGCCCAGGTTCCGCCCCTTCACCAGCTTGATGTAGTCATCGGCGAAGCCCAGCCCGCCCAGGGCCAAGGTCAGCCCGAGCACCAGCCAGCCGCTTACGCCCGGCCCAGCGCCGGTGGTTACTAGCCCCACGAGCACGGCCACCAGGTAGCCGAACACGATGCCCGCCAGCACGGCGATGCCGCCCATGGTCGGGGTACCGCGCTTCTTGAAGTGCGACTTCGGCCCCTCCTCGCGGATCTCTTGCCCCAGTCCTTCGGCAGAGAACCAACGGATCAGCACCGGAGTCAGCAGTACGGACACAAGGAAAGCGACCGCACCTGCGATAAAGATTTGCAACATGGGATTGTTAAGCTCCTTGGTCCTCGCCGATGAGCAGTCCTTCTGCCACTGCCCATAGTCCGTCTGAATACGATGCCTTGATCAGCACCACATCCTGCGGGTTCAAACTCATGTCTAGGTAGTTCACCGCACCGTCGATGTTTTCGACCACCTGCGTTTCCACTCCGCTCTCTCGGGCGGCGTCGGCCAGCGCACGCTGGTTCACCCCGTTGCCCACGATCACTGCGTGGTCGATGCGCCGTTGCGCCAGCACGTGGCCGAGCTCGGCGTGCTCTTCGCTTGCGTCCTCGCCCAGCTCGCCCATCTGCCCCAGTACAGCCCAGCTTTCCGCCTCGCGGCGCCCCTTGGCTGTATAGGCCAGCGCGTCGATTCCCGCGCGCATGGATTCGGGGTTGGCGTTGTAGGAGTCGTTGATGATCGTCACCCCGTCGGATGCGCGGGTGCGCACGTCCATGCGGTTCACGCTGGCGGCGACGTGAGAGCTCAGCAGGGATGCAACCGTGGCGGCGTCCATACCCAACTCGATACCAACCGCCGCGGCGGCAAGCGCGTTCGAGACCTGGTGGGCGCCGAACACCGAGAGCTCCACGCGCACCGGCTGCCCTGCCGGGTGGTGCAGCATAAAGCTGGCTCGGGCCACGGCATCGAGCTCGATGTCGGTGGCGTAGTAATCCGCCGGAACACCTGCGGCCCCGGTCGCGCCCTCCGTGGAAAAACGCACGACGCGCGCCGCGGTGCGCTTATCCATCGCCGCGACCTTGTCGTCGTCGGCGTTCAGCACGGCCAGGCCCCCGTCGGCGGCAGCTGGCAGCGCCTCCACGAGCTCGCCCTTCGCCTGCGCGATGGCCTGGCGGGAACCGAACTCGCCCAGGTGGGCGCTGCCGACGTTCAGCACCACGCCCACGCGCGGTGGAGTGACGGTCGTCAGGTGCTGGATGTGGCCCACGCCACGGGCGGACATCTCACTGACGAGAAAGCGCGTGTCGCGGCTGGCACGCAGGGCGGTGTACGGCAGGCCGATCTCGTTGTTGAAGCTGCCGGGCGGGGCGACGGTCTCCCCCGCCTCGCGCAGCACCGCGCCGATCAGGTCCTTAGTGGAGGTCTTGCCCGCGGAACCAGTAACGCCGACGACGACCATGCCTTCCTCGGCGGCCAGTACGTCGGTGTTGTAGCGCGCGAGCTTGTCCACGGCAGCCAGCACTGCGGCGCCGTGGCCTTCCACGTCGAATTCGAAGGCGGTGGCGTTGGAGGTCTGCTCGTTGACCTCCACCGGTGCGGCCAGCAGCGCGGGCTGCTCCACCTGACGGCCGACGATCAGTAGCGCGGCGCCGTTCTGCAATGCAGCGTCGGCGAAGTCGTGCCCGTCGGCGCGGGCTCCGGGCAAGGCCATGAAGATCGCGCCCGGGGTGATCTTGCGCGAATCGAACTCCGCAGGGCCGGTCACTACGGCCTGCGGATCCACGTCGTTAATCAGCGTGCTGCCCGTTACCTCGGCGATTTTCTGGGTTGTTAGTTCAATCATCGCTTCTGCCTACCTTCACCATTATCTGCCTCGCGCTCTTGCCGCACCCGGTTCTGCAGAGCTGCCGCCAGCTCCTCCACATCGTCGAAGGGGTGCATCGTGCCGGCCACCAGCTGCCCCTTTTCGTGCCCCTTACCGGCCACGACCACCGCGTCTCCGGGGCGTGCCCACGCCACAGCTGCGGCGATTGCCTCTGCACGGTCGGGCACGATCTCGCACACGGTCTCGCCGTTTGTTGGTTGTTCTTGTTCTTTCTTCTGGACGCCCTCTCGCGCCCCCGCGTAAATAGCCTCCCTAATCGCGGAAGGTTCCTCATCCCGGGGATTGTCATCCGTGACGAACACCGCATCGGCCAGCTCCGCGGCGATGCGGCCCATGATCGCGCGTTTGTCGTGATCGCGGTTTCCACCGGCCCCGAGAACGATTCCGATGCGGGCTTCCGGATCCGGCAGGTAGTCGTGCAGGCTACCCAGCACGGCCTGAACCGCGCCCGGCTTGTGCGCATAATCAACCATCGCCAGGAAGTCCTGGCCCTCCTCGACCAGCTGCATGCGGCCGGGCACCTGCACGTCTTGCAGGGCCTGTACGGCGGCGCTGTCGCTGGTCAGCGCGTCTCCCGTAGCTGCCTCGATGCAGGCCAGCGCCACCAAGCTGTTGGCCTGGTTGAAGGAGCCCGCCATGCCGATGCTGTAATCCAGCTCGCGGGGTTCGGCGCCGCCTGCGATGTCCAGGCGAATGTGCTGGCGGCCGCTGGGGGCCACTTCGGCGGAAGCAATGGACCATACCGGGCCGCCTGCTTCGGCCGTGTGGTCACCGCCCTGGGGGTACAGCGCCACGGTCGGCGAGTGCTTCGCGGCGATGGCGCGCATGCGCTCGCCCCACTCGTCCTCGCAGCAGATCACAGCGGTGCCCGGAACCCTCCCGTCCTCAACGCGCTCGAATAGCAGCGCCTTCGCCTGGAAGTAGTCCTCCATCGTCGGGTGGAAATCCAGGTGGTCCTGGCTCAGGTTCGTAAACGCCACCACGTCGAAGTGCACTCCGCGCACCCGGCCTAGCTGCAGGGCGTGGCTGGAAACCTCCATCACCAGGTGCGTGGCACCCTCGGCAACCATGCGCGCCAGCAGCGCCTGCAGCGTGGGTGCCTCCGGGGTGGTCAGCGAGGTCGGAATCGGCTGGCCGTTGATGCGGGTGCCGGTGGTGCCGATCAGCCCCACCTGCAGCCCCGAATCCAGCAGAGCCTTCTCCACCAGGTAGCTGGTGGTGGTCTTACCAGACGTGCCGGTGATGCCAATGGTCTTCAGCTGGCGTGCCGGGTGGCCATAAACCTCCGCAGACACCGCGCCCATCCACTCGCGAACGTCGTCCACAACAATGCACGGTAGCGGCGTAGGGGCGTCATCAATAATGCGCTGGCCTGCGGCGTCGGTAAGAACGGCGGCCGCCTTGCTATCCGCGGCGAAGGTCGCGCCGTGGACCTTCGAACCAGGAACAGCACAGAAAAGGCCGCCCGGCTGCACATCATTAGAGCCGATCGCGGCAGAGGTCACCTCCACACCCTCCCAGGGGCCGGTGAGGGTTCCTCCGCAGATTTCGGCGAGCTGCTTCAGCGATGTCATTGATTTGCCTCCAGCATCAGCTTTGGTCCTGCTTCCTTGGACAGCGGCACGTTGTAGTGGTCGAGCATCCACGCCATGATGTCGTGGAACAGAGGCGCCGCGCTGCCACCCGCGCCCCCGTCAGTACCGCGCTCGGGGTCATCCAGCATGATGCCAACCACGAAGCGGGGCTTGTCGGCGGGTGCGATACCCGCGAAGTTGATCCAGTACTTGGAGTTCGAATAGGCGCCCGTGTCCGGGTCGACTTGCTGGGCCGTGCCCGTCTTGCCGGAAACCTGGTAACCGTCGATGGCCGCCGGCGCACCAGAGCCCTGCTGAACTCCGGTTTCGTCCTTCTGCGTCACCGCGCGGAACATGTCCACGGTCGTGCGAGCGGTTTCCGGGGAGACCACGCGAGTCTCCTTCGCCGGGTCGGAAGCCAGCTCTGCACCGTCGGAAGACGTGATCTTGTTGATCAGTCGGGGCTCCACACGCACGCCATCGTTGGCCAGCGCCTGGTAAATACTGGTCATCTGCAGCAGGCTCATGGACATACCCTGGCCAATGGGCAAGTTAGCGAAAGTGCCGCCGGACCACTGGTTTAGCTCCGGCATGTAGCCGGCAACTTCATACGGCAGCCCCACGCCCGCAGTCTGGCCCACACCGAACTTGCGGAAATAGTCATACATCTTGTCCTCACCCACACGCTCGGCGAGCATCAGGGTGCCGACATTCGAGGACTTACCGAAGATGCCGGTGGTGGTGTACGGAACCTCGCCGTGGTCCCATGCATCCTTCACTGTCACGCCGGACATCTCGATGCTGCCGGGGACCTTAAGCACCTCATCCGGAGTGGTCTTGCCCTCCTGGATGGCTGCCGCGGCGGTCATGATCTTGGCCACGGAGCCCGGCTCGAAGGAATCCGCCGTGGCGCGATCGCCGAAGACCTTCTTGCGCTTCAGCTGCTTTTCGATGTCCCCGTTCGGGTCGATGGAATCGCTAGAGCCCATGGCGATGATCTCGCCGGTCTTCGAATCCAGCACGACGGCCGAGGCGGATTTTGCGCCCGACTTCTCGCGCGCCTGTTGCAGTGCCTGCTGTACATAGGTCTGCGCGTCCAGGTCGATGGTCAGCTCATAGGAATCGCCGTTGACGGCCGGGTGCACATCGCGGGTGGAGCCCGGAATCTGGTAGCCATCGCCTCCAATGTCCACGGTGCGCGAACCGTTGATGCCCTGCAGGCGCGCATCCTGGGACAGCTCCAGGCCGAACTGCCCCTGGTTATCGGTACTGATCTTGCCGATCATGTTCTGCGCCACCGCGCCGTTGGGGTATTGACGCAGGTCCTGGCGTTCGACGGTGATCTCGGGGAACTCCTCGCCAACCTTTTCAGCAACGTCCGGGTCGACGTTGCGCACCAGCACCTCGTAACTTCTATCGCTGGTCAGTTTGTCGCGGATATCGTCTTCCTCGATATCGTCGCCTTCTTTATTGATCATCTCGGGCAGACGCTTGGCGATCTCTTCGATGCGCTGCTTGGGCTCGGGGTTCTCCTCGGGATTTTCTTCATAACTTTCCTGCATGAGCTTTTCGGCCTGCTTCGGGAGCACAGCGAGGCTGCGTGCGTCCATGGTGTAGGCCAGCACCTGGCCATTGCGATCCGTAATGCCTCCGCGCAGAGCCGGTTCGGTAATCACCGAGGTACGCTGCAGCTGCGCTTGATTAGACAGCGTTGGGCCGGCGACCAGTTGTACCCAGGCGAGGCGCAGCAGCAGGGCGAAAACCGTCAGGAAAATGACTAGGAACACAAGGCGTACGCGCTTGTTAAAGCGCGCGAAGGAGGTATCCAGGATCAACCACGAGTTAGAGTCAACCGTCCGCGGGGAGCGGCGGTCGTTGGGTGTGGACACGTGGTTGCCCTCCTTTCTATTCACTCTTGGTTATTGTCCCCGTAAATACGAAAACAGGCCGGGGTTGACCCCGGCGTGTCTGAAGTTTTCGGTTTGCTGTCCGCGGTGACCTAGCGCGGCGCCGGGGCCGGGGCCTCCGCCGCGGGCGCTGGAGCAGGAGCCGGTGCCGGAGCAGGTGCTGCCGGAGCCGGCGCGGGAGCCGGTGCAGGCGCCTGACCCGCCGGGCCGCCGGAGTACGGCAGACCACCGTTGCCCTGTGGGTTGTTGCGAGGACCGCTGACGTCTACATCTGGGGCGCGGTCACCTGCAAGGACCGGGTGGTCCGGGTGCAGGCCCTCGACGCGTTCGGTCTTGTTCGGATCACTGGTTGCGCCACGACGCTTAGTTTCGCCGTTGACGTCGACGACTTCCTTGCCATCTTCAGCGTTGGCCGGGCGGGTTTCCTCGATCTTGCCGCCGCGATCCTCCAGAATGCCGGACTGCTTCGGGGTAACCATGCCCATCTCGCTGGCTTCCTTGGCGATGTTGGCGGAGGACTTCGCGTTGGCGACGTCCCGGTTCAGACTCTCGATCTCGTTTTCCAACGTGGTGCTTCGAGACTGCGCATCGGAGATCTGGAACGACTGCTTAGTCGTGACGGCGGACAGCGCCATGATGGAAACCACGCCGAGGATGAAGACAGTCACCGCCAGCACGATGCGGCGGGTGAGCTTCGGGTTCCCGCGCTCCAGGGCAATGATGCGCCGCCCGCGGACCGAGACCTGCTGGCGCGAGCCCACCCGGCTACCGCCGAAGCGGCGAGTACTGCGCCCCGGGGCGCTGGTGCGGTTGGCATCCCAGGCACTTCCGCGGCGGGTCGGCTCGGCGGTGCGCTGGCTAGAGCGCGCCGGGCGAACCTTGGCGCGTGAGCGGTCGGCAACGCCGCGACCGGCTACGGTGGTGCGATCGCGGTCGGTGTGCTGGCCTCGGGTGCGGATGGTGCCTGGTGCTGTCATGTGATTCCTTCCGAATTATCGGAGGTCCGGGTTTGTTTCTATCAGTGGTTCTAAGGTGTTTTGTCTAGCTAACTGGGCGTGTCCAGCGGAAATGTTGCTTTTCCTCTGTCGCTGACCCTGCTGTAGGCTCTCACCCTCACGGGGGCGGCCCGGGAGTTCTGCTCGATCTCCGCCTCGCTAGCCTTCTCTGCCCCGCGGGTTTTGAGCTCGAACTCGGCTTCCATGCCGGGCAGCTCCATCGGCAACCCCGGCGGGGTCTTTGATGTGCTGAGCTGCACCAATGCCTTCTTGACGATCTTGTCTTCCAGCGACTGGTAGCTCATGAACACGCCGACGGCGCCGACATGTAGCCAGCGGGAGATCTCGGGGATCAGGTTCTCCAGCGACTCGAGTTCCGCGTTCACCTCGACGCGCAGCGCTTGGAAGGTGCGCTTCGCCGGGTGCCCGCCGGTGCGGCGCGACGCTGCCGGGATGGTTGCGTACAGCAGCTCCACCAGCCGCGCGGAGTTCTCGAAGGGTTGCTTCTCGCGCTCGCGGACGACCGCGGAGGCGATCTTGCCCGCGAAGCGCTCGTCGCCGTAGGTCTTCAGGATGCGCGCGATCTCGCCGTGGCTGTAGGTGTTGAGGATCTCGGCGGCGGTCAGCGGGCTGCTGGGATCCATGCGCATATCCAGCGGCGCGTCTACCGCGTAGGCGAATCCGCGTTCCGGCTGGTCCAGCTGCATGGAGGACACTCCGAGGTCGAACAGAAACCCGGAGATGCCGTGCTCCCGCACGCTGGCCGGGAGTTTGCCCTGCTCCATCAGGTCCTCCAGCGCTTCGGTTACTCCATCGAAGCGGGTCTGGTAGGAAACGAAGCGGTCCCCGAAGCGCACCAGGCGCTCATTGGCCTCCGCCAGTGCGTTGGGGTCGCGGTCTAGGCCGACGACGGTTGCGTGGGGAAAGGCGTCCAAAAAGGCCTCACTGTGGCCGCCGGCGCCGAGGGTCCCATCGACGATGACCGGGTGGGCGGGCGCGTTTTCGCTGTTCACACCCAGCCCCACGAGCTCGACCATGCGGTCGCGCATGACTGGGGTGTGGCCGTGCTCTTCGCGCTGCTCGGCTCCACGTTCTTCGTTCATCGGTGTTCCCTCCTTCCCTCACTGCGTTTCTTGGGGTGCTATGCAGTTCATGTGCCACATAGCTACTTATGTGACTCAAAAGCTAAAGGAGTGCGTACAGGGCCTCACCTGCGTGGGTGCGGGCTTGACATTGGGGAAGTACGTCAAGATTCCGCGTCGTCCACGCAGGTAAGGGCCTGCGCACACTCCGTTTTCACTATGAATTTGTCTTATCTGGTCAAGCGCTAAGGCCTTCGGGGCTACAGGAATGTCGCCAGCACTTCGTCGTCGCCGTCCGAGAAATCCTCTTCGTGCTCCGCGCTGTACTCGGCCCAGCTTTCGGCATCCCAGATCTCGATGAAGTCGACGTTGCCGATCACAACACATTCTTTCGTGAGACCCGCGTAGCTTCGGTGCATCGCCGAGACCGAGATGCGCCCCTGCGAATCGAGGGTTTGCTCGTCGGCGCTGGCCGCCAGGTTGCGCACGAAGGCGCGAGCTTTCGGGTTCGTGCGCGAGGCTTCAGCCGCCTTCTTCGCCCGTACCAGAAACTCTGCCTTGGGGTACACAGCCAGGCTGCGATCCTGCCCTTTCACGACCATCAGGCCGTCACCGAGCTCCTCCCGAAACTTTGCCGGCAGGGTCAGTCGACCCTTGTCGTCCAGCTTCGGCGTGAAGGTGCCGAAAAACATGCATCGGCCCCTTTCCGTTGGAAGATCTCTTGTTTCGTTTTGCCGTCTATGTCGTGGATGGCGGGCGATTTCTTGCCCTGACCAGTGGTTTCGCTATGAAGTTTGGAGTTGTTGGCACAGCTTTGCTCCAACGAGCCCCACTTTACCCCACTCTCCCCCACAAACTCCACAACACGAGGTGTTTTTGCGCACCTTTTCTCAATATTTTTCACATCAACAACGTTCAAGCTGGACTTTACCCCTTCGCCCCTCGCCCCTTCACACACAGCCCCTCACCCTTCTTTCTTTGTGACGCCACCATTCCCCCACCCCCTTATCTCAGCCAACTGAGCCATTTGCGCAGGTAGGAATATTCAAGCCACCCCTCCTCCGACGCTTGAATGCGCGCGCCCGCAACACCAGAGGGATCAAAAGGGCTTGAGGTGGGGCGAAGTGGGGAGATTCCCCCTAATTTCGACTAGATACGACAAAACCACCGTCCTCCATGCGTGGAGGACGGTGGTTCCTTAAGTTAGATCTAACTGGTGGGCTTGACTAGCGCTCGAAGCGGCGACGGAAGCTATCTTCCATCTTGTCGCCGAT
Organism: Corynebacterium jeikeium; assembly: GCF_000738175.1. Classification (GTDB taxonomy): domain Bacteria; phylum Actinomycetota; class Actinomycetes; order Mycobacteriales; family Mycobacteriaceae; genus Corynebacterium; species Corynebacterium jeikeium_C. The sequence continues at coordinate 32,542 of NZ_JFCH01000039.1, read as the reverse complement.
GCCACCGGAGTGACCCGAGCCAGCCTTCCTCGCCGCACCGGGCTTGCCACTCTTGGAAGACTTGGAGCGCTTGATTGCTGCGGTCTCCGGATCATCGTTGGACTGGAATGCCAGAAGGCCGCCGCCGAACATGATCAGGAACCCGAGCACGCTCAACGCTACGAACCACAGCGAAAGCTGGGCCGCAGCAATGCCGCCGACCATCACCGCAAGACCGAGGACAATGAGCGCAATCGAGCGGATGTTGAAGCTGATCGTCTGTTCGCCGCTATTGGAAGCCTGCTTTGCCAAGCGTGGATCCTCGGCGATCAACGCCCGTTCGATCTCCGCGAGCATCCTCTGCTCTTGCTCCGATAGAGCCATCGCGACCTCCCAAATGTTTGCGGCTACTCTTCCTAACGCTTTAGGCGTAAAGAAAGTTTCCAGCCTGGGCGAACTCCGCCCACTTCTCACCCATCCACCCTACATCAACCTGCGGTTTTCAAACAACGCCCACTTTTCGCCCTAGGCAACCTCCGGCAGGTAATTTACTGCCCCGCGGGCGAAATCCACCAGATCGCAGGCATCGCGATAGATCGCGCCACGCGCATTCTCCGGCAGTCCTCGGTTAAGCCCCAACCCCGCCCTACTCGCTACCCGCGCGTGCACCTCAAAGGTCTCTGCCCAATCCTCCAGGTCGGGGCGCAAAACCCGCAGCTTCGCCCACGCACTCCCGGAAGGGCGACGCTTTCGCGTGGCCATCTCCCACTCAATCAACGCACCTGCCGCCCGCAGGGCAGCTCGGTAGGCATAGACGATCGCCTCGGGCTCACGTAGTTCCGATCGAGATAGCTCCAATTGGCGCTCCGCCTCGTCCAGGAACCCCCGCGCCCCGCGACTGCGACTGTAACGAGCCCGCGCCCCCAGCTGCTTGGGTTGGGCCAGCATGTTCTCGTTCATGGTCTTGTCCCCTCTTCCTTTTGGCCTATCGCCTTGTTGGCCTATCGCCTTGACTGTTAGACCTCACTCTAGGAAGCGCCTCGGACATCCCACTGAGAACACAACTCAAAATAGAACACCTGTTCTAACTGGCATCTTTCGCGCCAATCTTCCTCCAACGCCTCCCCCGGCAGTGGCACTATTGAAGCCATGCCCCAGGACACGCCCCGCACACCCTCCGCCGCCGATTCCCCCATGCGCGTGTCCGTGGTCCCCGCCACCAATCGCCACTTCATCACCCGGCTCGACGAGCTCATCGATATTCACCTGGCGGCCATGGACTATCCAAACGAGACGCACGCCCAGCGCAAGTCGCTGTGGTTCTACAACGGATCCCAGCCGGACTTCACCTGCAGCATGGCCCTCCTCCACCGCGCGGAGGAACAGCCGGATCCGGGTAACGCCCGCCAGCGCTGCGTGGGCATCGGCTTTACCTTCCGCGGCTCCCCGAACACCTGGTGGTATCGCCAAGTCGCCCGCGGCCTAGTGCTTAACGGGCACTCCCGCGCGGAGGCCACCCGGATACTGCATGCCTACGCCGAATTATCCGAAATACATGTGCTTCCACCGGCGCAGGGTGAGGGCGTCGGCACCACAATCCTGAACGACCTGCTAGAGCGAACGCCACAGAACACGGTGATGCTCTCCACACCCGAGGTGGAAGGCGAGGCCAACGCAGCCTGGCAGCTTTATCGCAAGGCCGGGTTCACCGATGTGCTGCGGAACTTTAAGTTCCCGGCGGACCCCCGGCCGTTCGGTATCTTGCAGCGCACGCGCAGCTAACGCACCATGTCGTGCCCCAGCCCCGGCCCCCACGCCGGAGCCATGCCCAGGTTGTGCAGGACCTCCTGGGTGGCGCGCACGTTGTTCATCGTCATGAAGTGCAGGTCCGGAACCCCCTCGGCAATGAGGCGCTCGGCCATCTCAGTGGTCACCTCGATGCCGACCTCGCGGATGGCGTCGCGGTTTGCGACCTCGTCGCCGGCTGCAGCATCCAGCAGGCGCTTCTCCAGCTTCGGTGGCAGAGCAGCACCCGCCAGCTCCATCTGGCGGCGCACACTCCGCAGGGATGTGATCGGCATCAGCCCCGGAATGATCGGCTTCTGCCCATGCTCCGGATCCGCCTTCGCCAGACGATCGCGCAAGCGCAGATAGTGGTCCACATCGAAGAACATCTGCGTAATCGAGTACTGCGCCCCGGCGCGGAGCTTGGCCAGAGTGTATTCCGTGTCCTGTTCCAAAGAACCCGTGCGGTAGTGGCCTTCGGGGAAGCTGGCGATGCCAATGTCGAAGTCGGCGCATTCGGGCATCTCGCGGATCATGTCGATCAGTTCCACCGCATAGTTCAAACCACCGGGGGTGGGCACCCATTCGGCGTTCGGATCGCCCGGCGGGTCGCCGCGCAGCGCCAGCAAGTTCGTGAGCCCCAGCGAGGCATAGGTGCGCAGCATGTCTTGCAGCTCTTCCTTGGTGTGCTGCACCAGCGTCATGTGCACCAGGGTTGTCAGCGGCTTCGTGCCCAGGCGCTCGGCGACACGCAGGGTGCGCTCGCGGGTGCTGCCGCCGGCACCATAAGTTACCGAGGCGAAGCTCACACCGAGGTCGTGGAATGCCTCGGCCGCGTTCCACAGGCGCTCTTCGGCCGCGTCGTCGCGCGGCGGCATGAACTCCACAGAGAACGGAACGCGCCCGGGAGTGTAGAGCGAAAGGGACTGGGATACGGCAACCTGCCTGCGGATACTAGCCATACCCAAAGATCATATAGACAGAGCTGTCCATTTCAAGACTTTGGCCTACATTTGGCATTTTCCCTGCGCGCGATCACCCCCGCGGCCTGTCCGTTCGCTCACCCGTTCCGCCCGCCCGCCACGGTGGCGTCACCCCAGCACTACCGTTGTTCGCACTTGTCGCGCGAGCCCTTAGAATAGAGAGCCATGAGTACCGATGAGCTGGCCGCGCACCCCTGGCGCCTCGATTCCCCACTGTCCGCAGTTCCGTCCGCCGTCGATGCCCAACTAAAGGAGTACCTGAACCGCTCCCAGGAGGAGTTCTCCCACATCGGTCCCCTCGTCGGCGGCGCCATCACGGTGCTGCGCGACTTCATCGTCAACGGCGGCAAGCGCGTCCGCCCGACTTTCGCCTGGGCAGGCATCCGCGCGGCGCTCGAAGGCGGTGGCGGTTCATCGCCGGCTGCGGGTATCGACCAGGGCGCCATCTTGAATGCGCTGTCCGCCTTCGAGTTCATCCAGGCCTGCGCCCTCATCCACGACGACATCATCGACCGCTCCGATACCCGGCGCGGCTTCCCCACCGCCCACCGCACCTTTGAATCGAAGCACCACGAACGCGGCTGGCTGGGTTCCTCCGAGCACTACGGGATCAGCCAGGCAATTCTCATCGGCGACCTCGCCTTTGCCTGGGCGGACGACCTGTACAACGGCTCGGGGCTGAGCACCACCGCGCTGCAGCGGGCACGCCCGGCCTGGCGGGCAATGCGCACCGAGGTGATCGGGGGCCAGATCCTGGACATTGCCCTGGAAGCCAACGGCAGCGAAGACGTTGCGGATTCCTTTGCCGTGATCAAGTACAAGACGGCCTCCTACACCGTCGCCCGCCCGCTGCACATCGGCGCCGCACTGGCGGGCGCCAACGAACAGACTCAGACCATGCTCCGCAATGTGGGCCAGGACATCGGTGAGGCCTTCCAGCTGCGCGACGATCAGCTGGGAGTTTTCGGCGACCCGGAGGTCACCGGCAAGCCCTCCGGCGACGATCTGCGCACCGGCAAGCGCACCACCCTCATCAACGAGGCATTGCAGCGGGGCGATGAATCCCAGGTCGCGGCCCTCCGCGAGGGACTGGGCAAGGGCGAGGAGTCCGCGGAGGCGGACATCGAGCGCCTCCGCGACATCATCTACGACACCGGCGCGCAGGCCGAAGTGGAGAAGCTGATCGAGGCGCGCACGCAGCGGGCCATCGAGTCCCTGCGCGCGGGTGGTTTGGGTGCCGACATCACTGCGGAGCTGACCCAGCTGGCGGAAGAACTAACGCACCGGAGGTTTTAAATGAAGCTATCCACCCGCTCTGCCGACGGTCGCCGTCACCTGAGCCTGCCCAGCCCCTTGGTTCCCATGACGCGCCCCACGATGCGCAAGCGCCTGCCCGGCAACGGCGAGCGCGTGGTCGTGATCGGCGCCGGGCTGGCCGGGCTCTCCGCTGCCCTGCGGTTGCGTTCCGCGGGGCGCGAGGTCACCGTCATCGAGGCCGCCAACGCCGTGGGCGGCCGCTGCCGTAGCGAGCAGCTGACCAGCGCACACGGGGGCTTCGTGGCCGACACCGGTGCCACCGTGCTGACGATGCCCGGCCTCATCGAATCCGCCGTGGCCTCCGTGGGCATCGACTTGCGTTCCGAGACCGCCGCCGAGCAGCTGGGCCTGGAGCGCCCGTGGGCACCCCAGCGCCTGGCCCCGGCCTATCACGCGCAGTTCGCCAGCGGCCGCCACGCCGAAGTCTTCGCCGACCGCGATGCGATGGTGGCGGAGATCCGCCGCTTCGCGGATTCCAAGGGTCTGGATCGCACCGCCACAGACGAGCTGGCCGCCGGTTATCTGGCTCACCGCGAATGGTCGCAGAATGTCTTCAGCGCCAGCTTCGAGAACTTCCTAGCCGCCGACTTCGACGGTGCGCTGGATTTGCTGTCCACGCCCGCTGCGGCGTCCGACCTTAGCCACCTCGGCTCCCTCGGCGCCTTCGGCAGCCTCGGCAAGGCCGCGGCACGGCATATCCCCGACGCAGAGCTACAGCGGTTGTTTACCTTCCAGGCGCTGTACGCGGGCGTGGCGCCGAAGAATGCGCGTGCGGTCTACACCGTCATTTCACACATGGATACCTCCATGGGCGTGTTCTACCCGGGCTTTTCGATGAGCGAAGTGCCGGAGGTCATGGCCGCGGCGCTGCGGGCCGCCGGCGGGCGCATCATCACCTCGGACGCAGTCGAGCACGTGGACTTCTCGGAAGACCTCATCACAGGCGTGCGCACCCGCTCCGGCGAATACATCGGCTGCGACGCAGTTGTGGCCACCCCGGATCTGCCGGTGGTGGGCGAGCTGCTCACCCGTTCCGGCCGGGAAAGCGCGCTGATCTCCCGCTCCTTCGCCCGCCGCATGTGGCGCAAGGTCGCCCCGCTACGCTGGTCCCCTTCTGCCGTGGTGATTCACGGCAGCATTCCGACGGAAGTCTCCGGCCGGTGGGAGTCGCAGCGCCACCACACCATCAGCTTCGGCGAGGCATGGGACGAAACCTTCCGCGAGATCACCGCCCCGCACGGTCGCGGCAAGCTAATGAGCGACCCGTCGTTGCTGCTTACTCGCCCGGCGCGCACCGTTGCCGGCCGTACCTTCGGCGGTGTTGTTGAGGGTGACGCCACGTCTCCCCGCGCGGGCGTGAGTACGGGCACTGGCACGGGCGCCTACGAACCGCTGAGCATCCTCGCCCCGGCGCCGAACCTGCGTTCGGCGGATATCGACTGGGAGAACGTCACGGATCCTTACGTCCAGGAGCTCCTGGGGGTGTTGGAGGCCCGCGGCTACACGGGCATTGCCGAGCACTTCCGCGCCGCCCGGGTGGATACCCCGGCCTCGTGGCAGGACGACCACGGTTTCGGCGCGGGCAGTCCGTTCGCGTTGGCGCATTCCTTTACCCAGACCGGCCCCTTCCGGCCTCGTAATGCCCGCGCGTTCGGTGTGGATAACTTGGTGCTCGCCGGTTCTTCGACCACACCGGGCGTGGGTGTGCCTACTGTCATCCTCTCCGGCGCTCTGGCCGCCCGCCGCATCACCGGCGGTGGTGTGCTGTGACGGCGGCCGCGGAGGGCTTTGCGGACAAGGCTCGTTCCTGGCTGCAGTCGGTGGGCTACAGCCGCGCCGTCTGGATGGGGCTTATCGGCAGCATCGTTTTGACGATCACCTCCCACAGCGTCGGTGCCGTGCGCTCGCGCGGTGGCATCATGCAGGTCATCGGCCTGAGCTCCTTTACCTTCGGCCATGCCGCAGGCATGGTGACGGTCGTGATGTGGTTCGCCCTGGCGGCGATGGTACTCAGTTGGATCATCGTCGGGCGGCACATCCTCGTGCGTGGTGAGCCGCTGCGCCGCTCTGCCATCGCCGCCTGGATCGGCCCATTGGTGCTGGCCGGGCCACTAATGTCGCGGGACATTTACTCCTACCTCATGCAGGGCACGCTGGCCCGCGATGGCTTCAACGCCTACGAGGTCGGCGCGGCGGCCAACCCCGGACCCCTGCTGTTCGAGGTCAGCGCCGACTGGCGCAACACCACCACGCCCTACGGCCCGCTGCACATGGGAGTGGGCCAGGCCATCACTTCCGTCACCGGCGATAACATCACCGCCGGCATTTTCGCCTTCAAGTTGCTCTCCATCGCGTCCGTGCTGGTGATGGCCTGGGCAGTAGCGAAGCTCGCTACGCATCTGGGCATCCGGCCGGACGTGGCCGTCTGGCTGGGTGTGTTCAACCCGCTGAGCGTGCTGCACCTGATCGGTGGCATGCACACCGAGAACATGATGATGGCTTTGGTGCTTCTCGGCTGCCTGTGCGCGGTGAAGCTGCAGCCGGTTCGTGGTGCCCTGGCCGCATCGGCACTGATCGGTGTGGCGACTGCCCTGAAGGCCACGGCGTTTATCGCCCTGCCCTTCGTCGTCTGGATTCTGGTCGCCCGGGTGGCAGGGGCACTGCCCTACTCCGCGGGTAAGGCCCGCTGGCTGCGCCTTGCAGATACGTGGCGCCGCTTCGGCACGCTGGTGTGGGCGGGGCTGGTCAGCGTGCTGGCATGCGTTGGCATGCTGGCGCTCGTGACCATCCTGACCAACCAGACGTGGGGCTGGGTCACGGAGGTCACCGGCAACTCCAAGGTCATCAACCCCCTGGCCCTGCCGTCCTTTATCGCCTCCTCATTGGAGCCAGTACTGTCGCGCATCAACGACGACCTGACTTTCAACGTGTTGGTGGATGCGATCCGCCCGGTCAGTAGCGCCCTGATGCTCCTCGGCCTGGTCGCCACCTGGTGGCTGTTCCGCCACGACGAGCACACAGCGTTTACCGGCATGGCCGTCGCCTATGCGATCACCTGCGTGCTCAACACGGTGACGCTGCCGTGGTACTACACCGCGCCCCTGGCGCTAGTGGTGCTGGCCAGCCGATCGCGCATGGTCATCTACCTCACCAGCGTGTTCTGCATGTGGGTGACCTTCATGTTCGACGGCGGCGGCAACAATCGCTTGTACGCACTGTGGTGGGTGCTCGCCTTCGCGGCGATCTTCGCCTGGGTGGTACAGGCCTGCCTGGAATTCCCACCCCGTCGCCAGCCGCAGGCTAAGCAGAGTCAGCCGCAGGCTAAGCAGAGCCAGCAGCAGACACAGTGGGCTATAGAATTGCCATCGCTTGCGCCCGACGCATCACCTCGCGGGCAAGGTGGCCGTGCAGAGCGTCCACCGGGCGCCCCGGCAGAGAGTCGTCCTCAGTAAAGAGGTAATCCAGAATCTCCGCGTCGGAGTAGCCGCCGTCGCTCAACAGGGCGATCGCCCCGGGGACGAAGCGGTTCAGCTGCCCGTCCTCGTCCAGGAAGCGGGCGGGAACGTGCCGCACGCGGTCGATCTCGACTGCCAGCAGCTGCTTCTTGCCCAGCATGTCCATGACCTTGGTGACGACCAAGTTCATTCGCTCCGCGACTTCTGGTAGGGTCAGAACCTCTTCACCAGCGGGAACGCCGTTCACTGGCTCCGCGAGCAGGCGCCCCTGACCCTCCTGGCCAGGGCGTGCGCCAGAGCGTGTAAAGGTGCCGTGATCTTCTGCGTGCTTGTTTTCTTTACTCACGGTGGCCACTGTAGCGCGTGGGCGTCAATAAGAGTCAATAGGAAACGAGTAGGGCGCGCACCAGGCTAAACGTATAATGACACGAGTACCACTAGAATAATTCCGTAACACTGAGCACAACTACACACAAGAACATCTCTTGTAACCCCACGCTTAGACCGAAAAACCGCTAGACAACCGCTAGAAAACGAGGCTGAAACTAGACGTGAGCGAGCTACACCCCGGAGACCTGCTGGAGTGGCGCTACCGCATCGGCGCCCAGATCGCCCGCGGTGGCATGTCCACAGTCTATGCAGCCATCGACACGCGCCTGGACCGCGAAGTGGCGGTCAAGGTGATGGATCCGACGCTCGCCCGCGAACCCGCCTTCCGCACCCGCTTCGAGCGCGAGGCCCGCGCGGTGGCGAAGCTCAGCGACCCGTCGCTCGTGAATGTCTTCGACCAGGGTGTGGACGACGACTATGTCTTCCTGGTGATGGAGCTGGTCGAAGGCGGATCGCTCCGCGAACTGCTGAAAGAGCGCGGCCCCATGCCGCCCCACGCCGCCATCGCCGTGATGCGGCCGGTGCTCACCGCGCTATCGATCGCCCATGCCAAGGGCATGATCCACCGCGACATCAAGCCGGACAACGTGCTGATCAGCGACCGGAACCAGGTCAAGCTCGCGGACTTCGGGCTGGTGCGCGCCATCAACAAGGCGATGGGCGACCCCACCAACGCCACAACATCCGTCAACGGGCAGGTCATCGGCACCGTCGGCTACCTCTCCCCGGAGCAGGTGCGCGGCGAGAATCTGACCCAAGCCAGCGACGTGTACTCCGCCGGCATCCTGCTGTTCGAGCTACTCACCGGGCGCACGCCGTTCAAGGGCGGCACGCCGATCGAGACGGCCATGGCGCGCATCAACCGCCCCGTCCCCGCCCCCAGCACGCTGATGCCCGACATCCCGCCGGAGATCGACGAGCTGGTCTTGCGCGCCTGCCACCGCGACCCCACGCAACGCTTCGTGGACGGCGCCGAGTTCCTGGAAGCCGTGGAGCAGGCCGCCGAGGACCTCGACGTGCCCGATTTCCAGGTGCCCGCCCCCACCGAGTCCGCCGTGCGCAGCGCATTGGCGGGAACCGACTTCGGCGAGCGCACCCCGTGGGACGACGAATCCATGTCCACCCGCGCGGTCGTCCTGCCCCAGGAGGATCGCGCCCGGCCGGGGACGCACCACACTGCCGTCACGCAGTTCCAGCCGGAAGGCCGGCCGGGGTACGCGGAGCGGCCGGGCGAACCGGGCGAAGGGCTGCTCCCCCACAACGCCAACGCCCCGCACACCAACCCGACGCGCACGCAACACCAGCCGCACGCGCCGTATGCACAGCACGGCCCGGCGCCACATAACCCGGCACCACATAACCCGGCGCCGCACGCGCAAAACCGTCACGCAACGCACCGCCCGGGGCCAGCACGGCAGGTGCCGAAGCTCAGCAACAAGTCCCCGGTGGCGACGGTCTTCTGGATCGTCCTCCTCATCGCACTGGTCATTGGCATGGCTCTGGGCGGATGGTGGTTCACCACGGGCCGCTACGGCGAGATCCCGACTGTCATCGGCATGGATCAAGCCACCGCGCAGGCCACCGTCGAAGAAGCCGGCTTCAGCTCCACCCTGGACGAGCGCTACGACAACCAAGCGGAGAAGAACACCGTCATGGGCACCGATCCCGCCAAGGGGCAGAAGGCCGTGCGGGGCTCCGAGGTGGCGGTGCTGCTTTCCCTCGGCAAGCCGACGGTGCCGGACCCGGGCACCAACTCGAGCCTGCAGTACTACACGAATAAGCTCACCGACCGCACTCTCAAGGTGAAGAAGGGCGACGACGTTTACTCCGACAAAATCGCAAAAGGCCACGTCGCGGAGGTTCAACCCGCCGCCGGAACCGAGGTGAACACCGGATCCACCGTCGAGGTGCGCATGAGCAAGGGCAAGCGCCCCGTCACCGTGCCTGGCGTGAAGGGCCAGGAGCGCGACCGCGCGAAGAAGACCCTGGAGAAAGCCGGGCTGCAGGTCGCGGAGGAAACCGAGGAGTTCGACAAGGACATCCCCGCCGGCCAGGCCATCCGCACCGACCCAAAGGAAGGCGCGGAGGTCGAGTCCGGCACGGAGGTTACCCTGGTGCTCTCGAACGCGATCGAGGTGCCGGACGTTAAGGGTCTTTCTGTTGATGACGCCCGTAAGGCTCTGCGGGAGGCCGGCCTTAACCCGGTCGATGGCGCCCCCGTGGAGGACTCTTCCGAGGATTCCGGCGACGTGGCAGAGCAATCGCCTGGCGCAGGGGAACTATTGGATCCGTCGAAGAACACGGACGTCGAGATCCGCGAGTCCACATCCCAGCGCGTGCCGTGGGTTCTGGGCCTCACTGGGGAAAGGGCTCGGGAGAAGCTGGAAGACGCGGGCTTCGAGGTGGAGATCAAGGGGGATCCCAACGGCTTGGTTCTGGGTCAATCCCCCGGCCCCAGCTCTCGTAGCCACCGCGGTGCCGTGGTCACGCTGACCACGATCTAAAAGCTCGCGCGTGGCCGGCGCTCAGCGCTTTAGTTGCGCAGCATCTCCGCAACCAGGAACGCCAGCTCCAGCGACTGCTGGGTGTTCAGGCGCGGGTCCACGGTGGTGGCGTAGCGCTCCGGCAGATCCAGGTCCGTGATGGACTGGCCGCCGCCGACTACCTCGGTGACGTCCTCGCCGGTCAGCTCCACGTGGATGCCGCCCGGGTGCGAGCCGATCTTGCGGTGCACCTCGAAGAAGCCCTGAACCTCGTCGATGATGCGGTCGAAGTCGCGGGTCTTGTAACCGTTGTTGGAGGTGTAGGTGTTGCCGTGCATCGGGTCGCACTGCCAGATGACCTTGTGGCCGGTGGCCTCCACTGCCTCGACAATGGGCGGCAATGCCGTGCGGATCTTGTCGTAGCCCATGCGGGTGATCAAGGTCAGGCGCCCCGGGGTGTTGTTCGGATCCAGCTGGCGGACGTAGCCGACGGCCTCCTCCGGGGTGGTCGTCGGGCCGATCTTCACGCCCACCGGGTTGGCGATCAGGGAGGCGAAGCGGATGTGCGCGTCGTCCAGGCCGCGGGTGCGCTCGCCGATCCACACCTGGTGTGCGGACAGGTTGTACAGCGCGTCGTTGCCCTCTTCGTCGTGGGCCAGGCGCAGCATTGCGCGCTCGTAATCCAGCACCAGCGCCTCGTGGGAGGCGAAGATGTCCGCGGAACGCAGGCTCTCGGAGGTCACGCCGCAAGCGGACATGAACTCCAGGCCGCGGTCGATCTCAGTGGCCAGGGCCTCGTAGCGGGCACCCGCCGGGGAGTTCGTCACGAACTCGCGGTTCCACTCGTGCAGCTTGTACAGGTCGGCGGTGCCGGAGTTGGTCAGCGCACGCACCAGGTTCATCGCCGCGGAGGAGTTTGCGTAGGCGCGCACCATGCGGGACGGGTCGTGGGCGCGGGCTTCCTCTGTGGCCTCCACACCGTTGACCAGGTCGCCACGGTAGTTCAGCAGACCGTTGGAGTCGCGGTCCGCGGAGCGCGGCTTCGCGTACTGGCCCGCGATGCGGCCCATCTTCACCACAGGGGTGGAGGCGCCGTAGGTCAGCACGACCGCCATCTGCAGCAGGGTCTTAACGTTGCCGCGCAGGTGCGGCTCAGTGTTCGTCTCGAAGGTTTCGGCGCAGTCGCCGCCCTGCAGCAGGAAGGCCTTGCCCAAGGCCACGTCGGCCAGCTGCTTCTTCAGCTTCTTAACTTCCGGGGCCACCACGATCGGCGGCACGGATTCCAGGATCTTGCGCACGCGACCCGCGTGGTCCGTATCCCAGCTGGGCTGCTGCTTCGCGTCGCGGGACAGCGCGTCTTCTAATTTCTCCGCCATGTCCGCGGGCAGCGGCGGCAGATCGGGGAGTTCATCTAACGGTGCATCAATAGTCCAAGCCATAGGCAGATCATACTGTATGTGGCCTGTTTCATTGCCATTTAGGTCCCTTTCAGCTGCGCGGGGCGCCACGGCTGCGGCCCTTGCGCTGAAGCCCCGGCGGGGCGATTAGGACTGCAGGGCCTCCATGGACAGGCGGTACTTCACCACGTTGAAGCGGGCGTCCGCCAGCGCGTCGTGCGCGTTGCTCGGGCTCTCGGGTAGCCGCGGGCGCCCGGCCATCTCCCACAGTTGCTTGAGCTCGTGGGTAAAGCGCGGCAGGTCGGAGGGCAGGCCCGTCATGTCGCCCCACAGCTGAGCCAAGGCAACGTGGTCGTAGGCGCCCACCCAGGCCCACAGTTCGGGCCGGTCACTGGGCTTAGTGCGCCCGCGGCCAGCACGCTCGGGCACCAGGAATTCGTGCAGCTTAGTGCGCAGCGTCGCGCGATCCATCCACGCCTTGTCGGAGCGCGGCGGCAGCAGTGGCAGCACGTTCTTCTTCACCCACTGCCCCGCCCGGTGTTCGTTGAATTCGGTGGAGACCGCGTAGAACTCGCGGCCGTCCTCCGCCACCACGCCGATGGAGATCAGGTCGATCGTGGAGCCGTCTTCGATGAATTCTGTGTCGTAGAAGTAGCGCACGATTGTCCAGTTTAGATCCCTTTGGCCGCGCTAGGCCGATGGGGCTCGGTCGCCGCCTGCGGGTGCACTGTTGCGAGATTGTTGCTGCTTTTCTTGTGGACGTCGCAGTGCCGGCGGGAACAGTACCCAGCCCAGGTAGGGAGTCTTGCCGATCGCATAGCCGATTGCGGAGGCCACCACGCAGGCGCCAATGCCCCACCACAGCTGACCGGCCACGGTGCCCAGGAAGGACAGGGTTTCCGGGTGCGCCTCGGCCAGCGAGCCTGCAATTCCGCCCAGCAGGAACAGGCCCAAGGGGTGGAAGACGTAGACCTGCAGGGTATTGCGGCCTACGAACAGGAACAGGCGGTTTACAACTGGGATGGCACAGATCCAGACGGCAACCACAATGGCAAACGGCAAGGCAGCTAGGGAGCTCACGAAGCCCGTGCCCAGGGTCTGGGCTGCAACCGTGGGCGTCCACTCACTAAAGATCGTCTTGGACAGCGTGCGCGACAAGAACTCGGAGCCGAAGAACAGTACCGCGCTGCCGATAACCACCCAGGGACGGAAGGCCTCTCGGGCGAGGCGGAAGAAGAAGTCGCGGCAGTGTAGGCCGATGAAGAACATCGGGGCGTACGTCAGTACTTGGCGGAAGAAGATGTCCTCTCCGCCGCCCAGGAAGGCTCCGACGACCAGCGGTATGCAGGAGACCAGGATCGCCAACCACGGTGGCTGCTTGCGCAGCGTCCAGGCGAAGATGTTGTAGAGCATCAAGGCGTAGAGGAACCAGAGACCCACGTTGCCCAGCACCATAGCTTTGACCAGGCCGAACCAGGAGAAGTTGTTGTCGATGCTCATGCGCGTCAGCGCATGGAACGGATTGAAGACCAGGTAGGGCACCAACAGGAACCACAGTCGGCGGTACCACAGGTCGGCGAAGGTGCGTTCTAGGATGCGGTGCGCGAAAAGCCCGGAGACCAGGAAGAACAGCGGCATCCGCAGCGGGTCGAGGAAGCTGGAGAATTGGCCGAGAGCCGTTTCCCTGCCACCGGGGATGCCGGTGACGACGTGCATGATGCACACGCCAATGATGGACAAACCCTTGGCTGCATCAGCCCATTCGACTCTCGCTTTAGTTGCCATAATTCTTATAACAGAATCAGGTTCACGCCCGTGAAGTCAAACCAATGAGGGGGCGCAAACGCCTGGTGAAAGCCCTACCGAGTTGCTACCGAGTAGCTACCTAGCAGCTACTGAATAGCTAGCTGCGCGGCTCGGAGCCCGGCGGGTAACCCTTGCCGGCCTCGAGAGACTTCTTCACGTCGGCGGCGTAAAAGTCCTTGACGTACTCCTGGCCGGACAGCTCGTGGAGAGCCTCCATAATCGCGTCGGTCAGAGCCCTGGCCTGCGCGTAGTCGTCACCAGCATCGCGGAAATCATCCGGGTCGATCGGGTCGCCGACGTACACCCCACAGCGGGCCGGGCGCGGGATCCAGGTGCCGATCGGGTTGGCCTTGTTCGTGTTGATCATGGCCACCGGGTAGACCTTCTGGCCGGATTCCAGGGCGATGCGGGCCAGGCCGGTCTTGCCGCGGTATAGGCGCCCGTCCGGGGAGCGGGTGCCCTCCGGGTACATTCCCAGCAGATCCCCGCGCTCCAGTACCTTCAGGGCGGTGCCCATGGCGGCGTTTTGGGATTCCTTATCCTCGCGGTCGATCGGCACCTGGCCGACGGAGCTGAAAAAGAACTTCTGGATGCCACCGACCAGGCCCGGGGTGGTGAAGTATTCCTTCTTAGCCAGGAAGGTCAGCTGGCGCTTGGATACCAGTGGCAGGTAGAACGAGTCCATCACCGCCAGGTGGTTGGAGGCCAGGATGCCCGCCCCCTCCTTCGGCAGCTTATCCAACCCCTTGGTGAAGGGGCGATTGTACACGCGCAGCCACGGGCCGATGAGGATGTACTTGAAAAACCAATACGCCTTGTTCTGCATGTTCTAAAACTTACCGTCCCTTGGTGGCTTCCCTATTCAGCGCCACGCTCAAGCTGCTTGCGCGCCAGCAGCGCCACGCCGATCATACCGGCATCGCCACCCAGCTGTGCGGTTTTCACCTCGGCTACCGGGCGGTGGCCTGCGCCGACGATGCTGTAGTTCATCATCGATTCCGCCTGGTCCAGGAACAGGTCCGCGTCGGAGCTGACTCCCCCGCCGATCACGATCAGTTCCGGATCCAGCACGTCCTGCACCAGGGACAGGCCGCGCCCCAGCCACAGCCCCATGTCCTCGATAGCGGCGCGGGCCAGCGGATCACCCTCCCGAGCCAGGCGCACGATCGCCCGGCCGGAAATCTCCTCCGGGTGCTGCGCAAACTCGCGGGTGATGGCCGAATCCGGGTAGCGGCCGGTTGCAATCAGATCCTGCGCCGTCAGCGCCAGCGCCGAGCCGGAACAGTAGCGCTCCAGGCAGCCCTGCTTGCCGCAGGGGCACGCCCGCCCGCCGGGCATGACGGTCAGGTGCCCAAACTCCGGGGCGGTGCCGAAAGCTCCGCGGTAGATCTCCCCGTCCACCATCACGGCACCACCGATGCCGGTACCCAGTGCGAACAGGACCCACGTACCCGCGTTCTGCGCTGCCCCCAGGTAGTACTCCCCCAGCGCGGCCGAGTTTGCGTCGTGCTCCAGCTCCACCGGCAGCCCCAGCTTCGCGCTCAGTCGCTCGGTGACCTTCGCGTTGCGCCACGGCAGGTGCGGGGCGAAGCGGACCGTATCGCGCTGGGAGTTAATGAACCCCGCCACGGCCAGGCCCACCGCCACGATCCCCTCGTTACGGCGTTGCAGGCAGCCGATGGCATGCACCAGCGCGGTTTCCAGCGCGTACACGTTAGAGGGAGTGGGCAGCTTCTCGATGTCCAGGATCTGCCCGTCCGCGTCCACTACGGCGGCGCGCAGGTTCGTGCCACCGATGTCCACGCCCACGGTTAGGGTCCCAGTCACTAGGCGTTCCACCCTCTCCACTTCGTCTGTACTTGTCTGTACTCTTCTGTACCGATTAACCCCCTCATTCTAGCCAGCCGGGCAGCGCATAGAAATTCTGCCGCCGCCATCCCCCGGGCCGCATGCGTATCAGGCGAAGCTGTGGCGCGGCGGAATGCCGCCGGTTCCGGCCATCACCGCACGGCACTGGTGGCCGAGGACCTCCCAGGTCCACTTCCCCGTCACGTACTCCCTCGCTGCGGTCGATAGGCGCTGGCGCGTGGGGGCGTCACCAAGCAAAGAAGAGATACGCCCCGCAACGTCGTCCAAGTTTCGAGAGTCCACGACCAGCCCGGTCTCCCCGTCGATCACCGTCTCGGGTGCACCGCCGCCATTGCCGGCGACAGTGGCCACGCCGGCGGCCTGCGCCTCCAGGAACACGATGCCGAGGCCTTCCACCGACAACCCACCCAGCTGCGTGCGCACCGGCAACGCAAACACGTCGCCGGCCACGAAATGGCCCGGTAGCTCCTCTACATCGACGGCGCCGGTAAAGGTTGTGTTCTTTATGACGCCCAGCCGACGCGCCAATTTCTCCAACTTCCCGCGGTACGTGCCGGGTCCGACGATTAGCAGGTGCGCATCCGGGTGCTCGCGCAGGATGGCGGGCATGGCTCTTACCAGCGTGTCCTGGCCTTTGCGCGGGACCAGGCGGGAAACGGCGACGACGACCTTCTTGTCCTCCAAGCCATAGCGGGCGCGCAGGGTGTTCCGCATGTCAGGATCCGGGCGGAACAGGTCGGTGTTCACCCCGCCGGGCATGGGTTCCCAGGCAACAGTAGGGCCGAACGCAGCGGCCATGCGGTTGCGGGCGTAGTGGGAAACATACGTCAGGCAGTCCACGGTGTTGCCGATACGCCGCAGCACCTGGCGGGAGCCCGGGAACATCGACCAGCCGACCTCGTGGCCGTGCGTGGAGGCGACCACGCGCCGAGCGCCCGCCGCACGTGCGGCCTTCGCCATCAGCGCCAGCGGCGCGGCAGCGCCAAACCAGACGGTGTGGATGTTGTGCTCGCGGATCAGCTGCTGCATCTTCCGCGCGGTGGCCGGGGTGGGCAGCATCACGCTGCGCGGCCAGCGCACCACCTGGTAGGGCTGCTGCGCGTCGAAGGCGCGGGCATCCTCCGTGTTCTGTGTGGAGGCGAAGACAACGACGTTCTCCGGGCTCAGCGTGGAGAGGTAGTCGCGCACGTAGGTTTGAATCCCGCCGAGGGTCGGCGGGAAGTCGTTAGTTACGACGAGGACGCGCGGGTGGCTCTGCCGGTTTTCTTGGGGCTGGTCTTCCTTTGGCATACGCAAGGATGCTACCGCACGCGCCGGTGCAGCAAGCGGCCTAGTAGCGCGCCGCGCCCTGGATCGGCATGGAGTCCACCGGAACAACCTGGACAGGGATGCCGTAGTCGGAGGCGTGGACGATCTTGCCGTCGCCAATGTACATGCCGACGTGGGTCACGCCCGGGTAGTAGCCGACGATGTCGCCCGGCTGGAGGTCGTTGATGGAGACCGACTGACCGCCCGCGATTTGAGCGGAGGAGGTACGCGGAATGGACTTGCCCTCCTGCTGGTAAGCCCAGAACATCAGGCCGGAGCAGTCAAAGGCGTCCGGGCCGGTGGCGCCCCAAGAGTACGGAGCGCCCAGCTTGGACAGGGCGGCCGCAACCACGCCGGTGGCGTTCACCGGACCGTCGGAGCCGGCCTTCTTCTTCAGGTCGCCGAGGAACTGCTCCACGTCCACGTCGATCGGGCCATTGCGGTCGACCCAGCGGCGACGATCCTCCGGGCTCAGGCCGTCGACGGCCTTCATGACCTTGTCCTTCAGCGCATCCAGCTGATCGTTGCGCTCTTCCAAGTCCTTCTTGCGGTCGTTCAGAGTGCGCAGCTGGAAGTCGGCGGTGGCCTTGGAACGGCTGGCCTTGTTCTTCTCGCTGGCGGCTTCCTTGAGCTGTCGGGTCAGGGCGGTAACGGTCTCTGCACGCTTGTCGCCGATGGATGCCAGGTAGGAGGAACGCTCAACGGCTGCCTGCGGCCCCTGCGAGCCAACGAAGGCGGAGACGGGATCCACGGTTGCGCCACGGTACATGGCCTTGGACACGCCGGAGACGTTCTTGCGGGAAGCCTCTACGTCGATGTTGAGCTTGTCGGCCTTCTTCTGCGCATCTTCGGCGGACTTGTTGGCCTTGTCCAGGTTCCCCTGTGCCTGGTCGATGTCGATCTTCAGCTGCTCGACCTCGTCGGAGGTCTCGGAGGCGAAGCCGGAGATCTTGTCCACGTGAGCCAGCAGGCCGTCCACGTCCTCCGGGATCGGCGCGTCCAGCAGGCGGCGGATCTCGTCGGCGCGCTTCTGCTCGGCCTTCTCGTCGTCCTTCTTCTCTTCACGCTGCTGCGGGTTGCCCTGCTGCTGTTCCTGCTGCGGATCCGCCGCGGCCTGCGGGAGGGAGGCGCCAACGGCGAGGGTTAGCAGAGCCGCGGTGGCGGCCTTAGCGACGGTGCGGGTGCCGACGAGGCGATCACGGGAAGAGGAAGACAACACGTTCACGACTGGACTTTCTTTAATTCTCAACTAATCTAGGCCGCCGAACGGCCAGGCAACGTTTATCAACGTTTGATAACGATAGACATTCTGCCACAAGAAAGGGCAAAAGTGGGACTGGCCCCAACCGGGTTCCAGCCCCACTTAATCACATGCTCACCAGCTGTAACACCAGCCCCGATTACATCTGTCGAGCTGGCGAAACGCCGGGTGGGCGTCACTAAGAAATTTAGAAACGCACCGCGTTGTAAACCGGCATCATGTGCAGGTTGTCGATACGCACCGGGTTGGAGGAGTTCAGTGCGTGGACGATCTTGCCGTTGCCGATGTAGATAGCAACGTGGGAAGCACCGCCGTAGTAGGAGATGACGTCGCCCGGCTGCAGAGCGTTCAGGGAGACCTTCTTGCCTGCGTTAGCCTGTGCGGAGGAGGTACGCGGGATGTTCTTGCCAACCTGGCGGTGAGCCCAGGAGGTCAGGCCGGAGCAGTCGAAAGCGTTCGGGCCGGATGCGCCCCAGGAGTACGGAGCGCCAACCTTGGACTTCGCGATATTAGCGATGCGCTGGCCGACGGAGGAAGCAGCAGGCTTCTTCTTAGCAGCCGGCTTAGCTGCAGGCGCCGGAGCGTTGTTGCCACCGGTGGTCAGGTTTGCCTGCTTGAAGTAGGGCTTGATGGTCGGCAGCAGGTGGTCCGGAACGTCAACGGTGACGCCGGACGGGGTGTGGGTAACCGGAGCAGCCTGGGCTGCAGCGGGGTTCAGTACAGCGGCACCCACACCGACAGCGGCGATCATTGCTGCGTTGCGGGGTGCGTTGTTCTTCTTCAGGCTGTGCTTGCCCATATAAGTCCTCAATTACCTTTCAATCCGTTGTCTGGGGTTC
The DNA here is from genome assembly GCF_000738175.1 of Corynebacterium jeikeium. Lineage (GTDB taxonomy): Bacteria > Actinomycetota > Actinomycetes > Mycobacteriales > Mycobacteriaceae > Corynebacterium > Corynebacterium jeikeium_C. The sequence goes on along the minus strand of NZ_JFCH01000039.1, from coordinate 13,670 downwards.
GGAACTCTTCCTTCTCCCCTCGCCCGGTAGCTCCTGTGCGCTACCGCGGTGCGGTGAACTCTTTGTCGCTCACCCTTAAGGTCTCGAAAAGATTACGAAATGAACACAAGCCGTGTCCAGCTCTTCACCAAATATCCTGCGATTCAGCCGCCGACGTGCCGTTGTTATAAAACTGAGATTTTCTAAACCCTAAAGGCGAACGTGAAAGTTACCAAAGCTTTATAATTCGTTGACCTGCGAATTTGGAGAACGCGGCCCTAGCGACTGTCAAAGAAGCTCGTTTAGGGACTTTTAAGGAACTCATTTATGTGATCCTCCTCACATACGCCGTTTCTGGCGTGTTTCTGTCCTGTTATTGACGCCCCTACGACCCCGCGGCGCACCACTTCAGCCACCGCTGTCCTACCCGCCCGCTAGACTTACTCCCCGTGTCCCCTACCCAGCCTCACTCTCCAGATGAATCGTCAGGTCTGCACAGCGGCAAGCTGCGCCTAGACCTGCAGCAGACCCTTGAAAACTGCATCGTCATCGACATTGAAACCACGGGGCTACGGCCGCAGGATGAGCGAATCATTGAGATCGCCGCCTTGCGCATCTGCGACGGCGAGCTCCAGGATCAGTTCACTACCCTGCTCAACCCGCATCGCGACGTGCCTCAGGAAATCACAGACCTCACGGGCATCTCCGACGGTCTGCTGGCCGACAAGCCCAGCTTCGCCGAGATTCTGCCGGGCTTGCTGGCTTTCCTCCGGGATACGCCGGGCCTGGAGGCTCCGCGCCTTGTGGGGCACAATGTTTCCTTCGACTTCTCCTTCCTCCAACACGAGATCCTCCGCGCCCAGCTGGGCGATGTCGCCCTAGCCCCGGACCCCGTAAGCCCTCCATACACCCCGCGCCTGGTTTGCACAGCGGAGGCTTCCCGCGCGCTCATCCCTAGAGAGTCGGTGGGGCGCTATCGGCTGGGAAACGTGGCGTCATACCTTAAAGTCCCCCACCGCCCGCTACACCGCGCAATGAGCGACGCCCTAGCCACCTACGACGTCCTGCGGGCGCTGTCGACGCACTAAAGCCTTCCGGGCGCTGCGGGCAGCTACCTAACTTCTAACAGCAAAAATCCCGCCCACCGGATGGTGGACGGGATTTTCTCGAGCCTTATGTGAGAGCAGTTGAGTTAGCTCGAACGGAGACTACTTGTCGAGCTCCTCGTGGCGGCGACGGTTCTCCTCGTTCAGACGCTCGAACATTTCCTTCTGCTCCGCGTGGTTGGCCTTCTCGATGTGCTCCGCCTTCTCCGCGATCTCCGGGGAATCCGGAGTGAAGAAGCTACCGCGACCAGGCTGGCCGGCTGCGCCGAGCTCGTTCATGGTCTTCGGAACGTATGCACCCTGGTACTCCAGCGGGATCGGGTGGCCGTGCTCGTCGACCGGGCCCAGCGGCTGGTGAACCTCGATGAAGCCACCGGAAGGCAGCTGGCGGATGGTACCGGTCTCGATACCGTGCTCCAGAACCTCACGGTCGTTGCGCTGCAGGGAGATGCACAGGTGGTAGGTGATGAAGTACGCCAGCGGCGGCAGCAGCACCAGGCCGATACGGCCAATCCAGGTCATCAGGTTCAGCGAGATCGTGAAGTGCAGTGCAACCAGGTCGTTACCACCGGAGATGGTCAGCAGCACGTAGAAGACCAGTGCCATGACACCCAGTGCGGTACGAACCGGCACGTCGCGCGGACGCTGCAGCAGGTTGTGGTGGGCGTCATCGCCCGTCATCTTCTGCTCGATCCACGGGTAAGCGAACAGCAGCACAACCAGGAGGCCCAGCAGCAGAGCTACCCAGAACACAGCCGGAATGGTGTAGTTACCGAGGTAGAGCTCCCATGCTGGCATGACACGTGCAGCACCGTCAGTCCACAGCATGTAGATATCCGGCTGGGAACCAGCGGAGACCTGCGACGGGTTGTACGGGCCCAGGTTCCAGATTGCGTTGATCTGGAAGATGCCGGCCATCAGGGCGACGACACCGAAGGTGATCAGGCCAAAGGAAGCAGCCTTCAGACCGAAGACCGGCAGAATACGAACGCCGACGACGTTGTTCTCCGTGCGACCCGGTCCGGGGAACTGAGTGTGCTTCTGGTACCAAACCAGTGCCAGGTGAGCGGCGATCAGGGCCAGCAGGATACCCGGGATCAGCAGCACGTGGGCGATGTACAGGCGAGGAATGATGATCTCACCCGGGAAGTCACCAGCGAACATGATCCAGTGCAGCCAGGTACCGATGATCGGCAGACCAACGATGATGGCGGACATAATGCGCAGACCAACACCGGAGAGCAGGTCGTCCGGCAGGGAGTAACCCATGAAGCCCTCTGCCACGGACAGCAGCAGCAGGACGCAACCGATAACCCAGTTAGCCTCACGCGGCTTGCGGAATGCACCAGTGAAGAAGATGCGCATCATGTGAACCATGATGGACACTGCGAACAGCAGTGCAGCCCAGTGGTGGACCTGGCGGATGAACAGGCCACCGCGAACCTCGAACGAGATGTCCAGGGCGGTGTGGTAGGCGGCGGACATTTCCACACCGTTGAGCGGTGCGTAGGCGCCGTCGTAGATCACCTTCGACATGGACGGATCGAAGAACAGCGTCAGGTAGACACCGGACAGGATCAGGATGATGAAGGAGTACAGCGCGATCTCACCGAGCATGAAGGACCAGTGAGTCGGGAATACCTTGTTGATTTGCGGGCGGATCAGGCCGGAGGCAGTGTACCGCTCGTCGATGTTGTTGGCCGCTTTAGCAGCGCGGCTCTGTTGTTTAGTGGTCATGAACGACGCTCCCAGAATGCCGGGCCGACAGGCTCGATGAAGTTACGGTCGGCGTACATGTATCCCTCTTCGTCCACCGAGATCGACAGCTCAGGCAGTGCACGGGCTGCCGGTCCGAAGATCGGCTTACCGTACTGCAGTGCGTCGAACTGGGACTGGTGGCACGGGCAGAGGATGCGGTTAGTTTGCTGCTCATACAGGGACGTAGGGCAACCGATGTGGGTACAGATCTTCGAGTAGGCGAAGTAGTCGCCGTAGTGGAAGTCCTCCTGACCCTCGCGCAGGATGGCCTTGTCGCCATCCTCCGGGCGCAGGCGGATCAGCATGACTGCGTTACGCGAGCCGTGAATGGAGTGCATGTGCTCCTCGTAGACGTCGCGGTCCTTGTCGAACTTGTCGCCATCGTTGACCATGTCCTCGGTCAGCGGGAAGACGGTCTCCATGGAAGCTGCGTCCAGATCCTCCGGGCGCATGCGGATCAGGCGAGACACGCCCTTGGTGCTGTAGTGGCCGTCGTGCTCCTCGGCGATAGCGCCGGTGTCGCGACCCAGGTAGACCTTCTCGCCCTGCTCCACCAGCGTCCAGCCGGTGGTCCAGAGGGTACCGTCGCCCTGGATGCCCATTGCCTTGGCCTTCCAGGGGTTCTTCACGATGCCGCCCAGCGGCAGAGCGATAACCAGACCAGCCAGGACCGCACCGGTGCCAGCCAGGCCGGCGATAACCGGGCGGCGGCCCAGGGTGGAAGTCTTCCAGGAGTCGTTCAGCAGAGCGACCAGGGTACGGCGGTCAACTTCCTCGGACGGGCCGTCGTGACGGGTCTGAACCGAAATCTCTTCCGGAACGAAGTTCTTGGTGTAGGCAACGATGGCCGCACCGAGCAGGGTGATGCTCAGGCCGGACGTGATGCCCAGCAGCGGGGTGTAGACCGAGTAGAGCCACAGGCCGTCCTCTTCCAGCCCCTTGTGCTCCCAGGGCCAGAACAGGTAGACACCGATGAAAGCGATGCCGAACAGAATCGACAGGGCCAGCAGAATGGTGACCTTGCGGCTCGCACGCTTCTCAGCGGGATCGTTGGCGATCGGGAAGCGCTCCTTGCGGTACGCAACCGTCACGCCGTCAAGCTCGGTACCCAGGCGGGCGAGCTCGTCGTTATTCATCTTCGACAGCTCTTCGTTGCTGTACTTCTTGTTGTTCTCACTCATGACCGCGATCCAATCCACATAGCGAAGGCAACGAGAACCACGATGCCGATAAACCACATGACCATGCCCTCAGTCACCGGGCCGATACCGCCCAGGCCGAAGCCACCCGGGTTCGGGGATTCCTCAGCCGACTTGATGTAGGCAATGATGTCCTTCTTCTCGTCAGCAGTCAGCTGGCGATCGGAGAACTTAGGCATGTTCTGCGGGCCGGTCAGCATGGCCTGGTAGATCTCCTGCTCGTTGGCCGGAGCCAGCGGCGGAGCGTACTTACCACTGGACAGTGCGCCACCCTTACCGGTGAAGTTGTGGCAAGATGCACAATTCAGACGGAACAGATCGGAACCACGGGCAACGTCGACCGGGTCGATCTTGCCATCCTTGTTGTTGGCGCCACGCAGGGACTCCATGGCGATCTCGCCGTTAGCATCTCGGACGATGCCCGGGCCGCCACCGTTAGCGTTAACGTATGCGGCCAGTGCCAGAGCCTGCTGCTCGGAGTAACGCGGAGGCTTACGGCCTGCCTGCGCCTCGTTGCGCAGCATCGGCATGCGGCCGGAGTGCACCTGGAAGTACACGGAGCCCTCACCGACGCCGATCAGGGAAGGACCGCGGTCCTTCACGCCCTGCAGGTTTGCACCGTGGCAGGTGATACAAGCAACTTCGTAGATTTCCTTACCCTGCTGTGCCAGATCCTCCGCGCTCTGCTCTGCAACGGCGTTCTGTGCATCGGGGGTCAATGCGTTGGCGAGGAAGCCCGCGCCCGTGAGCGCGAACAGCAAAGCCAACGCGCCGGCGAAGGCCTTGCGGACCTTCCGGCGGCGGCGTGCCTTAGCGGCACTGCCCTTCGAACCACTGGAGACTTGCTCCGTGGTTGCGTTGGTGGAGTTGATATCCATCTTGTTCCCTTATTTGTTAGTCATATGGAATTGCGATGGGCTGTAGGCCGACTCTCTTCTTGGGGGAGAAGAACCGACCTGGCCGGCCTACTGAATGAAGTAAATGGTGATCCACAGGCCGATCCACACGACGTCGACGAAGTGCCAGTAGTAGGACACAACGACGGCGGCGGTGGCCTGTGCCGGGGTGAACTTCGACTTCGCGGTCCTCAGCAGCACCACGAGGAAGGCGATAACACCGGCGAGCACGTGCGCGCCGTGGAAGCCTGTCGTGATGAAGAAGACCGATCCGTAGACGGATCCGGGGATGGTGGTTCCGTGCTGCACCAAGTGGACATACTCGTAGCCCTGGCCGATGAGGAAGATAGTTCCCAGCAGCGCGGACAGTGCGTACCACTTGCGTAGCGCGAAGACGTCACCCCTCTCCGCCGCGAAGACGCCCCACTGAGCAGTGAACGAAGAACTGATCAGGATGACCGTAATCGTTGCCGCGAAGGGCACGTTCAGCTCGGTGGGCTCAGACGGCCAATTGCCGCCAGAGTTGGCCTTGGACACGAAGTACATCGCGAACAGGCCAGCGAAAAACATCAATTCCTGAGACAGGAACACAATCGTGCCGACACTGACCATGTTGGGTCGGTTCAGTGTCGCAACACGTTGTGGTGCTGCCATACCTGGGTTTTCAACTGCGCTCGTCACGCATAACAGTATGGCCGTTTAAAGCTCGATAGTCGATTCACTTCGGCGGTTTTCTGGAAGCAATCTGTAAAATCGCAGGTGAAACCTTGGATAAACCTGAAAGCCAACCCCGTTAGGGGTTAGTGGGAACTTTTCCAGCCCCGTATCCGACGAGTCACATAACGACAGGTCACATGCCACTTTCGTCAAGGGCTGACACACCAAGCACCCCACTATGGGGTTAGCCACCCGGTATCCCCGGGAACTCCCCCGACGGCCAATCTCTCGGAGCCGATCCCTAGGGGCGTCACTACCCAAAGGCTTCCGAGCTCCCCCGCACCTAATAGACTGGTTAGTACAGCAACCATTTGCAACCATCTACTTCATTGTGCCGATGCGCGGCACAGGTCCCTGACAGAGAGGTGCGTCGAAGCAGCCATGTCCCCCACTACCCCACGTCCCGCAGAAACCAGCGGCCTTAGCCCCGAGCAGCTACCGCCGAGCTACTTCACGTGGCCCGGCCTGCTCGGGCGACTCGGCAAGGGCCAGGAGCTCAGCGAGGCTCAGGTTCGCTGGGCGATGAACGAGATCATGGAGGGCAACGCTACCGACGCGCAGATCGCCGCCTTTGCCTTCGGCATCCGCGTGCGTGGCATCACCGCCGCCGAGCTGGCCGCCGCCGCCGAGACGATGACGAGCTTCGCCACCCCGGTTGACTTCTCGGACGTCCCCAACTGTGTGGACATCGTGGGCACGGGCGGCGACGGCCACCACACTGTCAACATTTCCACCATGGCTTCCTTCGTGGTCAGCGCCGCGGGCGTGCCGGTGGTTAAGCACGGCAACCGCGCCGCCAGCTCCAAGTGCGGCGGTGCAGACATGTTGGAGGCCCTGGGCTTGGACATCGAGCGCTCCCCCGAGGCCATCCGCCAAGATGCGCACGAGACGGGCTTCGCCTTCATGTTTGCAAAGACTTACCACCCGGCGATGCGCTTCGCCGGCCCCGTGCGCAGCCAGCTGGGCGCCCCCACCATCTTCAACCTGCTGGGCCCCATGACCAACCCCGCGTACCCGAAGTTCGGCCTGATCGGCTGCGCTTTCAAGGAGTTCATGCCCATCATGGGCGGCGCGTTCGCCCGCCAAGGCAGCCGCGTTCTCGTGGTGCGGGGCATGGATGGCATGGACGAGATCTCTGTGTGCACTCCTACCGAGGTCGTTACTGTGGACGCCAACGGCCGCACCGGCGAGGAAGTCATTAACCCTCGCAACGTCGGCCTCGACTTCTACGAGGACGGCAGCCTGGTCGGCGGCGACGCACAGTACAACGCGGACGTGGCCGTGCGCCTGATGAAGGGCGAGATCTCCGGCGCTATCAAGGATGCTGTCTTGATCAACGCCGCTGGCGCCCTGACGGCCGTGCGAGGCTGGGAGGAGAAGGGCTTCCAGGAGACTCTGCGCGAGCAGGTGCAAATCGCCCGCGAGGCTCTGGAATCCGGTGCCGCCCTCAAACAAATGGAAAAGATCGTAGGCAAAGAGTTCTAGCCAGGTGGCGCCTGAGGGCGTCACCAAATAGAAAAAGAACTCCCCCTCCGTTCCCAGTCCTAAAGACTGGCGGAGGGGGAGTTTCTAGTGAAGTGTGAAGTTTAGTGCTTCTCCGGCGGCAGGCCGTACTGCAGGTTCAGCATCGTGGTCGCCCAGATCAGCATGACGGCACCGAAGGCGACCAGCCACAGGTGCCACCAGGCCAGGCCGGCGCCCATCACGACGATGGAGACGGTCATCCAGAACGGCCAGATGGAGCTTGCGGAGAAGAAGCCCAGCACGCCAGCGCCGTCCTCGATCTCTGCCTCTTCCCAGTCGTCCGGGCCGATGTCGGTCTTGGAGGCGGTCAGGTGGAGGTAACCACCGAGCATGAAGGCCAGCAGGGTGGCCATGACCAGGCCGGTGCCACCAGCCCACTCAACGCCCATCACGTTGCCCGCGTCCTTCACGGAGGAGGTGACGATGAAGTAGAACACCGTGACCACAACGAAGAAGGTACCGAGGCCGTAGAAAAGCTTTGCACCAGAGTTCATTTGCTTATCTCTCTTCCTTAATTAACCTTGCGCTCCGCTTCCTAAGCGGCGTTGCGGTCCTTGTAGTTCTCGTTCGGGGTACGGGTGCCGGTGCGGTCGGACTCGAACGGGTGGGTGGAGGTTGCGTAGCCTTCCTCGCCGATGGCCTTCAGAGCCTCAGAGTTCGGAGCCTCCGGGTTGTCCTTGCGGAACTGGATGTACTGCTCGAACTTCTCCGGGGAGACGACGCGCAGCTCGAAGTTCATCATTGCGTGGTAGGTACCGCACATTTCAGCACAGCGGCCGACGTATGCGCCTTCCTCGTCGATGGACTCAACCTGGAAGCGACGCTCGGAGCGGTTCTCGCTCGGGTGCGGGAACACGTCACGCTTGAACAGGAACTCCGGGATCCAGAAGGAGTGGACAACGTCAGCGGAAGCCAGATCGAACTCGATCGGGGTGCCGGACGGAACGACCAGAACCGGGATCTCCTGGGTGGTGCCCACGGTCTCGATCTTGTTGTAGTTCAGGTAGCTGAGGTCGTCCTTGGAGTTGCCGTGGATCGGGCCCGGGATCTGGTCGCCGTGCTCGTCCAGGTTCTCCGCAGGCTTCTTGGACTCCTCTGCGCGAGCCTGTGCCTTCTCGTCGACACCCTTGTACTCCTGGCCACCGTTCAGCTCTGCAGCGATCTCCCGGTAGCCGAACTTCCAGTTCCACTGGTAGCCGGTCACGTCGACGACGACCTTCGGATCCTTGTCCAGAGCCGTTGCGCGGTCCTGCGCCTGAACGTTGAAGAAGAACAGGCCACAGACGATCAGAACCGGCAGGGTGGTCAGAACCAGCTCCAGCGGAACGTTGTAGCCGGTCTGGCGCGGGAACTCGTCCTCGCCGCGCTTCTCAGCCTTCTTGGCGCTAGACCTACCCATGTTCACAAACAGCAGCACCCACATGATGATGCCGATGATCCAGGCGACGACCCAGACCCACACCCACAGGTTGCCCATTTCCTTGGACTCCGGGGTGATGCCCTTCGGCCAGCCCATGCGCAAGAAGTTAAAGAAACCGTTCTCCGGCGGGGCGACAGTACAGCCGGAGAGAACCAGGCCAGCTAGGCCCAGTACACCGGCGAGGCCAATACGGCGAGTCAAACCGTGCTTATTTCGCTGTTCCACGCGAGTTTGCCTTCCTCATTCACACGTCACTTTGCGTTGTAGGCCTTGAGGTCTGCCGCGCGCCTGCAGTTCGCGCGCGATAGATAGACCTACAACCACTTCACTTAAAGAACCTTAGACCATTAACAGGACATTGCCACCATCGCGGAAGCGGAATTTCCCTTTTCGGGGTTGGCAGCTACCCACATTGCCCCCACACGGGTTAGGCGGGAGCCCGCGCAGTGCGTGGCTCCCGCCTTTGTGGGAGTTTTGGGGGTGTTCTAGAACTTGTTCATCTCGATCACTCCGGCACCACCGATGTTGCGCAGGTTGGCGCGGGCCAGGTCGACCATGCGCCCCACGCCACCCTCGAATACGGTGCGCGTTGCGGAGCGGGAGAAGCCCATCATCATTTCCCAGGTGATGTTCGGCGGCAGGCTCAGCGCATTCGGGTCGGTAACCACGTCCACCAGCACCGGGCCGTCGTAGGCCAGAGCTTCCTTAATACCGCTCTCCACGTCCGCCGGATCCTCGATGCGGATCGCCTTAATTCCGATGGCTTCCGCGATCTTGGCGAAGTTCACGTGCTCGTGGTCGGTTTCGTGCTCGGGCAGGCCGGCGACCATCATCTCCAGCTTCACCATGCCCAGCGAGGAGTTATTAAAGACCACAATGTTGACTGGCAGGTCGTGCAGCTTGGCGGTCAGCAGCTCGCCCATGAGCATCCCCAGGCCGCCGTCGCCGGAGAAGGAGATCACCTGGCGGTCGCGGTCCGCGGCCTGCGCACCCAGCGCCTGCGGCAGCGCGTTGGCCATGGTGCCGTGGCGGAAGGAGCCAATTTCTTCACGCTTGCCGTTCGGCGTGATGTAGCGGGCACCCCAGACGTTGCACATGCCGGTATCGATGGTGAAGATGGCATCCTCGGCGGCCAGGCGGTCGATCGTGTCCGCCACGTATTCCGGGTGGATGGGCTTCGACTTGCCCGCCTTCTTGGTGTAGGCGTCCACCACGTGGTTCAGCGCCCGCGCATGGTTGCGCAGCTGCTTATCCAGGAAGCTGCGGTCGGTCTTCTCCTCGATGTGCGGCAGGATCGTGTCGATCACCGCCCCGACGTCGCCGACCACCGGGTAGTTGATGGTGGTGCGGCGGCCGATGTGGGAGCCGTCGATGTCCACCTGCGCCACGTTGCCGGTGGGCAGGAAGTCTGTGTACGGGAAGTCGGTTCCCAGCAGAATCAGCAGGTCAGCGTCGTACATCGCCTCGCGCGCCGCACCGTAGCCCAGCAGCCCGGACATGCCGACGTCGAACGGGTTGTCGTACTGGATGTGCATCTTGCCGCCGAAGGCGTGGCCGATCGGAGATTTAATCTTCTCTGCCAGCTTGAGCACTTGCTCTCGAGAATTTTTGACGCCCTCACCGCAGAACAAAGTGACGGTCTCGGCATCGTTGATCGCCTTGGCCAGGCGGGCTGCTTCCTCGGCATCCGGGTACAGCACGGGGCGCCCCTTGGCGTACACCGAGTCGATGAAGCCTTCCTCCTCGATCTCTTGGGAGGATACGTCGCCGGGGATGACCAGCACGCTAACGCCGTTGCCGGCCAGCGTGGACTGGATGGCGTGGTGCAGCACCTTTGGCCCCTGTGCTGCGGAGTTCACCATCTCGCAGTAACCGGAGCACTCCTGGAAGATCTGCTCCGGGTGGGTCTCCTGGAAGAACTGGCTGCCGATCTGCACGCTCGGAATGTGGGAGGCAATGGCCAGCACCTTCGCACCGTTGCGGTGGGAATCATAAAGGCCTTGGATCAGGTGGGTATTGCCCGGCCCGCAGGAGGCAGCGCATACGGCCAGATCGCCGGTGACAAGGGATTCTGCACCGGCGGCGAACGCCGCGGCTTCCTCGTTGCGCACGTGAATCCATTCAATGGAGGACTGACGAACCTCGTCGACAATCGGGTTGAGGCTATCGCCCACCAGTCCAAAGATCCGCTTAACGCCTTGCTTTTCTAGAGTCTTTACCAGCTGAGATGCAAAGTTTTTAGCCATGCCTCCAAGGCTACGCGGAGCTACGGACGAGCGCATGGATCGCTAAGTAGTCTCACAACAGTCGATTTATGTAATGCACATCACTCAGGTACTAAAAAGCCCGTGTGCTCAATAACTCAGTTTTAAAACGCTCTCCTCCCCGCCGTGGCAACTAGCCCACCTCCACCCCTCCCGCGTAAAGTCTGAACGCATGTGTGGATTGCTTGGAATCATTGCGGCAAACGGCGCCGCGGAAAATTTCGTTGAGGCTGTAGAGGGCGCACTCCCCTGCATGCACCACCGTGGCCCGGACGACAGCGGCACGTGGCACGACCAAGATGTCGTCTTCGGCTTCAACCGACTATCCATCATCGACTTGGAGCACTCGCACCAGCCCTTGCAGTGGGGCCCGGAGGGCGAGGCGGACCGCTACGCACTGACTTTCAACGGCGAGATCTACAACTACGTCGAGCTGCGCGAGGAGCTCAAGGAAGCTGGCTATACCTTTAATACTGAGGGTGACGGTGAAACCATCGTGGTGGGCTTCCACCACTGGGGCGCTGACGTGGTAAACCACCTGCGCGGCATGTTCGCCTTCGCCGTGTGGGATTCCAAGGAAAAGAAGCTATTCCTGGCCCGCGACCAGTTCGGCATCAAGCCGATGTACATCGCCACCACCGAGGCGGGCACCGTCTTCGCCTCGGAGAAGAAGTGCATCCTGTCGATGGCAGAAGCTCTGGGTCTGAACCTGGACCTGGATATCCGTGCCATCGCGCACTACACGGATCTGCAGTACGTCCCGGAGCCGGAGAGCCTGCACAAGCACATCCGCCGCCTGGAATCCGGCAGCTACGGCTTTGTAACCCCCGGTGGGAAGGTCGAGGAAACTCGCTGGTTCGAGCCGCGCTTCCCGGTCAAGAAGGTCGCGGCCGGCGACGAGGAGGCCGTGTTCCAGCGCATCGCCGAGGCCCTAGAGGACTCCGTAGCCAAGCACATGCGTGCGGATGTCACTGTCGGCTCCTTCCTCTCCGGCGGCATCGACTCCACCGCCATCGCCGCGCTGGCTAAGCGCCACAACCCGGATCTTCTGACCTTCACCACCGGCTTCGAACGCGAGGGCTACTCCGAGGTCGACGTGGCCGCGGAGTCCGCCGCCGCCATCGGCGCCGAGCACATCGTGAAGGTGGTCAGCCCGGAGGAGTACGCCGAGGCGATCCCGAAGATCATCTGGTACCTGGACGATCCGGTGGCCGACCCGTCACTGGTTCCGCTGTACTTCGTCGCACAGGAGGCCCGCAAGCACGTCAAGGTGGTGCTCTCCGGCGAGGGCGCCGACGAGCTCTTCGGCGGCTACACCATTTACAAGGAGCCGTTGAGCCTGGCGCCTTTCGACAAGATCCCCTCCCCGCTGAAGCGCGTGCTGTCCAGCGTGGGCAACGCACTGCCCGAGGGCATGCGCGGAAAGTCCCTGCTGCAGCGAGGCACCATGTCGATGGAGGACCGCTACTACGGCAACGCGCGTTCCTTTAACTACCAACAGCTGGAGCGCGTACTGCGCGAGATCCGCCCTGAGTGGGATCACCGCGAGGTCACGGCGCCGATCTACGCGAAGTCCAAGGACATGGACCCGGTTGCGCGGATGCAGCACCTGGACCTGTTCACCTGGATGCGCGGCGACATCCTGGTGAAGGCCGACAAGATCAACATGGCAAACTCCCTGGAGCTGCGCGTGCCGTTCCTGGATAAGGTCGTCTTTGACGTGGCGGAAACCCTCCCCCACGAGCTCAAGATCTCCCACGGCACCACCAAGTACGCGCTGCGTAAGGCGCTGGAGCGCATCGTCCCGCCGCATGTTTTGCACCGCAAGAAGCTGGGCTTCCCGGTACCGATGCGCCATTGGCTGGCCGGCGACGAGCTCTACGGCTGGGCGAAGGAGAACATCGAGGCCTCGCAGACCGACCACATTTTCAACAAGGCGGAAGTGCTGAAGATGCTGGACGAGCACCGCGTAGCGATGAACACCGGCTCCGGCCCGGACCACTCCCGCCGGCTGTGGACCGTCATCGCGTTCATGGTCTGGCACGGCATTTTCGTCGAGGATCGTATCGATCCGCAGATCGACCAGCGCCAGTACCCGGTCGACCTCTAGCACCTCTAGAGCTCGCCGCCCCGCTCTAGACGCTGCCGCCCCGCTCTAGACGCTAAAGACCCGAAAACGCCCCCGAGGGAATGAACTGGCCCCCGAAAGTTGGACTGGTTTAATTCTAGGCGGTTAGGGCTTCAAGGGTCTGATTCCGATATTGCATCGGGGTCAGGCCCTTGAGTCGTTGTTGGATGCGTTTGGTGTTGTACCACTGGATGTATTCGTCGATTGCCTGGTTGAATTCTGCGACGGTGCCGAAGACTTCACCGTGGTACATCTCGGTTTTCAAGTGGCCGAAGAAGTTCTCCATGACCGCGTTGTCGTAACAGTTGGCTTTACGCGACATCGACTGAACACCGCCGTTGTCACCGATCAGGTCGCGCCAGGAGGCATGCTGGTACTGGAAGCCTTGGTCAGTGTGCATCATCCACCCGGGTTCAGGCGCACATGTTCTAATCGCCTTGGTTAAAGAATCGGCGGTAAACGCTGTCGACGGCGATGTAGCCACGGTGTGGGCAACAATTGAACGGTCAAACAGGTCCATCACCGGTGACAGGTAGACCTTGCGGCCTGCGACCCTGAACTCGGTGACGTCGCTGACAAAGACAGTATTTGGCCGATCCGGAGTGAACTTGCGGTCAAGCTTGTTGTCAGCGATGTGACTGATCGCCCCAGCATAAGAAACATACGGCCTGCGCTGGCG
>NZ_JFCH01000038.1 GCF_000738175.1 Corynebacterium jeikeium | reverse complement strand
TTGAACCGGCTACCTATTCACCCAGAAACAAAAACAAAAAATAAAAACTCCTTAGAAAGGAGGTGATCCAGCCGCACCTTCCGGTACGGCTACCTTGTTACGACTTCGTCCCAATCGCCGATCCCACCTTCGACAGCTCCCTAACAAGTTTGGGCCACTGGCTTCGGGTGTTACCAACTTTCATGACGTGACGGGCGGTGTGTACAAGGCCCGGGAACGTATTCACCGCAGCGTTGCTGATCTGCGATTACTAGCGACTCCGACTTCATGGAGTCGAGTTGCAGACTCCAATCCGAACTGAGACCGGCTTTAAGGGATTAGCTCCACCTCACGGTATCGCAACCCACTGTACCGACCATTGTAGCATGTGTGAAGCCCTGGACATAAGGGGCATGATGATTTGACGTCATCCCCACCTTCCTCCGAGTTAACCCCGGCAGTCTCTCGCGAGTCCCCACCATAACGTGCTGGCAACACAAGACAAGGGTTGCGCTCGTTGCGGGACTTAACCCAACATCTCACGACACGAGCTGACGACAACCATGCACCACCTGTACACCAGCCACAAGGGAAACTACATCTCTGCAGCGATCCGGTGTATGTCAAGCCCAGGTAAGGTTCTTCGCGTTGCATCGAATTAATCCACATGCTCCGCCGCTTGTGCGGGCCCCCGTCAATTCCTTTGAGTTTTAGCCTTGCGGCCGTACTCCCCAGGCGGGGCGCTTAATGCGTTAGCTACGGCACGGGAATCGTAAATAAAACCCCCACACCTAGCGCCCACCGTTTACGGCATGGACTACCAGGGTATCTAATCCTGTTCGCTACCCATGCTTTCGCTCCTCAGCGTCAGTAACTGCCCAGAGACCTGCCTTCGCCATCGGTGTTCCTCCTGATATCTGCGCATTTCACCGCTACACCAGGAATTCCAGTCTCCCCTACAGCACTCTAGTTATGCCCGTATCGCCTGCACGCCCGAAGTTAAGCCCCGGGATTTCACAGACGACGCGACAAACCACCTACGAGCTCTTTACGCCCAGTAATTCCGGACAACGCTCGCACCCTACGTATTACCGCGGCTGCTGGCACGTAGTTAGCCGGTGCTTCTTATCCAGGTACCGTCACCAAAAGGCTTCTTCCCTAGCGAAAGGAGTTTACAACCCGAAGGCCGTCATCCCCCACGCGGCGTCGCTGCATCAGGCTTGCGCCCATTGTGCAATATTCCCCACTGCTGCCTCCCGTAGGAGTCTGGGCCGTGTCTCAGTCCCAATGTGGCCGTACACCCTCTCAGGCCGGCTACCCGTCGTCGCCTTGGTAGGCCATTACCCCACCAACAAGCTGATAGGCCGCGGGCTCATCTTGCACCGAAAAACTTTCCACCACACACACTAAAGCATGGTCCTATCCGGTATTAGACCCAGTTTCCCAGGCTTATCCCGAAGTGCAAGGCAGATCACCCACGTGTTACTCACCCGTTCGCCACTCGAGTACCCCTTGCAAGCAAAGGGCCTTTCCGTTCGACTTGCATGTGTTAAGCACGCCGCCAGCGTTCGTCCTGAGCCAGGATCAAACTCTCCATAAAAATGCCATCAGACACATGGTGAGCCTGAAAACCAGGCAAACAAAAAACTACTGACAAAAGAATTGAAAAAAGGATAAATAAATCACATCAACCAACACCAACAACACAAAACGCCGCTGACTATTGATCAGACACAACATACATCCCAAAAACTTTTCCAATAACCATTCATCAGCCCAACAAGCACCCGTAAAAAGGCGACTCCTGCTGGGATACGCACATTACATATCGTGGACACGTTAAAACCACGCTGGCGTAACCACCACCAACCCACAATCCATGCGAGCCAATGGAGCACTGAAACAAGTCACAAAAGTAATAAAGACATACAATGCATCAGAATCAACACAAAGGTTGGTCAACAAAGTATCTAAACTTGGTTCATCACGCTATTGAGTTCTCAAACAACCTACGCACACCGAGTAACTGAAGCCGGTCTTTATTTCCCCGCTCGCTCTCGGCGACTTGAATTAATGTACACCCAACGCCAAGAAAGACACAAATCCCCTGGTAGAAGCAGGAAAATGCAACTACCAGAGGATCGGTTTAGCGCATACAGGCCGTGCTGGTGGCGTCACTAAGAAGAAGCACCTACGCGCGCACCGGCGAAACGCTTCTTGCCCTTGCGCAACACGAGCCACGATCCGTGCAGCAGTTCCTCGGCGGACGGAGACCATTCGATGTCCTCGATGCGCTGGTTGTTGACGTAAGCGCCGCCTTCCCCGACAGTACGACGAGCGGCTCCCTTGGACTTTTCCAGGCCGGACTCGACGAGCAAGTCCAGGATGGTGGCATCGGCGCCAACCTCGGCAACCTCGGTTTCCTGCAGGGCGGAAGCCAGGGTGGGCTCGTCCAGATCCTGCAGCTCCGCCTTGCCGAACAACGCCTGGGCGGCCAGCTCCACAGCCTCAGTAGCAGCAGCGCCGTGCACCAGAGTGGTCATCTCGCGGGCCAGAACACGCTGCGCCTCGCGCTTGAAGGGCTCCTCGGCGACCTTGCGCTCCAGCTCCGCGATCTCCTCCTGGGAAAGGAAGGTGAACCAGCGCAGGTAATCGATCACCACGGAATCGCCCGCGTTGATGAAGTACTGGTACCAGGAGTACGGGCTGGTCAGTTGCGGATCCAGCCACAGCTTGCCGCCGCCGGTGGACTTGCCAAACTTGTTGCCCTCCGCGTCCGTCACCAGCGGAACCGTCAGGCCGTGCACCTTGGCGCCGTTCACACGGCGGTTCAGGTCCACACCGGAGACGATGTTGCCCCACTGGTCGCCGCCGCCGATCTGCAGCACACAGTCGAACTCGTTGTGCAGGTGCACGTAGTCGTTGGCCTGCAGCAGCATGTAGGAGAACTCGGTGTAGGAAATGCCGTCGGATTCCAGGCGGCGCTTCACGGTATCGCGATCCAGCATGGTGTTCAGCGAGAAGTTCTTGCCGACATCGCGCAGGTACTCGATGACGTTCATCTGGCTGATCCAGTCCGCGTTGTTCACCATCACGGCTGGGCTATCCACATCGCTGTCCTCAGCGAAGTCGACGAATGCCTCCAGCTGCTTCTTGATGGCCACCATGTTCTCACCGATCTGCTCCTCGGTCAGCATGGAGCGCTCGCCCACGTCGCGCGGATCGCCAATCATGCCGGTCGCGCCGCCGGCCAGGGTGATTGGACGGTGGCCGAACTGCTGGAAGCGCTTCAGCATAATCAGCGGAACCAAGTGGCCCGCGTGCAGGGAGCTACCGGTCGGGTCGAAACCGCAGTACAGCGTGATGGGATTCTGCGTGGCCTCCTTCAGCGCCTCCAGGTCCGTCGACTGGTTAATCAGGCCGCGCCACTGCAGCTCGTCGATGATGTTCTTGTTGTCGCTCATGCGTGCTCGTTCTCGTTCCTCTAAAATGCGTCGCTATTTAACGGGCCAGTCTTTAGCTTCTTCGACCAGCAATACCGGGATGCCGTCCTGCACCGGATAGGCCTTGTTCAGGCGGGGGTTCACCAAATAGTCACCGTGATCCTCCAGCGGCTGCTTGTCGATGGGGCACGCGAGGATCTCTAGGAGCTTCTGGTCAATCATGCTGTCTACTCTAGCCGGTAGCTTGGGCTTCTTTCTTAGTGACGTCCCCTACGCCGCCCAATACTTCTAGCTTTGTTCGTCGGGCTCATTCAGAACTCCGAACTGCAGCTCCAAGAATGTGCGATTGTCCTTTAGTTCTTGGAGATTGTCCCGCAGGATAGCTTTGTGAACCTCGTCTATCTCTGTCTGCAAAACTGCCAGCGATGCGCGGAAATCTTCAACCGCCTGCCGGTGCGCTACACCCGGCATCTCTTCCAGGATTCTGCAGGTCTCCGGGAAATAGATATCCATAATGCGGCGAACCTTTTCTTCTTGCAGGGAATCCGCTGCCAGGTGATCCCACTCTTGAACAACGTCCCTGCAAGTTCTGAAGAAATGATCCAGATCCGCGAAAAACTCCTGCCGCTGCTCGCCCGAAAGCTTTATGGATTGCTTTAGCCGCTTAGTCCGGGTGCGCATTTCCTGCAGGGACTCGACTGGAGAAACAACGGCGCTGGGTTTCGGAGGCGCCTCCAGTGCCTCTTGTGGTTGCCGCTCGGGCGCCAAGATGCCGGCGACACCAGCGAGAGCCCCCGCCGTTATTATCCATAAAGAACCCAGGCCAACTGCAGCGTGGGCGACAACCACGGCGACGAAGACGACGAGCGCGACGATGATCTTAATGGAGTACTTAGAGTTCACGGGTTCTTTCTATCTATCGGCCTGTCTTCGGTTTTTATTGGTAACTGCGGATCTCTTCGAACGCCTTGGCCAAGTCACCGCCACGAGCGTTGAAAACCTTGCCACCAGTGAAGTTTGCCAGGAAGCGCATCTCCTCCTCGCTGGCTTCACCGTACAGAATCACGAATACCGGGATCTTATGGTTCGTCTCGTCCATCATGCGGGTCATTTTTGTGATGAAGTCCTTTCGACTCGTGCCCGAGTTCGACGCGCCATCGGTCATTAGCACGATCGAATTCAGGGACCCGCCACCCTCGCCCACACGGTCGTAGGCGCGCAACACGGCGTCATAAATTGCGGTTTCACCGCGTGGCTGCAGGCCGTTAACGTAACCGCGCAGGTCCTGCTTCTGCTGCGCATTGTCCGGGTCGTAGTTCTCCTGCGTGTACCCGTCCGCAACCTTGCTACTGAAGGGCATGAGGGTAATCGTCTCGCGGCGCGCAAATCCCTTCGGATTATTGCCCTCGCCGGCGGTACCGTCGATGAGCTTGTTCAAAATGCTCTTCAGATCCCCCAAGCGGTTGCCCCGCATCGAGCCAGAAGTGTCCAACAGGAAATTGCTGTCCGCTGGGCGGCGCAGCTTATCCCGGTACAGACTCACGAGAGAGAGAATCTCATCCTCAGACTTCGGATATTCGTAATAGCGTTGGATGCCCTTGTTCTCTGCATCCTCACCCCAGACGTTCAGGTGGGTCTTCTCCCCTACCTCCACGCTGTGCTCCCTAAACCAATCTGCCAGGGCCTCTACTTTCGCCTGAGCATCCTCATCGGCCTTCTGATCGCCGGGGTTCCGAAGTGCCGAGATGGGGTAATCCGCAGCGCCCGCGGCATTACCGGGGACGAATATCTCGATGTCGACTCCGTCGTTTTCCTTCATAGACTGCAAAACTGCCTGATAGTTGAAGATGCCGTCTGCCTTACCCGGGTTCTTCACGAAAGTCTCCCGCAACCAGCCGGAAGACCCGGAGGTGATCGTCTGGCCGGAGAAAAAGTCCTCCATGCGACGCTCGTCCATGGTCACCTTCGAAGAATCGAAAGCCTGCCCAGGAGTGAAGTCGCTGAACTCCGCGGCTACTGAAAGGAGGGCAAGGAAACCGGAGTTGGATTCCTGCGGATCCGTCATGCCGAAAGTCAGGTCGCCGCGCGCTGCGGCATCAGCGATGTCCGCCCATTTGACGTCCCTATTGCGCCACCCGAGGCGATCCACCACGTCCTGCTTGAGCCCCAAAGCTACCGGCGAACGGGCAATGCTGTGATCTTCACCCTGCGAAGCTATGCCCTGGGCTTTGGCAAAGGCGTTGGTTGCAAACCAAGTGGCGTCATACTTATCCCTATATGCACCATCAGCCAGGTTACGAGTGTTGACGAGCGTGCCGCTGTCGTACTCCATTTCAATGTCGAACCCCAGGTCCGAAGAAGCCTGATGGACAAAAGGCTCCAGGTCCGTCAGCTCCGTGGCAGCGACGATCTTTAGCGGCCTGCTGGTATCGAAGGACTTCCCGCCCAGCCTTTTGAAGCTGTCAAGGAAATCCCCCGAGCCGACTACGTATGCACCCGCTGCAATCAGCAGCAAGATGACAACTAGAAGGAATTTTGTGGGGGTCTTTTTCTTGCCAGTACTGTTCAAGCTACTGGGATAAGGGGTCGCCATAAAGCCGATCGTATTGCACACAAAGCTGCTTTTCAGGGCAAATCCAATAAGTGAAGCGGAAACTATTCAGGGCAGAACTACACGGTTGTGAGAGGTGCGTTACAGTGGGGAGCACAACCGAACACGGGCACCCGAGGTATCGGGCTGAGATCGCGCTGCATCCCGCGCGAGTACCGCTAGAACCTGTCTGGTTAGAACCAGCGAAGGAAGAATCAGGAGAGTTTTTATGACGGATACGTCTTCCCAAAACACCGCCACCCCCACCGACGAGTACGGCGCGGAGATCCACCCGAAGCACAGCTTCTCCCCCATCGAGAAGACCGTGGAATCCTTCGGCAAGACCTTCACACTGCAGGTGCCGGAGACGGAGATCCAGCTGGACGACTCCCCGACCGGCCCGAACGAGCCGGTGCGCATCTACCGCACTCGTGGCCCGTGGGCCGAGCCGACCAAGGGGCTGGAGGGCCTGCGCAGCGAGTGGATCGAAGCCCGCGGCGACGTAGAGGCTTACGAAGGCCGCCGCCGTAACCTGCTGGACGACGGCAACCGCGCGGTCAAGCGCGGCGAGGCCAGTGAGGAGTGGAAGGGTTCCACCCGCCCAACTCTGCGCGCCAAGGAGGCCAAGCGCGTTACCCAGATGCACTACGCCCGCCAGGGCATCATCACCCCGGAGATGGAGTACGTGGCGCTGCGCGAGCACTGCGACGTGGAGAAGGTTCGCGAGCAGGTAGCCTCCGGTAAGGCCATCATCCCGAACAACATCAACCACCCGGAGTCCGAGCCGATGATCATCGGCAACGCTTTCACCACGAAGATCAACGCCAACATCGGTAACTCCGCCGTCACTTCCTCCATCCGCGAAGAGGTGGACAAGCTCCGCTGGGCTACCCGCTGGGGCGCGGACACCGTGATGGATCTGTCCACCGGTAACGACATTCACACCACCCGCGAGTGGATCCTGCGCAACTCCCCGGTGCCGATCGGCACCGTGCCGATCTACCAGGCTCTGGAGAAGGTCGATGGCGTGGCCGAGGATCTGACCTGGGAGATCTTCCGCGATACCGTTATTGAGCAGTGCGAGCAGGGTGTGGATTACATGACCATCCACGCTGGCGTGCGCCTGCCTTTCGTGCCGCTGACCACCAAGCGCGTCACCGGCATCGTCTCCCGCGGCGGCTCTATCATGGCCGGCTGGTGCCTGGCGCACCACAAGGAATCCTTCCTCTACGAGAACTTCGACGAGCTATGCGAGATCTTCGCCAGGTACGACGTCGCGTTCTCCCTGGGCGATGGCCTGCGCCCAGGCTCCATCGCGGACGCCAACGACGCAGCCCAGTTCGCAGAGCTGAAGACCATCGGCGAGCTGACCCACCGTGCGTGGGAGTACGACGTGCAGGTCATGGTGGAAGGCCCCGGCCACGTGCCGCTGAACATGGTGCAGGTCAACAACGAAAAGGAGCAGGAATGGTGCGGCGGCGCGCCGTTCTACACGCTGGGGCCGCTGGTCACGGACATCGCTCCGGGCTACGACCACATCACCTCCGCCATTGGTGCGGCAAATATCGCCATGGGTGGCACCGCAATGCTGTGCTACGTCACCCCGAAGGAGCACCTGGGCCTGCCGAACAAGGACGACGTGAAGACCGGCGTGATCACCTACAAGGTGTCCGCCCACGCCGCCGACGTTGCCAAGGGGCACCCGGGCGCCCACGAGTGGGACGACGCCATGAGTAAGGCCCGCTTCGAGTTCCGCTGGCACGACCAGTTCGCCCTCTCCCTGGACCCGGACACCGCGCAGGCATACCACGACGAAACGCTGCCCGCGGAGCCCGCGAAGACCGCGCACTTCTGCTCCATGTGCGGCCCGAAGTTCTGCTCCATGCGCATCAGCCAGGACATCCGTGATGCCTTCGGCGACGAGATCGACGAGGCGCTGGCCACCGACCAGAAGCAGTCGCTGGTCAAGGACCTGGGCTTGCCGGGCTTCGGCCGCCAGAGCGTAGACGGCGTAAACGCCGCGGGCGAGGAGGAGATGGCCGAGGAGTTCCGTCGCGCGGGCTCCCAGCTGTACCTAAACCGCGACGAGGCGAAGGAAGTCGCCGAGGATCTGCAGAAGGAGGCGGCAGCGCACGGTGGGCGCTAACTTAGATCTGCGCTGCTACCTGGTCACGGGCACCCCACACGAGAAGGTTGTGGACGTGGCCGCAGCCGCGGCCGCCGGTGGCGCAGGCGTGGTACAGGTGCGCAGCAAACCGATGAGCGTGCGCGACCTCACGGCACTGGCCATTGAGGTCGCCGCCGCAGTGCAACAGGCCAACCCGGCTACCCGGGTGTTGATTGACGACCGCGTGGACGTAGCCACCGCCCTGATGCCGGAGCACAACATCCACGGTGTGCATATAGGCCAGGACGACCTGGACCCGCGCCTGGCGCGCCAGGTGCTGGGCAAGGATGCAATTATCGGTCTGACAACCGGCACCCTGCCCCTGGTACAGCAGTCCAACGAGTATGCGGACGTGATCGACTACATCGGCGCCGGACCTTTCCGTCCCACGCCCACCAAGGATTCCGGCCGCGAGCCGCTGGGCTTGGAGGGGTATCCCGCACTAGTAGAGGCCTCGCAGGTTCCGGTGGTTGCCATCGGCGACGTGCGCGCGGAGGACGCCGCAGACCTGGCTGCCACAGGTGTGGCGGGAGTTGCGATCGTTCGTGGTTTTATGAACTCGCCCGACCCGCGCGCCACGGCACGGCAGGTGCTCACTGGTTTTTCTTCGTGACGCCCACCGCTTGCAACCCGCCCAAGAGGAAGTGAATAGAAGTGACTAATTCCAGTCCCGCAGGCTCCCAGCACTATGACCACATTGTGGTGGGCGCGGGGATCGTGGGCCTATCCACCGCCTTCAAGCTGGTGGATCTCGGGGCGGATCCGGATACCGTGGCGGTGATCGACCCCGCGCCAGTAAGCGGGGCCTCCTTCGTCGCGGGCGGCATGCTGGCCCCGGTAGCAGAAGTGCAGTATAAGCAGGAGCCTTTGTACCCGCTGATGGTGGCGTCCAAAAACTTGTACGACGACCTGCTGCAACGGCTGGGCGAAAAGACCTCCCTAAGCACCGGCCACAGAACAGAATCGACCTTCGTGGTGGGGGCGGACCGGGCGGACGCGCGGCACCTCACCGAACTGACCGAGCACCAGCACGGCCACGGCATGGAAGTGCAGCGCCTGCCTCTGCGCCAAGCGCGCAAGACCGAGTGGGGGCTCAGCCCGCAACTATCTGGCGTGGTCGAGATCCCCGGCGACCACCAAGTGAACCCGCGAATGTACTGCGCGGCGCTGTTGGATGCGCTGCGGAACATGGGGGTGGCGATCATCGGCGAGCGGGTGAGCCGCATCGAAGACGGCGTGGTGACGACCGACGCTGCGACGCACACGGGCGACATGGTGTACCTGTGCAACGGGCTGGGTGCCGGGCAGGTGCGCGGCTGGTACGAGGGCGAGCAGTCGCCGCTGAAGCTGCGCCCGGTGCGCGGCGACATGCTGCGTCTGCGGGTACCGGAGGGGATGGAGGCGCCCGTGGGGCGCGTGATCCGGGCGTTCGTGGAGGACCGGCCGGTGTACATCATCCCGCGAACCGATGGCACGATCGCCGTGGGCGCAACCAGCCGCGAGGACGCACGGCGCAGCCCCGCCGTGGACGGAGTGTACACGCTGCTGCGCGACGCGATCCGGGTTGTGCCGGGCATCCAGGAGTGCGAGTTTATCGAGGCGATCACCGGCGAGCGCCCCGGAACTCCGGATGACCTTCCCTACCTGGGGAAAGTCGGCGAGAAGCTGGTGGTTTCCACGGGCTACTTCCGCCACGGAATTTTGCTGTCCGCGCTGGGGGCTACAGTGGGGGCAGCGCTGGGAATGGGCCAGCCGGTGCCTGCGTTGGAAGCGGAGGTAGGCCCAGAGATAAACCTAGCCAGCTGCGCGCCGCTGCGTCATGCCTAAAGCTGCGGGGCGCATGCACAGGAGATCTAAGGAGGATCGATGAACTACACGGTGAATGACGAGCCGCGCTCGGCCGACAAGGCACCGAGTGTGGCGGAGGTCGTGGCTGCGGAGACGGGTCACGAAGCTTCCGAGAACGAGGGGGCGAAAGGCGTTGCCGTGGCGGTGAACCGCTCCGTGGTTCCGGCCAGTGACTGGGGGCGCGCACTGGAGGACGGCGACGCGGTGGACATCCTGATCGCCGTCCAAGGCGGCTAGAGACAGCTAGGGGAACAGCCATGCTGAAGATCGCTGATAAGGAATTCGATTCCCACCTGGTCATGGGCACCGGTGGGGCCAGCAGCCAGTCACTGCTGGAGGATGCGCTGGTTGCAAGTGGCACACAGCTGACCACGGTGGCGATGCGCCGCCACAGCGCCAAGACCACCGGCGGCGGCGAGAGCGTGTTCGAGCTGCTGAAACGCCTGGACATCGACGTGCTGCCGAACACCGCCGGGTGCCAGACCGCCCGCGATGCAATGCTGACGGCACAGCTTGCGCGTGAGGCACTGGGTACCAACTGGGTGAAGGTGGAGGTCATCGCCGACGATCACACGCTGCTACCCGACGTGGTGGAGCTGGTGGATGCCTGCGAGATGCTGGTGGCCGAAGGCTTCGTGGTGCTGGCCTACACCAGCGACGACCCGGTAGTCGCCCGGCGGCTGGAGGACGTGGGCGTGCACGCGGTCATGCCGCTGGGCTCCCCCATTGGCACGGGTCTGGGAATCCTGAACCCGCACAATATCGAGCTGATCTGTTCGCGCGCTCAGGTTCCGGTGCTTCTGGACGCGGGTGTCGGTACTGCCTCCGACGCGGCGCTGGCGATGGAGCTGGGCTGCGACGGAGTGCTGCTGGCCAGCGCGGTGAACCGCTGCCAGGACCCGGTAGCGATGGCTCACGCCATGAAGGCGGCTGTGGAGTCCGGCCGGCTGGCACGAGAGGCGGGGCGCATCCCGCAGCGCACGCACGCCCAGGGCGCGTTGGCCTCCTCCAGCTTCGACGGCCTGGCCAGCTGGGATGGCTGGGCCGACGAGGTGCTGTGATGCTCGGCGACTACACCTCCCTGCCTGCCGAGGAGCTGAAGCGCGTCGCCCGGCAGACGATCCTGCCGGGCCACGGACTGCGGGAGCAGGAGCGGCTGCACGAGGCACACGTGCTGGTGATCGGCGCTGGCGGGCTCGGCTGCCCCTTGATGCAGGCCCTGGCCGCGGCGGGGGTCGGCGAGATTTCCGTCATCGATGACGACACGGTGGACATCACGAACATTCACCGGCAGATCCTTTTCGGCGCCAGCGACGTCGGCCGCCCCAAGGTGGAAGTCACTGGAGAACGTCTGCGGGAGTTGCAGCCCGGTTTGATCTTCCACGGCATCCACGGGCGCCTGCGGGCCGAAAACGCCGCCGCACTGCTAGAAGGCGTGGACGTGCTCATCGACGGGTCGGATACCTTCGCCACGAAGTTCCTGGCTGCCGATGCCGCAGAGGCCACCGGCACTCCCCTGGTCTGGGGTTCCGTCCTGCGCTACCGCGGCGACGTGGCCGTCTGGTGGTCCGGTGAAGGCGCCGAGCCGGATGGCCGGGGCGTCGGCATGCGCGACCTCTACCCCTCTCAACCGGACCCCGACAGCGTGCCGGATTGCGCCACCGCCGGGGTGCTGGGCGTGACGACCTCTGTGGTTGCCGGCCTGATGGCCACGGAAACCATTAAGTTCCTGCGAGACCCGGAAGCTCGCGCGCAGCAGGTGGGGCGGTTGCACATTTATGACGCCCTCACGGCCAACATCCAACACTTCAACGTGGCCGCCGATCCCCAGCGGCAGCCGGTCACCGAGATCGTGGAGGAGGACATGTCGAGCTGCGCGGTTGATACGGCTGGAGCTAACGCGGTAGAAGAAGACACGGCCGCTTCCCTGCTGCGTGACCTCGCCGACGGCGCGGCGGTTGCCATCGACGTGCGCGAGCCAGGGGAAAAAGCTATCAAGGACCTGCCGTCCTTTGCCGAGCACCCGGGCTACCACCTGCCCACCACCGTATGGAGCGAGCAGCCGGAGCTGGCCGAGCAGCTGATTGAGAGTCTTGGCGCCGAGGACAGCAACGTAGCGGGAGCCGTGGACGCAGTGGTCTATTGCGCGTCCGGCAAGCGCTCTGCGCGCTTCGTCGACCGCTTTGCACAGCACGCCGCCGGGCAGGGAGTGCGTTTGCACAACCTGCCCGGCGGGGCGAATGAGCACGGGGTCGGGATCTAAGCCCGCTGACTTTTAGACCAGGCGGGTTTTCTCCGCCCACTTGCGGTCGGCGGCAGCGGCCTCACGGACCCGCTCCTTCTGCTCGGCGACGCGCACGCCGGCAGTTCCGCCGCGGGTAGCACGGGAGGCGACTGCGCCGTCGATGGTCAGCACCTCGCGCACCTGCGGGGTCAGGGCCTCGTGCACGCTCGCCAGCTCCTCATCGGTGAGATCCACCAGGTCCACTCCACGCGATTCCGCAATGCGGACGCAAGAGCCGGAGGCCTCGTGGGCCACGCGGAACGGCACGCCCTGGCGAACCATCCACTCCGCCAGGTCGGTGGCAAGTGTAAAGCCTGCGGGGGCGAGCTCGCGCAGACGCTCCGGGTGGAATGTCAAGGTACCGACCAGCCCGGCCATCGCCGGGAGCAGCAGATTCAACTGTGCGACGGAATCCGCGATGGGTTCCTTATCCTCCTGCAGGTCGCGGTTGTAGGCCAGAGGCATGGCCTTCAGGGTGGCCAGCAGGCCGGTGGCGTTGCCAATCAGGCGGCCGGTCTTGCCACGCATCAGCTCGGCAACATCCGGGTTCTTCTTCTGCGGCATGATCGACGAGCCGGTGGACCACTCGTCGGCCAGCGTGACGTAGCCGAACTCCGGGGTGGACCAGGCGATGACCTCCTCCGCCAGGCGAGAGAGATCCACCGCCACCTGGGCAAACACAAAGGCTGCCTCAGAGGCGAAGTCGCGGGAACTGGTGGCGTCAATAGAGTTATCCGCAGCAGAGTCAAAGCCGAGCTCCTCCGCGATGGCCTCCGGGTCGAGCGCCAGGGAGGAACCGGCAAGCGCACCGGAACCATACGGGGACACAGCCAGGCGCTTATCCAGATCCTGGAAACGCTGCACGTCGCGCAGCAGCGGCTGTGCGTGCGCCAGCAGCTGGTGGGCCAGCAGTACCGGCTGGGCGGCCTGGAAGTGCGTCTTGCCCGGCATGATGGCCTCCGGGTGGCGATCGGCTTGAGCGACCAGCGCGTCGACAACGTCGAGCACGCCCGCGGTGATGTCACGGATCGCATCGCGCACCCACATGCGGAACAGGGTGGCCACCTGGTCGTTGCGGGAACGGCCCGCGCGCAGGCGACCGCCGACCTCGGGTCCCACGCGGTCGATCAGGCCGCGCTCCATCGCACCGTGGACGTCCTCGTCGCTAGGTTCGGGGCCGAAGGTTCCGTCGGCCACGTCCTCGCCCAGCTTCTGCAGGCCGGCGATGAGCGTGTCGAAGTCCTCGTCGCTCAGCAGGTTGGCCTTGTGCAGCACCCGCGCGTGAGCCTGCGAGGCCAGCACGTCGTAGGGGGCCAAAACCCAGTCGAAGTGCGTGGACTTCGACAGGGCGGCCATCGCCTCAGTCGGTCCGCCGGAGAATCGGCCGCCCCACAGGGCGCCTTCGTTCGTGCCGTGTGCCTCGGTGGTCATGTTTGGGTGTGCCTTTCTGCTCTAGTTGGCCGGTTGCCTAGTTAGCCAGTGCCTAGTTGGCCAGGTCGCGCTTGGAGGCGATCTTGGAGGACAGGCCGTGCAGCTCCACGAAGCCGCGGGCCATGGACTGGTCGAAGGAGTCGCCCTCGTCGTAGGTGGCCAGGTTGAAGTCGTACAGGGACTTGCCGGAGCGGCGGCCGTTGACGGTGATGGAGCCGGCGTGCAGCACCAGGCGGATGTCGCCGGTGACGTGGGTCTGGGTGGAGTCGATGAACGCATCCAGGGAGCGCTTCAGCGGGCTGAACCACAGGCCGTCGTAGACCTGGTTGGACCACTCGGCGTCGATGCCGCGCTTGTAGCGGGCCAGCTCGCGCTCGACGGTGACGGCTTCCAGGGCCTCGTGGGCACGGATCAGGGTCATAGCGCCCGGAGCTTCGTAGATCTCGCGGGACTTGATGCCCACCAGGCGGTCCTCAACCATGTCTAGGCGGCCGACACCCTGCGCACCCGCGCGGCGGTTCAGCTCCTCGATGGCCTCCAGGACGGTGACCTTCTTACCGTCGATGGCCACCGGCACACCGGACTCGAAGGAGATGATGACCTCATCCGGAGCCTGACCCAGGCCCGGATCCTCGGTGTAGGCGTAGACGTCCTTGGTCGGGGCGTTCCACAGATCCTCCAGGAAGCCGGTCTCCACGGCGCGGCCCCACACGTTCTGGTCGATGGAGAACGGGGAGGACTTGGACTGCTCGATCGGGATGCCGTTTTCCTCGGCGAAGGCGATGGCCTTCTCACGAGTCCAGGCGTAGTCGCGGACCGGGGCGATGATATCCAGGTCCGGGGCTGTGTTGGCGAAGCCAACCTCGAAGCGGACCTGGTCATTGCCCTTGCCGGTGCAGCCGTGGGCGACGGCAGTGCCGCCGTGCTCCTTGGCCGCATCCGCCATGTGCTTGACGATCAGCGGGCGGGAGATCGCGGAGACCAGCGGGTACTCCTTCATGTACATGCCGTTGGCCTTGATGGTCGGCAGGCAGTAGTCGTTGGCGAACTCGTCGCGGGCATCCACGACGATGGACTCCACGGCGCCGGCACCGAGGGCGCGCTGGCGGACGGTCTCCATGTCCTCGCCGCCCTGACCCAGGTCGATGGAGACACAGACGACCTCTGCGTTGCGCTCCTTGGCGATCCAGCTGATGGCCACGGTGGTATCCAGCCCGCCGGAGTATGCGAGTACTACGCGATCCTTCATTCTTCTAAGCTTCCCTTCGAAACTCTTTGTGCGTTCTAGTTGTTGTATCCGTTATTTGATTTTAGCTATGTGCCAGCTGGAAGAAGTACTCCCCCAGCTCCTTGCCGTTGAGCGGCTCCCGCGCCAGGACGAACACGGTGTCATCACCAGCGATGGTGGCCACCACTCGGTTTACGTCCGAGCGGTCCAGGATGCTGGCCAGGTACTGCGCGGCACCGGGTGGGGTGCGCAGTACGGCGATGTTTCCGGAGTGGTCGTGGTCGACCAGCAGCTCGGCCAGGACGCGCCGCAGCTTGTCTGGCCCGTCCACGCGCACGTCGTCGGACAGGGAGTAGTAAACTTCCCCGCCCACGCGCACCTTCTTCGCGCCGAGGTCCACCAGGTCGCGGGACAGGGTGGCTTGGGTGACGTCGATGCCGCGGTTCACCAGGATTCCCAGCAACTCGCGCTGGCTGCCGACTTTCTCGGCACCGATGATGCGCCCGATCATGTCCTGCCGGGCGGTGCGGGTCAGCGAAGAAGCCATACCAGCAGCGCCTTCTGTGCGTGCAGGCGGTTTTCCGCCTCGTCGAATACCACGGACTGCGGCCCGTCGATGACCTCTGGCGTCACCTCACTACCGCGGTAGGCCGGCAGACAGTGCAGGAAGATCGCATCGTCCTTGGCGGTGCCCATCAGCTTCTCGTCCACCTGGTAGGCCCGCAGCGCACTGCGGTCTTCGGAGGCATCCTGCCCCATGGACAGCCAGGTGTCGGTGATCACCACGTCCGCCCCCGTGGCGTCCACCTTGTCGGTGACAGTCACAGTCGCGCCAGTCAGCTCGGCACGTTTCTTGGCGCGCTCCACGAACTTCGGCTCCGGCTGGAAGCCCTCTGGCGCGGCGATGGTGATGTTCACTCCCGCCGTGGCGAAGCCCAGCATGTAGCTGTTGGCCATGTTGTTCGCCCCGTCGCCGAAGTACACCGCGTTCAGACCCTTAAGCTCACCCTTGTGCTCCTTGATGGTCACCAAGTCGGCGAGGATCTGGCAGGGGTGGAAATCATCGGACAGGGAGTTGACGATCGGCACGCCCGCGGTCTCCGCCATCTGATGGAGGTTGTCGTGAGCGCCGGTGCGCCAGACAATCGCAGTGACGTAGCGGGATAGCACCGCGCCGGTGTCCTGGAAGGTCTCCCCCTTCCCCATCTGCGAACTTCCACTGTCCACGACGATGGCGTTGCCGCCCAGCTCGGTGATGCCGGCGTCAAAAGAAAAGCGCGTGCGCGTAGAGGTCTTGTCGAACAACACGGCGACGGAGCGGCGCTCCAGCAGGTTGCGGTAGCCGTTGCCGTAGCGGTTGTCCTTCAGCTCCTCGGCCAGCGCCAGCACTTCGGCTTGCTCTTCCGGGGTGAGGTCGTCGTCGGCCAGCATGTGGCGCACCGGGCCGTTGTTCTGCATGTGCAGGTTTGTCATGTGGTGTCTTCCGTTCTTTGTGTGGTTACTGGTTCTGCGCGCGGTTGTCGTCCAACATCTGCCTAATCTTTGTGACGCCCCGCTGCACCTCATCCGCCGAGATATTCAGCGGCGGGACCAGGCGGATCACATCGGGCTGGGGCTTGTTGACGATTAGCCCGTAGTCCAGCGGATCCAGGTTAAGGGGCGCATCCAGGACGACGCCGAGCATCAGCCCGCGGCCACGGATGGTCTGCACACTCGGGTGGTCTGCCAGGCCGTCGCGGATAGCCTGCGACTGGGTGGCGACGTTGGCCAGCAGTTCCTCGGCTTCGATCGTGTCGATGACGGCATTCGCGGCCGCACAGACGACGGGATTGCCGCCGAAGGTGGTGCCGTGCATTCCCTTGGCCAGCAGCTGCGCCTTCGGCAGGGCGAGCGTGGCGCCGATCGGCAGGCCACCGCCCAGCCCCTTGGCCATGGTGATGACGTCCGGCAGCACACCGGCCTCGTGCTGGAAGCCGAACCACTGGCCGGTGCGGCCCATGCCGGCCTGAACCTCGTCGACGACCATGAGGATGTCGTGGGCATCGCACAGCTCGCGCACGGCGGCGAGGAAGCCGTCCGGGGCGGGGATCACACCGGTTTCGCCCTGGATGGACTCCAGAAAGATCGCGGCAGTGTCGTCGTCCGCCATCTCCCGCAGGGCTTCGATGTCGCCGTAGGGGTAATACTCCACGCCGCCGGGCAGGGGCTTGAAGGGCTCCTGCTTGTCCGGCTGGCCGGTCAGGGCGAGGGCACCCATGGTGCGGCCGTGGAAGCCACGCTCAGCGGCCAGGATCTTGGTCTTGCCGGTAGCGCGGGCGATCTTGAAGGCAGCCTCGTTCGCCTCGGCGCCGGAGTTGGAGAAGAACACGCGGGCACCGGCCGCCGCCTCGGCGGCCTCCCCACTCTGCTCCCCCAGCAGGCCTTTCAGCCGCTCAGCGAGTTTGATCACCTGTGGGTGGGCGAACAAGTTAGACGTATGGCTGAGCGTGGCGATCTGATTCGTCACGGCGTCCACAATGGCAGGGTGAGCGTGCCCCAGAGCGTTCACGGCGATGCCGGACAGCAGGTCGAGGTACTCATTGCCCTCCGCGTCGGTGACGATGGTGCCGCGGCCAGAAACCAGCTCGCGCGGTGGGGTGCCGTAGGTTTCGAACAGCGCGGCGTTCCAGTGGCCTTGCCAGTCGTTGGGCGCGTTCTCGTGGTTCTGGGTCATGGGAGATCCTCCCGATAGTTGATGTCGGGGCTGGTGATGTCTTCCCAGCCCGCGGGGCAGATCATGGTGCCGATACCGCCGGTGGTCATCAGCTCCAAGATTACGGAGTGCGGGATGCGGCCGTCGATGACGTGCGCGGCCTGCACACCGCTGCGCAGCGCGTCCAGGCAGGCCTCCATCTTCGGCACCATGCCGGAATCCAGGTTGGGCAGTAGGTCGGAGAGCTGCTCCGGAGTCAGGCTGGATACCAGCGATTCCTTGTTCGGCCAGTCGGTGTACAGCCCCTTGACGTTGGTGAGCATCACGAGCCTCTCGGCACCCAGGGCGCCGGCCAGCGCGCCGGCGGCAGTGTCGGCGTTGATGTTGTAGATACGCCCCTGGTCATCCGGTGCGACCGTGGAGACCACGGGGATGCGGCCGGCGTCGATGAGGTCGATCAGGCTTTCTGCGTCGACGTGCTCGATCTGCCCCACGCGGCCCAGGTCTACCTCTTCCCCGTCGATCGTGACCTTGCGCTTGGAAGCGGTGAACAGGCCGGCATCCTCGCCCGAGGCGCCGACGGCGTAGGGTCCGTGCTCGTTGATCAGCCCGACCAGCTCACGGCCGACCTTGCCGAACAGCACCATACGGACGTACTCCATGACCTCCGGGGTGGTCACGCGGAAGCCGCCCTTAAACTCGCCTTCCAGGCCGACGGTCTTCAGCATCTCGTTGATCTGCGGGCCGCCGCCGTGGACCACGACCGGGCGGGCGCCGATGGCGCGCAGGAAGACCATGTCGGCGGCGAAGGCGCGCTTCAGATCCTCGTCGATCATCGCGTTACCGCCGTACTTCACCACCACGATCTTGTCGCGGTAGTGCAGCAGCCACGGCAGGGCCTCGGCCAGCACATGGCTGCGCATCTCGGGGGTCAGCCCGGTGGTATCGATGGGAGTGTGTTTGGGGTTCATTGGTGTGTTTCCTGCTAGGTCCGTTGTGCGGGTGAGCTCTGGGTGAACTGGATGAACTAGGTGGAGTATTCCGAGTTGATCTCCACGTAGGAGTACGACAGGTCGGTCGTCCACACCGTCGCACGCCCCTCGCCCACGCCGAGGTCCACCTCGACGGCGATGTCGGCGCCCGAAAGATCCACCGTGCGGGCGCCGGGCGCGCCCGTGGAGTTGATGCACACCGGGTGACCGTTGAAGGACACGCTGATGGCCTCCGGGTTCATCTTCACCGGCGCCATGCCTACGGCGGCCAGCACGCGGCCCCAGTTCGGGTCGGAGCCGAACATCGCGCACTTAAACAGATTGTCGCGACCGATAACGCGCGCTGCGGTCTGTGCGTCCGCGTCCGTTTCTGCACCGCCGACGGTGATGGACACTCTCTTTGTGACGCCCTCAGCGTCCGCCTGTAGCTGCATCGCAATATCGAGGCACACCTGGTGGATCGCAGCGTTGAATTCCTCCGCGTCCGGGGTGATGCCGGAAGCGCCGGAGGCCATCAGCAGCACAGTGTCGTTGGTGGAGGTCGCGCCGTCGATATCGATGCAGTCGAAGGTTGTCGGGGTGGCGCCCGCCAGAGCCTCGTGAGCCATGTCGGCGCTGGGCAGGTGGGCGTCCGTAGTAATAAACACGAGCATCGTAGCCAGCGACGGAGCCATCATGCCGACACCCTTGCCCATGGCGCCGATGGACCAGCCATCGCCGTGGTAGACGGCTTCCTTGGCGACGAGGTCGGTGGTCATGATGGCGCGGGCGGCATCGTTGCCGGCGGTGATGGACTGGTCGAGCTTGCCGGCAAGGTCGTCGACTCCGGCGAAGACCTTATCCATCGGCAGCACGTCGCCGATCAGGCCGGTGGAGCACACGGCAACGTCGCCGGGCTGGCATCCCAGCAGCTCGGCGGTCTTCTCGGCGGTAGCGCGCGCATCCTTGTCGCCCTGGGCTCCGTTGCAGGCGTTAGCGTTGCCGGAATTGACGACGACGGCGCGGAAGGTGCCATCGTTGTTCGCCTTGGTGTAACGAACGGGGGCGGCAGTGACCTGGTTACGGGTGAACATGGCAGCGGCGATGGCATCGGGTCCATCGTTGCGGATCAGAGCCATATCCGACTTGCCGGAGGGTTTGATCCCCGCCGTCACGGCTGCGGCGCTAAAGCCCTTGGGGACGGTCACGCCGAGGTCCGCGGAGGAGTCTTGGGCAGTGCTGGTATCCGGATTGTTCTTGTCTGCGTTAGTCATAACTTAGAATCAGAGCCCCGTCTGCGGGAGACCCGCGGTTTCTTCCCAACCGAACATCAGGTTGAGGCATTGGATGGCGGCACCTGCGGTGCCCTTGGTGAGGTTATCGATGGCGCTGGTGGCGATAACCATGCCGTCGGCGACCTCCACTTGGATGTGCACCATGTTGGAGCCCACGACGCTCTTCACCTCCGGCTGCTGCCCCTCTGGCAGCAGATACAGGAAGGGCTCGTTGGCGCAGAACTTCTCGTAAGCGCGGCGGATATCGCTCGCCTGACCACGCGCGGGAGCAGTGACGGTGGTGAGGATGCCGCGGGTCAGCGGGGCCAGCACCGGGGTGAAGGTCACGTGGACGTCGTCCGTGGAATAGCCAGGGGCGAGCAGCTCCTCAACGCTCTGCTTGATCTCCGGGGCGTGGCGGTGGGTGCCCACGCCGTAGGCGCGCAGGTTACCTATCGTCTCTGAGCCCAGCAGGTTCACGGCGGCCTTCTTGCCAGCGCCGGTGGTGCCGGTGACGGAAACTACGCTGATCTGCGGGGCCATCAGGCCGCTGGCGATAGCGGGCATGAGGGCCATCGTGGCGCCGGTCGGGAAGCAACCGGGGGCGGCGACGTAGTTGGTGGCCGCGATCTCCTCCCGGCGCCCCGGCATCTCCGGGATGCCGTAGGTGCGGGTGCCAGCGTGCGGGGTGCCGTAGAAACGCGCCCAGTGGTTGGCATTCTTCAGGCGGTAGTCCGCGCCGCAGTCCACGACCTTCATGGATTCCGGCAGATCCAGGGCGGCGGACACCCCGTGCGGGAGGGCCAGGATTGCAGCATCGTGACCGCGGAGAACATCCTCCGTCGTCTCTTCGAGAACGCGATCCGCCAGGGCGGGCAGCCCGGGGTTGAGTTCGCCGAATCGCGTGCCCGCGTTGGAACCGCCGGTCAGCGAACCGATTTCGAAGTCCACGCCGTAGCCGGGGTGATTCAATAGGAGGCGAAGAGCCTCGCCACCCGCGTACCCACTGGCGCCTGCTACTGCAATTTTCAACATAGGACGATTCTGCCCTACTAGTACCAAAATTGCAAATTATTCAGATTTGTGGGAATTATGCAGTTAGGCGCGGAGCTGTGCGCCCACCTTCTCGGTGGCGGACTGCAAGGCGGCCTCGCGGGACTTGCTGGCCTCTTCCTCCGTTAGGGTGCGGTCGGGTGCGCGGAAGCGCAGGCTGAAGGTCAGCGAGCGCTTGCCCTCGCCCAGGGACTCGGAGTGGTAGACGTCGAACAGTCGGATCTCCTCCAACAGCTCGCCAGCGCCAGCACGCAAGGCATCCTCGACATCCTGGGCCGGGGTAGCCTCGTCAACGACGACCGCGATGTCCTGCAGCACCGCCGGGAAAGCGGACAGCACCGGGCGCGGGAAGGTCTCCTCCAGCGGCAGCGCATCCAGGTTCATCTCCATGGCCACGGTGCGCGGCGGCAGCTCCGCGCGCTCGCAGACCTGCGGGTGCAGCTCGCCTGCGTGGCCGACGACCTTGTCGCCCACCAGGATCTCAGCGCAGCGGCCCGGGTGCCACGGCAGGTATTCCGCGTTGCGCACGGTGATCTCCACGCCGGCGGCCCGGGCGACCACGCGGGCGGACTCGATGGCGTCGGCCGCAGTGAAGGCCTCCGGCTCGCCCCAGGTTCCCTGCAGCTGGCGGTTACCCGTTGCGACAACCGCTACGTGCAGCGGCTGGGCGGGCAGGGAATCCAGCAGCTCCTGCAGCTCCTCTGCCCCCGGGCGCTGCTTTACAGAAGGCATCGGCGAGAACGGCTTGGCCGACCTCGGTACGGAGACCTGCTCCACGCCGTAAAGGGCTGCATCGCGCTGGCCACGGGTGACGTTGCGGCGCAGGGATTCAATCATGGACGGCAGCAGAGTGGTGCCGATGCAGGCGTAGTCGCTCTCCAGCGGGTTCTGCACCTTCACCGTCAGGCGGCGTGGGTCATCCGCAGGCAGGTCCCACACGTCGAACACGTCGTTGGCAATGAACGGTGTCGGCAGGATCTCTGCGTAACCCGCCCAGGCCAGCGCCTGCCCCACGTTGCGGCGCATCCGCTGGCGCGGGGTGTAGCCGCGGCCAGCCGGGGCGGTCGGGACAATAGAGGGGATGTCCTCCAGGCCCTCCAGGCGCAGAACCTCCTCCACCAGGTCAGCTGGCATCGTCAGGTCCGGGCGCCAAGTCGGCGGGGTGACCTCGATCTCGCGGGCCCCGTTGTCGTCGCGAGAGCCGGTCTCGCGCACCTCGCAACCGACCTCCCGCAGGCGGGAAATGGTGGTGCCGTCCGGGTAGATCTTGCCCGCGGTTTTGCCCGGCAGGGAGGTGTGAATGGTGATCATCGGCATCTCCGGAACCGCACCGACCAGGGTGCGCCCCTCCTCCACCTGGCCGCCGGCGATGTTCACCAGCAGGGCAACGGCAAAGTCCAGGGCATCCTCGATGATGGCGGCGTCCGTGCCGCGCTCGAAGCGGCGGGAGGCCTCGGAGGAAAGCTTGTGACGGCGGCAGGTGCGAGCCACGGTGATCTGATCCCAGTGCGCGGCCTCGAACAGCACGTTGGTAGTCGCCTCGGA
Source organism: Corynebacterium jeikeium (assembly GCF_000738175.1). Taxonomy (GTDB): domain Bacteria; phylum Actinomycetota; class Actinomycetes; order Mycobacteriales; family Mycobacteriaceae; genus Corynebacterium; species Corynebacterium jeikeium_C. The sequence continues at coordinate 12,814 of NZ_JFCH01000038.1, read as the reverse complement.
GATCTCGGAGGTCGAGCCACCCATCACGCCAGCCAGCGACTGGATGCCGGACTCGTCGGAGATCACCACGTCCTCGGGGTCGAGGGTGCGCTCCACGTCATCCAGCGTGGTCAGCTTCTCCCCCTTCTTCGCCAAGCGAACGTGCAGCTCTCCGGTGACCTTATCCGCATCGAAGGCGTGCATGGGCTGGCCCAGCAGGAACATCACGTAGTTCGTCACGTCCGTCGCCGGGTTCACGGGGCGCTGGCCGCACAGCATCAGCTCGCGCTGCAGCCACAGCGGGGATTCCGCCTGTGGGTCGATGCCGGTGACCTTGCGCATGCCGAACTTGGAGCACTTCGTGTCCTCGTCGACCTTCAGCGCCTGCACCTCACCGTCGGTGCCGGGCAGACCGGCGAAAAGGTCGTTGCGCATCGCCGCCGCTGCCGGATCCTGCGCCGGGTCGCGGAACTGCAGGTCAAAGCTGGACGCCAACTCGCGGGCAAGTCCCCTGGCCGACAGTGCGTAGCCACGATCCGGGGTGATGTTCACGTCGAAGATGGTGTCCTGCAACCCCAGCAACTCACGCGCGTCGTCGCCTACCTTGAGGTTGGCGCTGGCCAAATCGGCGTCAGAAATAGTCATGATCCCCGGGTTCTGCTGGCTGGCCAGGCCCACCTCCATCGCAGAACAGATCATGCCCTCGGAGATCTTGCCGTAAGTCTTACGCGCCGAGATCTCGAACGGGCCGGGCAGCACCGTGCCGGGCAGGGCGATGACGACGTTGTCGCCCTCGGCGAAGTTCCGCGCGCCACAGATGATGTGCTGCAGCTCGCCGGTGCCGTTGGCCTGGCCGACGTTAACGTCGCAGTAACGGATCGGCTTCTTAAACTCGGTGAGCTCCTCGATCTTCTCGACGCGACCGATCACCAGCGGGCCGGTGGTTTCGGGGATCGCCTCGTACCCCTCGGTCTCGAAGCCAACGCGGACGAAGCCAGCGTCGAACTCCTCGGCGCTCACGCTCCACTGCGGGTTGGAGGTCTGCAGGATTCGGGTCAGCCACGACTGGGAAATAAGCATGATTTTCGAAAGATCCTTGATTGGGGCTTTAGATGGGGTGCTCTGGGATGCTCTGTTGCTCTGGGGGTTTTAAGTTTCTCTAGCGGCGCACGCCGAACGGCAGGGTGAAGCGCACATCGCCCTCCACCATGTCGCGCATGTCCGGCAGGCCGTTGCGGAACTGCAGGGTGCGCTCGATGCCCATGCCGAAGGCGAAGCCGGAGTACTCCTCCGGATCCACGCCCGCGGCGATCAGGACGTTCGGGTTGACCATGCCGCAGCCGCCCCACTCGATCCAGCCGGCGCCGCCCTTCTTGTCGGCGAACCAGACATCCACCTCTGCGGAGGGCTCGGTGAACGGGAAGTAGTTCGGGCGGATGCGGGTCTTGGCTTCCTCGCCGAACAGCGTCTTGGCCAGGTGGTCCAGCGTGCCCTTCAGGTGCGCCATCGTCAGCCCTTTATCCACGGCCAGCCCTTCGACCTGGTGGAACACGGGGGTGTGGGTGGCGTCCAGCTCATCGGTGCGGAACACGCGACCCGGGCAGGCGATATAGATCGGCAGGTCGCGGGAAAGCATCGTGCGCATCTGCACCGGAGAAGTGTGGGTGCGCAGCACCTGGCCAGAACCCTCCGGAGCGATGTGGAAGGTGTCCTGCAGCGTGCGCGCGGGGTGGTCCGGGATGAAATTCAGGGAGTCGAAATTGAAGTACTCGGCCTCGACCTCCGGGCCATCGGCGATTTCCCAGCCCATGCCGACGAAGATGTCGGCGATCTGCTCGGACAGGATGGTGATCGGATGCTGGGCGCCGCGCTGGCCGCGGGTGGTCGGCTCGGTGACGTCGATGCGCTCGGCGCGCAGGACTTCCTCGTTGCGCTTACGCTCGAGCTCGGCCTTGACCTGAGCGAAGCGCTTTTCGACGCGACCCCGCGCCATATTCACCAGGCGACCAGCGTCCTTGCGCTGATCCTTCGGCAGGCTGCCCAGGCTACGGCGGGCGGCCGGAATGGGGGCATCGTCGCCCAGGTGCTCGCGGCGAGCGGCCGCCAGTTCCTCCAGATTTGCAGCCTCGGCAAAGGCCTTCTCGGCTGCGTCTGCTGCGGCGTTGAGCCCCTGCTCCGAAAGCTCTACCTGGGGAGTGTCCGCGGAATCCGTCACTTCAGTGCGCTCCTCTATCTACGTGCACGGCTTAACCTCGTTAATAATACCCGGCTGGCCCACTGCCGCACCGAGTTGGGGCTATCAGTCTTCGACTGCTCCCCCGGCAGCCTCATGCGCCGCCGCTTGGATGCGGGACGATTCATACATGCAGATGGAGGCCGCAGTGGCAAGGTTGAGGGATTCCGCACGGCCACGGATCGGGATGGAAACCCGCAGGTCCGCCTCGGCCAGAAGCTCCTCGCCCAGCCCGTGCGCCTCATTGCCGAACAGCCACGCGGTGGGCTTGGTGAGGATCTCCCCCGCATCATCCAGGCTGACCTCACCATCGGCCGCAGTGGCGAGAATCTGCATCCCCTGGGCACGCAGCTGGCCCAACACGTCTTTCACATTGGTGGAGCGGGCCACCGGCACGTGGAACAGTGAGCCCGCCGAAGCGCGAGCGGCCTTGCACGACTGCGGGTCAGCAGTCTCCCCAGCAAACACCACGGCATCCGCGCCCATGGCATCAGCCACTCGAATCAGGGTGCCTGCATTGCCGGGGTCGTTGGTTTCCACTGGGACGCTCACGAGCCGAGGCTGGGGCGTCAATACTTTTCCGACAGACCACAGCACCGGCTTGCACACGGCAAACAAACCTGTAGTCGTGGCGGTATCAGAAAGGTGCTTGGCCGCCTTGTCCGTGATGTAGTGCACGTAGATATTGAGGTAGCCGGCGGTGCGGATGATCGGCTCGAAGCGCTCCGCGGCGGCCAGCGTGACGTACACGTCCGTGGCACTTCCGGTGGCAATCGCGGCCTCTACGCTATTCTCCCCCTCCACAAGGAAAACCCCCGCCTTCTTGCGCGCGGCCGCCCGGTGAAGCTTGGCTGCGTTGATAATGCGAGGGGTTCTTTCGGTGAAAAGCTCTTGGGCATCCTGCGGGTTCATACTCCACAGCATAATTGACCTAGTTTTCGAACAGGGTCATCTGCTCCTTCTCCGTAGTGGTAACGCCGTTCTTGGAATGAGTGCGCGTCATCGTCCCATCCTTGGCCTCCTGCGCAATATCGATGAGATACTGGCCATGAATGCGGAGCTGACCGCCGTCCACGACAACGGCGAGGGGCTCCTGCTGACTCGTCTCGATGTCATGCATGTGCATTTCGAGGGAACCCATCGGGAACTTCACCATCGTACGAGCGCTATCGACCTTTGCCTTCTCAGGATGCGCTGTCACTTCCACCGCGCCGTGGCCACCAAAGAACCGCCAGATACCGTCGAGGTTGTAGTTCAGGCCAACAACTACCGCACCGCGGTCTTCATCGCTCATGTCATCAACCCCCGCGATGAAGTGACGCACGTTGTACACCTTGTCGGCTATTTCGAAGAGTTCATCCTTCTCTTCGTTGGAGAGCTTCTCGACGTTGGCCACCGTATTAGCCCGCTTGAGCAGCTCCTTATCCTCGTCGGGAAGCCTTTCGATTGTCTTGACCAAAGCGGAATCAAAGTTGGTTTGAATGAACTCCTCGACAGTCTTTGCAGCCTTCGCTGCAAAGTCCTCCTCCGACATATCGGCATAGGAAAGATCCCCATCACCGGCCTTTTCCGGGGCTTCCGAAGCTCCCGAGGCCTCCTGCATAGCCCGTTCCGCGTCTTCGTTGGTGCTCATATTGCAAGCGGCTAAGGAACCGCCGAGAAAAGCAACAAGTACTGCTGCCAGTGCGGCGCGTGTGTAGGTCTTCATTGCGGATTCTCCTTAGCTTTTAACGGACTTCTGCCCAGCTATATCCGGGACTGTTCCTCCAATCTATCGGGAATCACCGCTTAGATATGGATCTATACGACAAAACCCCACCCTGGGTTTCCAGGATGGGGTGCGCGTTACGCGGTGAAAGCAGGCTTTAGGAAGCAGCCGGTGCGTTAACGTCCTCCGGCAGGGCAGCCTTTGCAGCCTCGCACAGAGCGGTGAATGCGTCGAAGTCGTTGACGGCCAGCTCGGCCAGGTTCTTGCGGTCGACCTCGATCTCGGCCAGGCGCAGGCCCTGAATCAGACGGTTGTAGGTCATGCCGTTCTGGCGAGCACCAGCGTTGATGCGCTGGATCCACAGCTTGCGGAACTCGTTCTTACGAGCCTTGCGATCGCGGAACTCGTAAGTCTTGGAGTGGAGCATCTGCTCCTTTGCCTTGCGGTACAGGCGGGAGCGCTGACCACGGTAGCCCTTGGCGGACTTCAGTACTTCGCGACGCTTCTTCTTGGCGTTCACTGAGCGCTTGACACGTGCCACGGTGATACTTCCTTTTCTTTAAGTGTGCGCGCCTGAAGATCAGCGCTTTCACAAGCGCTGGCTCTGTTCGATGGCGCGGTTGGGTGTATAGGGGTGGAAAAGTGGGCTTTAAGTTATGCCTTGCCCAGCAGACGCTTCATGCGCTTGACATCGGCCGGAGCGACGTCCTCGGTGCCCTTCAGACGACGGGTGCGCTTGGAGGGCTTGCCCTCCAGCAGGTGGCGGCGGTTAGCCTGCTCGCGACGCAGCTTGCCGGAACCGGAGATCTTGATGCGCTTTGCGGCACCCTTGTGAGTCTTCTGCTTCATTGGTGAAAAACCTCTAACAACTAGTTCTGTTACTACTTCTTGCCCTTGCGGACCGGGCCCAGCACCATGGTCATGTTGCGACCGTCTTGCTTGGCGCGGGTCTCAACTACGCCGTATTCCTCGACGTCGTTTGCCAGTCGCTCAAGCAACCGGAACCCGAGCTCCGGGCGAGACTGCTCACGCCCGCGGAACATGATCGTGACCTTGACCTTGGAGCCCTTCTCCAGGAAACGAATGACGTTGCCCTTCTTGGTCTCGTAGTCGTGGTCGTCGATCTTCGGACGGAACTTCTGTTCCTTCACCACGGTCTGCTGCTGGTTCTTACGAGCTTCGCGGGCCTTCTGGGCCTGCTCGTACTTGAACTTGCCGTAGTCCATGATCTTTGCCACGGGCGGCTTGGCGTTCGGTGCAACCTCTACAAGGTCGAGGTCAGCTTCATAGGCCAGCTTTCGCGCATCGTCTGTCTTGACGATACCGACCTGTTCGCCGCCTGGACCGACGAGTCGGACCTCAGGGACTCGAATACGGTCGTTGATGCGAGCTTCTGCGCTAATGTGAACTCCTCAGTAGCAGTTTTGGTTATTGTCTTACCGACCCCTGCAGCACTGAAGATCCCCCTGTGTTCCCCCACAATCACAGCCACTTTGCGTCGGCGGGAACAACTGCCCTGCATCACGCATTGCACTTCTCGACTCTCCTGAACCCATCCGTGCCTGTGGCTACGACCCGAGCCCAACCTCTAAAGGTGGTCTCTAGGTGGGAGAAGGAATCTCCACTTGCAGCCCGTTTCCGTTTGTTTGAGACGAATTCAAGACGAAATGGAATCAAACCGACGGAACGAGACGGTAGTGCTTGGAAGTATAACAATCGTCCGGGCAATTACCAAAACCATTACTGCGCCCTGGCGCGCCAAACGAGAATAAACTTTTGAGCCATGAATAACTCTTCTAACGGATCCGCACAGCCCACCAACGACCTCATCAAGCGCATTGATGACCTTGCCCGCTCGCAGGTGCAGGCGCAAACGCAGATGATCGGCATTCTGCGGGAGGTCGCCATTAATCAGCAAAGGCTCTCGCAGGCACAACGAGTCGCTGCTAGTTCTTCTTCCTTAGTGACGCCCCCAGCCTCACCTCCCCCGCGCCCCAAACCGGACTTGCAGGCCCCGTCGGCTCAGGCCCCACAGAAGCACTCGCCTGCGCCCGCTGAACGGTCGGCTGAACGCAAGATGGAGCGGACTCAAGTTCCCAAGCCTCAGCCCGCACAGCCTCAATCTGCACAACCTCAACCAGTGCAGCCTCAGCCCGCACAACCTCAGCCCACGCCGGCTCAGCGTCAACAACAGCCACAACAGGCGCAGCACCACCCGGCGCGTTCTGCGCAACCGCCACGCCAGGAGTTCGCTCCGCCAAAGCAGCAAGCGCCAGCGCGTCCGCAGGCATCGCGCCCGCAGGCATCGCGACCTCAGGCACCCCGTCCGCAGGCATCGCAACCTCAGGCTCCGCGACCAGTTGCCCCTCAGACACAGCCCCAACCAGCAGCGAAACAGCAGGAGCCAAAGGAGCCAAACAAGCTGCAACAGTGGTGGGAAAAGGAGGATCTGGTTACTCGCTTGCTGGCGATCATTGGCGGCTCCATCACGGTTGTCGGCCTCACCTTCCTGGCTCTATTGGCCTACGCTTCCGGAATCCTTACTCCGGAGGGAGCGGTGATTCTCGCTGCCGTGATCTGTGGCGGCTTGGCCGTGACGTCGACGATCGTGCACAAGAAGCAACCAGACGGAGTGAGCTCGTCGGCGCTATTGATAGTTGCCACTCTGGGCGGTTTGGCGGACCTCTGGGTCGCGGTGTTCAACCTGGGATGGTTCGGTGAGGCGCTCGGTAGCGTGCTGACGGTAGTCATATGTGCGGGCGCATTGGCTTTGGCTTATGCCTGGAAGAAGGAGATGCTCGCGGTGGTCGTCACCGCCTTCGCGCCTCTATTCATCCTGCCGGCGGCAGCGAACTTCCTCTCCATGTTCCCCGCCGACCAGGAAGTACAACGCGAAATCCACAATGGTTACTTCGCCGGCAGCCTGATCGCCGCCGCTATCTGCGGCTTCGCAGCCCGCTGGGGTCGCCCGTGGTTCAAGCTTCAGACCACAGCGACCATTACGTACATCTGCGCGATGCTGCTGAGTGCACCCTTTGTACTTACGACGTTCCTGCTCGGCGTGGTGGGCTTCGCGCTCGTGACGATCATCAGCTTCGTCCCACCGTTTGCATCCCGCCAGCTTCACCTCAGCGGCGTAGTTGCCGTGGTGATCATTCCGTCGGTGTGCCTGTTGTCCAGCAATTCCTGGGCGGCTGTTGTCTTTATCTCCCTAGTAACTGCGTGCGCATACATCATCGCTCGCGTCAACGGCGGCATCTTCCAAGCGGACTTCCAGATTCCAGGAACAGAACCGCTTCCCCCACAGCTGGCCAATGCGTTCGCTTTTATAATCTCCGCCGGCACTCTCCCCATTGTCTTCATCATCCGCTTCTTCCAGTGGTACGCGTTGGATTCTGAGCTACGGCATACCCCCGCTGAAGCCTCGGTGTTTGGCTATGGGAGCATCATCGTCGCTGTGGGGCTGCTGCTATACACCGCAGCCGTTGTATGGGGACTGCCGCGCATGCCTAAGAATGTCGCATGGATCTCCCTAATGTGCTCTTTCCTAGCGGTGTTCACCTACGCACCGCGCAGCTGGGTCGGGGCAGATAACATGCGTGTCCCGGACTCGGCGATCGTCCTGGTAGTCAGCCTCGCGCTAGCGGTGGCGCTTCTGTATCGCCACCAATACCTCCTCGAGACCGGCCTGCGGGGAATCGCTGGACGCGAGATTCCGGGTAAGCAGTCCAACTCGGAAGTGACGATGTTGGTCATCGGCGTAATCACGCTTGTGCTTGCTTCCTCCGCAATCCCCGCCGTCGCTATGGCTATCTCCACCACGAAGCTGTCATTCATGGTGGCGCACGTGCTGATCTCCGTCAGCTGGATGTTGGGCGCCGTGTACCTGCTGTACCGCAACAACTCGAAGCCCGGCCTGATGCTGGCGATCATCGCCACCGCCAAACTTGTCTTCTACGACCTGTCCGTCCTCGGTGGCCTTGTGCAGGCTCTGGCGTTCCTCATCTGCGGCATGGTGCTACTGGTTGCCGCCATTACCCGCGAGAAGCCAAACAAGACGCCTCCGCAGCAGCCCCTGCAGCAGCCGCAGCCGACGATGCCACAACCGCAGCAGCTTATGCAGCAACAGCCTCAGCAACCCCAGCAGCCCCGGATGCAGGATCAGAGCATGGATCGCAGGTAGCGGCCGGTGTGGGAGGCCTCCACCTCCGCAACCTGCTCCGGGGTGCCCTCGGCAACAACGGTGCCACCGCCGGAGCCGCCCTCCGGCCCCATGTCCACGATCCAGTCGGCAGCCTTAATGACGTCCAGGTTGTGCTCGATGATGAACACGCTGTTGCCCTTGTCCACGAGGCCCTGGATCACCAGCATCAGCTTGCGGATGTCCTCGAAGTGCAGGCCGGTGGTCGGCTCGTCGAGGATATACACCGTCCGACCATTGGAACGCTTCTGCAGCTCAGCGGCCAGCTTCACGCGCTGTGCCTCACCGCCGGACAAGGTGGTGGCTGCCTGCCCCAGGCGGACGTACCCCAGGCCCACATCCACCAGGGTGTTCAGGTAGCGGGAAATCGAGGTGACGGGCTCGAAGAACTCCGCTGCCTCGGAAATCGGCATATCCAGCACCTCGGCGATGGACTTACCCTTGTAGTGGACCTCCAGCGTCTCGCGGTTGTAGCGGGCGCCCTCGCACACTTCGCAGGGTACGTACACGTCGGGCAGGAAGTTCATCTCGATCTTCAACGTGCCGTCGCCGTGGCAGGCCTCGCAGCGCCCGCCCTTGACGTTGAACGAGAACCGACCCGCGGTGTAGCCGCGTACCTTCGCCTCTGTCGTCTCGGCGAACAGCTTGCGGATCTTGTCGAACACGCCCGTGTACGTGGCCGGGTTGGATCGCGGAGTGCGGCCAATCGGGCTCTGGTCCACCTGCACCAGCTTGTCCAAGTGCTCCGTGCCCGTGATCTTCTTGTGGTGACCCGGCACCTGGCGCGCCTTGTTCAGAGTGTTGCTCAGAGACTTCGCCACAATGCCGTTGATCAGGGAGGACTTACCGGAGCCCGACACACCGGTAATCAGCGTCAGCACGCCCAACGGCAGGGTGACGTCCACGTTCTGCAGGTTGTTTTCCTGGGCTCCGTGCACCGTCAGCACCCTGCCCTTATCGATCGGGCGGCGCTTCTCCGGCACAGCCAGAACCCTTTCACCGGACAGGTACTGGCCGGTCAGGGAACCCTTCGCGTCTAGGATCCCCTTGGGCTCGCCCTGGTACACGATCTCGCCGCCGTACTCGCCGGCACGCGGACCAATATCCACCAGCCAGTCGGCCGTGCGGATCGTGTCCTCGTCGTGCTCCACCACGATCAGGGTGTTGCCCAGATCGCGCAGGTGCTGCAGGGTGCGGATCAGCCGCTCATTATCTCGCTGGTGCAGGCCAATCGACGGCTCATCCAGCACGTACAGCACGCCCGCCAGGCCGGAACCAATTTGCGTAGCCAGGCGGATGCGCTGAGCCTCACCGCCGGACAGCGTGCCCGCGGAGCGGGACATGGACAGGTAGTTCAGGCCAACGTCCAGCAGGAACTTCAAGCGCGCCTGAATTTCCCGCAGAACCGCCCCAGCGATCATCTCCTCGCGCTTGCTTAGAGAAAGGTTGTCGAGGAAGCTGCTGGCGTCCGCAATAGAAAGATCAGAGACCTCGGCGATGGACAGTTCCTGCTCGCCCGAGGCAATAGTTACGGCCAAAACCTCCGGCTTCAGGCGCGTGCCGTCGCACGTCGGGCAGGCGACCTCACGCATGTAGCTGCGGTAGCGCTCCTTGGACCAGTCGGAATCGGTTTGATCGAGCTTGCGCTTCAGGAAGGGCATCACGCCCTCGAAGGGTGCGTTGTAGGTGCGCGAACGGCCGTAGCGGTTGCGGTAGCTGACCTTGATCTGTGTCTTGTGGCCGTTCAAGATGGCCTTGCGGTGGGTGGCCTTCAGGTCCTTCCACGGGGACTTCGGGTCGAAGCCCATCGCCTCGCCCAGCGCGTTCACCAGCTTGGTGAAGTACTTGCTGTTCGGGCTAGACGACCACGGTGCAATCGCGTCGACCACGGCTGCGTCCTCGTCCGGGATCACCAGATTCTCGTCGACCTCCAGGCGCGTGCCCAGGCCGTCGCACGCAGGGCAGGCACCGTAGGGCGAGTTGAAGGAGAACGTGCGCGGCTCCAGCTCGTCCAGCTGGATCGCGTGGCCATTCGGGCAGGCCATCTTCTCGGAGAAGCGGCGTGTGCGGTGCGGGTCGTCATCCGGCAGACCCACGAAGTCCAGAACCACAATCCCGTCGGCCAGCTGCAGAGCGGTCTCGATCGAATCGGTCAGGCGCTGCTTCTGGGATTCCTTCACCTGCAGGCGGTCCACCACCACGTCGATGTCGTGCTTGACCTGCTTTTCCAGTGTCGGCGGATCGGACAGCTGGTACACCGCCCCGTCGACCTGCACGCGGGAGTAGCCCTGCGCGGCCAGGTCCTCGAAGAGGTCCACGAACTCGCCCTTGCGAGTGCGCACGACCGGTGCGAGCACCTGAAACTTCAGCCCCTGCTCCATTGCCAGAATCTGGTCCACAATCTCCTGCGGGGTCTGCCGCTGGATCACGCCGCCGCACTCCGGGCAGTGCGGGATGCCGGTGCGGGCGTACAACAGGCGCAGGTAGTCGAAGATCTCGGTTACCGTGCCGACGGTCGAGCGCGGGTTGCGGTTCGTGGACTTCTGGTCGATGGACACCGCCGGGGACAGCCCTTCGATCAGCTCCACGTCCGGCTTATCCATGCGCCCGAGGAACATGCGCGCATAGGAGCTCAAAGATTCGACGTATCGGCGCTGGCCTTCTGCGAAGATCGTGTCGAAGGCCAGGGAGGATTTACCCGAGCCGGACAGCCCCGTAAACACGATCATCTTGTCGCGCGGCAGGTCGATATCCACGCCCTTGAGGTTGTGTTCGCTGGCTCCACGGACAATCAGCTGATCGGCCACTATTTACTCCTTAATTGTTGAAGCATCAACCCTGCTAGTCTACGCCATCGCCGAGACATCGCTAGTGTGGTGCCATGCAGCAAGTTACTGAATTTAGCCATCTTTCCGCACCGCGCGACGTGCAGGTTCTTAATTCTGACGCCCATACGTACGCAGTGACGACCGTGGGTTCTATGGACAACAATTGTTGGTTGCTGTGCCGGGGCGGCGAGGCGCTGCTGGTGGATGCCGCCGACGATGCAGAACACCTGCTGGGCCTGGCCGAAAAGCTGGGTGTGCGCATCACCGATGTGCTCACTACTCACCAGCATGCAGACCACACTCGCGCGCTGGCAGACGTCCTAAAGGCGACAGGCGCCCGCCACCACGGGCCGCGCCTGGATGCCGAGGCGCTGCCCGTGGCGCCGGATCGGGTGTACGGAAACGACGAAGGTTCCCGGGAAACGCTAGACCTGGCTGGCGCACAGCTGCCGGAGCTCGGCTTGCAGGTAGTCGAGCTACGGGGCCACACCCCGGGCGGCTTGGCAGTGCTGGATCTGGCCGACGGGCGCGTGCCACGAGCGTGGGTGGGTGACAGTGTTTTCCCCGGTGGCGTCGGAAAAACAAACAACCCCGAGCAGTTCCAGCAGCTCCTGGACGACGTGCGCAATAGGATCTTCACCCTCCCCGAAGAAACCCGAATCCACCCTGGTCACGGCGATTCCACTTCCGTTGGGGAGGAAAAGGGCAAGGTTGATGAGTGGGCCGCGCGAGGCTGGTAGGTAGCCCCGGACCCCACTCCCGGTGAGGTTGATTCAGGTAACCTGGGAGATTGTTCGAGCACGACTAAACGCAGTCAAGGGTCGTGCCACCAACTAAAGAGGAGTGTGTAGACCCAAATGTTCCGTACCCTTGCCCGCCCGCTGCTGGCTTCCGCTTTCGCCGTTGACGGCGCCCAGATGCTGCTGAACAGCAACGAGTATGCAGAAGACGCAAAGGCTATCAACGGCACTCTGCGTTCCGTACTGCCACAGGATAAGGCCGGCCTGATTCCCGACGATGCAGAGACCACCGTGCGCGTGGTCGGCACCACCAAGGTCGTTGCCTCCGCCCTGCTGGCCACCGGCAAGGCTCCGCGCCTGGCCGCCGCTACCCTGGCCGCCGTACAGATCCCGACCGCACTGTCCCGCCACGCATTCTGGAATGCTTCCAATGGCGCGGAGCGCAAGGAGGAGATCCGCGGCCTGGTGACCGACCTGGCGCTGCTGGGTGGTCTGGTTATCACCTCCGCAGACACCGCCGGTAAGCCGGGCCTGAAGTGGCGTGCGCAGCAGGCTATGCCGGGTAAGACTGAGCAGCAGAAGATGCTGGAGAACGCTCAGACCCAGTCCAAGGCTTTCGCCGCCAACGCTTCCGACCAGGCCCAGGGCTTCTTCGCCAAGACGAAGGAAGTCGCCGACCAGGTGCAGGAGAAGGTTACCGACTACGTCGACGAGCACCAGGACGAGTGGAAGGAAGCAGCCGAGAACCTGCGCGAGCGCGCTGCTGAGTTCGGCGACCAGGCTTCCGACTACGCACAGTCCGCTGCTGCCAAGGCGCAGGACGCTTGGGACGACTTCGACGCCGAAGACCTGAAGAAGGACGTTAAGAAGGCCACCAAGAAGTCCCGCAAGCGCGCCCAGAAGGCACAGAAGCAGGCGCAGAAGCGAGCAAAGAAGGCTCAGAAGAATGCGCAGAAGCGCTTCAAGTAAGAGCTAAATAATCAGAAAAGTACCCCTGGACTAGTTCATTGAACTGCCAGGGGTTCTTTGCGGGTTAAGGGTCAAAAGGGGATGCGGACGGAATCTTGGAGGATTCCATCATGAACCGCTCATACACCAAGGAGCAGCGACGCATAGCTCTGCAGG
>NZ_JFCH01000037.1 GCF_000738175.1 Corynebacterium jeikeium | reverse complement strand
CTGGTTACGCCATGGTGTGCGGCGAAGGTGGTTAGAGATTGGGTGCCGGTGGCCCATTGGATGAACAAAGCCATGGTGGCGGTATTTTTGTTGTGGGTTTGGGTGTTGCGGGTAAAGGAGTGTCCGCAGTGGGTGCAGCGCCAACGGGTGGTTGATTTGCTGGTGGTGCCGTTTTTCTTTGTGTTGTTGCCGCATAGTGGGCAGCTGGGGCGGTTGGTGGTCATCCTTTAATCCAACCGGTGTGCGGTTAGCACAAATGTGGCCGGAGGTGCGGGATGGTGTGGGTAATAGCTTTCGGGGAGCTATTATGCGGTGATTTGTGGGGTGTGTTCTGCGGTTATGCTGGGATGCGGGAGGGTGTCAGGAAGTTTGTGTGTGAGGCTCTGATCTAGAGGGAGTTTCACCGATAATGACTACGGTGTCACCGAAGAAAAACCATGACCCGACGAGGGTCAACGAGATCAGCGAGAAGCTGATGGAAAATCCTGAGCTGGCTAGCCTGATCAGCGAGCTGTCGACCTCCGCTGATGATGCCAGCGAGCTGGTCAAAGGCCTGCTGCAGGCATCAATCAACGCTGGTCTGCAGGCGGAGATGGATGCGCATTTGGGCTATAGCCACTCCGACCGCAAGTCCAAAGCCCAGGTTGAACCCGTGCACGGCGGCAATCACCGCAACGGGTCGTACACCAAGACCGTCAATTCTGGCTACGGCGCGGTGGAAGTGACCGTGCCCAGGGATCGTGCCGGCACGTTTACTCCGAAGATGGTGCCCAAGGGCGCACGTCGGCTCACAGAGCTCGACGACATGATCGTCTCGCTATACGCCGGTGGGATGACAGTGCGCGATATTCAGCACCATCTCGCGACCACGCTCGGGGTGGATATGAGCCCGGATACGATCAGCACCATTACCGATGCGGTGTTAGACGAGGTCATGATCTGGCAAAACCGCCAGCTCGACGAGTTTTACCCGGTGATCTTCCTCGACGCGCTACGCGTGAAAATCCGTGACGGTCACCGCGTGGTCAATAAGGCCTGCTACATGGCGGTTGGTGTCGACATGGACGGCATCAAGCACATCCTGGGATTGTGGATCGCTGACAATGAAGGCGCTGCCTTCTGGGCATCAGTCTGCGCAGATCTGGCCAACCGTGGCGTCCAGGACGTGTTCATCGTGTGCTGCGACGGGCTCAAAGGCTTGCCGGAAGCAGTGGAGGCAACCTGGCCGAATTCCATGGTGCAGACCTGCATTGTGCACCTGATTCGGGCTTCGAACCGGTGGGTGTCGCATCAGGACCGCAAATCTGTCTCCCGTGCGCTACGTGAGGTTTACACGGCCGCCAACGAGGACACCGCCCGCGACGCCCTGGACGCGTTCGAAGCCAGTGAACTGGGCCGTAAATACCCGCAATCGGTCAAAGTCTGGCGCGACGCCTGGGACCGGTTCGTGCCGTTTTTACAGTTCCCGCCAGCGGCCCGCCGGGTGCTCTACACCACGAATTCGATCGAATCGCTCAACGCTGAACTGCGTAAAGCTACCCGTAACCGCGGGCAATTCCCGAACGACACCGCGGCGCTGAAAACGCTGTGGTTGATGATCTGCAACATCGAGGACAAGCGCGCTGCCCAGCGAGCGAAAAAAGCGAAGCGCGACATCGAATGCAATGGCTATATTGAAGGAGCGAAAGCCACCGGGTGGAAACAAGCCATCAACCAACTAGCCGTGGCTTACCCCGACCGATTCGCGGACTACTTGTAAACCAAGCCTCCGCACACAAACAATCGGACACTCTCGGATGCGGACACACTTTTGGGGATGCGGACGTTTTTTAGACAGTTTCAATCTCACGCTACATTGACTTTTCGGTATTCGGCAATGCTCAAACCATCGAGGCTGATCTTGATTCGGTAATCGTTGTAGAACTCAATGTATGTCGCGATTGCTTCTTTGAGTTCTTGGGGGTTCTGCCAGGTTCTGCCGTAGTACATTTCGTTTTTCATTCGGCCGAAGAACCCCTCGCATGCTGCATTGTCGGGGCTACAACCTTTCTTCGACATCGAGCGAAGTATTCCGAACTTCTCGGTCATACTTCG
>NZ_JFCH01000036.1 GCF_000738175.1 Corynebacterium jeikeium | reverse complement strand
CTACATACAGAAGTCCCTGACGATCCGGTCAAGATCGCCAGGGACCAGCGATGGGGTCAAGACGCACTTTCCACAGCAACAAACTTGATCACCCACGACACCACAGCCACTACCAATGACATCGGTGCACCAGCAGAATACGACACCGCCATCGACACCAGCTACCAACACAACCTCGGCATCCAAAAAGGCTGGGTCAAATAACCACGACACACCCGGGAAAGACACACATTTGGGGATGCGGACGTTTTTTAGACAGTTTCAATCTCACGCTACATTGACTTTTCGGTATTCGGCAATGCTCAAACCATCGAGGCTGATCTTGATTCGGTAATCGTTGTAGAACTCAATGTATGTCGCGATTGCTTCTTTGAGTTCTTGGGGGTTCTGCCAGGTTCTGCCGTAGTACATTTCGTTTTTCATTCGGCCGAAGAACCCCTCGCATGCTGCATTGTCGGGGCTACAACCTTTCTTCGACATCGAGCGAAGTATTCCGAACTTCTCGGTCATACTTCG
>NZ_JFCH01000035.1 GCF_000738175.1 Corynebacterium jeikeium | reverse complement strand
TGAAGCGTCCTGGGTTTAGTTCCTACCTCTGCTAAGGAAGGATTGGCACTATGCCCAGAAAGTATTCCGCCGAATTCAAGGAGAAGGCGGTCCATCAAGCCCTAGAGATGGTCCGTCTGGAGTCCTGCTCACGGCAACGCGCGTACGAGGAAGTCGGGGAGCTTCTTGGCGTGTCCCACCACACGTTACGCGCCTGGTACCGTGACAGCGTCGCCCATGAGCAGACGGCACCAACAGGTGGCGAAACCATGGAAGAAGAGCTCAAACGGCTACGCCGGGAAAACCGCGAGCTGAAACGAGCCAACAGAATCCTCAAGACTGCCTCGGCTTTTTTCGCGGCGGAACTCGACCGACCCACGACCAGATGATCTCCTACATCGACGAGTACAAGGAGCAATTTGGGGTCGAGGCCATCTGCCGTGTCCTTCGACAAGCAGACCGTGGATTCATCACCTCCCGCGGCTACCGTAAAGCCACCACCCGCGCCCCGAGTGCGAGGGCCTTAAGCGATAGCCTGCTTATCCCAGAGATTCAGCGCGTCCATGCGGAAAACTTTTCGGTCTACGGCATCCGCAAGATGTGGCACGCCATGAACCGTGAGGGCTTTCATATCGGCCGCGACAAGACCGCACGCCTGATGAAACTTGCAGGTGTGTCTGGTCGACGACGTGGACGCACCCCGGTGACCACGATCAGCCCTAAAATGCCGGATCATCGTCCGGATCTTGTGCGCCGAAACTTTCGTGCGCAGGCACCAGGCAGGCTTTGGGTTGCCGACATTACCTATGTTCGCACCCTGTCAGGATTCGCGTACACCGCGTTTGTCATTGACGTCTACAGCCGCAAAATAGTCGGTGTTGCCACCCGATCTACGATGCGCACTGATGCGCTGCCGATGGAGGCACTGGAACATGCATTAACGACTGCTGGTCGAATCCACGGCGACCAGCTGATACACCACAGTGACCGGGGAAGTCAGTACGTGTCACTGAAGTACTCCACTGCTTTGGCCGAAGCCGAGATCCGGCCAAGTGTCGGCACAGTCGGAGATTCCTATGACAACGCGCTGGCCGAGACTGTTAACGGTCTCTACAAGGCTGAACTTATCCATCCTCAAGGCCCGTGGACATCAGTAGGAGAAGTCGAGCTAGCCACCCTGCGGTGGGTGCACTGGTGGAACACCAAACGTCTTCACGAGGCGTTGGACTACGCCACCCCACAAGAAGTAGAAACCGGGTACTATCTCACCGAGCCCATCAACACAGGGCCGTAAAAGAAGCGGAACCAAACCCAGGACGCTTCAATTGATGAGTTAATGAGCCAGGGCATGAGCGAGAAAGAAGCCATAGAGTATTTAGAGCGTGAGTTGGAAAAGGCTATCCCTGATGATTTCTGAGATAGCACTAACTAAGGAATAGACCTGTGTTCTTGGGTGTGGTTAGAGTTCGGCGTCCTGACCGTCTTCGCGCCCTTCCTCTATCTCTGATGCCTTGTTCTCAATCTGGTTGTCGTGTGCGTTATCCACGGTCTGGTAGCCGGTAGGAGTCACCGCGTCTGGCCCAAGGCTGGCGAGGAAATCAAGGCTTTCCTGTGCCTCTGATGCAAGGCCTTCCTGTTGGTTGGGAAAGCGTGAGAGCACGGTGTCGAGGCTGTTGTGTTCCTCCGGGCCGTATGGGGTGGTGGTCTCAGGTTGGATAGTATCTATCCATTGGTGTGTGCAGACGTGCAGGCGGGTGGCGATAACGTTGAGTTCTTAGCGGTTGAGAAAGGGGGCGGTAGATGGGGATGCTGGTTTTTGCCCAGTTTCTACGCGGTTGTTTGTAGTGACGGTGGTGAGGTGCCCGCTGTTTCGACTGGGAATAATTCACTAATCGCGCCCATGATACGCGTCGGGAAATATGTCTGAGAACTGAAGTGTACGTATGCCAAACAATCGGTAGTTACCTTCAACGACGAGTTTGTCGAAGCGAAGGCATCTTGAATCGATTGGCATCAAGTCGTTCTGAAAAGTTAAAACTCTCAACGTCATAGTAGTACGTTAAGTAACGCTAGAAGGGGGGCGTGATTGTTTGTTCGCTCTTCGGAGCACTATTCGTCGACCGCTTATATACGAAAATCTGGCCAAACAATTTGTCTACCTTTAGGGTCTATTGCTTTCAGTTTTCCCCAGCCTGGCCCAATAATGTGAACAATGGGTGTCCATAGTGCCAGTGCAACAATCCAGCCTCCTACATTATCTAGACCTAGGTCCCTGAGCGTTATGTCGAAAAATGATCGCAGGAAAGATGTAACTACAAGGCAAAGCCATGCGAAGAAAGTTGTCCTCTCCAGTGAGTAATCATCTGAATCGTTGGTTACCGTATAGTTTTCCGCAGAGGCTAAGCATGTCCAGAAAAATCTAGAAGAAAATATTATTCCCCCCAGTAGGCAAAGAGTCCCAATTACTATATATTCTGCCTTTTCCGGAGGGGTGGTTACCGATGTGAATATTGCGAGAAAAGATAAAAAAGCGGTTGAAAATCCCAAACCGGAAATAATTAAATTAACCCTGGAATAGGAGCGTGCGTTACGGCCTTGTGTCGAGTTTTCTGTGTTGTATTTTACTTTATCAGAAATTCTCTTTGGGGTGACGTTTTCTTTTTGGTCTTGTGTCTGGAAGTTCTTAGTGGATAGAACTAGGGTGCAGAAAACAAACAAGTAAGAAATCATCCTCACCAGTATTGGTGCGTGAGAATGATTCTTCTTTCTGTAGGAGGTTTGCTTTCGATTTATCTTATTGAAAAGTTTTGTCAAGGTGGTTTTATCCTCTTGCTTGCGTTTATGGATCTGTTCAAGAGTTGTTAGAGTATATCTATTATGAGTCTATTTATGTAATCAGATTACATATTCTTTTAGTGGTTCTTTGTGGGGTGGGGTGTGGGGTCTGGTTTGGGGCGCTAAGGCAAAAATCTGATGTAAACGATGATAGAAGCTGGGTGAAGTGTATTTGGAAGGCTATTGTCGTAGTTGGGTGCCCGTTGGGATAGGGGAAGCTGACTCTGGCGGTACTTTTGCTTGTTTGGGGTACTGCCGATTGAATGTATCTCAATGATGGAATTACATTAGAGATCATGACGTCAACGAACTCATGCTAAGAGGCCTGAGCCACATGGTGTAATGGCGTGGGTATGTCCCTTATGCTGACTATTTAGGTAAGTTATTCTGTCCAGAATTTGATTGTCTACCTTTTTGGTCTTCCTGGAGTGCTCAACCCCTAGAAAACTTAGCCATGTGAGCCTCGTAGTATGATTTGGTGAGGAAATTTTCGAATGTTGTCTCTGTGCAGGGGATTTCAGGGGATAATGGTTGAATGTCATTGGACTTGAAGATATCTAAAACGTGCAAAAGTAACCTGAGTTAGTATTCCTTGTATCGTTTACGAACAGTCGAATTTATCGAACCATCGCGGATCCACCGTCGGGCGCAGCTTCACTCCGGATTCGCCATCAGTACGGATGAGCTCTGCAAGGCGGTCACCGCTAATCAAATCCACTGTTGGGACGGTGGAGGTGGCAGCCTTGCGGGCTGGCTCTGTGAACCGGCTTAGCGTCACAATAATTGCTCGCTCAGCGCCCTTTGTCTGCGCATCACGCTGGAAGAGTGCTACGGTTTCCCGCCCAATAGGTTTGCCCTCGGGCGCGTAGCGCTTGATCTGCACGGCCACTCGGGACGAGAGAACCGAACTCAAAGGTGCCGTACCGATCGCATCCACCCCTTCGTCTCCGGAACTGCCTGTGTGCTGAAGTTGTAGGCCTTGTCGGCGGAGCAAATAGATAACAAATTTCTCGAAACCTTCAGGTGGAAGCTGATGTAGCCGTTCTAATAGCTGACTCTTCCAATCACGTTCCTGAGCCTCCACGCTGGATTCCGTTAGGATCTCCTCGTCAGGGTCGTCCTCCGTTTGCTGAGAAACCTTAGTCTTCTGCTTGAGCTTCTTCTGCTCACGCAAAACTCGGGATGCCTCACGGTCAAGTTCCTGGACCATAGGGAATCGCTCGTCTTCAGGAAGCTTGAGAATTTTCTCCCCAATTTCGGTGAGCAGATATACTCCCTGGTCCGGCTGTTCCAAGGCTCCAATTCGCTTCGCGGTCGATCTGCCCCACGCAATCCGGTTAATTAACACCGGTGGTCTTGTATCTCCTTGATATTTCATCTCTAGAAGAGCTTCTGAGTTTGGAAGGAGCTCGAGTACTTCGTCAACAATCTCTTGCACTCGGGCGGAACCACCCAGACCCGCTATAGCCTTCAAAATTGGTACAACAAGTTGTTGGTGGGTAGGCATGCCCCTTTCGGTGAACGGTTTGGTGGATTCCGTGGTCTCTAAATTCTTCATAATCTTCGTTGTCGAAGAGCAAATGCAGGTAGGGGGTTAATGGTGCGTTACCCCTAACCCCGCACAACCTTCACGGTCACGCCGCCGAAAATCGACAGCCCGCGGATCAACAGCAGGGGAGCGTCCTCCGGCAAGCTGCCCGGGTGGATCGCACCGTTTTCCACCACCAGCTCGTTGCCGCCGAAAATGCCAAGGCCACCCATATCAACGCGCACGCCCTCCGGCACCAGCACATCCGCGCCACCAAAGCAGCTATTCAGCCACAGCGTGGTCACCGGATCGCTGAACCGGCATTCCCGCAGGTCAAAGTCCGAACCTCCGAAGATATTGAAGTTCCAGTGAGCCTTCGGTACCTGCCACGCCGCCTTCGTTACTCCGCCGAATATCGCCAGGCTGAAACCTGTCTCGGAACCCCTGCCAGTCACCAGCGACCGCGACCGCGCAAGTACCATTTCACGGTGGCGTTGGGCGTCCGAAGCTTGGTGAGCAGCCCACTCCACGTCACTCGGCGCGCGGTGCGCAACCGCAGTGCTCGAGCCAGGTCCAAAGAGTACCCCCGCAGGCTCATCCACCAGATCATCGAGCAAGTCCACTAACTCGCTACGCTGGGTTGCAGCATGCGCCTGGCCCGACCTCTCGTCGAACTCTGCGATAGTCAGCTGACCATCGGCCATCGCCTTGGACAGCGCGTCTACGGCGGCGGATCGTTCCTGGTCGGTGCAGCGCTTGTCCTTGTATTCACTCATGGTTTTACCCTACTAAAGGAGTCCGCCATTCTCTCTCCATATCGCGTAAACCTGGACTGGCTCTGGGGCACCCCGCCCGGCAATGACGGCACGCCCGCCACTGTTCGCGCCACTCTTTTTGGTGATGACGCCCACACTTCAGCCGAAGCCTGGCTCCGTACCCTCTCTGCGGATGAGGGCGGCCGGCGGGGCGAAGGAGGCTGGGGCGCCGAGCTGGTCAACCCCGACGACACGTCCGGCCCGGCGCTGGTGGACATCACCTCCGCCGGTGAGGACGTGGCCGACGGAATCGAGGACGGCACACAGAACCTCTACGAGTTTCTTGCCGAACGTGCCACCCGCGCCAGCGCGCTGACCGTGGAGTGGCGCGAACTGCCGCGAACCTAATTCTCCAGCGGTCCGAGCTCTGCGACCAGAACCTCCTGGGCAACCTTCATCGCCGACAGGGCAGCGGGTGCACCGCAGTAGCCGGAGGCGTGGATGATCGCCTCCGTGATCTCTGTGCGCGTCAGCCCATTCTCCAGCGCGCCGCGGACGTGCCCGCGCAGCTCCTCGGTCGCACGCAGCGCCACCAGCATGCCGATGTTCAGCAGGCTGCGGTCGCGGCGAGCCAGCCCGTCGCGGGTCCATACGGAACCCCAGACGGTCTCGGTGACGTGCTTCTGCAGCGCCTCACCATCCGAACCGGCGTTGCGCTCGAGGGCGGTATCCACGAATGCGTCGCCCATTACTTCCCGGCGGACCTGAATGCCCGCCTCAAAGCGCTTGTCGTCGGTGGCCGGATTCTGGCTTGCGGGGTTTTCGCTGGTCATGGTTGTGATTCTCCTAAGGGGGTGTGCGGTATTGTGCCTCTAAAAATTTTTTCGCTACTTCCGCAGCAGGTTCTCCAGCTGGCGGGCGGATTCCTTCAAATCCGCGCCGAACTTCTCTGCCGGGTGCTCACCCATGCGGGCCACGGGGCCAGAAATGGATAGGCAGGCGATTACGGTGCGGTTCTGCGCGTCTGCCCCGTAGACCGGCACGGAGGCCGAAGCTAGGGAAGGGTCGCGCTCGGCGGAGGATTCCGCGATCCCCTCGGCGGCGATCTTCTCCAAGTCCTCGCGCGTGTACGCGGCATCCGGCAGCACCTGGTTCTGGAACGCTTCTGGCGCATAGGCAACCAGCAGCTTGGCCGCGGAGCCCGCGGTCAACGTCATCCGATGGCCCACCGGCACCGTATCCCGCAGGCCGGTGGCGGGCTCGGCGTTGGCGATGCACACGCGCTCCATCCCGGAGAGGCGGTATAGCTGCACGGACTCGCCCGTCTTTGCCATGAGGTCAGGCAGGATGAACTCTGCGGCGTCCTCAAGACGAGAAGAGGTAGACGGCGCCATCTCGGACAGGGCGGGTCCAGTGACCCACGCTCCGTCCACCCCGCGCTCGATCAACCGGTGCTTCTCCAGCGCGACGGCGATACGGTGCGCCGTGGCGCGTGGCAAGCCGGTGATGGCGCACAGATCGGAAAGGTTGCGAGGTTCTGCTGCGATGACCGATAGGATGAAGATCGCCCGGTCCAAAACTTGAATACCGCTAGTTGCGGGAATTTCCGTATTGTGTCCCATGATTTGATACTATACATTCCATCCAGTGGAACTGTATAGCGGACACAGAGGAGAGACCGTGACGAACCAACCCTTAACCCTCGCGGAAAAAGTCTGGCGCGACCACATCGTTGCAGCCGGCGAAAACGGCGGCCCCGACCTGCTGTACATCGACCTACACCTGGTTCACGAGGTCACCTCGCCCCAGGCATTCGACGGCCTGCGCCAGGCCGGTCGCAAGGTTCGCCGCCCGGACCTGACCATCGCCACCGAGGACCACAACGTCCCCACTGTCGGCGTGAAGACCGGCGACCTGCAGGAAATCCAGGAGCCCACCAGCCGTCTGCAGGTGTCCACCCTGCGCGACAACGCCCAAGAGTTCGGCATTCGCCTGCACTCCATGGGCGACATCGAACAGGGCATCGTCCACACTGTTGGCCCCCAGCTGGGCCTGACCCAGCCTGGCATGACGGTCGTTTGCGGCGACTCGCACACCTCCACCCACGGCGCCTTCGGCTCCATCGCCATGGGCATCGGCACCAGCGAGGTCGAGCACGTACTGGCCACCCAGACCCTGCCGCTGAAGCCCTTCAAGACCATGGCGATCGAGGTATCCGGCGAACTGCAGCCGGGCGTGACCTCCAAGGACCTGATCCTGGCCATCATCGCCAAGATCGGCACCGGCGGCGGTCAGGGGCACATCATCGAATACCGGGGCGAGGCCATCGAGAAGCTGTCCATGGAAGCCCGCATGACCATGTGCAACATGTCCATCGAGGCCGGCGCCCGCGCGGGCATGATCGCCCCCGACCAGACCACCTTCGACTACCTCGAAGGCCGCCCGCACGCGCCGAAGGGCGAGGACTGGGACGCAGCCGTGGAGTACTGGAAGTCCCTGCGCACCGACGACGACGCGCAGTTCGATACCGTCGTCCACATCGACGGCTCCGCACTGACCCCCTTCGTCACCTGGGGCACCAACCCCGGCCAGGGGCTGCCACTGGCGGAAGCAATCCCGCAGCTGGAGGACTTCACCAACGACAACGACCGCCTCGCCGCCGAGCGCGCCATGGAGTACATGGATCTGAAGCCCGGCACCCCGCTGCGCGACATCAAGATCGACACGGTCTTCCTCGGCTCCTGCACCAACTCCCGCATCGAGGACCTGCGCGCCGCCGCGGAGGTCGTCAAGGGCCGCTCTGTTGCCGACGGCACGCGCATGATCGTTGTTCCTTCCTCCACGCGCGTGAAGATGCAAGCAGAAGAAGAGGGGCTAGACAAGATCTTTATTGACGCCGGGGCGGAGTGGCGTACCGCAGGTTGTTCCATGTGCCTAGGCATGAACCCGGACCAGCTTGCCCCGGGCGAGCGTTCGGCCTCCACCTCCAACCGAAACTTCGAAGGCCGCCAGGGCAAGGGCGGGCGCACGCACCTGGTCTCCCCGCCAGTTGCCGCCGCCACCGCCGTGACGGGCCACCTTGCAGGCCCGGCGGATCTGTAAAACAGACCGCTAGATACCCGTACAAGACCCGCCCAAAAATTTTTTCGAGCCTCCCCGCCAGCGGCCTAAACAGCAGGTGGGGGAGCGGAAAGCAGAAGAGAACACCATGGAAAAGTTCAACACCCACACTGGCGTGGCGGCACCGCTGAACCGCTCTAACGTCGACACCGACCAGATCATCCCCGCCGTCTACCTGAAGCGCGTGACCCGCACCGGCTTCGAGGACGGCCTGTTCGCCGGCTGGCGCAAGGACCCAGAGTTCGTCCTGAACCAGGAGCCCTACAAGAACGCCTCCGTGCTGGTGGCCGGCCCGGACTTCGGCACCGGCTCCTCCCGCGAGCACGCCGTCTGGGCGCTGATGGATTACGGCTTCCGCGTGGTTCTATCCTCCCGCTTCGCGGACATCTTCCGCGGCAACTCGGGCAAGGCCGGCCTGCTGGCCGCCCAGATGGAACAAAGCGACATCGAGCTGATCTGGAAGCTCCTGGAACAGCAGCCGGGCGCGGAAATCACCGTGAACCTGGAAGACCGCACCGTCACCTTGGGCACCCACACCTTCGGCTTCGACGTAGACGACTACACCCGCTGGCGCCTGATGGAAGGGCTGGACGACATCGGCCTGACCCTGCGCAACGAAGAGGCCATCGAGGCCTTCGAATCCCAGCGCGCCAGCTTCAAGCCGCGCACCATTCCCGCCAGCTAGCGCTTACTTAACGGACAGCGGGCTGGCCAGGTAATCCAGCCCCAGTAGCTTGTCCCCGGCGAAGTGCAGCACCCAGGTGCTGGACTTCTTCACGCGCATATCCTCAATCTCCACGTCGTGCTCGCCCGCAACGCGGGCCAGCACACCCGGGATCACCGTGCCCTGGGCAACAACCATGGAGACAGGTGCGGCCGTGGCGGCGTGGAACGCATCCACCGCTGCATCCGAATCGGCAGCCCACCCGGCATCGCCCAGGTTGGCGTCAAAAGTAACTTCCAACCCTAAGTCCTGAGCAATCGGCGCGGCCGTGTGCTCGCAACGTACCGGCACGGCCGAAGAAATCGTCTCCGGGCGGTACCCCGACAGCTCAGAGACCAGCAGCTCCGCCTGGCGGCGGCCCTTCTTGCTTAAGGGGCGCAGGTCATCGTCGCCGGCCCACCCTTCGCGGGCGTGTGCCTTCGCGTGGCGAACGTACAGCACGCGGCGGTCACAACCCAGCTTCAGCAGACCCATGGCGGCATCCACGACCTTCAGGTCGGCCTCGTAGCTCAGCAGCTCCTTGGCCTCCTCCGGGGAAACCCAGCGCAGCTCATCGGATTCCTCATTCGGCTCGAACTCGCCAGACAAGTGCTGGGCAGTCCAGTAATAAACCACCTTCGTGCGCGAACCAACCGGGTAGTGGACATAGCCCAAAACCCAGCCCAGGCGCACGCTAAAGCCGGTCTCTTCCCAGATCTCGCGCATGGCGGTTCCGGGAAGATTCTCGCCCGGATCGACCTTGCCCTTCGGCAGCGACCAGTCGTCGTAACGGGGACGGTGGATGATCGCGATCTCCACGTCCGTGGACTCGGGGGAGTTAGGGGTGGAGGCGGCGGCGTCCGAAGAAAAGCGCCAAATAACCGCACCCGCGGCGAAGGTCGGGCGGGCGAACTCCTCGCTGGGACGGGATCCGATGCGGGTCACGTGCCCCTGATCGTGCCGCGACATGGCCAGGGACGTAGAAAGATCGCCAGTTCCTGTGTGAGTGATCACTTTTAAAGGGATCCCTTTCGATAGACTATTGCCGACAATCGTATAACGAACCCAAAAGTTATACCGAACTCAGGCAAGCAGAACTCAGGCAAGCTAACAGTGCGAGCGGGAAGGCGACAAGCAGATGGTGCAAGTAGCAGTGATGGGCGCGGGCTCCTGGGGCACGACGGTTGCCAAGGTTTTTGCTGACGCCGGTAACGAGGTCCGCCTCTGGGCGCGCCGCGCCGAAGTCGCCGACGACGTGCGCGACAACCACCGAAACAGCGCCTACCTGGGGGACATCGAACTACCGGCCGCGATGACCGGCACAACCGACCCCGCCGAGGCACTGAACGGCGCAGAGATCGTGGTGCTGGGAGTGCCGTCGCAGTCGCTGCGCGAAAACCTGCAGAACTGGAAGGACCTCATCGGCCCGGACGCCTCCCTGGTGAGCCTGGCCAAGGGCATCGAACACTCCAGCGGCCTGCGGATGAGCCAGCTGATCTCCGAAGTGGCGGACGTGCCCAGCGAGCGCGTGGCCGTGCTGACCGGCCCGAACCTGGCCCGCGAAGTGGCCCAGGGCCAACCCGCCGCGACCGTGGTGGCCTGCACCGACATGGACCGCGCGAAGCTGATCCAGGCGGCCGTGGCCGCGCCGTACTTCCGCCCGTACACCAACACGGACGTCATCGGCTGCGAAATCGCTGGCACCTGCAAGAACGTCATCGCCCTGGCGGCGGGCATCGCCGCGGGCATGGGCTTCGGCGACAACACCGCCGCCACCGTCATTACTCGAGGGCTGGCGGAAACGACCCGCCTGGCACTGAAAGTTGGCGCCGACGCACGCACCCTCAGCGGCCTGGCGGGCATGGGAGACCTCGTTGCTACTTGTACATCTACGCTGTCGCGCAACCGCCGCTTCGGGGAGCACCTGGGCAAGGGAGAAACCCTGGAGCAGGCCGCCGCGTCCACCAAGGGACAAGTTGCCGAGGGCGTGGTCAGCAGCCAATCCGTGCACGAGCTGGCGGAGAAAGTCGGCGTGGAAATGCCCATCACCGACGCAGTCGTGGGAGTCTGCCACGAAGGCGCCGACGTGCAGCAGGTAATGATGGGACTGCTTGGACGCAGCAAGAAGGCCGAGTAGACCTAAGCAAACTGGCAGTTCGGTTGAAGGGGCGGGGAGGTGGGGATGTGGCGTCCTAAAAACGGCTAAGGTAAAAAGCCGTGAGTAACGAAGCCAAGAAGCACGCACGCACCACCGTCGCCGTCCTGTACGGCGGCCAGTCGACTGAGCACTCCGTATCCTGCATCAGCGCAGGTGCGGTGATCGACCACCTGGACCCGGAGATCTACGAGGTGGTTCCCGTGGGGATCACCGAAGCCGGCGCATGGGTGCCCGGGACGACCGACACCTCGCAGCTGCGCGCCGACGGGCGGGACATGCCGCGCGTGGAAGACGGGGGCGTGCACGTGCAGCTGACGTTTGGCGGGGCGGGCACGGCCGGCTCTGCGGGCTCTGGTGCGGCGGGCGAGATGCGCTACGCGACCGGCCCGCAGGTAGGTGAAGTCTTTGCGCAGGTGGACGTTGTTTTCCCGGTGCTGCACGGCATGAACGGCGAGGACGGCACCGTGCAGGGCGTGCTGGATCTGGCTGGCGTGCGGTACGTCGGCAACGGCGTGCTGGCCTCGGCGGCGGGCATGGACAAGGACTTCACCAAGCGGCTGGCGCGCGAGGCTGGCATCCCGGTGGGCGAGGAGCTGATCCTGTCCCAGCCCCGCGAGCTGACTGCCGAGGAGAAGGAGCGGCTGGGGTTGCCGGTGTTCGTGAAGCCGGCGCGCGGCGGATCCAGCATCGGCATCTCCAAGGTGGACAGCTGGGAGGAGTTCGACGCCGCCGTTGACCTGGCCTTTTCTCACGACAACAAGGTGATCGTGGAGGCCATGATCCACGGCGCCGAGGTCGAGTGCGGCGTGCTGCAGCACGCGGATGGCTCGATCGTGTCTTCTGTTCCGGCGATGCTGAATGGCACTGAGGACGGTGCCGAAGGATTCTATGGTTTTGACGCCAAGTATGTCGACTCGACCGTCTCCGCCACCATCCCGGCGCCGCTACCTGCGGAGACTCTGAAGGAGATCCGCCAACTGGCCATTCGCACGTTCAACGCGCTGGGGTGCGACGGCATCGCGCGCGTGGACTTCTTTGCCACGGAGAACGGACCCGTGCTGAACGAGATCAACACGATGCCTGGGTTTACGCCGATCTCGATGTATCCGAAGATGTTCGCCGCTGACGGTGTGAGCTTTGGTGACCTGGTCAGCGCGCTGATCGCCCGCGCCCTGGCTTAGCTGGCTTGCTTGGCTGGCTGACTGGGGCTGGCTGACTCTGGGCTCGCTGACTCTGCTGGCTGGCTGGCTCTGCCGTGGCCTGCAAATGTCGCTAGAACGGGAATCCGTTATTGATACCGGTTTTCTTTAACCTAAATGTGCAGGTCGGGGGCTTGCGCGATTCTGCATGGCTCCAGTCGTGGCGACGCATTCTCGTTCTAACGACATTTGGTCACGCGGAGTGCCCATTACCGGCCTGCGTGAGAGGGGCGCCGGAACAGGTGCAGGTTTTTGGGTTGCGGTGGGCGAAAGTGTCGGAAAAGTTGCAATTTGTTACTGGGGCGCATTGGCAATAGTGTAAATATGCAGGTCAGAAGCTTTTTGCTCACGATGTCGGGAGAGGTGATCTGACGTTTTGCAACTTTTCCGACATTTGGCACTTTTGGCATGATGCACGTGAGGCTCCTGTGGCAGCTGTGGAGTGCCGCTAATGCTGGGCAGTGGCGGGCTGCTTCTCAGTCTTCTTGAGGGAATCGGAGATTGCGCTGGTCACGGAAGTGATGACCTCCTCACCGGCGGACTGCGGCATCGCCAGACCCACAATCTGCTCCCGGCCCAGGGCATACCAGTGGCCCATCGTCGACCCGCGCGACAGCGAGGGATCGGAGAACCACGGAACATCATCTACCTGGGTTAGGTTGGCCCCCGGCTCATAGGCCTCGGGCATTTCGAGGCCACAGCGAATCACCACCGGCTCGTGTCCGTCAGCCAGGTAGGTCGCCGAGCCGCTCGGTGCCTTGTCGAACACCGACTCGTCCACGCCTTCGGGCAGCGCATCAGCGTTTTTCAGCTTGGAGCTGCCGGCAGAAATGTGAATCAGTCGCCAGTCACCCAGCGAATCCGGCAGCGACTCCAGGAACTTGCGGCACACCGGGGACTCGGTCGCACCACCGGATGTGCCTGCCTCACCGGAACCGTCAGCCTCACCGGAACCGTCAGCCTTTCCGGAACCGCCAGTCTTGCCGGCACCACCGGAGCTGCCGGCCACGGGAGCCTCCGACAGCGGGTAGGGGGCGGGCTTTGCTGGAGAGTTGGCGTCATAAAGAGAAGAAAGAGTAGAACCAACCCCCTCGAGCGCGCTGTCCACGTCGGAAGAAGCCGTCACCGCGACCGCAGGAGAACCCCCGACCGCGTACCAAGTCTGCAGGTCAGAGCCCGGTGTAGCATCGGAAACTGCGGTCCAGCGCGCATCGCCAGAAGTAAACACCGGCGACAACACCGTGTACTGATCCGGCACATTCACCCCGCACCGCACAGACAGCTCCGCGCCCGAAGAGTCACGATAAGCCGCGGCTCCATCCGGCGCCGGGTCGCGCACCTCCACAGAACGGAAACGATCCAAATCCCGCGGCAGCGCAGCCACGAAATCGGCACACACCTGCGACGATGCCTCTGGCGCATCCACCGGCCCCATTGCCACCGGCGCGTAAACCTTCTTATCCATCGTGATTTTCGCCGCCACGATCACCACAACAATCAGCAGAATGGCCAGCACCGTCGACAGCACCAGCAGGTACCGCGGGGTGGACACGGGGGAAGTGGATTCGTCACTCATAGCGCACCATCTTAATTAGACTTGTCGCGGTACCCCAAGCATCACTCGACCGAAAGGCTGCATGCGCACTTCACTGACCGTGGCAGAGGCAGGGGAGGCCGCCACCATCGCGGCGATCCGCCAGGCTGCACCGAGTTCTCTTAATGGCGATGACGCCGCAGTGTTGGAGCCCACAGGCACCAATTCACGGCACGTGTGCTCGACGGACATCCTCGTTCAGGGGCGGCACTTCACGTTCGACTACTCGACTCCGTGGGAGGTCGGGGTGAAGGCAGTGACGCAGAACTTCGCGGACATTCAGGCGATGGGAGCACGCCCCACCGCGATCCTGATGGCGATCGCCACGCCGGGGGATTTGCCGCTGCAGACGGTGGCGGATATTGCGCGCGGCATCGACGAAGGAGCCTCCCCGTGGGCGGCGGAGTTAGTCGGCGGGGACGTTGTGACCAGCAAAGACTTGGTCATTTCCATTACCGCCTTGGGTGAGATCTCCGGGCCCGCCGCGGCGCTGACTCTGGACGGCGCGGGCGTGGGGCAGAGGGTCATCGCCAGCGGGCCGATCGGCTATAGCGCGGCGGGTCTGGCGATTCTGCGCCACTATGGCTCGCGCAAGGCGATCCCGGCGAACGATCCGATCCTCAACGAGCTGGCGGATTGGCACTGCGCCCCGCGCCTGGAGCCGGGCCGTGGATCCGTCGCCCGCGCTACGGGTGCGAGCGCCATGACGGATAACTCCGACGGGTTGATCGTGGACCTGTGTGCCATCGCGGAGCGCTCCGGGGTGTGCTTGGACCTGGACGGGGCGGCTCTGGTGCCCGACGAGAAGCTGCGCCATGCTGCGCAGATGACGGGTAAGAACCCCCTGGAATGGATCTACACCGGCGGCGAGGACCATACTCTTTTGGGAACTACGGACGCCCGCATGCCCAGTGGCTACCGCCGCATCGGGACTGTACGCAGCCTCTCGGATGAGGGGGACGGTGAGGGGGACTATGTGCTGGTCGACGGCGGCCGCCCGCCGTTTACGTCCGGCTGGCAGTCGGTGTAAGGAGCAGGCATGAGTTCCGTACGTAAGCAAGCACACCAGCTGATCGAGCGGATCCACCCGGCGTGGTATCTGCCGGGGCTGCAGTCGGTGCTGGAGGGTGCACTGGCTGAGGGACAGCAGGCGCGGATCCTGCCCGCGCCAGAAAAAATTTTGCGCGCCTTCGAGGCCGACCCCACCCAGGTGAAAGTGCTAATCGTTGGGCAGGACCCTTACCCCACGCCCGGGCACTCGGTGGGGCTGGCGTTCTCCGCGGAGCTTCCCCAAGGCGAACCGCTGCCGAAGTCGCTGAAGAATATCTACACCGAGTACGCAGATGACCTCGGCCTACCGGCTCCCACCAACGGGGATCTTTCTCCGTGGGCCGGTCGCGGGGTGCTGCTGCTCAACCGCGTGCTCACCGTCCAGGCGGGGAACGCGGGCAGCCATCGTGGGTGCGGCTGGGAGGCCATCACCGAAGCTGCCGTCCGCCAAGTCGCCGCCAACCCGCACTTCGCCGCGATCCTGTGGGGCAAGCAGGCCCAGCAGCTGGCACCGCTCATCGGCGCGGAGCGCTGCGTGATGTCCCCGCATCCCTCGCCGCTGTCGGCCTACCGTGGCTTCTTCGGTTCACACCCTTTCAGCAGGGCAAACGCGATCCTGGAGGCATCCGGCGGCGCGCGCGTCGACTGGCGGCTCTAGCCCGGCTCGCATACCCCTAACGCGCCACGATCCCGCAAACCGCCCTGCTGTCCGGCTGGTTCGCTAGGGTAGTGGGAGTGAAATCCAGGAAGGCAGAGGCGCAGCCGGTGGCTGAAGCGCAACCGGTGGAGCAGGCGCCCGCTCATCTCGACGCGCGCGTTGTCGCCCAGTGGGCTCGCCTCTCGGCCAGCCGGCTGCGCGAGCAGAGCCAGGCGATTAACGCCCTGAACGTCTTCCCCATCCCGGATTCCGATACCGGCTCCAACATGGCGCACACCATGACCACCGCAGTCTCTGCGGTCGACGCGCTGGAGGAAGGCGCCAGCCTCCCCGAGGTCACCATCGCCCTGGCCACCGGTGCTGTCCGTGGCGCCCGCGGAAACTCCGGCCTGGTGCTCAGCCAGGTGATGCGCGCCCTCGCCGAGGCGGCCTCGCAAGGCCACATCGACGGCCCCGCCGTGGCAGATACTCTCTCGCAGTCGGTGGGCTTTGTCCGCACCGCAATCTCCACGCCCGTCGAGGGCACCGTCATCAGTGTTCTCGATGCCGCCGCCACCGCCGCCCACGAAGCCGAGCCGAACCTCGCGGACGTCGCCACCCGCGCCCTCCACGCCGCCGAGGAAGCCCTGGCCAACACCCCCAACCAGCTGCCCGTCCTCGCCGAAGCGGGGGTCGTGGACGCGGGCGGCCAGGGTCTTGTGGTGATCCTGCAGGCCCTGGTTGATGTTCTGGACGGTGCGGGCCTCGTTGATGACGCCCCCACGCCCGACCACGAGCGAACCCAGCAAGAGGTCGAGGTGATGTTCTTCTTCGAGGGGAACCTGGCCGCCCTGCGGGAGCTCCTCGAGGCCCACGGCAACTCGGTCATCGTCGGCCCCTTAGGGCCGGAGGCAGGCACCGCGCACGTGCACACCAACCGCGCCGGCGAGGTCATCGAGAAGGCCTTCGCCCTGGGAACCGTCACCGACCTGCGCATCGAGGTTCTGCCCGCCGACGGGGAAGCCGCCGACAGCGGAAAGCCAAGCACACCAGCCCCCGCGAGCAACCAGGCGCGGGCGGAAGACAAAGGGCCGTTCATCGTGGCGCTCACGCCCACCGGCGGAGTCGCGCGACTTTTCGAGGCTGCGGGGGCGGTGGCGGTGGCGTCACCAAACAACAAAACCCTGGGTGAAGCAGTGCAGAGGCTGGGCGAAGGGCCGGTTGCCGTGCTGACCAACGGGCAGGACGTCGCCGCGCTGCAGGGGTTAGACGGGACGCGAGAGGTCGACATCATCGATACGAAATCGCTGGTCGGCGGGCTGGCGGCGCTGGCGGTGAACGATCCCAGCGTGGACTGGGACGACAATGTCGAGGAGATGATCGACGCGGTAGAGGCGCAACGCTTCGCCACGTGCCCGCCCGACACGATGGTCGATACCCTCAGCACAATGCTGGCCGACGGTGGCGAGCTGGTGACCCTGCTGTGGAGTGACCCCGCGACTGACCAGACCGCCATCGATGGGCTGAAAGCAACCTTCGCCGAGTTATACCCAGACGTGCAGATCGACGACCACCACATCGAACTTCAAGGCAACGATTACGACCCGTGCCTGGTGCAGATCGGGGTGGAGTAGCCCATGCTGGGGTGGCAGGACTCGCGCCCACTATCGGTTGCGATTTCCAACGACCGCGCGAAGCGGCTGGCCGATAAGCCCGGCATCAAAACCATCGCCGATGCAGTGCTGAACTTCCCCGTCACCTACGCTCGGCTCGGCTCGCCACAAGGGCTGGACGAGCTGCGAGTCGGGGAGAAGTACACCTGTGCCGGGGAGATCCTCAGCGTGGGGGAGAAAGACAACCACTCCGGGCGTGGGCCCAGAAAATTTTTGGCGTTCACCTTTACCGACGGCGTGCGGACTTTCCGCTCCGCGTTGTTCGGGAATGTGGCCTACCACCGGAAGCGCATCAAGCGGGGCTCGATGATGCTGCTGCACGGCAAGCTCTCCGAGTTCAACGGCCAGTGGGAGCTGAAAAACCCCAGCTATGTATCCATCCTGCCCGCCCTGGATGCGGAGTTCGGCATGTTCGGGCCGCTGAAGACAATCGTGGACGTCATGGGTTCTGAGACCGCCGCCCAGGAGCTGCTGGCCAAGCCGTGGATGGCCGGATACAAGCGCCGCCCCGGCACCTCCACCGCGGAGATGCTGGGAGTGATGGACCACGTACTGCGGGTCATGGACGAACCCGGTGAGTTCCTGCCACTCCCGCGCCGCAACCCCGGCGCGCCCGCCTGGCCCACGGATGGAAGGGGCCGCCCGCTGATTAGCTTCGCCGACGCACTACGGCACATCCACCAGCCGAGCGAAGCCGGCCCCGAACCCGCTCGGCGCAGGCTGAAGTTCAACGAGGCTCTCGAGCTGCAGCTGGTCATGGCTCTACGGCGCAATGACGCCACCAAGCGCACCGGCATGGCGCTCGCGCCGGGCGAGAACGTGGAAAAGCTGATCGCAGGGCTGCCCTTCGACCTCAGCGCGGGGCAGAAGATGGCGCTGGAGGACATCGGCTCCCGCCTGGGCGGAACCACCCCGGCGAACCTGCTGCTGCACGGTGAGGTCGGTTCCGGCAAGACGATGGTGGCCTTGATCAGCATGCTCTGGGCCGTGGACTCCGGCTATCAGTGCGCTTTCATCGCGCCGACGGAAATCCTGGCGGTGCAGCACGCCCGCAGTCTGGTGAAGATGCTGGAGAACACCGACGTGCGAGTATCCGTACTGGTCGGCAGTCAGAAGCAGGCCGAGAAGCAGCGCACGCTCCTGGACCTGGTCTCCGGCCAGACCGACATTGTGGTCGGCACGCACGCGGTGATCCAGGACTCGGTGGAGTTCTACCGTCTGGGCATGGTCATCGTCGACGAGCAGCACCGCTTCGGCGTGCAGCAGCGCAACAAGCTGCGGGAATCCGCGCCGGTGGATGCCACCCCACACATGATGGTCATGACCGCCACCCCGATCCCGCGATCTGTGGGCATGACGATGTTCGGAGACCTGACGCCCATCACGCTGGTTGGCAAGCCCGGCGGACGCGGGGCGATCGAAACAGTGGTGGTACCCGCCGACAAATACCGCTGGGTGCGGCGCGCCTGGGAGCGCATGGGCGAGGAGATCAAGGCCGGTGGCCAGGCCTACGTGGTAGCGCCCCGCATCGAGGGGCGCTCCGGTGTGGAGGAATGGTGTGAGCGGATCGCCACCGAGGAACTGCCCGGCTGCCGAGTGGCGATGCTGCACGGCAAGATGGACCCCGCCGACAAGGACCAGGTGATGCAGGACTTCGCCGCCGGGAAGATCGACGTGCTGGTCGCCACCACCGTCATCGAGGTCGGCGTGGACGTACCCAACGCCTCCATGATGATGATCCTGGAGGCAGAGAACTTCGGCTTCTCCCAGCTCCACCAACTGCGCGGGCGCATCGGCCGTGGGCGCCGGGACTCACTGTGTCTGCTGCACACCACCGCCGCGCCGGATAGCCCCTCCTTCCACCGCCTGCAGGTGGTGGCGCAAAGCAACGACGGATTCCGCCTGGCGGAGGAAGACCTGAAGATGCGCACCGAAGGAGACATCCTGGGCCAGGACCAGTCGGGGCGGTCGGCGCGAAGGGCGTCATTACTAGACCTCAGCACCGACGGCGAGATCATCGAATCGGCGCGCGACTACGCAGAAGCGCTGGTGGCCTACGACGAACAGCTGGCGCGCTCTTTGGTGGTGGACATCGAGATCGACGACCAGGACTACATCGAGAAGAGCTAGGGGAGAAGAACTCGCCGACCCAGTTGCTAGACTCTGGGACATGGAAATCTGTGCCCCATTCGCGGGAGTTGTGCACTTCCTCGTCGCCGACGGAGAGACCGTAGACACCGGCGACGCGCTGTGCACGGTGGAATCGCTGAAGCTGGAAGCGCCCGTGCTCGCGCCGGGGCCGGGAGTGGTGCGCAGGACGAACTCGCAGGACTATGAGGATGTGCACGGCGGGGACGTGATTCTGCGGGTCGAGGCTCAATAAGGCCGGCACTAGTAACGACCACGAGCAAAAATTAAGGCAGGACTGCAAAGCACTATGACACGCATCATCTCCGGAACCGCCCGCGGCTGCAGCATCAAGGTGCCCAGCGAAGGCACCCGTCCCACCTCGGATCGTGCCCGCGAAGGGCTGTTCTCCTCTCTGCAGGTCCGCTTCGGCTTCGTCGACGAGGTCGTGCTGGACCTCTTCGCCGGCTCCGGTGCCCTCGGGCTGGAGGCCGCGAGCCGCGGGGCTAAGGAGGTCACCCTGGTGGATAACAGCGACGCGGCGGTGAAGACCATCAAGGACAACGCGCGCGTCGTGCCCGAGGCGAAGGTGCAGGTGGTGGAGGCGAAGGCGTCATCCTTCCTGGCCGGAGCCCCGCGCAACCACTACACGATGGTGCTGGCCGACCCGCCCTACGAGCTCACCGATGAGGCTGTCGCCGAGATGGTGGAGGCGCTGATTCCTGTTCTTACTAGTGACGCCGTCGTGGTGGTCGAGCGCAATAGTGCCTCACCCGAAACCGCGTGGCCGGAAGGCTTCGAGCCGACCGGGCAGAAGCTAAAGAAGCGCACCTACGGAATCGCCCGCTTCGACATGGCGATTTGGCGGGGCGAGGGTTAGGTTAGGTGCCATGCGAGTAGTTTGCCCCGGATCTTTCGACCCCATCACGCTGGGTCACTTGGATATTTTCACCCGCGCCGCTGCCAACTGGGAGGAGGTCGTGGTTCTGGTGACCTATAACCCAAACAAGAACGGCCTGTTCACCGCCGAGGAGCGCATCGAGCTGATCGAGAAGTCCATCGCCGCCATCCCCAATGGGCCGAAGAACATCACGGTCGATACGTGGGACAAGCTGCTGGTGGACTACCTGAACGAGAACAATATTCAGGCGATGGTCAAGGGCCTGCGCAGCTCTTTGGACTACGAGTACGAGCTGCCGATGGCGCAGATGAACCAGCGCCTGTCGGGCGCGGAGACGTACTTCCTGCTGACCTCCCCGGAGTACGGGTACGTGTCCTCCACCCTGTGCAAGGAGGTTGCGAAGTACGGCGGAGACGTTTCTGGGTTGCTGCCGGAGCCGGTCGTCGCGGCGGTGGAGGAGAAGTTCCGCGGCTAGCGCCCGTCAAGGCGTGTCTAAACCTGTAGTTGAGGTCAAGTGATGGCACAGTGGAGGCCATGTACAAGACATTCCAGGGTATGGATGACCTTCAGCAAATGGTGGAGCAGGCCTACGGCGTGCCCATGACCTCCAACTGCATGGTTCCGCGGCGCGAGGTGCTCGACATTCTCGACGAAATGCGCAACGCGATCCCGATCGAGATGGACGATGCGCAGGACGTCCTCGACCACCGCGACGATATTATCGCCGACGCTCAGGACCAGGCCGACGCAACCATCTCCAGCGCCAACTCCGAGGCGGACGCGATCGTGCAGGACGCGCAGGATCGCGCCAACCAAATCCTCCAGGATGCACAGGATCGTGCAACCAACACCGTCGCCCAGGCCGAGGATCAGGCAGACCGCCTGGTCAGCGACGCTCGCCGTGAATACGAGACGGTCACTACCCGCGCCGCCGACGAAGCCGAGCGCCTGGTCAGCGACGGTAACGCCAGCTACCAGCGCTCCGTCGACGAAGGTCTGGCCGAGCAGCGCCGCCTGGTCTCCGACTCCGAGGTCGTCCGCAACGCCGAGGCCGAGGCCAACCGCATTATTGAATCCGCCCACGCGGACTCCGACCGCCTGCGCACCGAGTGCGACCGCTACGTCGATTCCACCCTGGCCGAGTTCGAGGACACCCTCACTACCACGCTGCGCACCGTCAACCGCGACCGGTCCGCCCTGCGCAAGGGCGCTGGTGCCTCCGGATACCAGAACGGCACTGTCGGCTACCAGAACGATTCCGACCCCCACGGTTACCGTCAGCAGCGATAGACGGGTAGAAAGAAGGGTATGAGTAACCCCTTCGTTCTTGCAGTCGGCGACATCCCAACTGGACTCAGCGAGCCGGTCGACGCCCAGGGGGCGTCCCCCGTACCGTGGGGCGGCAACATGCTGGGCGTGGCAGAGGGCGCACCCGTCGAAGTTCATGGAACCCTGGCGAACTTGGGCGAGGCAATCATGGCCAACCTGCAGGTCAGCGGCGAGGCCAAGGGAACCTGCTCCCGCTGCCTGCAGGAGCTGTCCACCACCCTGGAGTACTCCATCAGCGACGTCTTCGGTCTGACTCCGGACTTCATCACCGATGACAGCCCCGAGGGCGACGATGCTGAAGACGAGGAAGAGCCGCTGCTGGTGCAGGACAACGCCATTGACATCACCCAGCTTGTCATCGACGAGGCCGGCCTAAACGCACCGTTTAGTCCCGTGTGCGCCGACTTCGGTGCCGAGTGCCGCGAGGACACCCCGGCGCCGGACGGCATCAGCGAGGAAGCCGAGGAAGACGACCGCCCGGATCCGCGCTGGGCTGGCCTGGAGAAGTTCAAGAACCTCTAAAAGGAAAGGCAACCCGAACCCCAATGGCTCGTAAACGCCGATTGACCGGCGAGGCCGCCCTCAACGCTGCCTATGGCAAGTCCGACCACGCACCATTACTGGAGGCGTGGGGCGTGGAGCTGCCCGACGATCTGCTGCGACTGGCGCTGACCCACCGCTCCTTCGCCAACGAAAACGGCCACCTGCCGAACAACGAACGCCTGGAGTTCCTGGGCGACGCAGTGCTGGGCCTGGCCGTCGCGGAACAGCTGTACCGCCAGTTCCCGGAGCGCGCGGAATCCGACATCTCGAAGATGCGCTCCGGAGTGGTGAACATGTACGCCCTGGCAGATGTCGCGCGTCGCCTCGGCATGGGCGAGTACATCCTGCTCGGCCGCGGCGAGATGCTGACCGGCGGCAAGGATAAGCACTCCATCCTGGCTGACTCCGTGGAGTCCATGCTCGGCGCGATCTACCTGCACCACGGCTTCGAGGTTGCCCGCGCCACGGTGCTGCGTCTGTTCGCCGACAAGATCACCGAGGCTCCCACCACCGGCCTGACGATGGACTGGAAGACCGTGCTGCTGGAGAAGCTCTCCGACATGAAGCTGCCCCTGCCCACCTATGAGGTGCGCGGCGAAGGCCCGGAGCACGACAAGACCTTCTATGCCACCGTCACCATCGAGGACCTGGTGACCCACGGCGAGGGCCACACGAAGAAGGTCGCCGAGCACGCCGCCGCCAAACAGGCCGTGCAGAAGCTCAACGAACGTGCCTGAGCTCCCCGAGGTTGAGGTCGTCCGCCGCGGCCTCGAAGAACACCTGGTCGGCCGCCGCTTTACCGACGTCGAGGTCTGTCACCCACGTGCCGTCCGCTCCGGGGACCCGGAAGTTCTTGTTTCTTTTCTTCGTGACGCCACCGTCACCGCAGTAAAACGCCGCGGAAAATTTTTGTGGTTGGATTTCGGCGAGGACTTCCTGTTGCAAGTGCACCTGGGCATGAGTGGCCAGATGCTCGTGGCCGAGCCCGGCCAGGTGCAATCCCCGCACGTGCGCATCCGGGCGGGGCTATCCGATGGGCGTGAGCTGTGCTTCGTGGATCAGCGAACCTTCGGCGAGTGGCGGCTGGAAAAGGCCGTGCCGGATCCGTGGGCAGTGGGGGCCGGGGTGGCGTCACCAAAAAATTTTTTACCCCAGAATGTCAGCCACATCAGTGCCGATCCGCTAGAGCCTGCCTTCGACGCGCAGGCTGCGGTGGAGCGGATGAAGTCCAAGCGTGCGGCGGTGAAGACGGTGTTGCTGAACCAGGAGGTCGTCTCCGGTATTGGCAACATCTACGCCGACGAGGCGCTGTTCCTGGCCGGAGTGCGTCCGCGGCGCAGCGCGGCTCTGCTGAGTAGGCCCACCCTGCACCGGGTGTTGCAGTCGGCGGCGGAAGTGATGGAGCGCGCGCTGGAACAGGGCGGCACCAGCTTCGATGCGCTGTATGTGAACGTTAACGGTGCGTCGGGGTACTTTTCGCGCTCGCTGAACGTGTACGGGCGCGGCGGTGAACCCTGTAAGGGGTGCGGGGAGCCGATCAAGCGGGTGGTCGTCGGCGGGCGGTCGACGCACTATTGCGCAACGTGCCAGCAGTAGGAGTGCCACGGGCGAACAGCAAAAACTTAAAGCTTCCTGAGCTGCAACGATAGGCCAAGAAAGGTGAACATGTCGCATTTATTTTCTGGCACTAGTTTCGGGTAAATTTCTGCGCATGGAAACAACTGAAAATTTCGTGGCGAATACGCTGAACGAAAATATTTGGAAGATCATCCCCGTCTTCCTGCTCGCAGCCGGCGCCTACTTCGGCATTCGCACCCTGGTAGTGCAGATCCGCATGGTGCCGGACATGTTCCGCTCGGTGAAGGAACCGGCGGTCGGCAAGAGCGGAGAGAACATCTCCGCGTTCCAAGCATTCAGCATCTCGGCAGCGTCCCGCGTGGGTACAGGCAACGTGGTGGGCGTGGCTATCGCCATCACCCTGGGTGGCCCGGGCGCGGTGTTCTGGATGTGGATCGTCGCCCTCGTCGGCGGCGCAACTGCCTTCGTGGAGGCCACGCTGGCGCAGCTCTGGAAGACCCGCGATAAGGACGGCTATGTCGGTGGCCCGGCTTACTACATGACCAAGGGGCTGGGCGCGAAGCCGCTTGCGCTGATCTTCGGCATCGCCATCACCATCACCTATGGCTTTGTGTATAACGCCGTGCAGACCAACTCCATCGCGGAGGCCGCGGGTTCCTCCCTGCACTCCCTTAACCCCAATATTGCGGCCGATGCCACCTGGCTGAAGATCGCTACGGGTCTGCTGGTGGCAGCTCTGACCGCGCTGGTGATCTTCGGCGGCGTGAAGCGCATCGCTAATGCCACCCAGGTGATCGTCCCGCTCATGGCTAGTGCCTACATCGTGTTGGGTGTGATCGTTCTGGCCATCAACATCAGCGAGGTTCCGGCGATGTTCGGCACCATCGTGGAGCACGCCCTGGGCATCAAGGAGATCGCCGGTGCCACCTTGGGCGCAGCGTTCATGAACGGCATGCGCCGTGGCCTGTTCTCCAACGAGGCCGGCCAGGGCTCTGCACCGAACGCCGCCGCCACCGCGGCAGTATCGCACCCGGTCAAGCAGGGCCTGGTGCAGACCCTGGGCGTTTACTTTGACACCCTGGTGGTTTGTACCATCACGGCCTTCATCATCCTGCTGTCCAACCCGGCCTATGGCGAGGGCGTTCAGACCGCCAACCTGACTCAGAGCGCGCTGTCGGCTCAGGTGGGCGAGTGGGGCACTCACTTCATCACGATCATCCTGTTCTTCCTGGCGTTCTCCTCCGTGCTGGGCAACTACTACCTTGCCCAGGCGAACGTGGAGTACTTCACCAAGTCCAAGACCAAGCTGAACATTTTCCGCGTGCTCGTCGTGCTCTGTGTGTTCGGTGGCGCCATTGGTACCGTCCCGCTGGTCTGGTCTCTGGCCGACACCTTCGCCGCGACGATGGTTCTTATCAACCTCTGCGCCATCGTCCCGCTGGGCGGTGTGGCCATCAAGCTGCTGCGGGACTTCTCCCAGCAGAAGGCCGCGGGCATGGATCCGATCTTCCACCGCGACAACCTGCCGGAGTTGAAGAACGTCGAGTGCTGGGATGGTACGGACCCGGAGTGCCAGCGCCGCGAGCTTCACAACGGCGCAACCGCCTAAGAACAGATGGAACTGCGCGCGCTTACCAGGAAACTCGTAATCTTCACGCTTGTCGGCGTGGTTGGGGCGTGCTTTGACTTCGGGACGAGGACGCTGCTGCTCAATCTCGGCGTCATTGGCTTCGTCGCGCGCGCTTGCAGTTACATTGTGGGAAGCACGGTTGCCTACTACCTCAACAGCTTCTTCACGTTCCAGGGGGACCGTTCGGGAGCTGAGAAGGCTCGCGCCGCGGTGGTTTACACCATTTGTTTCTTAACAGCGGTTGTCGTCGATGCTTTGATGCGGAACTGGGGAACTGACTTGCCACACATACTGTTCTGGTCATGGTTCGTCTCCCAAGCCGTCGCTACAGTTCTCAACTTCGTGTTGCAAAACACTTGGGTGTTTAGGGCGCAGGAAGCTGCTTAGCGCCGGATCGCTTTGATAGCATCAGGCAATGCACTTAAAGTCGTTGACGCTCAAAGGATTCAAGTCCTTCGCGTCCGCGACGACCCTGAAACTAGAGCCAGGCATCTGCGCCGTTGTAGGACCCAACGGTTCCGGAAAATCCAACGTTGTGGATGCCTTGGCCTGGGTCATGGGGGAGCAGGGTGCGAAGACCCTGCGTGGCGGGAAGATGGAAGACGTCATCTTCGCCGGAACGGGGGACCGCAAGCCGCTGGGGCGCGCGGAAGTCACTCTGACTATCGACAACTCCGATGGCAAGCTGCCCATCGAATATTCCGAGGTTTCCATCACCCGCCGCATGTTCCGCGACGGCGCGTCGGAATACGAGATCAACGGG
Source organism: Corynebacterium jeikeium (assembly GCF_000738175.1). GTDB lineage: Bacteria > Actinomycetota > Actinomycetes > Mycobacteriales > Mycobacteriaceae > Corynebacterium > Corynebacterium jeikeium_C. Next base: position 74,574 of record NZ_JFCH01000035.1, on the reverse strand, counting down.
GCCAAGGCTCGCCTGATGGATATCCAGGAGCTGCTGAGTGACTCCGGCATCGGCCGCGAAATGCACGTGATCGTCGGGCAAGGCCGACTATCGCAGATCCTGGAATCGCGCCCCGAGGAGCGCCGCGCCTTCATCGAGGAGGCCGCCGGTGTGCTGAAGCATCGGCGTCGAAAAGAAAAGGCGCAACGCAAGCTCGTCAACATGCAGGCCAACCTCGACCGCCTGCACGACCTGACCGACGAACTGCGCAAACAGCTCGGGCCGCTGGCGCGCCAGGCAGAGGCCGCGCAGAAGGCCTCCGCCGTGCAGGCCACCATCCGCAGCACGCGCGTGCAGCTGGCTGCGCACAAGGTCAAGCAGCTATCCGAGGAGCTCAACGACTCGACGCGGCGCAGTGAAATGCTGGCCGAACAGCGCGCTGAACTGCAGGCGGAGCTGGAGGAACACAGCGAGACCCTGGCCGTCACCGAGGAAGAACTACGCACAGCCCTGGAGGAAGCCGAGGCGGCGAAAAACCTCTGGTACCGGCTGTCCGCAGTGCAGGAGAAGAACTCCGCCACCCTGCGTATCGCCACCGACCGTGCGGATCAGGCTCAGGTCGCCGAATGGTCGGGCCCCGACCCGCAAGAGCTGCTGGAACGCGCCGAGCGCGCCGCCGAGGAGCAGGCCGAGCTGGAAGAGAACGTGGAGATCGCCGCCGAGAAGCTGGAGACGATCGCCGAGCAGGTAGCCGAGGCCGAGGAGGCCGCCCGCGCCGCCGAACAAGAACATTTCGCCCAGGTCCGAGCTATTGCCGACCGGCGCGAGGGCGTGGTGCGCCTGCTTGCCCAGCACGAGGCCGCCGCCACCCAGCGCGATAACGCCGCCGCGGAGGTCGAGCGCCTGCAGGAAAATGCTGCCGAGCAGCAGGAAACCCTCGACGGCCTGATGGAGGACATCACCGAGGCGGAGGAGGCTCTGCGCGAGACCGAAGCCTCCGGCGGCGACCTGGAGGAAACCCGCGCCCAGGCCGACCGCGAGGCCGCCGGTGCGGAGGAGCGCGCCGAGCAGTTGCGCGCCGAGCAGCTGCAGCTGGAGCGCGACATCGCCACCGCCGAGGCAACCATTGCCGCCTGGCAGGACCGCCTGACACCCACCGACGGCGCTGCGGTGGTTGTCCGCGCCGCCGACAAGGAGGGCATCGCCACCCGCCGCCTGGCCGAGCAGCTGCACATTGACGACGGATGGGGTGCCGCCGCGGCCGCCGTTTTGGGCGATGCGGCGAGCTCGGGAATTGTCGCCCCTCTTTCTGACGCCCTCATCTCCGCCCTCACCGATGCCCGCGAAGGCCGCGCGGTGCTGCTGGACCCGGGAGCCCCGGAGGGGGATACGAGCGCGACGTTCCGCCTGGATACGGACGTTTCCGCGGGCAAGTGGCTGCTGGACCTGATGGACGTACCCGCAGACCTGCTGCGCTCCCTGACGGCTCTGCTGGTGGACGTTGTGGCCGTGGGCAGTGCCGCGGAAGCCCGGAAGGTCGTGGCCGCGGATCCGCGCCTGCGCGCGGTGACGAAGGAAGGCTCCGTTTACGGCGCTGGGTGGGTCGCCAGTGGCTCCGGCGGGACTACCCCTGTCGAGTTGGCGGATAAGATTGCGGCGGAGACAGAGGGCGTCACAAAGAAAAAGAAGGAACTAGGCGACCTGCAAGCCGCACTATCCGGTGCGCTTGACGCGGCCAGCGACCTGCGGACCGCCGCGGCTGCGGCGCGGGCGGCGGAACAGGAGCATCGGGCACTGCGTGATGCGGCGGCCAAGCGCCTGAGCGCACTGCAGAAGCAGGGCGAGGCAGCGCAGCGCCAGCTGGAGCGCAGCACCGCCGAACATCAATCCGCCGAACAGCGTCTGGCTAAGACCACCGAGGAACTCGACGAGCTGGCCGATCGCGTGGCGCGCGTGGACGACGAAGAGCACACGACCGAGCCTTCCTCGGCCGAGCGCGATGCCGCCGCTCTGCACCTTTCGCAGGTCAAGGCCATGGAGATGGAGGCCCGCCTGGCGCAGCGTACCGCCGAGGAGCGCGCGCAATCCACCCGGGGCCGGGCAGAGAACCTGCGCCGACAGGCCCGCGCAGAGGAGGCCGCGCGCAAGCACCACCAACAGCAACAAGCCCGCCGGGCAGCCGCCCGCGAGATGGCCACCTGCGTGCGCGAACAGGCCCAGCGCATCGCCGAACGCATCGCCGACGCGCTGGCCACCGCCGAGGCCAACCGCTCGCACACCGAGCAGGCGCACAAGCAGTGGCAATCCACGATGGCACAGCAGCGCGACAAGGTCTCCGCGCTGACCGCGCACCTGGGGCGCATGAACGACAACGCACACTCCGCCGAGCTGGCACGCACCCAGGCACAGGTCAAGATCGAGCAGGCCGTGGCCGGCGCGATGGAACAACTGGGGCTCACCGCCGAGCAGCTGCTGGCCGAAGAGCTGCCGGAGGACTTCGACGCGGCCGCCACCAAGGCCGAACTGAAGAAGGCCGAGAAGGCACTGAACTCCCTGGGCAAGGTGAACCCGTTGGCGCTGGAGGAGTTCAAGGCGCTAGAGGAGCGCTACAACTTCCTGGCCCAGCAGCTGGACGACGTGGAGCGGGCGCGCAATGACTTGCACGAGGTGATCGCGGACGTGGATGCCACGATCCTGCAGCTGTTCACCGAGGCCTGGCAGGACGTCGAGGTCGCCTTCCCGGAGGTGTTCAGCACCCTGTTCCCGGGTGGCGCGGGCCGGCTGGTGCTTACCGACCCGGATGACATGCTGACCACCGGCATTGAGGTCGAGGCCCGCCCGCCGGGCAAGAAGGTCAAGCGCCTATCGCTGCTGTCCGGTGGCGAGAAGTCCCTGACCGCGCTGGCGATGCTGGTGGCTATCTTCAAGGCCCGCCCGAGCCCGTTCTACGTGATGGACGAAGTCGAGGCCGCCCTGGACGACGTGAACCTGCGGCGCTTGCTCGCCCTGTTCGAGGAGCTGCGGAAGGATTCCCAGCTGATCGTTATTACCCACCAGAAGCCCACCATGGATGTAGCGAATGTGCTGTATGGTGTGACGATGCGCGGCGACGGCGTGACCAGGGTGATTTCGCAGAGGATGGCTCCCGAGAACAGCGCCTGACCGGTGACGTAGGATGGTCGCGTGAGTTCTAGCGAGAAGACCCCAGCCAGCGCAGCACCTACCACCAGCCCGATCTCCGACATGCAGGATTCGCTCCTGCCGTGGGCCTCGTCCACCGAGGCGGCCCTGGCCGGGAAGCTGGCCGACGTGGAACTTTTCGTAGAGCTAGACATCGACGGCGACGAGCTGGAGCGCACCAGCCGATTCTTCGGCACCTTCATCGCTCGCCAGGTCGCCGCCGGTTCCACCGAGGAGGCCCTGCTGCAGGCCTGTCCCGCGCTGACGATCGCCACGTTGCTCTCCCGCGCCGCGCGGTTCCACGAGGTCTCGGAACTGCCAGCCGAGTACTGGTACGGCCTTGGTTTGGAGCCGACGCCCACACGTACCCAGCTGATCGAAGGGCGCTTTGGGGAACTACTCTCCGCCGCTGGGCTGGATCCCATGGATGCGGTATCCGGCGGGCCGGACGGGGAGCTCGGGCGCCTGTTTGCCCACGTGGGAATTGCCTCGGACTGGGTGCCGGAGCTGATCGAGCTGGTGGATAACCACCAGGCGAACAGCGCGGAGGGAGCCGAGGCCGCTGACATTGCGCGGGCCGTCGTGGCCGAGCTGGCCGATGAACCGCGCCAGGTAGGTCCGCTGTGTGCCACCCTGCCGGAGGCGGCGGTGAAGCTGATCGCCCCGATCGTGGAGATCGTCTCCCACGCCGCCGCGCACCCGGACTCCTGGGAGTACACGCTTCCCGCCGTGGAGCTGCCCGCACTCATCCTGGAGGATGTGATTGAAGAGCTGCGGGAGAGGCCGGTGGGCACGCAGGATCGGCGTCACAGTGTGGGCGTGGCACACCGCGAAGACCAGCCGCGCCTGCAGCTAGATACGCTGCGCCAGCGCGTGGTTCTGCGCCTGCCCTCGCAGCCCCTGGAGAGCGAGGGGAAGGTGCACACCGAGGTGCGCTGGCGCCTGGACTTCGACGGCGAACCCGCAGCCTTCCGCACCATGCACGCGGACAACGCAGGAAGGGCCGTGACCGAGATCCTGGACATTCCCGTGCGCCAGCCGCTGCGCAAGGTCAGTGTGCGCAACGCCAACGACGGCCAGCACTGGCAGCTGCCGCTGGTGGATACCGAGGATCCGGTGCTGGTGTTCACCATCCGCGGCACGGATCTGACCGACCGGGTTTCCCTGCACCACGAGCAGGTGTACGTGGTGGTTCCCGCCGAGACTTCTGCCGTGGACCCGGTGACCGGGGCGGACATTCCGGTGCTGGAAGAACAGCCGATGAAGAGCTGGAACGGCTGGGTCATCCGCCTGCTGGACTTAAGCGAATCCCTGAGCCTGCACATCGCCAAGCCGGGCGAGCGCAGCCCGTCCATGGCCGGAGTGCGTGCCGTGGACCCGCGCCAGCGCGCCCAGTTCGTGGAGCCTGACGACGTGGTGGGTGGCGTGGAGACCACCTCGGGCAAGGTGATCCACTCCCAGAGCCTGCAGGTGGAGTTCCCGCCTACGATCTCCGGCGCGGACGAGATTTGGTACCTATCCGTCTCCGCCTATGCGGGGCCCGGCGAGACCGGCGAGGCCGTCTCCGACGAGGAACCGCTGGAGGTTCCCGCCGAGGGCGGCGTGTTCGACGTCTTCGACCCCGAGGCGTGGGATAGCCCGTGGGTGGGCGAGTACCTGGTGCGCCTGCGCGGCCCCCGCAATGAATCCTTCCGGCACGAATACGCCCTGGTGGAGGGGCTTTCCCTGGAGATGGAATTCGGCGGGCCCAGTACCCAAACGCGCCTGCCGATGGCCGGGGGACTAAGCCCCGTGACGGTCCGCCTGCTGCCGGGGGAGAAGCCCTTCGAGAAGATCCCGCCCCAGAAACTGGGCCCCACCGACCGCTTTAGCACCACCGTCGTGCAGACCGAGGCGGGTGACGCGCTGCCCGTCATCGTTAAGCCCTCCCGCCTTCGCTACCAGCTGACGATGCAGGGGGAGGATCCGATGTGGCGCACCGACCCCATCGAAGTCTCCGCCCGTGCCATCGACACGCAGACCCGCTTCCGTGTGCGCCCCGGCTTCCGTCCGGGCATGGGATCCAAAGCGGAGAATTTGGCGCTGATGGATGACGCCCGCGTGGTGATCCGCAACCACCACGGCTCGCCCGTGCGCACCCTGAAGCTGGAAACGATAGACGAGGTCACCTGGTTCGTAGATCTCGCCAGCGCCGCCGGGTCCCTGGCCACGTTGACCTCTGGAGCCATTGAGCTGGAGTTCGTCGAGGATCGCCGAGTGAGCGTGCGCCTGGCCCGCATCGTGCCCGGGTTCGACTACACCGCCTCCGTCGACGGGGACGCCCTATTCATCCACGGCGAGGACGAATCCGAGGAAGCCCCGGTGCAGTTCGGTGCGCCGGGCGTCGGCGCGTGGGTCTGGCCCATCACCGCGCCCTGGCAGCCCGCATACTTCGTAGAGCTGCAGGCTACGCCCAGTGAAGCAGGTGGCCTAGATCTGGGCACTCTAGCCCAGGGCACACTGCCCGCCGAACTCGTGGGCGCTGGCCCCTTGAGCGTGCAGCTGTTCGGCCGCGATCGTTTCAACTACCTGCGGGCTCCCGTCGCCGCCGGCCAACACGCCGCCGTCGCACAGGCCGAGGGCTACTTCGGGGCCAACAAGGAAGACGCCGACACCGACCCGTGGGTGCAGCTGGCCGCCTTCCTGGCGGGCGAATCCGAAGAGCTCCCCAGCGATACCGCTACGCTGTCCACCCTCTGGGACGTGCAGGCCGGCTGGCTGCGCGGACGCTTCGACGTGCTGGACAACCTGCGCACCGCGCTGACGAACAACCCGCGCGAATCCGTCCACGCCATGTCTCAGTCCCTGGTTCCCGCCGCCGACCGCCCCGCGCAGTTCATACTCTCCGGGCTGGTGCACTCCACCCTGGTGGGAGCCGAAGCCGAGCGCTCGAACACCCCGTGGATCGCAGCTCTCGAGATCCTGGGGGACATGTCGCTGGTTGACCCCGAAGGGGCGTCAGAAGAAAAAGAACAAGACAAGCGCCTGCGGCAAGAGCTCAAGAAGGTCGCCGGGCAACCCGCCGTGCAGACCGTCGATACCGGCCGCGACGTGTCCCTGGATACCGCGTGCATCGACAGCACCACCGTGCAGATCGCGCACATGGATCCGGCACAGCAGAAGGCCGTGCTGGACATGTTCTTCGGCAAGGCCGGGGTAGTGCCGGGCGCGCTGAGCGAGGAAAACAGCCGCCTCATCGCCGTGTTCGAGACCTTCAATAAGCGCGCCGAACTCTCCGAACTGCTGGGCGACCCGGAACTGATGAAGACCGCCGTCACGCTGCTGCGCAAGGTGAAGGCCGCGAACCGGCAGCTGTACCTCTCCGCGCGCGTGCGCTTCGACCGGCTGGAGGGTGTGGATACCGATACTCCGGAAAACCGTTGGGCGCTGGCGCCCGTGATCTCCATGGTGTTCGCCCTGGCCACCCGCATGTACGCGCACAAGAAGATGTCCAGCCTGGGCAAACTGCTCAGCGCCTACCCGGGATGGGCGGCCATGGCGCGGTTGGTGCCGGACCTAGTGACCGGAGACATCGTCATGGCAGACGCCATGGTCCGCGGCGTGTTCGGGCCGACTGTCTAACCGTGAGTCGGCATTAGCCGCGAAGTTCTGATTCACTGGAGGCTATGAATACTGTCTTGATGTGGGTCCTCATTGGACTTTTGGTTCTCGCCATTGTCGTGGCGATTCTTGTTGTTCTGGGTTTGCGCCGAAACAAGGCGAAGCAGGTTTCCTTCGAGAAGAAGGAGGAGATCGAGCAGAAGAAGCCCAGCAGTGGCGATTACAAGGCCCAGGGCGGGTTTAACTTCACCGCCGGTGGTGGCGCCGGAGCCGGTGCCGCGACCGCCGAGAAGCAGCCGGAGTTGCGCCCCGACCAGGAGCTGAAGAAGCCGAAGGAAACCCCGGAGGCAACCCCAGAGCCCAAGGCTGCCCCGGAACCGACGCCGGAACCGGAGCCGACCCCGGAACCAGAAGCGACCTCCGAGCCGGAAGCAACCCCAGAGCCCGAGCCGACACCCGAACCAGAGGCGTCGAAGACCGCTCCGACCCCGGCGCCCACGACCAAGCCAGAGCCGGTGGAGGAGCCGGAGCCTGTCGCTGAGCCTAAAGCAGAACCGGTACCAGAGCCGATCTCCGAGCCGGAACCCGAGCCTGAGCCGACTCCCGAACCCGAGCCAGCCCCCGCAGAACAGCGCGAGGAGATCGCGCCCGTCCAGGGCCGCCTGGGCAAGCTGCGCGGTCGCATGTCCAAGTCACAGAATGTCATTGGCCGTGGCGTGCTCGGCATCCTGAGTGCCGGCGACCTCGACGAGGACGCATGGGAGGAGATCGAAGACACCCTCCTGATGGCGGACCTGGGTACCCCAACCACGATGAAGGTCGTTGACGACCTCCGCGAGCGCATCGCCGTCAATGGCGTTTCCAGCGAGGAAGAAGCCCGTGGCATGCTCCGCGAGGCGCTGATCGATGCCTGCAAGCCGGACATGGACCGCTCCATCAAGGCCATGCCCTACGAGGGCAAGCCGGCCGTGATCATGGTGGTGGGCGTCAACGGAACCGGTAAGACCACCACCACCGGTAAGCTGTCCCGCGTGCTCATCGGCATGGGCCACAAGGTTTTGCTCGGCGCGGCGGATACGTTCCGTGCGGCTGCGGCTGACCAGCTGGAGACGTGGGGGCGTCGAGTGGGGGCAGAAACAGTACGCGGCGCAGAGGGAGCAGACCCAGCCTCCGTTGCGTTCGACGCAGTGGCCAAGGGCATCGACTCCGGCGTGGACGTCGTCCTGGTCGATACCGCTGGCCGCCTGCACACCAGCGTGGGCCTGATGGATCAGCTGGGCAAGGTCAAGCGCGTGGTGGAGAAGAAGGCGAAGGTCGACGAGGTGCTACTGGTGCTGGACGCGACCGTCGGCCAGAACGGCCTCATGCAGGCACGCACGTTCCGCGAGGTCGTGGACATTTCCGGCGTGGTACTTACCAAGCTCGACGGCACCGCAAAGGGCGGCATCGTCTTCCAGGTACAGGAAGAACTCGGTGTGCCGGTGAAGATGGTGGGCCTCGGCGAAGGCGCGGACGACCTGGCCCCGTTCGAGGTCGAAAGCTTCGTCGATGCACTGCTGGGGTAAAAAATAAGCCCCTTCGGACAGCAAAAAACTAAAAAATTTACGTAAATAACCCCGTATGTGTGCAGCGTACGGGGTTATTCGCGTTGACCGGCCAAAAATTCAGTGATCTGCGTCTCAAAAAATTTTTTCTTTCCTGAATGCGAGTTTTCAGCATTTTATTCTTTGCAGCACAAGTGCTGAGACTCACAGATATGGATGTGAAAAATGACCCCAGATCAACTTGTACTGACCTCCGGAAATTCGGCTTGGATGCTCATCAGCGCGTCGCTGGTGCTGCTCATGACCCCAGGCCTTGCCCTCTTCTATGGCGGCATGACTGGCCGCCGCCAAGTGCTCAACATGATGATGATGTCCTTCGGCGTGATGGCCATCGTCCCCGTTCTCTACGTGCTGTGGGGCTGGTCGATGTCCTACGCCGGCACGGATATCGCAGGGTTGTTCGGCAACCCCTTCACCGCGTTCGGTTTTTCTGGCGAGATTACTGACGCCGCGGGCCAACCGGTCGAAGGTGCCAACGGATACCCCAATGCCATCGACATCGGCTTCCAGGTGACCTTCGCCATCATCTCCACCGCCATCATCTCCGGCGCACTGGCTGGGCGCGTGAAGTTCGCCGCCTGGTTCGCCTTCGCCGGTGCGTGGGTGACCCTGGCGTACTTCCCGCTGGCTCACATGGTGTGGGGCGGCGGCCTGCTTGGCGACGGTGAGAACTCTATCGCCGCCTGGATGTTCGGCTCCGTCGACGGGGAAGCCAACATTACGCCCATCGACTTCGCAGGTGGCACCGTGGTGCACATCTCCGCCGGTACGGCGGCGCTGGTTCTGGCTCTGCTCGTTGGCAAGCGCGCTGGCTTCCCCTCCAAAGTGGGCCGTCCGCACAACCTGCCGATGGTGATGCTCGGTGCCGCACTGCTGTGGTTCGGTTGGTACGGCTTCAACGGCGGCTCCGCCTTTGCCGCCGACGGAATGGCTGGTCTGGCTTGGATCAACACTACGGTCGCTACCGCGGCCGCGATGCTCGGCTGGATGCTCTGTGAAACTATTCGCGACCGCGCCGCTACCTCTCTGGGTGCCGCGTCTGGCGCCGTGGCAGGTCTGGTTACGATCACCCCGGCGGCTGGGACGTTGACGCCCCTAACTTCCATCGTCATTGGATTCATAGGTGGCGTCATCGCTTGCATGGCAATCGGCCTCAAGTACCGTTTTGGCTACGACGACTCCCTCGACGTCGTGGGTGTGCACCTGGCCGCAGGGCTGTGGGGCACGGTGGGCCTGGCGCTGCTGTCGAAGGACAACGGTGTGTTCACTGGCGGCGGGGTAGATGGCCTCAAGCTGCTACTGGTGCAGATCGTGATCGCAGTGGTGGCGATGATCCTCTCCGGCGTGGTTACCTACCTGATCGCCCTGGTGATCAAGGTCACGATCGGCTGGAGGGTCGACGATGAGGGTGAGGATACGGGCATCGACCTGGTGGAGCACCGCGAGTCCGCCTACGATCTTAAGGTCACGTCGAGCTCACATATCCGCAGCATGTACGGCGTCGAGAACCCCCACAACAGCGCCCACAGCAAGCCCGAGAACAGCGCACAGAATAAGGGAGAAGAATCGTGAAACTCATTACCGCAGTAATCAAGCCCTTCACACTGTCCGACATTCGCCAGGCCCTCGAGGCCATCGAGATCCACGGCTTGACCGTCAGCGAGACTCAAGGCTTCGGCCGCCAGCGCGGCCACAGTGAGGTGTACCGCGGCGCCGAGTTCGCGGCGGACTTCGTGCCAAAGGTAAAGCTAGAGATCGTGGCGGCAGATGCCTCTGTGGATAGCATCGTCGACGCGATTGTCGGCGCCGCCTGCACAGGAAAGATTGGCGACGGCAAGATCTGGATCACCCCGGTGGACGAGGTGATCCGCGTGCGTACCGGCGAGCGCGGAGAGGATGCGCTGTAAAGCGGCGCTCTAAAACGCTCTAAAACACCGGTGAAATGTGACTGTCGTGTAGGCCACTGGCTAAGCTAGGGGAGTTATAAGCCAACCTCCGATACCTACAAGGGAGCACTAAGTAGTGTTTGAGTCTTTGTCAGACCGCCTGCAATCTGCCATGAAGGGCCTTCGTGGCAAGGGCAAGCTGTCCGAGGCTGATATTAATGCCACCGCGCGCGAGATCCGCCTTGCGCTCTTGGAGGCAGACGTATCCCTCCCGGTGGTGCGCGCCTTTATCAAGCGCATCAAGGAGCGCGCCGCTGGGGCAGAGGTATCCGAGGCGCTGAACCCGGCACAGCAGGTCATCAAGATCGTCAACGAGGAACTCAAGGAGATCCTCGGTGGCGAGACCCGTAGGCTGAACCTGGCTAAGCACCCGCCGACAGTCATCATGTTGGCCGGTTTGCAGGGTGCCGGTAAGACCACCCTGGCCGGTAAGCTGGCCCTACACCTGGCTAAGAAGGGCCACACACCCATGCTGGTGGCCTGTGACCTGCAGCGTCCGGGTGCGGTGCAGCAGCTGCAGATCGTCGGTGAACGCGCCGGTGTAAAGACCTTTGCTCCGGATCCGGGCACCAGCCTGGATTCCCACGACCACGAGATGGGCACCAGCCACGGTGATCCCGTCGACGTCGCGCAGCGCGGTATCGAAGAGGCTTACCGCAGCCAGCACGACATCGTCATTATCGATACCGCTGGTCGCTTGGGCATCGACGAGGAGCTCATGCGCCAGGCGCGCAACATTCGCGATGCGGTGGAGCCCGACGAGGTGCTCTTTGTTATTGACGCCATGATCGGCCAGGATGCCGTTACCACGGCCGAGGCGTTCCGCGATGGCGTGGACTTCACGGGTGTCGTCCTGACGAAGCTGGATGGTGACGCCCGCGGTGGTGCCGCACTGTCGATTCGCGAGGTCACCGGCAAGCCGATTCTGTTCGCCTCCACCGGCGAGAAGCAGGAAGACTTCGACATCTTCCACCCGGACCGCATGGCTAACCGCATCCTCGGCATGGGTGACGTGCTCACCCTGATCGAGCAGGCCGAGCAGGTGCTGGACGCCGAAAAGGCCGAAGACTCTGCCATGCGCATGGCCTCCGGCGACCTGACGCTGGAGGACTTCCTCGAGCAAATGCTGATGATCCGCAAGATGGGTCCCTTGGGCAACATCCTGAAGATGATGCCCGGTGGCTCCCAGATGTCGAAGATGGCCGACATGGTCGATGAAAAGGAACTGGACCGCATCCAGGCCATCATCCGCGGTATGACCCCGGCTGAGCGCCAGGACCCGAAGATCCTGAACGCCTCCCGCCGCAAGCGCATCGCAAACGGCTCCGGTGTTAGCGTCTCCGACGTGAACAAGCTGGTCGAGCGCTTCTTCGAGGCCAAGAAGATGATGGGCAAGATGGCCGGCCAGTTCGGCATGGGCGGACGCTCTGCAACCAAGAAGCAAAAGGTGCACCGCAAGGGCAAGAAGGGCAAAAACGCCAAGAAGCGCAAGAACATGCGTAAGGGCATGGGCGGCGGCCAGGGGATGCCGGGCATGCCGGGCATGCCGGGTATGGGCGGCGGAATGCCCAGCATGAAGGACCTGGAGAAGATGCAGGAGCAGCTTCCCCCGGGCTTCGAAGGCATTGACCTGTCGAAGATGAACTTCCCGAAGAAGTAGAGGGCACCTCCAGCAGGGGATTTGGTTCCCGTGGGTGCCGGCTACTACACTTATGCAGGTTGTCTGTGTAACACCGTCCCCGACCACGGTCGGCCGGTGGTCACGCGCAGCAAAAATACGAAGGGTTGAACCGGCTCTGGCCAGAAATTTTTTTTAGCGGGTTATCCGCAGAGATTTTTCGCAGAGTGTCTGAACTGCCCAGTGACCAACTAGAAGAAAAGGAGCCATCACATGGCCGTCAAGATTAAGCTGCAGCGCCTGGGTAAGATCCGTACCCCGGAGTACCGCGTCGTCGTTCAGGATGCTCGCACCAAGCGTTCCGGAAAGATCATCGAGAACCTGGGCATCTACCAGCCCACCCAGGAGCCGTCCTTGATCCAGATCGACTCTGAGCGCGCACAGTACTGGCTGGGTGTCGGCGCACAGCCGACCGAGCCGGTTCTGGCTCTCCTGAAGATCACCGGCGACTGGCAGAAGTTCAAGGGCATCGAGGGCGCCGAGGGCACCCTGAAGGTTGCCGAGGAGAAGAAGTCCAAGCTGGATCTGTTCAACGAGGCTCTGGCTGAGGCTGCAGATGGCCCGACCGCAGAGGCTATCACCGAGAAGAAGCGCAAGGCCAAGGAAGAGGCAGAGGCTAAGGCCGCTGCTGAGGCTGCCGCTGAGGAAGAGGCTGCTGCTAAGGCAGCTGAGGAAGCCGAGAAGGCCGAGGCCGCTGAGGCTGACTCCGAGGGCGAGGCAGAGGCTGAGGCCGAGTCCGCAGAGTAAGGGGGCGGCGGTACGAACCGTCACCTGATTCCTAACCCCAGGTTGAGTAGTTACTGCTCACCTGGGGTTTCTGTATTTGTAGGGTGGATTTCAAGTTGTCTTTCACGCTATCCGTTGCGGCGATTGCCCCCGGCACGCACCACTTGAATGTGTTGTCAGTCATGGGGAGTAGACTAAATGACTGTCATCACAGGTCGGCCGCATGCCGACCATTGGGTTTTCGCGAGAGGCAAAGAAGGCATCCTCAATGAACGTCGAAGAAACCGTCAGCGGTTACTACCAGCAGATTATTCAGCGCAACGCGGGGGAGCCAGAGTTCCACCAGGCTGTTTCGGAAGTGCTGGATAGCCTGACGTACGTCCTGAAGAAGGACGAGCACTACGCAAATTATGCACTCATCGAGCGCATGTGTGAGCCGGAGCGCCAGGTCATCTTCCGTGTCCCGTGGATCACTGACGAGGGTGAGGTGCGCGTGAACCGCGGTTTCCGTGTGCAGTTCAACTCCGTGCTCGGCCCCTACAAGGGTGGCCTGCGCTTTCACCCTTCGGTGAACCTGGGCATCATCAAGTTCCTGGGCTTCGAGCAGATCTTCAAGAACTCCCTGACCGGCCTGCCGATCGGCGGCGCAAAGGGCGGCTCCGACTTCGACCCGAAGGGTAAGTCGAACCGCGAGATCATGTCCTTCTGCCAGTCCTTCATGACGGAACTGCACACCCACATCGGCGAAGAGGTCGACGTTCCCGCCGGTGATATCGGCGTGGGTGGTCGCGAGATTGGTTACCTGTTCGGCCAGTACCGCCGCATGACGAACCGCCACGAGTCCGGCGTGCTCACCGGTAAGGGGCTGACGTGGGGCGGCTCCCTGGTGCGCACCGAGGCCACTGGCTACGGCACCGTGTACTTCACCCAGGAAATGATGGGCGCCCACGACGATCGCTTCGACGGTGCCAAGGTCATCGTCTCCGGCTCCGGTAACGTCGCCATCTACGCGGCCCAGAAGGCGCAAGAGCTTGGCGCTACCGTCGTGGCTATGTCTGATTCCTCTGGCTATGTGTGCACCCCGGAGGGCGTGGACATCGAGCTTTTGAAGGACGTTAAGGAGGTGCGCCGCGCACGCCTTTCCGACTACGCCAAGGAGACCGACGGCGTGACTTACCACGAGGGTGGCAACATCTGGGAGGTTGAGGCCGATGTTGCTCTGCCGTGTGCCACCCAGAACGAGCTGGACGGCGAGTCGGCCATCATGCTCGCCGACAATGGCTGCCGCTACGTCGCAGAGGGCGCGAATATGCCTTGCACCCCGGAGGCTATCGAGACTTTCCGTAAGCGCAAGGTCTTCTTCGCTCCGGGTAAGGCTGCCAACGCCGGTGGTGTGGCTACCTCTGCCCTGGAGATGCAGCAGAATGCCTCCCGCGATTCCTGGACCTTTGACTACACGGACAAGCGCCTGCGCGACATTATGCGTGGAATCTTCAAGCGTTGCGATAGGACGGCCCGGGAATACGACCGCGAAGACGATTACGTCCTCGGCGCCAACATCGCCGGCTTCCGCAAGGTGGCCGATGCGATGCTGGCACAGGGTGTTATCTAGCCTATGGAACTGCAGATCGGCAGGGTGATCAAACCCCATGGCGTACGGGGAGAGGTTGTGGTCGACCCCACAACCGATACTCCCGAGCAGCGCTTCGCTGCCGGCGAGGTTCTGAAGGGCAAGCAAGCGGGCAAGGAGCTGTCCTTGACCGTCCGTTCCTTCCGCCCGCACCAGGGGCGCCTGTTGGTCACCTTCGAGGAGGTCGTCGACCGTACGGCCGCTGAGTCCCTACGCGGCGTGCGCTTCTTCGCCGCCCCCGTGCACGATGAGGACGACGATGGTTTCTACGACCACGAACTCGAAGGTCTCACCGCCTACCTCCTCGCCCCTGGCACGGACCTGGAGGGCGACGAGATCCAGCTCGGGGATCTTGTCGGGGAGGTTGTTGCCGTCGAGCACACTCCGGCCGGGCAGTTGCTCGTTATTCTTATTGACGCCGAATCCCAGCTGCCGACCGCTGGAAAGGAAGTGCTCGTACCCTTCCGCCACCAGATTGTCCCGGTTGTAGACCTGGAAGAGGATATCCTCGTACTCACACCGCCCGAGGGGCTTTTGGAGCTGAGCTAGTTTTGCGTCTAGACGTAGTAACGATCTTTCCCGAATATTTGGAGCCGCTGCGCCACGCGCTCCTGGGTAAAGCCATCGAACAGGGGATCCTAAGCGTTGGCGTGCATAACCTGCGCGCCTGGACCAGCGACGTCCACCAGTCAGTGGATTCCACCCCGTGCGGCGGAGGCCCCGGCATGGTGATGAAGCCCGAGGTCTGGGGGCCTGCTCTTGATGACGTCGCGGCTGGCACCGGCCCGGCGGCCACGGTCAGCGACCTGGAAAGCTCCGCGGAGCACAAGCGCAACCTGCGCCCAGCCACTACTAATGGCGATGCTGAGCCTTTAGGGGAGGAGGCGGGTGGCGTCACAAAACCTCTGCTTATTGTCCCTACACCCGCAGGAAAACCGTTCACCCAAGACATGGCAGAACGGTGGAGCAACGAAGAGCACGTTGTGTTTGCCTGCGGCCGCTACGAGGGGATCGACCAGCGTGTGGTGGATGATGCGCAGAACCGCTACCGCGTGGAGGAAGTCAGCATTGGTGACTATGTGCTGATCGGCGGGGAGGTCGCCGTGCTGGTTATGGCCGAGGCGATGGTGCGGCTGATCCCCGGCGTGCTGGGCAACCAGGCCAGCCATCAGGAGGATTCCTTCCAGGACGGCCTGCTGGAAGGCCCCAGCTACACCCGCCCCCGGCAGTGGCGCGGGCTGGACGTGCCGGACGTGCTGTTTAGCGGCAACCACGCGAAGATTGCGCAGTGGCGGCGCGAACAATCCCTCGCCCGGACCAAAAAAATACGCCCGGACCTGCTGGATAGCGTGGAGCTATCCAAGGCAGATCGGGCGTATCTGGACGGGCTGGAGCCCTAGCAACTAGTGGTCAGCGCCCGGGATGGCGTTGACGTGATCGCGGGGCTCGTCGCCTTCTGCGTACAGCGGCATGTCCTGCTTGGCGTGGTAGAAGGGGATGTCGATCGGATCCAGGGGCTTGTCGCCCTTGATCAGGTCGGCGGCCTTCTCTGCCAGCATGATGACCGGCGCGTAGATGTTGCCGTTGGTGATGATCGGCATGACCGATGCATCGGCGATGTACAGACCCTCAACACCGTGGACCTGCATGGTCTCCGGGTCGACAACGGCCATCTCGTCGTCCGCCGGGCCCATCTTGGCGGTGCAAGACGGGTGCAGAGCGGTCTCTGCGTCGTTGCGGACCCACTCCAGGATTTCCTCGTCGGTCTCCACGGCAGCGCCGGGGGAGATCTCGCCGTCGGTGAATTCCTTCATCGCCGGGGTATCCAGCAGCTTGCGGGAAGTGCGCACGGCCTCGACCCACTCGCGGCGGTCCTGCTCGGTGGCCAGGTAGTTGAACAGGATCTCCGGCTTGTCCTTCGGGTCGTTCGACTTGATGTGCACGTGGCCCTTGGTGTCGGAGTACATCGGGCCGACGTGGAACTGGAAGCCGTGCTCGCCCTCCGGCTGGGAACCGTCGTAGCGGATCGCCATCGGCAGGAAGTGGAACATCAGGTTCGGGTAGTCCTCGTTCTCGTTGGAGCGGGCGAAGCCGCCGGCCTCGAAGTGGGAGGAAGCAACCGGGCCGCGGCGGGTCAGCAGCCACTGCAGGCCGATGAACGGGCGGTTGATCATCTTGTAGTACGGCTGGGAGCTCACCGGCTGGGTGCAGTTGTACTGCACGTAGACCTCGAGGTGGTCCTGCAGGTTGTTGCCCACGCCGGGCAGGTGCTTCTTGACCTCGACGCCAGCCTTTTCCAGGACCTCGCGGTCACCGATGCCGGACAGCTCCAGCAGCTGTGGGGTGTTGAAGGCGCCGCCACAGAGGATGACCTTGTCGGCGAAGACACGGTGGGTCTGGCCCTTCCACTGGTACTCCAGGCCTACCGCCTTGCCATTTTCGATGATGACCTGCGTGGTGTAGGCGCGAGTGCGCACGTCCAGGTTCTTGCGGTTCATGACCGGGTGCAGGTAGGCGCGAGCGGCGGAGAGGCGCTTGCCGCCCAAGATGTTGCGGTCGAAGGGAGCGAAGCCCTCCTGGCGGTAGCCGTTGACGTCGTTGGTGAGGTTGTAGCCGGCCTGCTGGACGGACTTGAAGAAGGCCTGGAACAGCGGGCTGGTGGCCGGGCCGCGGGTCAGCTTCAGCGGGCCGTTGTGGCCGCGGCGCGGGTCGTTAGCGTCGGCGCCCAGAGCGGTTTCCATCTTGTTGAAGTAGGGCAGGACGTGGCTCCAACCCCAGTTGGACATGCCAGGCAGCTTGCCCCACTTCTCGTAGTCCATCGGGTTGCCGCGCTGGAAGATCATGCCGTTGATGGAGGAGGAGCCACCCAGCACCTTGCCGCGGGCGTGGTAGATACGACGGCCGTTCATCTCCGGTTCCGGCTCGGATTCGTACTGCCAGTCGTAGTGCTTGTCGCCGATGGGGAAGGAGAACGCCGCCGGCATGTGGATGAACAGATCCCACAGGGAGTCCGGGCGGCCGGCCTCCAGGACCATGACGTCCTTGGTGGAGTCTTCAGAGAGTCGGTTGGCCAATACGGAACCTGCGGAACCGCCGCCAACGATGACGATGTCCCGACGACGGTCTTCGATTACCTGGCCTGTGGTGTCGTTCTTCTTTCCTGGAATCAGCTTGTCAATGAAGCTCATCTATTCACTCGCCTCCTAGTTAAATGACTGAACGTAAACCAGTATGCCATTTTCTTTTACAGATCGCTAGATGGCAGGTAAAAGGCATGATTAATCTACCTCACTAGTGAAGTGTAAATAGACACCTATGTGAGGGGTAATGCTGGAAAATTAGAAAGACCTGTGTATTCTAGGGAATTGTATTTCTGAGAAAATGAACTCCCTTTGGCGTAGTAGCGATCGTGGAGAACAAGAGGAGAATTACATGACAAATCCCGAAAACGACCACCAGCCGGAGGCGGCCGAAAGCGCCTCCCGGCGCCTCGTGAGCAGGAAAAAAGCCTCTGCCCCGCGAGTGATCGTCGGCTCTTTTGATGTTAACGACCGTGATAGCTATTCGCCGGGTGAAGTAACGGACCCCAAGACCAACTGGCCCGTCTTCATCGTTTCGGCACTCGGCATCCTGGCCGTCGCCCTCTACGCTTTCTTCGGTCGCGAGCAGGCCAAGGACACCCTGGGCACCGTCACCGGCTGGATCTCCACGAACCTCGGCTGGTTCTACATCGTCACCGCGACGGTAGCCGTGATTTTCGTCCTAGTGGTTGCTTTCTCGAAGTCGGGCAACATTCGCCTGGGGCCGGACCACTCCCGTCCGCAATTCCGCCTCTTTTCTTGGTCGGCGATGCTCTTCGCCGCCGGCATTGGCGTGGATCTGATGTTCTTCGCCGTCGCGGAGCCGGTGACTCAGTACATGGCGCCGCCAGTAGGGGAGGGGCAGACCCGCGAGGCTGCAGAGCAGGCAGTCGTGTGGGCACTGTTCCACTACGGCATCACAGGTTGGGCCCTGTATGCCCTGATGGGTATGGCCTTCGGCTACTACGCCTACCGCCTGAACATGCCACTGGCCATCCGCAGCGCCTTGTACCCGCTGATCGGTAAGCGCATCCATGGACCCATCGGCGGTGCAGTGGACATCGCCGCTGTGCTGGGCACCGTTTTCGGCATCGCGGCTTCCCTGGGCATCGGCGTGGTGCAGCTGACCTACGGCCTGCACCTCATCTTCGGTTGGGATCAGGGCGTGGCCGTCCAATCCGGCCTGATCATCTTCGCCGTCGGCATCGCCACCCTGTCCGCCATCTCCGGCGTGGACAAGGGCATTAAGCGCCTGAGTGAGATCAACGTGTTGCTCGCCATCGGCCTGGTCCTCTATGTCACCGTCACGGGCCAGACTGCCTTCCTTCTTGACGCCCTCGTGATGAACATCGGCGACTATGTGTCCTCCTTCCCGGGCATGACGATGGACACGTTTGCCTTCTCCGAGGACCCGGAGGCCACCAAGGCATGGATGGGCGCGTGGACGCTGTTCTTCTGGGCCTGGTGGGTAGCCTGGGCGCCCTTCGTCGGCCTGTTCCTGGCCCGCATTTCCCGCGGCCGCACCTTGCGCCAGTTCGTCGTCGGCGTACTGACCATCCCGTTCCTGTTCATCCTGCTGTGGATGAGCCTGTTCGGAAACACCGCCCTGAAGCGCGTTGTCGGTGGCGACATGGATTTCGCCAACAACACCATGGAAACTCCGGAGCAGGGCTTCTACGCACTGCTGCAGGACATGAACGGCGGCGCGGTGCTGATCGTCCTGTGCACCATGATTGGCCTGCTTCTGTACATCACCTCCGCCGACTCCGGTGCGCTGGTGACCGCCAACTTCACCTCCAAGATCGAGGATTCCCGCCAGGACGGTGCCAAGTGGTCCCGCATCTTCTGGGCCGTGCTGGTCGGCTTGCTGACCCTGGTCATGCTGCAAGTTAACGGCGTCGAAACAGTGCAGCTGGCAACCATCGTGATGGGCCTGCCGTTCACGATCGTGATCTACCTCATCATGTTTGGTCTGTGGCGTTCTCTGCGCCTGGAGAGCTACGCCACCGAGGCCCGCAGCATCTCGCTGCACAGTGCTATGTCCGGCCGCTCCGGTGCCGGCGGGGACAAGCAGTCCTGGCGCAAGCGCCTGTCTCGAGCATCCACCTGGCCTAGCCAGGCCAAGGCCAACGAGTACCTCACTAACGTGGCGCAGCCTGCGCTGGAGGCCGTTGCCCGCGAGCTGAAGGACGAAGGCATCGACACTACGCTGGTGGCTGCAGACGTGCCGAACCTGCCGGTAAACCAGCTAGACCTCACCATCCACCTGGGTGAAGAGCAAGACTTCCGCTACCAGATCTACCCCTTGGAGCACCCGGTGCCGAGCTTCACCCGCAGCACTAACAATGGGGAGAACTACTACCGACTCGAGGTCTTCGACAACACCGGCTCGCTGGGCTACGACATCTACGGCTACACCACGGAACAGCTGATCGATAACGTCCTGGACCTCTACGAGCGCCACCTGGAGTTCCTGCACATGCAGCGCGACCTGCCGGGCACCTCCGACATGTCCGATGGCGCGGATCCCGTGCGCACCTGGACCGAAGACTAAAAGCTGGACCAACTGGACCGACCAACTGGACCAAAAGGTCAAATACAGAAAGCGAGAATCACAACCATGAACGCTGTACTGTTCGACCCCACCACCTGCGAACTGCTGGCCGGGGTGCACAAGAACGAGGGCGCTCCCGCCTCGCTGTTCATCAACGGCGAGTGGGTAGCAGCCGAAAAGGGCGAGACCCGCACGATCACCAACCCCGCCGATAACTCCACCGTGGGCTTGGTGTCCGAGGCCTCCGACGAGGACACGAACAAGGCCATCGCCGCTGCCCGTGCCTCCTTCGACTCCGGCGTGTGGGCCGACGTGCCCGCCGCCGAGCGTGGCAAGCTGCTGCTGCAGGTTGCCGACAAGATCCGCGAGAACAAGGATGCCTTCGCCCGCGCCGAGTCCGCCGACACGGGCAAGCGCCTGGCTGAGTCCGAGATCGACATGGACGACATCGCCAACTCCTTCGAGTACTTCGGCACTCTCGCCCAGCACCAGGCCGGTCGCGTCGTGGACCCGGGCGATGCAAATGTTCGCTCTCGTATTGACGCCGAACCGGTAGGCGTATGCGGCCTGATTACCCCGTGGAACTACCCGCTGCTGCAGGTGGCCTGGAAGGTCGCCCCGGCCCTGGCCGCAGGCAACTCCTTTGTGCTGAAGCAGGCGGAGCTCACCCCGCACACCGCCATGATGCTGATGACGGTCCTGGACCAGCTGGGGCTGCCGGCTGGCGTGGCTAACCTGATCACCGGCGCGGGCGCCAACTGCGGCAACCCGCTGTCGCAGAGCCCGGATGTGAATATGGTCAGCTTCACCGGCGGCCTGGTCACCGGCAAGCTGATCGCCCGCAACGCGGCGGAGACCGTCAAGCGCGTGGCCCTCGAGCTGGGTGGCAAGAA
Organism: Corynebacterium jeikeium; assembly: GCF_000738175.1. Taxonomy (GTDB): domain Bacteria; phylum Actinomycetota; class Actinomycetes; order Mycobacteriales; family Mycobacteriaceae; genus Corynebacterium; species Corynebacterium jeikeium_C. The sequence continues at coordinate 53,704 of NZ_JFCH01000035.1, read as the reverse complement.
CCCGAACGTTATCTTCGCCGACGCGGACTTCGACGCTGCGGTGGATAACGCACTGAACGGCGCGTTCGTCCACTCCGGCCAAGTGTGCTCTGCGGGCTCCCGCATCGTGGTGGAGGAGTCCATCCACGACCAGTTCGTCGAGGCTCTGGTGGCCAAGGCCGAGAAGATCAAGGTCGGCGGCCCGCTGGACGAGGCCGCCGAGACCGGCGCCCTGATCTCCGCCGATCACCGCGACAAGGTTGCGGCCTACGTCGACCGCGCCCGCGAGCAAGGCGCGAAGATCCTCTGCGGCGGCCGCATCCCGACGGCCGAGAACAACCAGGGCTCCCACGCCACGGGCAACACGGACCTGACCCAGGGCGTGTTCTACCTGCCGACGATCATCGATGGCTGCACGCAAGAGATGGACTGCGTGCACGACGAAGCCTTCGGCCCGGTCGTGACCATCGAGACCTTCACCACCGAGGACGAGGCCGTAGCCATCGCCAACGACACCGAGTACGGCCTGGCCGGAGCTGTGTGGACCACTGACGCAGGAAAGGCGGAAAGGGTCGCACGTAAGCTGCGTCACGGTACTATTTGGATTAATGACTTCCACCCCTACCTGCCGCAGGCGGAGTGGGGCGGAATGAAGCAGTCCGGCAACGGCCGCGAGCTCGGCCCCACCGGACTGGCCGAGTACCAAGAGCACAAGCACGTCTACACCAACATCGCGCCAGCGGTGACGGGGTGGTTTAAGGAATAGGAAAAGTTGGCGGACAAGAAGCGATCCAGACTGTCAGCTGGCCCTCGGGCCATCGTCGGTACGTACTCTGCGGGGGCGGACCGTTCACGCAGTGGGGAGCCTCCCAAGGCCAACTGGCCCGTGGTGGCGGTCACGATGGTCATCACTTTGCTGGTCGCTATCTGGGCCGCCGTCGCCAGCGATAACTTCGATTCCGTCGTCGGGGGAATCACCGGGTGGCTGACAGAGAGCCTGGGTTGGCTCTACATCGCCACCGTTGCCATTGCGCTGATCTTCATGATCTGGATCGCCCTGTCCAAGGCGGGCGCTATCCGCTTGGGTCCCGACCACTCCAAGCCCCAGTACAGCCTTTTCTCCTGGTCGGCAATGCTCTTCGCCGCCGGTATCGGCATCGGCGTGATGTTCTACTCCGTGGCCGAGCCGCTGGCGCAGTATTCCACCCCGCCGGTGGGCGAGGGGATGACGGAGCAGGCCTACAACGAGGCCATCGCCTGGACTCTTTTCCACTGGGGCGTGTCCGGCTGGGCGCTGTACGCGCTGATGGGCCTGGCCTTTGGCTACTACGCCTACCGCCTGAACATGCCCCTGGCCATCCGCAGCGCCCTGTACCCGTTGATCGGCAAGCGGGTGAACGGGCCGATCGGCGACGCGGTCGATATCGCCGCCCTGCTCGGCACGATCTTCGGCGTGGCGGCCTCCCTGGGTATCGGCGTGGTGCAGCTGAACTTCGGTCTGAACATGGTGTTCGGCCTGCCCGAGGGCCGTGGCATGCAAATCGCTCTGGTGGCGCTGGCAGTGGGCGTCGCAGCGATCTCCGCAGTATCCGGTGTGGACAAGGGCATTAAGCGCCTCAGTGAGGCGAACGTCTACCTCGCCACCGCACTACTGCTGTTCGTCCTGTTCACCGGCCGCACTGGCTGGCTGCTGAACTCCGTGGTGAAGAACATGGGCGACTACCTCGCCTGGCTGCCGCGCTGGACCTTCGAGACTTTCTCTTACTCCCAGGACCCGGCAGCCACCGCGGATTGGATGGCTAACTGGACCCTGTTCTTCTGGGCCTGGTGGGTGGCCTGGGCGCCGTTCGTAGGTCTGTTCCTGGCCCGTATTTCCCGTGGCCGCACCTTCCGCCAATTCGTCATCGGTACCCTGTGCGTCCCCTTCCTTTTCGTCGCGCTGTGGGCCTCCATCCTGGGCAACACTGCGCTGGATCGTGCGGTCAACAACAAGGATCACGACTTCCTGCAGACCGCCGTGGACTCCCCGGAGCGTGGCTTCTACACCCTGCTCGATGGACTGCCCGGCGGCACGATCGTGGTGTTTATCGCCATCCTCGTGGGTCTGCTGTTCTTCGTGACCTCCGCGGACTCCGGCGCGCTGGTTATGGCGAAGTTCTCCTCCATCTCGCAGGACCCACAGCAGGACGGCGCGCCGTGGATGCGCCTGATGTGGTCGGGTGCCGTCGCCGTGCTGACGATCGCCATGCTGCAAGTTGGCGGCATCGCCACGCTGCAGATGGCCACGCTGATCATGGGCTTGCCGTTCATGGTGGTGGTGTACCTGATCATGGTGGGCTTGATGCGCTCGATACGCATGGAGACCGCCCAGGTGGATTCCCGTGCCATCGCTCTGCACTCCGCAATCTCCGGACGTACCCTGCCCTCTGGCAACGACCTGGACTGGGAGAACCGCCTCGATCGCACTTCTACCTGGCCGTCGGAGCAGACCGCGCACCGGTATGTGGTGCAGATCGCCAAGCCCGCCCTTGAATCGGTCGCTACGGCGCTGCGGGCTAGGGATTATGACGCCACGTTGTTGGTCGCCGACAGTAAGGACACCAAGGTTCCCCAGTTGGACCTGTCCGTGATTTTCGGGGAGGACCCGGTCTTCCGCTATCAGCTCTACCCGGTCATCTCCACCACCCCGGAGTTCGCGGTTCGCGAGGGTGCGTCGGACAAGCTCGACAACGGCAAGAACTACGTCCGCCTCGAGGTCTTCGGCATGAACGGCTCCCTGGGCTTCGACGTGTTCGGCTACACCCGCGCGCAGCTGATCAATAACGTGCTGGATCTTTTCGATCGCCACCTGGAGTACCTGCACATGCAGCAGGGCTTTAGCGGCGAGCGCGATCTGACGGAGTTCACCAGCGATGCGCCCGAGTGGGGCGAGGACTTCGGCAAGCAGTAGCCCCTCTAGAATGTGGGGAATGACCGATAGCATCGCTAGCATCATTGCCCACGAGCTCGGGGTGGATCAGCCCCGCGTTCAGGCCACCATCGACCTGCTGGATGGCGGGGCGACCGTGCCGTTTATCGCCCGCTACCGCAAGGAAGTCACCGGCGGCATGGACGATAGCCAGCTGCGCCAGCTCGAGCAGCGCCTCGACTACCTACGCGAGCTCGCCGCCCGCAAGGAGACCATCCTCAAGAGCATCGAAGAGCAGGGCAAGCTCACCGACGAGCTGCGTGAAAAGATCCTGGCCGTGGACACGAAGGCCCGCCTCGAGGACCTGTACCTGCCGTTTAAGAAGTCCCGCCGCACCAAGGCCGCCATCGCACGCGAGGCCGGCCTGGGGGAGCTGGTTGAGAAGCTGCTCGCCGGAGGTAGTCCCGATCTGGCCGCGGACTACGTCCAGGAGGGTTTTGCTGACGCCGCCTCGGTGATGGCCGGCGCCAGGGCCATCGTGGTCGATGACATTTCCACCGATGCAGATCTGGTGGGGGAGATCCGCGAGGAATACTTCAAGCGCGGCCGTGCCGAATCCGCCGTGATTGAGGGCAAGGAGGAAGAAGGCCAGAAGTACCGCGATTACTTCGAGTTTGACGAGCCTTTCGGGGACCTGCCGAGCCACCGCGTGCTGGCGCTGCTGCGCGGTGAGAACGAGGGCGTGCTGCGCGTGAACTTTGCGCCGGGGGAGGACGACGAGTTCTACCAGGGCATCATCGCCGACCGCACTGGGCTGCAGGCCCAGGGGGACCCGGCCGATAAGTTCCGCGCCGAATGCGTGCGCTTCGGCTGGCGCACGAAGCTGGCGGTCAGCTCCGCGGTGGATGTGCGCATGCGCCTGAAGGAGAGGGCCGACGAGGCTGCCGTGAGCGTGTTCTCGAAGAACCTGAAGGATCTGCTGCTGGCGGCCCCCGCGGGCCACCGGGCGACCCTGGGCATGGATCCGGGCTACCGCAACGGCGTGAAGTGTGCCGTGGTGGACGGCACCGGCAAGGTGCTGGACACGGTGGTTGTCTACCCGCACTCCGGCCAGTGGGATAAGGCCCGCACGATCCTCAGCGCCCTGGTGAACAAGCATGGTGTGGAGTTGCTGGCAGTCGGCAACGGCACCGCCAGCCGCGAGACGGAGAAGCTGGCAAAGGAGATCGCCGGGCTGGCTGAGGGTACCAAGCCCCAGACCGTCGTCATCTCCGAGGCGGGTGCGTCGGTCTACTCCGCCTCCGAGGTGGCCGCCCAGGAGTTCCCGGACATGGACGTCTCGCTGCGCGGAGCCGTTTCCATTGCCCGCCGCCTGCAGGATCCGCTGGCGGAGCTGGTGAAGATCGACCCGAAATCCATCGGCGTGGGGCAGTACCAGCACGACGTCAACCAGGCGCTGCTGGCCGCCGGGCTGGACACTGTGGTGGAGGATGCAGTGAACTCCGTCGGCGTGGACGTGAACCTGGCCAGTGCGCCACTGCTCAACCGGGTGGCGGGCGTTACTCCGACCCTGGCGGAAAACATCGTGGCCTACCGTGATGAGAACGGCGCTTTCAAGTCCCGCAAGGAGCTGCTGAAGGTGCCGCGCCTGGGGCCGAAGGCGTTCGAGCAGGCCGCGGGCTTCCTGCGGATCAACGGAGCTGCCGACCCGTTGGACGGCTCAGCCGTGCACCCGGAGGCCTACCCGCTGGTGCGCCGCATCGTGGACGCCACCGGCGTGGAGGTTGCGCAGCTCGTGGGCAACTCCGCCGTGCTGGGCAAGCTGCGTGCGGGGGACTTCGCGGACGAGCAGTTCGGCATCCCCACCGTCACGGACGTGCTGGCGGAGCTGGACAAGCCGGGGCGCGACCCGCGCCCGACGTTTAAAACCGCCACGCTCGCCGAGGGGATCGAGACCATCAAGGATCTCAAGCCGGGCATGGTGCTAGAGGGCACGGTCACTAACGTTGCGGCCTTCGGAGCCTTCGTGGACATCGGCGTGCACCAGGATGGCCTGGTTCACGTCTCCGCCATGAGCGAGCAATTCGTAAAGGATCCGCACGACGTGGTCAGCTCTGGCGAGGTGGTGAAGGTGCGCGTCGTTGACGTGGACGTTCCGCGCAACCGCATTGGCCTTTCCCTGCGCCTGCAGGACGAACCCAAGGCCCCTACAGCCAACGGCAAGTCCAAGCCGAAGAAGGGGGCGCGGAGGAAGCCCAACCAGCGCAATCAGGCTCCGCAGGGCAGTATGGCCGCCGCGCTGAAGAACGCGGGATTTGGACAAAGCCACTAGTCGGTGTCATACTACTCAAGTTAATTTCTGTTGTGGGTACGAACCCGTAGGCGCGCGCGTCACGCGAAAAGCCGCGAGGATCCTCTATCCAGACGAGCAAAAGGATTTCATCCATGCACATTCTTGATAAGGTTGACGCAGCTCAGCTGCGCGACGACATTCCCGAGTTCCGCGCCGGCGATACCCTGGACGTTCACGTCAAGGTTATCGAGGGCTCCAAGTCCCGTCTGCAGGTTTTCCGTGGCGTTGTGATCCGCCGCCAGAACTCCGGCATCCGCGAGACCTTCACCATCCGCAAGGTTTCCTTCGGCATCGGTGTGGAGCGTACCTTCCCGGTTCACTCCCCGAACATCGACCGCATCGACGTCCTGTCCCGCGGTAAGGTCCGCCGTGCGAAGCTGTACTACCTGCGCGAGCGTCGCGGCAAGGCAGCCCGCATCAAGGAGCGCATCTAGTACTTACCCCCTAAGTGCTATCAACCCAGTCACACTTTCGTGGCTGGGTTTTTTGCTGTTCGCCCCACTGGTATCCTCGTTCTTTGTGACTCATCGACAGGAACCCAACGACCCTAACGTGCCCGATGAGGCTGCAGCGCAGCCGGAGCAGGGGGCGTCACCAAAAAAGAAGAAGGAGAAGAAGACCTACCCTTGGTGGGTCGAGATGCCGATCATCATCCTGGTGACGATGCTGGTACTGGGCGCTTTCAATAACTTTGTGGGCCGCATGTACCTGATTCCTTCCGAGTCGATGGAGCCAACGCTGCACGGTTGCGTGGGCTGCACACCTGACCGCATCTTCGTGAACAAGCTGGCCTACCGCGGCGACAAGATGCCCGACCCGGGCGATGTCGTCGTCTTCGTCGGAACCGAGTCTTGGAACGAGGAGTACACCTCCCGCCGCAGCTCCAACGATGTGGTGCGTGGGCTGCAGAACGTCGGCGCCACCATCGGCATCGTTGCGCCGGACGAAAACACCTTGGTCAAGCGCGTGATCGCCACCGGTGGGCAGACCGTGCAGTGCCAGGAGGGCGACCCGGGCATCATGGTCAACGGCAAGAAGGTCGATGATTCCTACACGATGGACCCGCCGGCGAACCCGATCGACCCGACCACGGGCTCCAAGGAGTGCCAGGGCGACTACTTCGGACCTGTCACCGTGCCGGACGACGCTGTCTGGGTGATGGGCGACAACCGCACCAACTCGCTGGACTCCCGCGCGCACATGGGCGACGAGCACCAGGGCACCATCCCGGTGGAGAACATCGTCGGCGAGGTCGAGTCCATCCTGCTGCCGTTCAGCCGCATTGGTGGCGTGGACTCCCTGCCCATCCAGGGCTAGATGGAACGCGAGCTAGAGGCCGCGGGGCTGGGGCCTGTCGCGGGGGTGGATGAGGCCGGGCGCGGCGCGTGCTGCGGGCCGATCTCGATTGCGGCGTGCATCCTGCCCTCCGACCTGGACGGGGCCGGGCTGGACCGCCTGACCGATTCGAAGAAGCTCACGGAAAAGACCCGCGAGCGGATGTACGACGTCATCCGCGACGTTGCCGTTTCCTACTCGATCATCCACATCAGCGCCGAGGACATCGACCGCTTCGGCATTCAGCACGCGAACGTCTCCGGCATGCGGCGTGCCGTGGCCGCTTTGGATGTGCAGCCCGGCTACGTGCTAACGGATGCGGTGAAGGTCCCCGGCCTGCCCATGCCGCACCTGCCGGTGGTGAAGGGCGACCAGATGGCCAAGTGCATCAGCGCGGCGAGTGTGCTGGCAAAGGTTTCCAGGGATCGAGTGTTGCGAACCCTCGACGAGGAATTCCCGGGGTATGGTTTGGCTAGTCACAAGGGCTATGGCACCAAGGCGCACATGACTGCGGTGAGCCTGCACGGTGGCACCCCTTATCACCGTTACAGTTACAAGAACGTGGCCGCTGCGCACCAGCAGTGGCTTAAAGGGAAGGATCGAGGGTAAGTCCGTGAGTGCTGAGGAACTAGACGACTACGAGGCAAACGTCGAGCTGTCGATGTACCGCGAGTACCGCGACGTGGTCAGCCAGTTTTCCTACGTTGTGGAGACCGAGCGCCGCTTTTACCTGGCCAACGCCGTCGAGTTGATCCCGCGCAACTCCGGCGGAGAGGTCTACTACGAGGTCCGCATGTCTGATGCCTGGGTGTGGGACATGTACCGCCCCGCTCGCTTCGTCCGCTACGTGCGCGTAATCACCTACAAGGACGTAAACATCGAGGAGCTCGACAAGCCCGAGCTACAGCTGCCCGACTGACCTGCATTTTTCCGCTTATTCACAGCCCAGGGGTTTTCCACAACCCCCTGGGCTTTTGTTGTCTCTGTTTCTTTTTATGACGCCACCCCACGGGGATGATGCCCCACACTTGTGAACCAGGTACCGGGCGTGAAGGACCGGTGCCGGATCACGGAAAAGGGGAGGGCGACTAGTGACGGCGGCGAACAAGCGAGCAGTGGGAAACCTGGGGGAGGACCTGGCGGCTGAGTATCTGCAGCGGGCGGGGTATGAGGTGCTGGACCGCAACTTTTACACCCGCTACGGGGAGCTGGACTTGGTGGCGCGGACACCCGAGGACGACCTGGCTTTCATCGAGGTAAAGTATCGCGCCTCGGACTCCGACGGGGGCGGAGTGGCGGCGGTGGGGTCGCGGAAGCTCAGGCGGATTCGCACGCTGGCCGGACTGTGGCTGGAACAGAACCGCGAGGGGGTGCAGTTTTCCGGGGGACTGCGCGTGGACGTGATCGACGTCGGACCGGACGGCGTGCGCGAGCACGTCGAGGGGGTGTGGTGACCAATGGCCGTGGGGCATGCGCAGTCGATAGCGCTGGAGGGGACCCGACGGACGGTGATCACTGTCGAGTGCGACGTGAGCAGGGGGCTACCCGGAATATCAATCGTGGGTATGGGGGATACCGCGGTGGTGCAGGCGAAGGACCGCATCCGGTCGGCGTTGAAGAATTCCGGCGTGAGGTGGCCGGGGTCGCGGACCGTGATGAGCTTGTCGCCTGCCGGGTTGCCGAAGCAGGGGGCCGGTTATGACCTGGCGATGGTGTGCGCGATGCTCTCTGCGGTTGCTGATGATGCGCTAGCAGCGGGACGGCTAGCTCAGACGATTCTGGTGGGGGAGCTGGGGTTGGACGGGCAGATCCGCCCGGTGCAGGGAGTGTTCGCGCTGGTGCTGGCCGCGGCGATGGAGGGATTCTCCACTGTCGTGGTGCCCGTGGGAAACGAAAGCGAGGCAGCCGAGGCTGCGCAGGCAGCAGCGAGCGATGGGGGTGTGAGCGTGCTGGTGGCCCCGAACCTGGGTACGGTTATCGACTGGCTGCGTGGGGGAGAGCTGCGAGAGGCATGCCCGGGGGAGTACGCCCCGCCTCGGCAGATGGGGGACCTGGCGGAAGTCGTGGGACAGCCCGCCGCCCGTCGGGCGGTGGAGGTGGCCGCGGCCGGGGGACATAACCTAATGCTGACGGGGCCGCCGGGAAGCGGCAAATCGATGCTGGCCGAACGTCTGCCGGGGATCCTGCCGCCCATGACCGATACCGAGCGGGTGGAGGCCGCGAGCGTGCACTCCCTGGCGGGAGTAAAGGGGAGCTTGCTGGAAGTGCTCGCGGGTCAGCGGCCGTTCATCGCCCCGCACCACAACGTGACCCCGGCGGCACTGATCGGTGGCGGTCGCGTGCCCGCGCCCGGGGCCGTGAGCCTAGCCCACCACGGGGTGCTGTTTATCGACGAGGTCAGCGAGGCGCGCCGGGATAGCCTGGAGTGCTTGCGCGTGCCCATGGAGCTGCGCCGCGTGGAGCTCATGCGGGCGAATCGAATCTCCAGCTTCCCCGCCGACTTTCAACTGGTGATGGCCGCCAACCCCTGCCCGTGTGGCGCGGAGCTGCCGATTGACTGCACGTGCCCATCGGGGGCGCGGCTGCGTTATCAGGCGAAGCTATCCGGTCCGCTGCGCGACCGAGTGGACGTGTTCGCCACCACCACGGGCAGGCCCCAGATTGAGGCGCTTAGCAGTCCTGGAGAGACCAGCGCCGCCGTGGCCGAACGGGTGGCCGAGGCCAGGGAGCGCGCCCGCCAGCGGTGGGGCACCGCCAGCAACGCGCTGGTGCCCGGAAAAATTTTGCGGCAGGTAGGCGTGGACGATTCCGGCGCCGTGCTGCTGGAGGACATGCTGCGCACCGGCACGATCACGCAGCGGGGAGTGGATCGGACCATCCGGGTCGCCTGGACACTTGCGGACCTAGACCGCGCTTCCGCTCCGCACCTGGGGCACATCAGCGACGCGGTGGAACTCTTCGGAGCGGACAGGGAATTGGTAGAGGTACAGCGATGACGACCCAGGACAATTTTTTGGAGTGGGTCTACGTGCGCCGGGTCATAGAGGCATCGCGCCTCGACGTGTTGGACATGCTGTGGCCCAACGGTTGGGAGCAGCTCGGCCCCGCGGACGTGCGATCCGTAGCAGAAGCCCTGGCGCGCCGGGGAGGGAAGCTGCCGGACGCACTGGCGGACTCGACCTCGCAGCGCTACGAGCAGGACCCCACCCGCGACGCGGAGCTGGCCATCGCCCGCGGCTGGCGGTTGGTCACCCCGGAGGACGACGAGTGGCCTGCCGAACTGACCGCCAGTTTCGTCCGCATGGCCGAATCGGGTGCGGATCACGATTCCTCCGTCCGCGGCCAGGCGGCCGCGCCCTTCGCCCTGTGGGTGCGCGGGGATGTTCGCCTGGATGCGCTGGTGCGCCGCTCGGTTACGGTCGTGGGCACCCGCGCCGCCACGCGCTACGGCGAGCAGGTCACCGAATCCTTCGCGGGAGACCTCGCGGACGCGGGCTTCAGCCTGATCTCCGGGGGTGCGATCGGCATCGATGCTATCGCCCACCGCGCGGCCCTCGATTCCAAGATGCCCACGATTGTGGTCATGGCCTGCGGGCTCGACGTTTCCTACCCCAAGGCGCATGGGGATCTGTTTGAGCAGATAGTCGCCGCCGGCGGAATGCTCATCAGTGAGTATCCACCGGGCATCCCGCCGGCCCGCCATCGCTTCCTCACCCGCAACCGCCTGGCGGCGGCGCTCGGACAGGCGACCCTGGTGGTGGAGGCCCCGCAGCGCAGCGGAGCCCTCAACACCCTGAACTGGGCTGAGGCCTTCGTGAAGCCTACCTTTGCCGTCCCTGGCCCCGTCACATCCCACGCTTCCCTCGGGTGCCTCGACCGCATCCGTACCGCCCGCGCCACGCTGGCCGTCAGCGCCCGTGACCTGATCGAGGAGCTCACCCCTCTCGGCGAGCAGATGGTGCTGGGGCTAGGCCAGGAGGATCGTTCGTTCCTGCCTAGCTGGGAGCACCTCGCCATTATTGACGCCGCAGCCTTGCCGAGCGGCAAAGGCCCCGAAGGCAGACTGCCGCAACTGGTGGAAGCCACCGGTTTGCCCGCCCGCACGGTGATCCGCTGCTTGCGAGACCTGGAGGCCATGGGCAGGCTCCGGAGGGAGGCGGATCGCTGGATTAGGGTCGAGTGACCGGCTAGATTGGTCACATGAGTAACTCCCGTCCCACTGGCACCACGGCGCCGCTGTGGTCTGTGCTGGACGACTACGAGCAGCACCTGCGCCACGTGGTCGGGCGCTCCGAGAACACGATCCGCGCCTACCGACGGGATCTCGACAGCGCGCTGGAAGGCTTAGAGCGCATCGAGGAGTTCGACCTGGACCGCGCCCGCGACGTGCTGGGCTGGGCGGTGGATAACGGCGCCAGCCGGGCCAGCCTCTCCCGGCTGGCCTCCAGCATGCGGGGCTTCGGAGCCTTCCTTGCCCACCGCGGCTTCGTGCAGGCCAACCCGGTCGCCGCGCTGAAGGCGCCGAAGCCGCAGCGCACGCTGCCGCGCGTGCTGCGCGCCGATCAGGCCTCCGACATGCTCAACGGCCTGCAGCCCGAGGGTGATGCCTCCACGCCTAGCGCCATCCGCGACTGGGCCATGGTTGAGTTGCTGTACGCCACCGGCATCCGCGTTTCCGAGCTGACTGGCTGCGATGTGGACGACGTGGACTTTTCCAACCGCCTCCTCCGCGTGACGGGTAAGGGTAGCAAGACCCGCGTGGTCCCCTTTGGGGCCACCGTGGTGACAGCCCTTGAGAAGTGGCTCGAGGTGCGCGGGGACATGGCGAAAGGCACTCCGGCTCTCTTTGTGGGAGTCCGCGGTAAGCGCATTGACCCCCGTCAGGTGCGCACCGTGGTGAACCGCGTAACCCAGGCCGGCCCCGGCCCGCGCCTGTCTCCCCACGGGCTGCGGCACTCCGCGGCCACGGCGATCCTGGAGGGCGGGGCGGACCTCCGCGTGGTGCAGGAGCTCCTTGGCCACTCGAACATGTCCACCACGCAGATCTATACCCACGTCGGCACCGAGCGCCTGAAGGCCGTCTTTAACCAGGCGCATCCCAGAGCCTGACCCGTACGGAACCGAGAAGCGTCATCGGGTCGATGTACACCCGCCCCTTGCCTTCGAATCGCGCGCCCCAGGATAGCCCCGGCGATTTCCGGGCATGCTCAGGCAAGTTGGCGACATCCGCCAGCACGCCGATGACCTCGCCTCGGCGCACCTTTTGACCGGCGCGCACGCGTGCCATGACGGGCTCATAGGTGGTGCGGATACCGTCCGCGTGGCTGATGGAGACAACCGGCGTGCCAGCGACGACTCCTGCAAAGGCGACGGTGCCACCCCGGCTGGCTAAAATCGCCTCACCGGGAGAGGCCTGCAGGTCCACGCCCCGGTGACCCGGTTCCCACACGGCATCGGGAATGTCCGCAGCGCGGATTACCTGCGCATCCTTGGCAGTTGGCAACCTATGTGAGCGGACTATGCGGGACGCATCGGGTTGGGAACTTGCAGTTGGCAAGGGGGCAGGCGGGGCGCCAACCCAGAGGAGAACCAGCGCAAGCGTTAAGGAAATGGTGCGGTATAGCCGTGGGGTCATGGCTACAGATGATGCGTGGGGGCGTCACCAAAAAGAAAGGGCGAACCGGCGAGGCTGTGGATAACTAAAAGTTGTCCACAGAAACGGCACAACGCGCGGCGATAGGACTTGTTTAGGCAGCGTGAGTGGGGGTAGGGTAGCAAGCGCAGTATGTCCGGATCCGTCTGCCGCACTTTCTTGATACACACAAGTTCTAAGGGAGTGCACTCGGTTTCGCGAAGACCGAGAGGCGGAGTAAGGCGACTGACTACGCGTAGATATTCGCACCCCACCTAATGGCTCACCAGCACGGTCCCGATAGAAGAAGCGGGCGAACATGGCGAGCCACAGCTACACCGGGGACTATCTGCCAGGATGGTGCATAAGCCACGCACGTACAGTGAGTGTCGAGTGCATCGTGAAGAAAACCGTCAAACCCTAAACTTTGAAAGCGAGGAAGGGGCGGCGCCGACCACGCGGTTGGCTAGAAGAAATACGCCCCTGTAACACCATGGCTGTTGTTACTATGCGCGAGCTGCTGGACGCTGGTGTCCACTTCGGTCACCAGACCCGCCGTTGGAACCCGAAGATGAAGCGCTTCATCTTCACCGACCGCAACGGCATCTACATCATCGACCTGCAGCAGACCCTGACCTACATCGACGAGGCATACGAGTTCGTCAAGGAGACCGTCGCCCACGGCGGCAACATCCTGTACGTCGGTACCAAGAAGCAGGCCCAGGAAGCAGTTGCCAACGAGGCAGAGCGCGTGGGCATGCCCTACGTCAACCACCGCTGGCTCGGCGGCATGCTGACCAACTTCCAGACCGTTGCTAAGCGTCTGCACCGCCTCAAGGAGCTGCAGGCAATGGACGCAGCTGAGGACGGCTACAAGGGCCGCACCAAGAAGGAAGTTCTGATGCTGACCCGCGAGCGCAACAAGCTGGAGCGCGTCCTCGGCGGCATCGCGGACATGACCAAGACTCCGTCCGCTCTGTGGATCGTCGACACCAACAAGGAGCACATCGCTGTCTCCGAGGCACAGAAGCTGAACATCCCGGTTGTCGCAATCCTGGACACCAACTGCGACCCGGATGTTGTCGACTACCCGATCCCGGGCAACGACGACGCTATCCGCTCCGCAAACCTGCTGACCAGCATCATCTCCTCCGCAGTCGAGGCTGGCCGCCAGGCCCGCGCCGAGCGCCAGGAGGCTGCAGCCAAGGAAGCTGCCGGCGACGCTGACAAGGCACCGGCTGAGGCTGAGAAGACCGAGGCCCCCGCCGAAGAGGCTCAGGCTGAGGCAAAGGCCGAGGGCAACACCGAGGCATAAGCTGCTTTAGAGCTAGCGATTTAGCGCCCACCCCCGTATGGGACACAGTTTCAGACCCGTGTCCGACGGGCGTGGGCGTTACTTGTAACCTAGGCTGGAAAACAGGACTGAATTTAGAAACTGTTATTTCAGCCACTATGAACACTTCCACCAGAAGGAGGATCGCCCCACATGGCGAACTACACCGCTGCAGACGTTAAGAAGCTCCGCGAGATCACCGGCGCCGGCATGATGGACTGCAAGAAGGCCCTGGAAGAAGCCGCTGGCGACTTCGACAAGGCCATCGAGATCCTGCGCATCAAGGGCGCCAAGGACGTTGGCAAGCGCGCAGAGCGCTCCGCCTCCGAGGGCCTGATCGCCGTTTCCGGTAACACCATGATCGAGGTCAACGCTGAGACTGACTTCGTGGCCAAGAACTCCGAGTTCATCGAGTTCGCCGACAAGGTCGCAGCCGCTGCAGCCGAGGTTAAGGCTAACTCCCGCGAGGAGCTCGAGGCAGTCGAGGTTGACGGCCAGAAGGCTGTCGACGCTCTGCAGCAGCTGTCCGCAAAGATCGGCGAGAAGCTGGAGCTGAAGCGCGCCACCACCATCGAGGGCGACAAGGTCGCTGTCTACATGCACCACCGCTCCGCTGACCTGCCGCCGGCAGTTGGCGTGCTGGTTGCCTACGAAGGCGACGACGAGGGCGCAGCAAAGGCCGCCGCTATGCAGGTTGCCGCTCTGAAGGCTAAGTACCTGAGCAGCGACGAGGTCCCGGCTGAGACCGTTGCTAAGGAGCGCGAGATCGCCGAGGCTACCGCACGCGAGGAAGGCAAGCCGGAGAAGGCTCTGCCGAACATCATCGAGGGTCGCCTGAAGGGCTACTTCAAGGACGTTTGCCTGCTGGACCAGCCGTCCGTCACCGAGTCCAAGAAGTCTGTTAAGCAGGTTATGGACGAGGCCGGCGTGACCCTGAAGGGCTTCAAGCGCTTCGAGGTTGGCCAGGCATAGCCACCTATCGCCAGGCATGAAGCCTCGCATTTCAAGGCCTCGGCCCGTAAGGGTGCCGAGGCCTTTTTCCATGTCTTGGGTGGGGTAGTATGGCCAGCAGTGCAAAACACGTCGACAAAGGAGATTCCCCGGTGACTACAGCCGAAAACCGCGAAGGCTACAAGCGCGTTATGTTGAAGCTGGGGGGTGAGATGTTCGGCGGCGGCAAGGTCGGCATCGACCCCGACGTCGTGCAGAACGTGGCGCGACAGATCGCGGAGGTTTCCAAGTCTGGTGTGGAAGTCGCCGTGGTCATCGGCGGCGGCAACTTCTTCCGCGGGGCAGAGCTGCAGCAGCGCGGCCTGGACCGCTCCCGCTCCGACTACATGGGCATGCTCGGCACGGTCATGAACTGCCTGGCTCTGCAGGATTTCCTCGAGCAGGAGGGCGTGGACTGCCGCGTGCAGACCGCCATCCAGATGACGCAGGTTGCAGAGCCCTACCTGCCGCTGCGCGCCTCCCGCCACCTGGAGAAGGGGCGTGTCGTTATCTTCGGCGCGGGCATGGGCATGCCGTACTTCTCCACCGACACCACCGCCGCCCAGCGCGCCCTGGAGATCGGCTGCGAGGTGCTACTGATGGCCAAGGCCGTCGACGGCGTGTACAGCGACGATCCGCGCACCAACCCAGATGCGGAGCTCTTCCACGAGATCACGCCGTGGGAGGTCATCGAGAAGGGGCTCAAGGTCGCCGACGCCACCGCGTTCTCCCTATGCATGGACAACAAGATGCCGATCCTGGTGTTCAACCTGCTCACCGAGGGCAATATCGCCCGCGCGATCAACGGCGAGCGCATCGGCACCCTGGTCGACGGCAACGTCGGTGCCCGCTAAAGAGCCAACATAACCCGATCCCTAAACCCATATCCCCACCGTAAGCTGGTAAATTTCTAATCATGATTGACGATATTCTGCTTGAGTCCGAAGAGCGCATGACTAGCTCCGTGGAGCACGCCCGAGAGGATCTGACGACCATCCGCACCGGTCGCGCCAACCCCTCCATGTTCAACGGCGTTGTCGCCGAGTACTACGGCGTTCCCACTCCGATCACCCAGATGGCCACCATCAGTGTTCCGGAGCCCCGCATGCTGCTGATCAAGCCTTATGAGCAGTCCACCATGGATGCGATCGAGAACGCTATCCGCAACTCCGACCTGGGCGTCAACCCCACCAACGACGGCCAGGTGCTGCGCGTCACGATCCCGCAGCTCACCGAGGAGCGCCGCAAGGAAATGGTCAAGATGGCCAAGGCCAAGGGCGAGGACGCGAAGATCGCCATCCGCAACATCCGCCGCAAGGGCATGGAGCAGCTGGGCAAGATCCAGAAGGATGGCGAGGCCGGCGAGGACGAAGTTCGCGCAGCTGAGAAGGATCTGGAGAAGATCACCCACAACTACGTCGAGCAGGTTGATTCCCTGGTCGAGGCCAAGGAGAAGGAACTGCTCGAGGTTTAACTCGAGCGCCCGCCAGCCCCCGCGCACGAAAGGCCGATTTCCCATCGTTGCTCGCCCGAAACCCAAGAATGGTCCCGGCCGGGATCTGAAACAGGCCATCGCCGTCGGCGTATTTCTGGGCGCCATCGCCATCGCGGGGCTCTTCACACCTTTCGCGTGGTATCCGCTGGTGGCCTTGGCCTTGTCGCTGGCGGTTTATGAAGTCTGGCGCCGGCTCTACGAGGGCGGCTATGTGCTGAACCTGCCCGTCCTCTTCTTAGGCGCGCAGGTGATCGTGTGGCTTTCGTGGCCCTTCGGGCCGACGGGCGCGCTGGCGGGTTTCGTCATCAGCGTGTTGTTGCTGATGGTGACGCGCCTATTCCACCACGGCCGTTCCTCGCCTCCGCATAACTATCTGCGGGATACGGCGGTCGGCGTTTTTGTACTGACGTGGATCCCCCTGTTTGGCAGCTTCGCGGCCATGTTGTCGCGTATGGAGCGCGATCACGTCGACGGCTGGGCCTTCATCGTCACGTTCATGCTGTGTGTTGTGGGCTCCGACGTGGGCGGTTACATCGCCGGCGTGCTTTTCGGCACGCACCCGATGGCGCCCGCTGTCAGTCCCAAGAAGTCCTGGGAGGGCTTCGTCGGCTCGCTGATCCTATCCACCGCCATCGGTGTGGCCTGCGTGACCTTGCTGCTTTCCGGCCCGTTCTGGGTCGGTCTGCTGCTGGGGCCCGGCCTGGCCTGCTGCGCCACCCTCGGCGACCTGGTGGAGTCGCAGTTCAAGCGCGACCTCGGGATCAAGGATATGTCCGGTATGCTGCCGGGCCACGGCGGCCTGATGGATCGCCTGGATGGCATGTTGCCGTCGGCGATGATCACCTGGGTTGTGCTGAATATGCTCAGCGGCGTGTAGCTATTCCGTAACCTGCTTGCGCAGTTGCACGATGCGCACTCCGCCGACCAGTGCCATGATCAGCGCACCGACAATCGCGGCGATCAGCATGCCTACGCCGATCGGGAAGGTCATCGTCCAGCCCAGCAGCTGGAGCTCGGCGGATTCCTGGTTCTGGAGGATAAACACCAGCAACAGGATCAGCAGCAGCACGCCGACGATAAGCGCCACCCACGTCGTTCCCGCCAGGGTCTTCTTCACCTCGCGCTGCTCGCTGTTCTTTTTTGGTGACGCCGGATTCTGCGCCGAGGTTCCAGCTGGAGGATTAGTGTGCGTTGTCGGCGGGTGCGGGGGAGTGTTACCCGCTTGTTTGTTGGTCGGCTGCGGTATGGACTTCCGGATGTTGTCGCTCATACCTACCATTCAACGGCATAACGTGGCTGGGTTCAGATTTTTGCAATGTGAGGGTTACCCCCGTTACGTGCAATAATGGGCGCATCATGGCTACACCAGTAAAACTTCAGTTCGCAGCACCCAAAAGGGGGATGCCGCCGGTACACATGGCGGATCTCGATGAGGAGACACTCAAGGAGCGTGTGCAGGAGCTCGGTCTGCCGAAGTTCCGGGCGGATCAGATTCGGCGTCAATACTACGGCCGTTTGCAGGGCGACCCGATGGAGATGACCGACCTGCCCGAGTCCAAGCGCGCGTCGGTAAAGGATGCTCTATTCCCCGAGCTGATGCACCCCATGCGCAACATGGAGGCCGACGATGGGGAGACGCGCAAGACGCTGTGGCGACTGCACGATGGCACGATGCTGGAGAGCGTGCTGATGCGCTACCCGGGGCGCGCCACGCTGTGCATTTCCTCCCAGGCTGGCTGCGGCATGGCCTGCCCGTTCTGCGCGACCGGCCAGGGCGGCCTGGACCGTAACCTGTCCGTCGGCGAGATGGTGGAGCAAGCCCGCGCGGCGGCCAGCACGATGCAGGAGGAGGGCGGTCGCCTGTCCAACATCGTGTTCATGGGAATGGGGGAGCCACTGGCCAACTACAAGCGTGTGGTGGACACCATCCGCAAGGTGTCCGCACCAGCGCCGGACGGCTTCGGCATTTCCCAGCGCAACATCACCGTGTCGACGGTCGGCCTGGCCCCGGCGATCCGCAAGCTGGCGGACGAGGAGATGAAGGTTCGCCTGGCCGTTTCCCTACACACCCCGGACGACGAGTTGCGCGACGAGCTAGTACCGGTGAATAACCGCTGGTCGGTGGAGGAGGTGCTGGACGCCGCACGCTACTACGCGGATACTTCCGGCCGTCGCGTCTCCATTGAGTACGCACTGATCCGCGACATGAACGACCAGCCGTGGCGTGCGGACCTGCTGGGGAAGAAGCTACGTGGAGCGCTGGGGACGAAGGTGCACGTAAATGTGATTCCGCTGAATCCCACGCCCGGCTCCAAGTGGGATGCCTCCCCGAAGGATCGTCAAGACGAGTTCGTCCGCCGGGTGGAAGCCCAGGGCGTGCCTTGCACTGTGCGCGATACGAAGGGCCAGGAGATCGCCGCGGCCTGTGGCCAGCTGGCGGCAGAAGAGCGATAAAAAACTGCGCAGGCTTTAAAGCAGCCTGCGCAGTAAAAAATTTTTTGAGGGCTAAAAACTAGCCGATCAGAGCTAGCGGTTCAGCGTAGCCGGGTCGATGTTCTGGGTACGCAGCTCATCGTCGCTCAGATCGGAGTAAGCGCCCGTCAGGTTCAGCTGGTCAGCGGACCAGACCGGCTCCACGTGACCCTCCGGCTTGTTGCGAGCGGTAACGGTCGTGCGCTGCTTGAAAGTCGGGCGAGCCACCCACAGGCCAACGCCGAGGAAAACCACGACTGCCAACACGATCAGCCAGATGTTCTCAACGTTGCCCTTGTGGTTGCCAAACAGCATGCCCAACAAGAACAGGCCGCCGATGACACCGGCGGTAATGATTCCGCGACGCGGAAGCTCGCTCCAGCCCCAGGCCGCAGACGGAACGTCCGCGGTGGATACGCCGTTGTAAACTTCAGCTTCCTTAGAGTGTTGCGCCACCGTTTCCTCCTGAAAGTCAAAAAAATTCTATCCCCGCTATTTTGACACATCAGGACAAGAATGTCCCTATCCGTGTGCAGGCGTGGCCAGGAAAGTACCCAATTTAGGTGGGGAGACGGGGCGTCACCAAGAAAAGAAATAGAATAGACCGCGTGAAAACGCGAGTAGTAGTACTAGGCAGCACCGGATCCATCGGTACCCAAGCGCTGGAGGTGATGGCGGATAACCCAGAGCGCTTCGAGCTGGTTGGCATTTCCGCGCACGGCTCCAAGCCGGATGTGCTGGCGCAGCAGGTCCGCGACTTTGGGCTGGATCTTGCGCGCGTGGCGGTGGCCTCCGAGCACACGGCGGAGTGGCTGGACGGGGAGTTCGGCGCCCACTGCATCCGGGGCAAGGATTCCGCCAGTGAGCTGGTCGAGGCCATCGGCCCGGAACTGGGGGAGGGCGACGTTATCCTGAACGCTCTAGTCGGCTCTCTGGGCCTCGATGCGACATTGGCGACCCTGGGAACCAAGGCGAAACTGGCGCTGGCAAACAAGGAATCGCTCGTCGCAGGTGGTCAGCTGGTACTGAAGGCGGCGGACGAAGGGCAGCTAATCCCCGTGGATTCCGAGCACTCCGCGATGGCGCAGTGCCTGCGTTCCGGGCGGGTGGACGAGGTGGACTCGCTCGTGCTCACCGCCTCGGGCGGCCCTTTCCGTGGCTACACGCGCGCTCAGCTGGAGGACGTAACCCCGCTGCAGGCCGCCAACCATCCGACTTGGTCGATGGGGCAGATGAACACCCTTAACTCCGCGACGATGGTCAACAAGGGGCTGGAACTGATTGAGGCCAGCCTGCTGTTCGGCATCCCCGCTGAGAAGATCGACGTGACTGTCCACCCGCAGTCGATCGTCCACTCCATGGTCACCTTCATCGACGGGGCGACAATCGCCCAGGCCTCCCCGCCGTCGATGAAGCTGCCGATCTCCCTGGCCCTCGGGTGGCCCGACCGCATCGCGGATGCACAGCCCAAGCTGGACTTTTCCCAGGCAACCGACTGGCACTTCGAGCCCTTGGACGACGAGGTCTTCCCGGCCGTAATCCTGGCACGCCAGGCGGTCACTGCCGGGGGAACGATGCCCGCGGTTTATAATGCTGCGAACGAGGAAGCGGCCGTCGAGTTCCTCAACGGCAGGCTGAGCTTCCCCCGCATTGTGGACACGGTTGCGGCAACCATGGAGACCTGCCAGCACCTGTCCGCCGAACCCAACGACCTCGAAGATGTGCTGGCGGCAGAGCGCGAAGCCCGAGCCAAGGCGCACGAAAGGATGGCCACGTGGCTTTCGGACTAGGGATCCTTCTCTTCGCCCTAGGCATCGCCCTATCCATCGCCCTGCACGAGGCGGGGCACCTGATTGCCGCCCGCATGTCCGGCATGCGCGTGCGACGCTACTTCATCGGCTTCGGCCCGACGATCTTTAGCTTCCGCAAGGGCCACACCGAGTACGGCCTGAAGGGCATCCCCCTAGGCGGCTTCTGCGACATCGCCGGCATGACGAAGCTGGACGAGATGACCGACGAAGAGCGCCCGCACGCCATGTATGACAAGCCGGCGCACCGGCGCATCTTCGTCATGCTCGGCGGCATCATCGTGAATATCCTGCTGGCTCTCGGCATCCTCTACGGGGTGGCGCTGGCCTGGGGACTGCCGGACCGCAACGTGGTCTTTACTCCCACCGTCGAATCCACCCAGTGCGCACCGGCGAAGCAAAATTCGGACGGCACGCTGCAAGAGTGTACGGGCGACGGTCCCGCGGCGGCATCTGGCGTCCAGACCGGCGATACCTTCCTCTCCGTCAACGGCGAAGAGACAGAAGACTTCCGGGAGTTCACCAAGGCCATCGCCGCCGAGGCCGAGCGCGCCGCCGACGACGGCAAGCAGGTCGGCGACCGCATCACGGTCCCGGCAGTCGTCGACCGCAACGGGCAGCACAAGAACCTCGACCTGCAGATCGAACTGGTCGAACGGTTGAACACCGCCGGCAACACCATGACCTCCGGCGCCGTCGGCATCCGCGCCAAGCGCCCGGAGCTCGTGATCAACCAGTACAACCCCGTCAGCGCGGTGGGCGGCACGCTGTCCTTCACGGGCGGCATGGTCAACGACACCTTCCACGGCCTGATCGCCCTGCCGCAGCGCGTGCCAGGCGTGGTCGAGTCCATCTTCGGCGGCAACCGCGAGGACGATTCCCCAATGAGCGTGGTCGGCGCCTCCCGCGTCGGGGGCGAGCTGGTGCAGTACCAGCAGTGGATGAGCTTCCTCATGACCTTGGCGAGCCTGAACCTCTTCCTGGCCGCCTTCAACCTGGTACCGCTGCCACCGCTGGACGGCGGGCACATCGCCGTGGTGATCTACGAAAAGATCCGCGATTTCTTCCGCCGCCTGCGCGGCAAGCAGCCCGGCGGCCCCGCCGACTACACAAAGCTGATGCCGCTCACGTACGCGGCCACGGCGGTGCTGCTGGTGTTCGGCATCATCGTGATCGTCGCCGATGTGGTTAACCCGATCCGTATTTTCTAGTTAGTTGATGCCCACCTCTGCGCCCGCCGAACGGCGCGTAGAATTGGTGGGAGTTTGAACGGCATTCACGACTGAAAGGTTGTCTTCGTACATGTCTGGTATTTCCCTGGGTATCCCCGACGGTCCGCCTCCGGTGCTGGCTCCGCGGCGCAAGACCCGCCAACTGATGGTCGGCGGGGTAGGGGTCGGTAGTGACCACCCGATCTCGGTGCAGTCGATGACCACCACGAAGACGCACGATGTTAATGCGACGCTGCAGCAGATCGCCCAGCTGACCGCCTCCGGCTGCGACATCGTCCGCGTGGCGTGCCCGAAGACGGTGGATGCCGAGGCCCTGCCGGCGATCGCCGCGAAGTCCCCGATCCCGGTGATCGCGGATATTCACTTCCAGCCGAAGTACATCTTCAGCGCTATCGACGCAGGTTGCGCGGCGGTGCGCGTGAACCCCGGCAACATTAAGGAGTTCGACGGCCGGGTCAAGGAGGTCGCGAAGGCCGCCGGGGATGCGGGCATTCCGATCCGTATTGGCGTCAATGCTGGTTCGCTGGATAAGCGCATCATGGAGAAGTACGGGAAGGCCACGCCTGAGGCGCTGGTCGAATCCGCGCTGTGGGAGGCCAGCCTTTTCGAGGAGCACGGCTACGGCGACATCGCCATCTCCGTGAAGCACAACGACCCGGTCGTGATGGTGGAGGCCTACCGCCAGCTCGCCGCCCAGTCGGATTACCCGCTGCACCTGGGTGTCACGGAGGCCGGCCCGGCTTTCCAGGGCACCATCAAGTCCTCCGTGGCTTTCGGCGCCCTGCTGGCCGAGGGCATCGGCGACACGATCCGCGTGTCCCTGTCCGCCGATCCGGTGGAGGAGATCAAGGTCGGCGACCAGATCCTGCAGTCGCTGAACCTGCGCCCGCGCAAGCTCGAGATTGTGTCTTGCCCCTCCTGTGGTCGCGCGCAGGTGGATGTGTACAAGCTGGCCGACGAGGTCACCGCGGGGCTGGAGGGCATGGAGTTCCCGCTGCGCGTGGCTGTTATGGGCTGTGTGGTGAATGGCCCGGGCGAGGCGCGCGATGCCGACCTGGGCGTGGCCTCCGGCAACGGTAAGGGCCAGATTTTCGTCAAGGGCGAGGTCATCAAGACCGTGCCGGAAGATCAGATTGTGGAAACCCTCATCGAGGAAGCTATGCGCATCGCCGAGGAGGAGGGCCTGGAGGCCGTCGAGGGCCAGAAGGCCGAGGTGCGGGTGACTAAGTAGTCGCCATCTCTACTTCGCTGGCCTTGCCGTCGACCAGTTCGATGCGGCGGTCCAGCGTGGCCAGCTGCTCCTGGTCGTGGGAGACGTACAGCACCGGCGTGTTGCGCTCGCGCGCCATATCCACGATCAGCTCGGTTACACGCTGCGCGTTGGCGGTGTCCAGCGCCGCGGTCGGCTCGTCCACCAGCAGCAGCGCCGGGTCGTTCATCAGGGCGCGCGCCAGGTTCACGCGCGCCTGCTGGCCGCCGGAGAGTTCGGAGACCTTCGCATTTTCTCGCCCTTCCAGGCCCACTTCCTCGAGTAGGCGCTCGGCCTTCTCTTCTTGTTGACGCCACGCCTTTCCGCTGATGCCGAATGGCTTATCCAGGCGGCTCATCACCATGAGCTGTTCCTTAGCCGTCAGTGCCGGCAGCAGGTTCGGCTGCTGGAACACGATGCCCAGGTGGCGGCGGCGGATCTCCGCGGCCTGGCGGCCGGAGACGGTGCCGAGCTCTAGGGTGTCCGCGCCGTGCAGGGTGGCGGAGCCGGAGGTGGCGGTCTCCAGGCAGCCGATGATGGACAGCAGGGTGGACTTACCGGAACCGGAGGGGCCGGTGATGCCTACGACCTCGCCGGGATCCACGTTGAAGCTGACGTCCGTCAGCAGGTTGCGCTTGGTGGTTCCGTCGGTGATCTCGAGGGAGATGTTTTTTACTTCGAGGGCTGGGTAGATCATGAGTTCATTGCCTTTCGCGGATCGACCTTCATTACGGGGATGATGGACAGGCCGGCGCCGAGCAGGCCAGCTGCCAGCAGGATGGCGGCCGGGACGAGGGTGGTGTTGGCGGTGACGTCCATGGGGATGCCTTCCATGAATCCGCCGACGCCGACGGTGAGCAGGGTGCCCGCGGCGATGCCCACGAAGAGCACGACCAGAGCCTGGCCGACCGCGTCGCTCAGGATGCTGGAGCGGGTTCCGCCGAGCGCCACGGTGATCGCCACGCCGCGCAGGCGCTGCATCGTCCACACGGTGAAGAACGCACCCAGCACCAGGGCGGAGATTACGTAGAGTAGGACGATCATGAGGTTCAGGGAGGACTGCTCGCCCTTGTAGGAGGCACTGGCCTCCAGGGCGTCCTTGCCCTGCAGCATGACTGCGCCGTCGATCGGCTCGGCATCTTCGGCAACCACGCCGAAGGTGGAGGCTCCGGGCAAGTTCTCCACCTCGCCGGTGCTCATCCAGTGGATGGGCTGGTGCTCGAGGTAGAGGTCCTCGCTGGGCTTGTGGCCGTTGTCGGACATTGCGATGAAGGCCTGACCCTCCTCATCCTTCGAGCGGGCCATTGTGACGACCTCTCCGCCACGGCTCTTGACCTCGCTAACTTGGGCGTCAGTAAGAGAACCAGTACTCAAGTTCACAGTGCCGCCGGAATCGTTCAGCACGAGCTGGCGATCGTTGCCGACCTTGTGCTCCAAGGCGGAGGCGGACTGGTAGCTCAGGCCTGCCGACAGGGAGCTCAGGAGCGTGACCATTGCGGTGATGAGCAGGACGGTGGTGATGATGAGCGCCGTCTTGCCACGGGATACGCGCAGCTCGCGGATCCCCTGAAACATGAATCCCCGGACCGGGGCTAACGACTTATTACTTAGCATGGTTCTTATTCTTCGCGCGTTATAGAAGGAACACATCGGGCTAAGGAGTAGTCTTTGCCTCATACTTTTGGCGGAGGCGGATAGCACCTTTCGGCCACTAGACTTGGTGGCGATCATGATACAAAAAGCCAAGTCGAACAAAGTCGTTGCGCTGAACCGTGCCTGGGCTTACCTGGGTATGGGGCTCCACCTGCTGATGGCTCTGCTGATGGCCGTGGTCATCATCAGGGACGGCTGGTCGTGGAACGCGGTGGCCTTGTGCTTCATCTACGTTATGGGCCTGTGGCTGCGCCCCACCTGGCTGTGGCTGACGTTGGTCATCGCCACCTGGGCGTGCCTGCTGCTGGTGGCTCCGAGCGCCGTTTTCATGGCATTCGCGCTGTTCTTCCTATGCGTCGGCGTACTGCCACTGTGGCCGGCGATCGCGTGCAACGCAGTGGTGACCACCCTGTCGGTCTATCAGGGCGGCGAGGCACTGGGGCCGATCGTCGCCGCAGTGGTCGCCACCGTCGTCGGCGTGGGCTTCAAGGAGCTGCGTGACGAGGCCAGCGCCCGCGAGACAGCCAGCCGACACGCAGGCGAAATGGGCGAGCGCACGCGCCTGGCCGGGGAGATCCACGACACCATCGCGCAGGGGCTAAGCTCCATCCACATGATCCTGCAGGCCGTAGAGAACCGGGTGGAAGATCCGGAGGTTCTGGAGGACCTGCGTCTTGCCCGCACCACCGCCGAGGACAACCTGGCCGAAACCCGGCGCATCATCGCCGCGCTGCAGCCCGGGCCGCTGGTCGGCGGCGACCTGCCAATCGCCCTGGCGCGCGTAAGCTCCGGCACCCCGCTGGGCGAGGCCTTGAGCTTCGAGGTCGAGGGTGAGCCCTACGACCTGGACGAGAAAGTGGAGCAGGAGCTCACCCGCATTGCGCAGTCCCTCGTCTCTAACGTGGTGAAGCACTCGGAGGCCACGCGCGCCCGGGTCACCCTGACCTACCAGAGCGACCTGCTCAGCCTCGATGTCGTGGACAACGGCCGAGGAATGGACGAAGAACTAGTCAGCAAGATCGCCGCAGACAAGATGAGCCTGTCGCCGGTTGGCTTGGCGGGCGTGCGGCGTCGCGCCAACCTTATTGGCGCGACCATGCACGTGGAAAGCTCGCCGGGCGCCGGCTGTGGTGTATCCATCCAGGTGCCGATTCGTTAGGAGTTTGAACAGTGCCAGACCAGCTACGTGTCCTGATCTGCGACGATCATCCCGTGGTCCGCGCCGGGATCGAGGCGATGCTCCGCGGAACGGGCGACGTGGAGATCGTGGCTTCTGTCGGCGACCCCGACCGCGCCGTCGCCATCTGCGCTGAGGAACAGCCCGACGTGGTGCTCATGGATCTGCGCTTCGGAGAAAGCCCCAGCAGCGAGGGCGCAGAGTCCGGGGGAGTGCGTGCCACCCGCGCGATCCGCAAGCGCAAGCCCGCCCCGCAGGTGCTGATACTGACAAACTATTCCACCGACAGCGATGTCCTCGGCGCCATCTCCGCCGGCGCGGTGGGTTACCTGCTCAAGGACTGCGCCCCCGACGAGTTGGCCGAGGGCATCCGCCAGGCTGCTCGCGGGCAGACGGTGATGAACAAGAACATCATGGGCAAACTCCGCGGCCGGCTGGCCAACCCCTTCGAGTCGCTAACCAACCGCGAGCAGGAGGTGCTTGTGCTCGCCAGCCAAGGCAAGTCCAATCGGGCGATCGCAAAGGAGCTCATCTTGACCGAGGCGACCGTGAAGTCCCACATGGCGCACGTTTTCTCCAAGCTGAATGTGAAAAACAGAACAGCTGCCGTCGCCGTGGCGAGGGAACGCGGAATCATCGATTAACCCTGTTACTCTCTGTGCCTATGCGCACCACCTCTTGGACCCCTCGCCGGAGCATCACCGCGGCCGTCACGACGGCTGGCCTTGTGCTGGGCGCTGCGGCTTGTACGCCGAAACCCGATGTTGCTGATGACGCCGCCCAGGCCTTCCTCGCCGCCCTGTCCAATCCGGGCGAAGCCTCGCAGGCCGGAGGGGAGACCGATAACCCTGACAAGGCAACCCAGGCCATCGCGAAGGCTTGGGAGTCTCTGCAGGCCGAGGGCCTGCAGACGGAACTGAAAAACGTCAACACCCAGGACAACCAGGCCACCGCGCAGTATTCGATGCGCTGGGACCTGCCGGGCGGGCGCGAGTTTTCCTATGACTCCTCGATGAACCTCACCCGCACCGGCGACGACTGGTCCGTGCGCTGGCAGCCTGCGGTATTGCACCCGGAGCTGGGTGCCAACCAGCACCTGGAGCTGCGCAGCGTTCCCGCCACCGTCGCCAACGTGGTGGGATCCGATGGCGCGGTGCTGCTGGAGCCGGGTACCCAGTATCGGATCCTCGTCGATCCGAATGAGGTCTCCAGCGTCCAGAGCGCCATGCAGCGCATCGCCGGCGAGCTGGACTCGCTGCGGGGCGCCGATAAGTCCGTGCCCCGCATCGACCCGGTAGAAAAGGCCAAGGAGGCTGCCGATGTGGACGGGGAGTACTCCGTCCTGACCGTCAACCAGGCCCAGGGCAAGCGCCTGCAGGGCGCGCTCGGCAACGTTGAAGGAGTACGCCTCAACGAGGAACCCGCCCTCGTGCGCCCCGATCCCTCCTTCGCCCCCGACATCATGGCGCGCGTCCGGGGTGTCGTGGAGAAGGATCTGCAGGGCGAGGCTGGCTGGAAGGTCGTCGCCGCGACCAGCGAGGGCAACGAAGTAGCCAAGGTCGGCGGCGAAGATCCGAAGTCTTCCCCAAGTGTGCGCGTATCCCTTTCCCGCAAGGTGCAGGATGCCGCCCAGAAGGCCGTGGACACCCGTGCCGACGCCAAGACCATGATGGTGGTCATGCGCCCATCGACCGGCGAAGTGCTGGCGGTCGCCCAATCGGAGAAAGCCGACGAAGACGGCGATGTTGCCCTGATGGGCCAGTACCCGCCGGGCTCGACGTTCAAGATGCTCACCGCGTACGCGGGCCTGCAGAAGCAGGGGCTCTCCCCGGATTCGATCGTCGGCTGCCCCGGCACCCAGGACATCGGCGGGCGCATCGTCACCAACTACAACGGCTTCTCGCTGGGCAGCACTCCGCTGGAGAATGCCTTCGCTAAGTCCTGTAACACCACCTTCGCGGATATCTCGACCAAGCTGAAGCCGGGCGAACTGAAGGACATCTCCGCGCAGTTCGGCCTGGGCGCCGACTACGACATCGAGGGGCTGGAGACCATCACCGGCTCCGTGCCCGATGGCGAGAAGATGCTTGACCGCACCGAGGCGGGCTATGGCCAGGGCCTCGACCTCGCCAGCCCTTTCGGCATGGCCATGGTTGCCTCCAGCGTGGCAGCCGGCAAGGCGCCCACTCCTTACCTCATCGCTGGCGAGAACCATCACACGGAAGCCAAGAACGACGAGGCCAAGAAGGACGCCAAGAAGAAGCTGGACCCGAAAGCCATCCAAGAACTACGCCGCATGATGCGTGCCGTGGTCACCAGCGGCTCTGGCTCCGGAGTGGCCGGCGCCGGCGAGGTCTATGCCAAGACCGGTGAGGCCGAGATCAACGAGGGCTCCCACAGCTGGCTCGCCGGATACCGCGGAGACCTGGCCTTTGCCACCCTCATTGTCCTTGGCGGCGGCTCCGAGCACGCTACTTCCGTGACCGCCGACTTCTTCAAGAACCTGGATGGCCCGGCCGCGGAGGCGGAAGGGCGTCAAGAGTAAGATAGGGACCCATGACTCGAGCACCATTGACCCCCGGTAATCCCACGCCCATCCGCTCCGTCCCAGCCCACATCGAAAGGCCGGAGTACGCCTGGAAGGACAGCGTGCAGGAGAACGTGGGCGAGCCGTGGGTGCAGACTCCCGAGACCATCGAGAAGATGCGCGGAGCCAGCCGCATCGCCGCCGATGCGTTGCAGGCTGCAGGCGCTGCCGTTGCCCCCGGCGTGACTACCGATGAGGTCGACCGCGTGGCGCACGAGTACATGTGCGACCACGGCGCTTACCCCTCCACGCTTGGCTACCGGCACTTCCCGAAGTCCAGCTGCGTGAGCCTCAACGAGATCATCTGCCACGGCATCCCCGACAGCACCGTGATCCAGGACGGCGACATCGTCAACATCGACATCACCGCCTACAAGAACGGCGTGCACGGCGACACCAACGCGACCTTCCTGGCTGGCGACGTTTCCGAGGAGCACCGCCTGCTCGTCGAACGCACCGAAAAGGCGATGTGGCGCGGCATTAAGGCCGTGAAGCCCGGTCGGCAGATCAACGTCATCGGCCGCGTGATCGAAAGCTACGCCAAGCGCTTCGGCTACAACGTCGTGGAGGACTTCACCGGCCACGGCGTTGGCCCAACCTTCCACAACGGCCTGGTCGTGCTGCACTACGACCGCCCGACCATGTACACCGACCTGCTCGAGCCGGGCATGACCCTGACCATCGAGCCGATGATCAACCTCGGCGGGCTGGAATACGAGGTGTGGGACGACGACTGGACCGTCCAGACCAAGGATCGCCAGTGGACCGCTCAGTTCGAGCACACCCTGGTCGTCACCGAAGACGGCTACGAGGTTCTGACAATTCCCAGCGAGGATTAGCTCGACCGACTAACCTCCCAAAAGTATGGGAGACAAAACTACACCGCTGGGCCCCGGCCCCGTTGCACGTAAACAGCACCTTCGCCGCCTCGGTCCGTTCGGTGCCTTCGCCACGCGCGTGGGCGCCCGCGTGACCAAGAAGAAGAACCTCGGAGTGTTCGCCACCATCGGCCGCGCCCCGCGCCTGTTCTTCTTCTGGCTGCTTTACGGCGGGTCGATGATGCCCTTTGGTTACCTTTCGCGCGTCGAAACCGAAATGATCATCCTGCGCGTCGCCTACCTGCGCGGCAGCGCTTACGAAGCCGACCAGCACCGAGCCCTCGCTGCAAAGGTTGGGGTCAAGGATATTGACGCCCTGTTCCAGCCCGAACACGGCCGCACCGGCCGCCACGGGACCCTGCTGGACGCCGCCGAGCAGCTCGTCCGCGACCGCGGGCTTTCCGCCGACATGGCCCAGCGGCTGCGGGGTCTGCTGAGCGAGCGCGAGCAGGTCGCGTTCGTCATGCTGGTCACCAACTACGATGGCCTGGCCACGGCGCTGGACGTCATGGGAGTCCCAGTAGACGAGCCGCGTTAGGCAACCCTCCTGCGGTTCGCTGCGCGCTGGGCGAAGGTTTCCCGCCCCAGCGGCCCGTTGGGTGCCGTCATGACGGTGTGCCCGTCGCCGTGGCTGGTCCAGGTTTCGTTGCCGTTCGGGTGGATGGTGACGTCCCAGGTGCCAGTCGTTTTCGCATTGTGGTGCTTGGTGCAAAGGCAGTGGAGGTTTGCGGTGGCGGTAGGACCTCCTGCCTGCGGGTTTTCATGGTCGTAGCGCTGCACGTGATCCAACTGGCACTTGTGCGCGGGTACCGAACATCCTGGGAAGCGGCACGTCCCGTCGCGTCCCTCCACGCTGGCCCGCACCAGGGGTGTGGGGGAGTAGCCCTCGTTGCTCGCAGTACCCGGGATCTGGACGTGCGTCACCCGCTTCATCCACTCCGGCGTGGCCAGCGAGCTGAGCCAGCCCCCTGCAGCCCAGATCTGTGAGTCCGGTTCGTCCACACTGCGGTACAGGTTTAGCGTCACCTCCGCCGTGGTCTGCCTGCGCACGAGCCTCATCAGCGCCTCGGCGCGGGAACAGGAATTGCTCTTGGCCACGCTGTTGACCGCTTTGAGCACCTCCAGCCCCTCGAGCTTAGGTAGCGTCAAGAAGAAAACAGTGGTGGTATCGGGGCGATCGTCGATGTCCAGGTGTGCGGAGGAACCGGCATCCGTATCCTTCGGCTCCTCCGGCAGAGCCTGGGGATCGTGCTTGCGAATCACATTCTCGATGCGGCTGCGGATGGTTGCTCTGGCCAGCATGGCTTGGTTCGGGATGGTCGGGGAGATCGCCTTAAAAATTTTTTCCTCGAAGATCTCGGGGACGTCTGCTTTGACGGGGCTGAGGCACTCGGCCATGCATCGCAGCAGGTCAAGAGAGTAAGCGCCGGTGCGGGCCAGCTCGAGGATGCTAGGGAAGCGACGGAACATATGGCCGATTTCTACCAGTGTTAGCGCGCGGTACTCCGTTAGCCCCAGACGCACGGCCAGGCGGGTGGATACGTCGATGACGCACGCGTTCATCTCGGGCGTACAGGCCACGGCGAGGTTCACGTGCCCGCGGTTTACTTCGCATGCGGCGGCGCTTAGTGGATCGTTTGGGTCGGTGATGCGCCAGCAGGGTGCGGCGGTGGAATGCTCGAACATGGTCTTTCCTCTTTTGCCTGTTCGGAGGTGGTTTTGTGGTGTAGCCAAAGAATTCTCTTGGCTTGTGCGAGCATTATATAAACCGCCTCGGACAACCCCCTTGCGTAGAAGCTAGAAAAATCGAACAGCAGGCATAGAGATCTTTTTGTGTTGCTCATAGTAATACAGTTTGTGTTACTATCTCTGATACAGATTCTGAAGGAGGTTTTCGTCCCATGTATCTCATCGTGGAGCCCGACTCGCCTGTGCCGATCGCTCAACAGATCCACGACGGAATCGTGGCGGGGATTATCTCCGGCGAACTGCAAGACGGACAACCCTTGCCTTCGGTGAGGAGGTTGGCGGTGGAATATGGCGTCAATCCCGCAACAGTGAAGAAGGCATACGACCAGCTACAAGAAGACGGGCTAGTGCGCACGGCGGCGCGATCGGGCTCCGTGATTGCGCGGCCTAAGCGGCCTAGTGCACAGCAGCGTGAACAGCTGCGCGAGGACCTCCGAGCCACGGTGCGGCGGGCGCTCGCTCAAGGCTTCAAGACAGATGACATTTGCGCGACGGTTGAAGACCTCGCGGTGAAGTGGGAATAGGAGAACCATCATGATTGCATTCGATCCATTCCTTGCAGGAGTGTTCTGCGTAACAGCGCTGCTTGTAGGGCTGATCCTGCTATATACGCCGAAGCTGTCGTCGCCGGGTGTTCGGTTGGGCGTGCGCGTGCCGGAGGATCATCGGGGCGACGATGTGGTGAGGAGACAAGAGGGTACGTTCTTTAAACGCCAGGTTGCGGCGACTGTGGCCTCTGCGCTGCTGGCGATACCGGCCGCTGTGGTGCCAGTGGTTGGCGCAATGCTGACCCTCGTACCGGTGGGCTTCTTCATGTGGAATCTCAACCAGGCTGGGCGGCCAATACGCGAGGCCAAGCAGCGGGAAGGCTGGTTCGACGGCGTGCGCACGGTCGTGGCCGGGGAGATCACGCCGGCAGAGGACACACTCCCGCAACGTGCATGGGCCTTCACCTGGGCAGCGCTGGCTGTGCTTGCCGTCGCGGCCGGGTACGTGGCCGCGCGGTGGGGTGATATTCCGGAGCGCTTCGCCACTCACTTCGGCAGTGGCTTCGAACCAGGTAGTTGGGATAACAAGTCTGTGGGTTCGGTGTTCTTCCCGACGTTCTTTGGTGTGGGAATGGTGCTGCTTTTTGCGCTGATTACGGTCGCATTGTTGCGCGTTAGCGTGCCGGCCCGAGCTGATACGTCGCTGCGGGGGAAGGTCTCGCAGAAGATCATTCGGCGTCATACGGCGATGTGGCTGGCGGTGATGAACGTTGCGGGGGCCATCATGTTCGCTAGCCTGCAGGTTGTGACCGTGCTGCACACGGACTGGGTGGCTCCGGCCATAATCGGTTCGCTCGTGCTCGTGTTTGCGGTTTGTCTGGCCATGGTCGTGGCGCTGGCGAGGAAACAGTCCGCGCTAGCGAACACGAGCGGCGAGGGCCGGGACAACGACGAGCACTACAAGTGGGGCATGTTTTACCACAACCCGGACGACCCGGCCGTGATGGTCGACAAGCGCCACGGGGTGGGGGTGGACTTCAACTACGCCCACTGGCAGGGCAAGGCGTTCCTCGCTTTTGTTGCGCTCGTGCTGCTCGCTTCAATCTCGTTGCCCTTCTTACTTTGACGCCCATCGGAACCCAGCGTTAAGCGCCTTCATAACGCCCTTGTAGGCCCAGGGGGCGTTTACTTGCGCCCACCGGGCTACAGGGATGTCCCCGCTGGTGTTGATGAGGTACTTGCCTTTGTCCACGCCCTTCAAAATTTTTTGAGCAGCCTTGGTGGGAGTGACCGCGTGGCCCTGAAACAGCGAGGTTGCCTTCTGGATGCGCTTCTTGGAGCGATCCACGCCGTGAATGTCGATGGTGCGAACCAGGGGAGTGTCCACCGCGCCCGGGGCGACGGCGTGCACATCCACGCCGAAGGGGGCCAAGTCGAAGCGTAACACCTCGCACATGCCCAGCACGCCGCCCTTGGAAGCGGAGTAGGCTGCGTGCCATGGTAGGCCGATAATGCCCGCAGCGGAGGAGACGAACACGAATTTCCGGCGATCGCGGCGGCGCCGTCGAACCGGCTGGCTCTCCATGAGCTTCGGCGCGAAGGCCTCCACCATGTGCACGGAACCCATCAGGTTCACATCGATCACGCGCTGCCACTTTTCGTGGGGCATCTGGCGCACATCACCCCAGATGGCGATGCCAGCCACGTGGTGCACCTGGTCTGGGGCGCCGTGAGTGGAGACCACGTCGTCCGCCCAGGCTTTCACTGCTTCCACGTCGGTTACGTCCACGGTGCGTTGGTCGGCGACGGTGCCTCCGCGGGAGGTGATGTCGTTGGCAGTAGTGGCCAGGCCTTCCGCGTCGCGGTCGCTGATGGCCACTGCATAGCCACGTTCGGCCAGTTGCAGTGCCACCTCCCGGCCGATACCTGAGGCTGCTCCGGTAACTACTGCAAACATGGCGAAAAGCTCCTTTGTTAGTTTTCGATATCTAACCCCAGCAGGGCGTTCTCGACCAATTCTGTCAGAGCAGGGTGGGGCCAATACTGCTTTTCGGCGAAATCCCGGGCATTAATCCCAAAGGTCATGGCGGTGACGAAGCTCTGGATCAGCGAGCTTGCCTCCGGGCCGATAATGTGCGCGCCGAGAATCTCGCCGGTGTTGCGGTCGGCAATGACTTTGCAGAATCCGGTGGTGTCTTCCATCGCCCAGCCGTAGGCCACATCTCCGTATTTCTGGATCTTCACAGTAATGGGGCGGCCCGTCTCGCGGGCCTCCTGTTCGGTCATGCCCACCACGCCGATCTGCGGGTGAGTGAACACGCCACTGGGTACCACGTCGTGGTTGAATTTCCGCAGGTCATCGGGGTGAGCTAGGTTGTGCGCCACCACGCGTGCCTCCGCGTTGGCGACGTGCTTGAGCTCAAAGTCATTGCACGCATCGCCCAGCGCCCACACGCCGTCGGCGCTGGTGCGGCCGTATTCGTCGACCTTGATTAGGCCGTCTTCTCGGGTCTTGACGCCACCCGTTTCGCAGTCCAACGTGTCCGAATTGTTGACCCGCCCCATTGCGACCAGGACCTCCTGGCCGGTGACGGTGGTTCCGTCGTCGAGGGTGAGGGAAATTTGGCCACCGGCTGTTTCCTCGGCGGCGGTGATGGTACGCCCCAGGTGGTTGGTCCACTGTTGCTTGGCTTGGGTGGTGAAGGCTTCGGAGACGTCGGCGTCCAGCTTCCGCAACAGCTTCTCCGAGCGATTGATGAGCGTAACCTGCGTGCCAAGGCCAGAGAACATGGCCGCGAACTCCACGGCGACAATGCCACCGCCGACGACGATAAGGGACTCGGGCAGTTCATCGAGGCGCATGATGTCCTCGTTGGTGCGGTAGCGCACGTCGGCGAGGACGGGGTGGATGCGCGGGCGGCCGCCGGTAGCCAGCACGATGTTGGCGCCGGTGATGGTGGGGCCGTCGCCGATTTGCAGGGTGCGGGGGCCAACGAAGCGGGCGGTGCCTTCAAACAGGGTGATGTTCGGGGTTTCGTCGCCCGCACGGTAGGCAGCGCCGCTCTCGCTGATGGGATCGATGCGGTCGGCGAAGACGCGGCGCTGGATGTCCTCCCAGTCGACGTGCTGGAGCTCGCCGGTGAGGCTCAGGCGGGAGGCCTCGGAGAAGCTGCGGGCGACGTCGGCGGTGTGCACAAACATCTTGGTCGGGATACAGCCCACGTTGATGCAGGTGCCACCGAAGGTACCTTTCTCCACGATGGCGATCTTTTGATGCTCGTTGGCGGGGCTGGGCAGGGAGTTGCCGGAGCCAGTGCCGACAATGATGAGGTCGAAATCAGGCACGGTGAACCTTCCTTTCGTTGAAGACGTCGCTAAGCCACTCGTCGGTGGCGGCGAACGCCTTAGAGCGGATCTTGGGGCGGGAGAGGAACACGTCGTGCAGTGCGCCCTCGATGACGATGGTGGTGGACAGGGAAGAAGCGTTGGAGGCCTGCTGCCACATCTGGCTCGGCATGAGGATGAGGTCGGCGTTGTAGGACTCGCGGGACAGCTTCTTGGAGAAGTGATGGGTGTGGCTGGTCAAAAGCAGCGTGGGCACGCCCGTGTCGCCCTTGCCGGAGTGGAGGCGGCGGATCTCCCGGGCCACGCCCAGGAGCCACTGCAGATACTTCGGGCGGGGCTCCAAGGGCTTGAGTCGCAGGTTGTAATTCCACTCACCGGCCTCGGTGACGTGCAGGGAGCGGCCGTAAGTCGGGTTGATCCCGCCGGGTAGCAGCATGTTCGGCTTCAGCTTGTGGACGACCGGCAGCACGCGGTTGATAATGAAGCGAACAGCCGGGTTGAACTGCAGGCCAAACCATGGCGAGTTCAAAACGATGGCGGCGATGGAATTGTGGAGGGGGGAACCGGCGTCAAAAAGGCGATGAGCCCACATCGTCACATCCAACCCGCCGGTCGAATGCCCAACAGGAACGACCGCGGTGTGGGCGGCGGCGAGGAGGGACGTGGCGGTGGAGAGATCCACGTCGTAGAGCGACTGATCGCTGACATGGTGCCAAGTCTGCCCCTCCCGCCAGGAACGACCGCACTTGCGCAGATCCAGGCCATAGACAGCAAAGCCGGAGTCGTGGAAATGGCGGGCTACGTGATCCTGAAAGAAATAGTCCGTCATTCCATGGACAAAAAGCATGGCGGGGCGAGAGAAAAAGGATTCGTCGGGCGCATCCGGGCAGTAACGCACCAGGGTGCAACGAATGGGGGACTCGCCATCTGGGTCGTCGCCCAACTCGAGGAAGCATTGGCCGAAGCCTTCGCCCAGCTCATCGGGAAGAAATTCAAGATCTGCGGCGGAGGCGAGAGATGCGGAGCTATTAGGCATGTACCCATGCTAGCGCCACGGATAGGTAAAGATCGTTGAAACATCGGCCTATAGGCGTAGAGTAAATATGACACAATAACGGTCTGACTTTTTCGCCTTTGAAGGAATGAATAGATAGTGGCACATAAAGATTCTGTGGACGTCGCACTAATTGGTGCGGGTGTTATCTCCACCACCCTGTCCGTCATGCTGAAGCAGCTGCAGCCGGACTGGAGCCAGGTGATCATCGAGCGTCTGGACACCCCTGGTGCGGAATCCTCCGACCCGTGGAACAACGCTGGTACCGGCCACTCCGCGCTGTGCGAGCTGAACTACACCCCCGAGGTCAACGGCAAGATCGACATTTCCAAGGCCGTCGGTGTGAACGAGAAGTTCCAGGTCTCCCGCCAGTTCTGGAGCTACCTGGTCGAGCAGAACGTGCTGGGCGACCCGTCCGAGTTCATCAACAAGGTTCCGCACGTCTCCTTCGCGCAGGGCATGGATCAGGTGGACTACCTGAAGGCTCGCTACGAGGCGCTGAAGGATCACCCGCTGTTCCCGAACATGCAGTACAGCGACTCTGACGAGAAGTTCGCCGAGTTCCTGCCGCTGATGGCCCGTGGCCGTGACTTCAACAACCCGGTTGCGATCTCCTGGTTCGACGCCGGCACCGACATTAACTACGGTGCGCTGACCCGCCAGTACTTGGACGCCGTCACGGCTCAGGGCGTGGAGGTTCGCTACGGCAACGAGGTCAAGAACATCAACCGCGACGGTTCCAAGTGGAAGGTCACCACCAAGAACCTGCACACCGGCGACACCTCCGTGATCACCGCGAACTTCGTCTTCGTCGGCGCCGGCGGTATGGCGCTGCCGTTGCTGCAGAAGGCCGGCATCCCGGAGATCAAGGGCTACGGCGGCTTCCCCGTATCTGGCCAGTGGCTGCGCTGCACCAACCCGGAGTTGGTGGAGCAGCACCAGGCCAAGGTCTACGGTAAGGCTTCCGTCGGCGCTCCGCCGATGTCCGTTCCGCACCTGGACACCCGCGTGATCGACGGCAAGAAGGGCCTGCTGTTCGGTCCGTACGCAGGCTGGACTCCGAAGTTCCTGAAGAAGGGCAGCTACCTGGATCTGTTCAAGTCCCTGCGCGTGGGCAACCTCCCGTCCTACCTGGGCGTGGGCGTGCAGGAGATGGGCCTGACCAAGTACCTGATCGAGGAGGTGCTGAAGGACCAGGCAGCCCGCGTGGAATCCCTGCGCGAGTACATGCCGGAGGCACGTGCCGAGGATTGGGAGCTGGTCACCGCCGGCCAGCGCGTGCAGGTCATCAAGCCGATCGGCGCGCCGAAGTTCGGCTCCCTGGAGTTCGGCACCGCGCTGATCAACTCCAACGACGGCACCATCGCCGGCCTGATGGGTGCTTCCCCGGGTGCTTCTATCGCTCCGTCCGCAATGCTGGAGGTAGTGGAGCGCTGCTTCGGCAACCGCATCGCCGACTGGGCACCGAAGCTGCGGGAGATGATTCCTTCCTACGGCACCCGCCTGTCCAAGGATGCCAACCTGTTCAACGAGCAGTGGGATCGCTCTCAAAAGGCCCTGAAGTTGGTCTAAGTACCGCAGTAGGTCGTAAACTCGGCTTCCTCGCGCGGCACCGCCGCATGGAGGCCGAGTTTTTTGTATTTGTCGTCCCATTCGAAGGGACTGCGAAGCGCCTCCAGAGCTAGCTTGTAGCGGCTAAAGTCACCAGCCTCGGCCTGCTCGAGCGCGACCTGCATGCCATGGTTGCGCGGTAGGTAGATGGGGTTGCGCGGGTGGGGGTCCTGCGCCGTCCAGCGCTCGGTCCACTCGGCGGCACCGGGGGTGGTTTCTAAGCCCTGGGGGATCTTGCCAGGGATCAAGTTCGCCAGCAGCGCGCTGTAGTCGGGAGCCGCGACCTGCAGCAGGTCAAGCAGCTGCTCGGCGCATTCCGAGGCTCCCAGCGCGGCGGTCATCTGTTCGTCCCACGCCGCGGCATATTGCGGCTGGAAGTGCTGCAAGCGCTCTGTAAATTTTTTGACGCCCTCATCCACCAGCGGCACGAGTGCCTCAGCTAGGCGCGCGAGGTTCCACATCATAATCGCGGGCTGCTGAGCGTATGCATAGCGGCCACGGGTGTCGATGGAGCTGTACACCGTGTTGGTGGCGAAGTAATCCATGAAGGCGCACGGGCCGAAGTCGATGGTCTCCCCGGAAATCGCGATGTTGTCGGTGTTCATCACCCCGTGGATAAAGCCGAAGCGCATCCAGCTGGCGACGAGTTCGGCTTGGCGGGAGACGGTGGCGTCAAAAAGATCGAGCGGCGACGTGCCTTCCGGAAAGTGGCGGGCGAGGGTGTAGTCGACGAGGCGTTCGGTGACCTGCGGGCCCATAAGCGCGGCGTATTGGAAGGTGCCGATGCGAATATGGGAACTGGCGACGCGCACACCAACCGCGCCCGGGTGGAAGTGGTTTCGCCGCACGGTTCGACCGGTGGAAAGGACCGCCAGCGAGCGGGCGGTGGGGATGCCCAGGGCGTGAAGGGACTCGGCGAAGGCGTACTCTTTGAGGGCGGAATCAAGGGGATAATGACCGTCGCCTTGACGGGAAAAGGGGGTACGACCAGAGCCCTTGGCGTGGATGTCCCATACCTTGCCCTGGGGATCCGTGTGCTCGGATAGCAACAGTGCGCGGCCGTCGCCCATGCGTGGGTTGAATTGGCCGAATTGGTGGCCGGCGTAGCCGAGTGCATGGCCTCCGTTCTGGCCGGTGAGGAAGGCGATTCCCTCAGGGCTGCGAAGCCACTGCGGATCCAGGCCAAGCTCGGCGGCGAGGGACTCGTTGAGCACGAGAATTTGCGGTTCTGGGAAGGCCTCCCCGGTGCAGGGGAGAGCGAGTTCCGGGAACTGTTCGGCGAACGTATTCATAGTGCTGCCCATTGTAGGGGTAGGCTGAATTGCCATGAGTGACACAGGGAAAGTGGTGCTGATCGGCGGCGGGCCGGGGGCATGGGACCTGATTACGGTGCGTGGAATGCGCGCGTTGCAGGCGGCCGACGTGATCCTGACCGACCACCTGGGCCCCGCTAGCGAGTTGGACAAGCTGTGCGACGTGGAGACCAAGGAAGTTATCGACGTGGCTAAGCTGCCATACTCCAGGCAGGTCAGCCAGGAAAAGACCAACGAGCTGCTGGTGGAGCACGCTCGGGCAGGAAAGACCGTTGCCCGGCTCAAGGGCGGGGACCCGTTCGTGTTCGGGCGCGGCTTCGAGGAGGTGCAGGCCTGCGCTGCAGCGGGCGTGGCTTGCGAGGTGATCCCGGGCGTCACTAGTGCCGTAAGCGTGCCCGCGGCCATAGGCGTACCTGTGACCCAGCGGGGTGTGGTGCATGCGTTTACCGTAGTCTCTGGCCACGTAGCGCCGGATCATTCGAGCAGCCTGGTGGACTGGCGCGCGCTGGCGGCCTCGGGGGCCACACTGTGCGTGATCATGGGTGTGCGGAACGTCGGCGCGATCGCCGCGGAGCTGCAGGCTGGGGGATTGGCCGCAGACACGCCGGCTGCCGTGATTCAGGAGGGCACCACTGACCAGCAGCGAGGATTCCGCTGTACTCTGGCCACTCTGGCCGAAACCTTTGAATCCAACGCGATCGGCTCGCCGGCGGTGTACGTGATCGGCGAGGTTGCGGGCCTCTAGACGACGAGAGTGAGTTCCGTGGAGTCTTGCTCCACGGTGAAACCGGCCGCGCGCGCGATATCGGCAACTTCGGCGGCATTGGTGCCGTTGGGATCCTGAGCCAGCGCGCGGGCAAGCAAGCCCTTGTAATGCTTGTTGAAGTGGCTGACGACCTTGCGACTGCCATCGGGCCGCACGGATTCAACCCGCACAGTTACCGCAGTCTTCAGCTTGCCGAGCTGCTGGTATGCCCCGGAACGCAAGTCCACCACCAGGCCGTGCTCCTGTTCTGCTTGTTGCAGTGCTTCGGTGATGGCGGAACCCCAGCGCTTCTTCATGGTGGTTCCGGGGGTGAGCTTGGTGCCGCCCGAAAGCCGGTAGTGGGGGATCGGATCCCCGCCCATGACCAGGCCATACAGAGCTGAACCGATGGCTAGGTGAGACGTGGTGGCGTCAGCAAGAGAAGTGACATCGAGCGCATCGTAGAGCACGCCCGTGTAACGGCGCAGGGCTGGCATTGTCGGGGCGGTGCGCAGGACCTGATTGGCCTCGACCTCGCCGCGCAGCTTCTCGGAAAGACCCAGGACCTGCATGGCGGCCTCCGGATCTTCGGTGCACAGGGCGACCAGATCGCGGGTGAGCTCCTCGCGGATCGGGTCGAGTTCCGGGAAGTGCAACGGTTCCCCGGCGGGCAGCGAGCCACCGGGAGCCTTGGTTTCGGACGGGGGAAGCACGATCAGCATTCCCACAGACTAGCTAAAACCCCTACCGAACGACACAAGTCAAAGGGGGAAAAGGTAAAGTCATGACTCATGATTACTCGGATGTCACAACTATTCTTGCGCACCCTGCGTGACGACCCCGCAGACGCAGAGGTGCCCAGCCACAAGCTGCTGGTACGTGCGGGATACATCCGCCGCGTTGCCCCCGGCGTGTACTCGTGGCTGCCGCTTGGCCTGCGCGTGCTGCGCAACGTCGAAAAGGTCGTACGCGAGGAGATGAACGCCATCGGCGCGCAGGAGATTTCCTTCCCCGCGCTGCTGCCGCGCGAGCCCTATGAGACGACCGGCCGCTGGGTCGAGTACGGTGACGCGCTGTTCCGCCTGAAGGACCGCAAGGACGCGGACTACCTGCTGGGGCCGACCCACGAGGAGATGTTCACTTCGGTTGTGAAGTCCGAATACAACTCCTACAAGGACTTCCCCGTAATCCTGTACCAGGTGCAGACGAAGTATCGCGACGAGGAACGCCCGCGCGCCGGCATCCTGCGCGGCCGCGAGTTCATCATGAAGGATTCCTACTCCTTTAATATGGACGACGAGGGGCTGGAGGAGTCCTACCAGCTGCACCGCAGGGCCTATCAGAACATCTTTGACCGCCTGGGCATCAAGTACGCGATCTGTTCTGCGACCTCTGGCGCTATGGGTGGCTCGGCATCCGAGGAGTTCCTGGCTGAGGCCGACACCGGCGAGGACACCTTCGTGCGCTCCACAGAGAGCGACTACGCAGCGAACGTCGAGGCGGTAGTGACGCAGGTCCCGCCGGCT
Source organism: Corynebacterium jeikeium (assembly GCF_000738175.1). Taxonomy (GTDB): domain Bacteria; phylum Actinomycetota; class Actinomycetes; order Mycobacteriales; family Mycobacteriaceae; genus Corynebacterium; species Corynebacterium jeikeium_C. The sequence goes on along the minus strand of NZ_JFCH01000035.1, from coordinate 12,792 downwards.
CAGCCGATCGAGGGCCAGCCGGAGGCCAAGGAGTACGAGACCCCGGACAGCGAGACCATCGAGGCGCTGGTGGAGTGGGCCAACAACGAAGGCATCACCATCGACGGCCGTTCCGTGGAGGCAGCGGACACGCTGAAGTGCATCGTGATCAAGGTCAACGACCCGACGCTGGACGAGGAAGGCAAGCCGCGCGGCGAGTCCCTGGCCGGCGTGCTGGTTCCGGGCAATCGCGAGGTGGACATGAAGCGCCTCGAGGCGTCCATGGAGCCCGCGCAGGTGGAGCTCGCCGATGAGGCGGACTTTAAGAAGAACCCGTTCCTGGTCAAGGGGTACGTAGGCCCCAAGGGGTTGGCAGACAACGGAGTGCGCGTGCTGGCCGACCCGCGTGTGGTGGAAGGCACCTCCTGGATTACCGGCGCGGACGCGAAGAATCGCCACGTCGTGGGCCTGGTTGCAGGCCGCGACTTCACCCCGGACGGGTTCGTGGAGGCCGCCGAGGTGCTGGAGGGCGACCCGTCTCCGGACGGCAAGGGCACTCTGACGCTGGCTCGCGGCATCGAGATCGGCCACATCTTCCAGCTGGGCCGCAAGTACACCGAGGCCTTCGACGTGAAGATCCTGGACGAGTCCGGTAAGCGCTCCGTGCCGACGATGGGTTCCTACGGCGTGGGCGTTTCCCGTCTGGTGGGCGTGATTGCCGAGCAGATGCTGGACGATTCCGGGCTGCGCTGGCCCGCGTCCGTCGCGCCCTTCGACGTGCACGTGGTAATCGCCAACAAGGACGCAGCCGCGGGCGAAGCAGCAGCGGAACTGGTCGAAACGCTGTCCAACGACGGCCTGGAGGTCCTCTTCGACGACCGCCCGAAGGTTTCCCCGGGCGTGAAGTTCAAGGATTCCGAGCTGCTGGGCATGCCCCTGGTGGTCGTGGTTGGCCGTGGGTTCGCCGACGGCAAGGTGGAGCTGCGCAACCGCCTGACTGGCGAGACCTACGAGGTCGACTACGCGAATGCGCTGCCGGAGGCTAAGCGGGCTCTCCGCGAAGAGGTACGTCCTTAGGATCCTTACCCTGGAGCCGCTCCAGGGCGGCTTCGCCCCAGGCGTTGGCTGCTACCCAGTCGGCGGCGTAGACGACGGCCTGCTCGTTAGTGGCCAGCTCCGTGATGCGCCGAAGCTGGGTGGTGATGGGCTGCACAGCGGGGCGGAAGTACTCCACAGCATCCGACTTCTCGTCGGCTTTGCCCTGGGTGTAGCCGGGCTCGGGGGCGGGAACCTCCGAGCCCAGCTCCTCCAAGACCTCAGTCGTCAGGTCGCGCAGCACGCGCAGCTGATCGGCCAGGGATTGGATCCGCGAGCGAGCCTTGTCCTCTGGGCTCTTGGCCAGCGCGACGCCCGAGGCGTAGATCGCGCCGTAAGTCAGCGTCAACAAAGTACGAAACTCCGCTGCCACATCGACATCCGGATTAGAAAAGCCCTCGATGATCTCCGCTTTGACTTCGGCGGGGTGATCGGGGCGTTCGTTGTCGCCGGCCGCCTTGTATGCGGCGAAAAGTCCGGCGATGAGGGAGGCCTGCGCGCCCAGCCCGCCCGTGAGGGAGCGAGTGTAGGACTTGTCTAGGGACACAGCCTTCCTGGGCGCATTCTTGGTTTCGGAAACTCTTTCTGCGCAGCCCTCAGGTGCGTTGCCCTCGCTATCGGTGCCACACTGGCGCAGAGTTTCCTCCGTGACCAGATCGTATTGCTTGCCGAGGAGCTCGGACCATTTCTTCGCCCGCTTGGCCTCAAAATTTTTCTGGGCGCTACGCAATGCAGTGGCGAGCTCGATGAGCTGCTCGTTTGCTTGGGGCTCCTCGCCGAACTCGCAGGCGGATATCGCCAGGCCGGCGCCAAAAAGCGTGCCGGCACCCAGGAAGCGGCGGCGAGTGAGGAGGGGGCGAGAGCTGGTCATATTCATCAAGACTAGGAGTCTACTAGAAGTCCGCTGCTGCTAGACTGCATGGTCATGGCATTTCCAAACAAGGAGCAGCTCGAAGACTCGCTGCGCGGATTGGTAAAAGAGTTCGGGCTAGTGATCGAGGACATCAAGATCACGAAAGCCGGAGCGAAGTCCGCCATTAGGATCGCAGTAGATACCGCCGACCCCCGCGCCGAGCGCCCGGACCTGGACCAGTTGGAAGAACTGAGTCGCGAGGTTTCCAAGCATTTGGATGACGCCGAGGCAGCGGGGGAGATGAGCTTCGGAGCCGGATACACCCTGGAGTTGACGACTCCTGGCGTCGATTTCCCTCTCGTGGAGCAACGTCACTGGGTGCGCAACATCGGGCGCCTCGTTCGACTGGCCGACGGAGTGGAGCGCATCGCGCAAGTAGACGGCGACGATGTCGTTTTGATCACACCGGGCAAGAAACAGCCCAGCGTGCGCCGTGTGCGATTCGCAGATGTAGCTGGTGCGGTGGTAGAAGTGGAATTCTCACAGGCGCCCGCCGCCGAGGCAGATCTTGTCGGATTGGCTATTGACGCCTACGGGTTGCCCGATGCAGAAGATCAGCAGGATAGTCCCGCGGAAAACTAGGAGTAACAAGTGAATATTGATATGGCCGCACTGCGCGCAGTCGAAAAGCAGGAGTCGGTGGATTTCGACGATCTGCTGGAGGGGGTTAAGCGGGGGCTGCGCGAGGCATACCGGGCGAACAGTCAGTTCACCGGGCCGGTCGATGTGGATATCGACCCGATCAGCGGCGAAGTGACCATCTACCAGGTGGAAAAGGACGAAGAGGGGAACGTCACCGGACGCATCGACGACACTCCAAAAAATTTTGGACGCGATGGTGCGCTGGCCGTACGTGAAGCCATCCGTTACCGCATCAACTCCGCCCGTGTGCAGAACCGCTACGACGAGTACGCCGAGCTACGTTACCGCGTGGTCTCCGGCGTGGTTTCCGCCGATGCCCGCGCCAACGAGCGCGGTGTGACGATCGTGCACCTGGGTACCGAGGCGAACGGCCAAGACGGGCAGATCCTGCCCGCCGAGCACATCCCAGGTGAAGAGCTGGAGCACGGGATGCGCGTGAAGGCCTTCGTCACGGACGTGATCAACAACGCCAACCGGATGGTGCAGATCAACCTGTCTCGCACGCACCCGGAGCTGGTTAAGGGACTGTTTGCCCTGGAGGTTCCGGAGGTCGCCGATGGTTCCGTGGAGATCGTCTCCGTGGCGCGTGAGGCGGGACACCGCACCAAGATTGCCGTGCGCTCGACCGTCAAGGGGCTGAACGCCAAGGGAGCCTGCATCGGGCCGCGCGGCCAGCGAGTGTCTAACATTATGCAGGAGCTGGGCGGGGAGAAGATCGACATCATCGACTACTCCGACGATCCAGCGACGTTCGTCGGCAATGCGCTGTCGCCGTCGAAGGTCGTCAGTGTGAAAGTTACTGACCCGGAGATGCAGATCGCTCGCGCCGTCGTGCCGGACTATCAACTGAGCCTCGCCATCGGCCGCGAGGGGCAAAATGCCCGACTGGCCGCGCGCCTGACCGGGTGGAAGATCGACATTCGCTCGGAGACGGACGCCGCAGCGGAGGACACGCCCAGTTAACTGTTTCGGGGGTCGGCGCGATACACTGGACTGGTGGTATTCCATGAGTGTCCCACAAGCAAGCACATTCCGCTAAGGACGTGCATTGCAACGAAGCAGGTGATGGGAATAGATCGGCTGTTGCGTTGCGTTGTGCAGAAACGTGCGGAAGATGCCGAGGGTGAACTTCAGGTTGTCCCCGATCCGGGTCGGAAACTTCCCGGGCGAGGCGCGTGGATCACCCCCACAGTGGAGGCATGGGAAATCGCCGTGAAACGCAGGGCCTTTGGCCGTGCGTTGAGGGTATCCGCCAATGTGGATGCAGACCCTGTACGTGAATACATCGTCACACTGCCAGTGACAGTGACAAGTAAAGACGAGGAAGTTACGTCGACATGAAGAACAACCAGCCCTGATGAGCACGCGATGAAGCAGCATCAGCGATGAGTATCTACAAGTACGGGAGTCGTAAGTAGCCCGGCTGCAGGCGCACCTGCACGCTAGAGCGCACTACGGCTCCGCAAACATGAAGGAGAGTAGTGGCCGGAAAGCTACGCGTACACGAGTTGGCCAAGGAACTCGGAGTGACGAGCAAGGAGTTGCTCGCCACCCTGAAGGAACAAGGCGAGTTCGTTAAGACCGCTTCTTCGACGGTGCAGCCGCCCGTCGTAAAGAAGATGAAGAAGTACTACGGGGTGGGTGAAGAGTCTGCCAAGGAGGGTGCAGCTACCCCGAAGCCCGCAACGACGCCGGGGCCGAAGCCTGCCGCCAAGGCAGCTCCGAAGGCTGCCGCGAAGCCGGGTCCGAAGCCCGGCCCCAAGCCGGGTCCCCAGCCAGTGAAGAACACCAACCCGGTCGCGGGCGCTGGCACCCGTCCTACCTCCTCTGTGAAGCCAGGCGAGAAGCCAGCACCGAAGCCGGGCGCTAAGCCAGGCCCGAAGCCGGGCGGTGCAAAGCCGGGTCCGAAGCCTGGTAGTGCTAAGCCGGGGCCAAAGCCGGGAGCCAAGCCAGGTCCGAAGCCGGGCGCCAAGCCGGGTCCGAAGCCGGGCGGTCGCGCCCCGCGTGTGGCCAACAACCCGTTCTCCTCTGGCGCTCCGGCCGAGCGTCCTGCACCGCGTCCGCGCGGTGGGCAGGCTGGTCCGGGCGACATGCCGCGTCCGGGCAACCGCCCGGGTGGCGCCAAGAAGTCTGGCCCGAAGCCAGGAGCTAAGCAGGGCGGCGGCCGTCGTCCGTCGCCGGCTATGATGCCGAGCCACCCGAACCCGGCTCAGATGCCGTCGAAGTCCGACAACTTCGGTGGCGGCCGCGGTCGCGGTGGACGTCACGGCGGTCCCGGTGGCCCCGGTGGTCCGGGAGGCCCGCGCGGTGGACGCGGTGGGCGTCGCGGCGGCACCGCAGGTGCATTCGGCCGTCCGGGTGGCGCACCGCGTAAGGGGCGCAAGTCGAAGCGTCAGAAGCGCAACGAGTACGAGGCAATGCAGGCGCCAAGCGTCGTTGGCGGCGTGAAGCTGCCTAACGGCAAGGGCGCGAAGATTCGCCTTGCTCGTGGTGCATCCCTGATGGACTTCGCCGAGAAGATTGATGCGGATGCAGCAGCACTGGTCCAGGCACTGTTCAACCTGGGCGAGATGGTGACCGCAACCCAGTCGGTCTCCGACGAAACCCTGATGCTGCTCGGCGAGGAAATGGATTACAAGGTCGAGGTTGTCTCCCCAGAGGACGAGGACCGCGAGCTACTGGAATCCTTCGACCTGCAGTTCGGCGAGGACGAGGGCGAGGACGAGGACCTTGCACACCGTCCGCCGGTGGTTACCGTCATGGGTCACGTTGACCACGGTAAGACCCGCTTGCTGGATACGATCCGCAAGGCCAACGTCGGTTCCGGCGAGGCCGGCGGCATCACCCAGCACATCGGTGCTTACCAGGTCTCCGTGAACATGGAGGGCGAGGACCGCCTGGTCACCTTCCTGGATACCCCGGGCCACGAGGCGTTCACCGCCATGCGTGCCCGTGGTGCAAAGTCCACCGATATCGCGATCCTGGTGGTCGCTGCGGACGACGGCGTGATGCCGCAGACCGTGGAGGCAATCAACCACGCCAAGGCCGCTGACATTCCTGTCGTGGTTGCGGTGAACAAGATCGATAAGGAAGGCGCCCAGCCTGACAAGATCCGTGGCCAGCTGACAGAATACGGCCTCATTCCGGAGGAGTACGGCGGCGAGACGATGTTCGTGGACATCTCTGCAAAGCAGGGCACAAACATCGACCAGCTGCTGGAGTCCGTCCTGCTGACGGCCGATGCGTCGCTGGATCTGCGCGCTAACCCGGATATGGACGCTCAGGGTGTGGCCATTGAGGCGCACCTCGACCGCGGCCGTGGTCCGGTTGCCACGATCATCGTCCAGCGCGGTACCCTGCGCGTCGGTGATTCCATCGTTGTGGGTGACGCTTACGGCCGCGTGCGTCGCATGATCGACGAGCACGGCAACGACGTTAAGGAAGCCGGCCCGTCCCGCCCGGTTCAGGTGCTCGGCCTGACCAGCGTGTCCGGTGCTGGCGATAACCTGCTGGTTGTCGACGAGGATCGCACTGCGCGCCAGATCGCGGACCGCCGTGACGCCCGTCGCCGCAACGCGCTGGCTGCACGCAGTCGCAAGCGCGTTTCCCTGGAGGATCTGGACGCGGTGTTGAAGGAAACCAACACCCTGAACCTGATTCTGAAGGGCGACAACGCCGGTACCGTCGAGGCCCTGGAAGACGCGCTGCTGAAGATCGAGGTCGACGACGAAGTGGATCTGAACATCATCGACCGTGGCGTCGGTGCAGTGACGGAGACCAACGTCAACCTGGCAGCCGCCTCCGACGCGGTGATTATCGGCTTCAACGTCCGCGCCGAGGGCAAGGCTACCGAGGTGGCCAACGCCGAGGGCGTGGATATCCGCTACTACTCGATCATCTACAAGGCGATCGAGGAGGTAGAGGCAGCACTGAAGGGCATGCTGAAGCCGATCTACGAGGAGAAGGAGATCGGTACCGCGGAGATCCGCCAGATCTTCAAGGCATCCTCCGTAGGCCTTATTGCAGGTTGCAAGGTGGAGACCGGCAAGGTGCGCCGCAACGCTCAGGCGCGCCTGGTGCGCGACGGCAACGTCGTGGCGGAGAAGGCGACTATCGAGTCGCTGCGCCGCGAGAAGGACGATGTCACCGAGGTCTCCGCAGGCTACGAGTGCGGTATGGTGCTGTCGTACCCTGACATCCAGGTCGACGACATCATCGAGGTATTCGAGCTGGTTGAGGTGCCGCGCACCTAAACCGTTTAGTGTCCAAGGTCTTTAGAAGGAGAAGTTAATGGTTGATCACGCGCGTGCTGCGCGCATGGCCAAGCGTATTCAGCAGATTGTTGCCACGGCCATCGAGCGGCAGATTAAGGACCCGCGCCTGGAGTTCGTGACCATCACGGACGCGCGCGTTACCGGCGACCTCCACGACGCGACGGTGTTCTACACCGTGCGTGGTAAGACCGTGGATGCGGAACCGGATACGGATGCAGCGGAGGCAGCGCTGGCTAAGGCTACGGGACAGTTGCGCAAGATTGTCGGCGATCAGCTGAGCGTGCGTTTCACTCCGACGTTGAGCTTTAGCTTGGACACGGTGCCGGAGGCTTCCGCGCACTTCGAGGAGCTGCTGGCCCGGGCGAAGGCCCAGGACGAGGCGCTGCGTGCGCAGTCCGCGGGTGCCCGCCCGGCAGGCGACGAGGATCCGTACAAGTCGTAGTGACTGCCCACGCTTCTACCGGCCAGGCCGATGCCCGCACTATCTTGGGGTTGGCCTGGCCGGCTCTCGTTGTATTGGCGGCCACGCCGCTGTATCTGTTGCTGGACACGGCGGTCGTTGGCCGCCTGGGTGCGGCTGATCTGGCCGCGCTGGCTGCGGGCGCGACGGTGTTGGGTACCGTCACCACCCAACTGACGTTCCTTTCCTATGGCACGACTGCCCGCGCCGCGCGGCACTATGGCGCCGGCCGCCGTTCCGATGCGATCTACGAGGGCGTGCAGGCGACGTGGGTTGCCCTGGCCGTGGGTGCGCTGTTGGCCGGCGTTGTTCTCGTCTTCGCCCCGGCGATTATGGGCTTCTTTTCTGGTGACGCCACCGTCGTCTCCGAGGCCACGAAGTGGATGCGGGTGACGTGCGCGTCGATCATCCCGGCACTGTGCACCATGGCGGGCAATGGTTGGCTGCGGGGAATGTCTAACACGAAGCTGCCGTTGTGGTTCACCTTGGCTGGGGTGATTCCTATGGCGGTTATAGTCCCGCTGGCAGTCAGGCGCTACGGGCTGGTCGGCTCGGCGTATGCCAACGTGCTGGGTGAGGTGATCATCGCCGCCTGCTTCCTCGGGGCGCTGGTCTTGTACTGGCGCGCGGAGGGGGACGGAAAGTCCCTGGCTCCGAACTGGCCGGTGATTAAGTCGCAGCTGGTGATGGGGCGGGACCTGATCCTGCGCAGCCTGAGCTTCCAGGTGGCCTTCATTTCTGCGGCAGCGGTCGCCGGGCGCATGGGGCCGGCTCCGCTGGCCGCCCACCAGGTGCTGCTGCAGCTGTGGAATTTCCTGACGTTGGTGCTGGATTCCGTAGCCATTGCAGCCCAGGCGCTGGTAGGGGCGGCTTTGGGCGCGGGGTCGGCTGCGACGGCCCGCAAGGTCGGCGTGTCCGTGCTGCGCTTCTCCGTCGGCGCCAGCCTGGTGCTCGCGGCGGGGCTGGCTGCGGGAGCCCACTTCATCCCGCGCATCTTCACAGCGGATGCCGACGTGCTGGCCACGATCGGCGGCCCATGGTGGCTATTGGTGCTCCTGGTGCTGGCCGGGGGCGTGGTTTTCGCCCTGGATGGCGTGCTGCTCGGGGCGGCGGACGCGGCCTTCCTGCGCACCGCCACGATTGTCTCTGTGCTGGCCGGGTTTATTCCGCTGGTGTGGCTTTCCTGGATCTTTGGCTGGGGTTTGGTTGGCATCTGGTGGGGCCTCTTTAGCTTCATCCTGATTCGCCTGGCCTTCGTGACTTGGCGCTTCGCCGGTGATAAATGGGTTAGCTAGTGTTAAACTTGGTAACCGTTGTGACCTGATTGCGAGAGGGGAGGGGAGCGCCCGATGTCCCGAACCTTATGGGCCGTCAGCGACCTGCACGTGCGCGCCCCTGGCAATCTGGATCTTGTCCGCGAGCACGTCCGGCCTGCTAGCGCGGGCGACTGGCTCATCATCGCCGGGGACATTGCAGAGGACCTGCCCACCATCGAGCGCACCCTGGGGCTGCTGCAGAGCCGCTTCGCCCAGGTCATCTACGCGCCCGGTAACCACGAGCTTTATAGCCGCACCAGCGATACCACCCACGGCCGGGCGAAGTACGATGCCGTGATCGCGGTCGCCCAGCGCCTCGGCGTGCTCACCCCGGAGGATCCCTTCCCGATGTTCGCGGGGCACACTGTGGTGCCGCTGTTTACTCTCTACGATCACTCGTGGCGCGACCCCACAATGACGCCCACTGCAGCGCTGGCGGCAGCCCGCGACAAAGGCATCGTGTTGATGGACGACCTGGCGATTGCGCCGTATGAGGATGTGATTCTGTGGTGCCGTGAGCGGCTGCGCTACTCCGTGCGCCGGCTGGCGTCTGTGGAGGGGCCGACCATTCTGGTGAACCACTGGCCGCTGGCGCGGGAGGCAATGGCTAACGTCCGGCACCAGGAGATCGGCCTGTGGTCGGGAACGCGGCACACACAGGAGTGGCCAGAGCGCTACCGGGCGAGTGCCGTGATTTATGGCCATTTGCACATTCCGGTAGAATTTTCGCTCGGCAATGTAACGCACGCGGAAGTCTCACTCGGTTACCCGAGGGAGAGGAAGGTCAGCCTTCCGCCCCGCTTGGAGAAGAATTTGTGGCCCTACCCAGTACTCGTCGAGGAGGTGACAGCATGAGGCACAACGGAACGCTCGCAACGGCGCCAGGGAAGCTGGCGATCGTGGAGACTTTCGGCGCACAGCAGCCGACCATTCCGTGCGGATTGCTGCCCCAGGGTACGGCCTGTGCAGAGCTGCACAGCATTCAGGGGGACCTGAGCCAGTTCAACGCACTCCCGGCAGAGGAGCAGGCTCTGGTGGATGGGGCAGTGGACCGGCGTAAGGCCGACTTCGGCGATTCGCGCTGGTGTGCGCACCAGGCTCTGAAGAACTTCATGGACGCACACCCGCCGATCCTGCGCGGGTCGCGCGGGATGCCGCTGTTCCCGCAGGGGATCTCCGGATCCTTGACCCACACCGACGGTTTCCGTGCGGCACTGTTGGCGCCAACCGACCGCTGGGCGTCCGTCGGCATCGACGTGGAGGTGGCTCGCCCGCTGCCGGAAGGCGTGTTTAACACGATCGCCAACTTGGGTGAGCAACGCCGCATCCACAAGGCAATGCGCTCCGAGGACCTGCAGCTGCTGGATACCGTGCTGTTCAGCGCTAAGGAAGCCACCTACAAGACGTGGTTCCCGTTGACGCACCGCTTCCTGGACTTCGACCAGGCCGACATCGACCTGCGCCCCGACGGCACGTTTACCTCGTACCTGTTGGCGCGCCCGGTGCCGGTGCCGTTCATTCAGGGGCGCTGGACCATCCGCAACGGATACGTGATCACCGCCGCGGCCGTTCCGGCTCGCTAGTCCATTCCCGCCGGGCGGGCGACGAACACGCTGGAAGCGCGCTTGCCTTTCTCCTCGATCAGCGCGATGGCCTGCCCGGACGGCGTGATCGCCGCACGTACACCCTGGTTGCCGACGGGTTCCAGCCACTTGCCGAGGGAAAGGTCTACTCCCTCCGACTCGCTGATCTCGCGGGTCTCGAAGCAGCGCACCATCGCCTCGTCCAAGGTGAGTGTCAGGCTCGGATCCTCCTCGAGCTGCTCCAGCGTGCGTGCTTCGGAGACATCGAAGGGACCCACCGCAGTGCGGCGGAGCTGTGTCAGGTGTCCGCCCACACCCAAAGCCTCGCCGACGTCCCGGGCAATCGCCCGGATGTAGGTACCGCTGGAACAGTGCACGGAAATGCGGGCGTCGATGCACGAGGTGGCGTCATCCACAACAACATCGAGAACCTCCAGAGAAAAGATCGTGACGGGGCGCTCGGGCAGCACAACGTCGTGGCCTTCGCGGACGAGCTCGTGGGCGCGCTTGCCGTCGATCTTGATGGAGGAAACCGAGGTCGGGCGCTGCATGATGTCGCCCCGTTGTGCGGCGAAAGCCTCGCGGACCTGCTGTTCGGTAAGCGCCTGCAGGTCTTGGGGAGAGGCGGTGGAAAGCACATCGCCCTGTGCATCGTCGGTGTGGGTGGCGGAGCCCAAACGAACGGTGGCCTCGTAGCGCTTGTCGTGCGCGACGACGTGGGCCAGGAACTTTGTTCCTCTTTCGACGCCCACAACCAGCAGCCCGGTGGCCATCGGATCGAGGGTGCCCGAATGGCCGACCCGGCGCGTACCCATGATCCGGCGGAGCTTGGCCACCATGTCGTGCGAGGTGGGGCCGGAGGGCTTGTCCACGAGGACGACCCCGGAGCGGCTCAGGACGGAACGGGCACTGCGTTGGTTCATACCCACAGACTATCGACTAGCATGCAACGTGTGAGTATCTGGTACGGACTGGACAGAATTCCCGAGCACCTGGCAGCCGGCGGCACCGTCGTCACCATCGGCGTGTTCGACGGCGTGCATCGCGGGCACCAAGAATTGCTGCAGCGGGCGGTGGAGCTGGCGCGCGAACGGGGCGTGCCGAGTGTGATGTTCACCTTCGACCCGCACCCGACCGTCGTCTTTAAGCCGGAGGCGGTGCCGCCGCTGCTGTCGAGCGTGCGCCGTCGCGCGGAGCTGGCGCACGAGTACGGCATTGACCACGTGGTGGTCGTTTCCTTTACCAAGGAGATCGCCAGCTGGTCGCCGGAGGAATACGTGGACCAGGTGCTGGTCAAGATGCTGAATGCCAAGGCCGTGGTGGTGGGGGATAACTTCACCTTCGGCCACAAGGCGGCGGGCACGCCCGAGACGCTGCGCGAGTTGGGCGAGGCGCGTGGCATGCGGGTGGACGTACTGGAGCTGCTGGAAGACGGCGACCACGTGGTCTGCTCTACGTGGATCCGCCGGGCCCTGGCCGAGGGCAACGTGGACGGCGCGAACGAGGCGCTGGGTCGGCACTTCCGAGTAGCCGGGGAAGTAACCCACGGTGCTGGCCGCGGCGGCAGGGCGCTGGGATTCCCCACGGCCAACCTGTACTTCGCCGAGAAGTTCGCACTGCCCGCTGACGGCGTTTACGCAGGCTACGTGACGATCCTGCCGGGGCATGGGATCTCCACCGGGGCGACCATTGGCACCATGCCGGTGGGCGAGCGGCTGCCGGCCGCGATCTCCGTTGGTACCAACCCCACCTTCGGCCACGAGCCACGCAGCGTGGAGAGCTTCATCCTGGACCACGATGCCGACCTATACGGCCTGGACATCGCGGTGGAGTTCGTACACCACCTGCGGGGAATGGAAACCTACAACTCGCTAGACGAGCTGATCGAGGCTATCGGCCAGGACGTAACCGAAACCCGCAAGGCGCTGGGCTAAGCGTTTTGGGAACTGGGGCATGGGCGTGCTAGACTCCCCAGGTCTAGCGACTGTGGTCTGCGGTAGTCGCTGGTTAAACCTTTCGCGCGGACTGAAATAACTATCAAGGAGATTCATCCATGGCACTGTCCAAGGAACAGAAGACCGAGACTCTCAAGGAGTTCGGCCTGCACGAGACCGACACGGGCTCCCCGGAGGCTCAGATTGCACTGCTGACCGTTCGCATCCGTCAGCTGACCGAGCACCTGAAGTACCACAAGCACGACCACCACTCCCGCCGTGGCCTGCTGCTGCTGGTTGGTCGCCGCAAGGGCCTGCTGAAGTACCTGGCCGAGAACAACGTTGACCGTTACCGCTCCCTGATCGAGCGCCTGGGTCTGCGTCGCTAAAGCTTTAAATCAAACGCCCGCCACCTCTCAAAATGAACTGCTCCCCATTAGTTGGACTGAGAAATCAGTTACCGACTAGTGGGGAGTAGTTTTCATTGAGAGCACGAAGTTCGCTGAGTGAGCATCAGCGTGAGCAGCTGGTGGAGTGTTTCGAGCAAGGCATGGGCTGTGCTGCCGCTGCCAATGCTCTTGGTGTCTCCAAATACG
>NZ_JFCH01000034.1 GCF_000738175.1 Corynebacterium jeikeium | reverse complement strand
GGGGTCAGGCACATCAACGAGCCAGCACCACTTGAAGCGCCGCTTCATGGTGGCGCGGCTAACACCGTTTCGTTTGGCTAGGTCGTCGAGTGATATTGCGGTGGTGCAATGCTCGATGAACTGGGTGAACACTGCCGCGTTGGTGATGTCGTTTCGACGTTTGACGCTGGAGGCGCCGCATTGTTTGCAGCGCCATCTGGTGGTGCCTTTGCTGGTGGTGCCGTTGCGTTTCATTTCACCGCCGCAGTGGCAGCGTGGTTGGTTCTTCGACATTGCGACACCACACCACGCCGCGCATAGCACATCACGGCTGCCACACCGAGGATTTCCCGTCGGGGGCTAGATATATGCTTCCGGAGCATATACTTTCCGGAAACCTACAGGTCAATCCGTGAAAATCCGCGATTCCGGACACACTTTTTGACCCTTAACCCCTCTCAGCGATGCGTGTGCGGAGTTCCTCGGCGCGTTCGCTGTCGCCGTAACCGCGTCGTTCCATCACTTCCAGTACAGCTTCGTCGCCGGTGATTTCTCCTTGGAAGATACGTCGGACATCCTCTTCATCTCGGGTTGTCATGGTGTATCCGGCCATCGTCATGGAGGCACGGACAGCGGCTACTTTTTGATCTTCGGTGCGGTTGTCGGCGGTCATGGTCTGTGTCCCTTCCGATATGTTGTTGAGTTGTTTACGGTGGGCAAATGCCTAGGCATCTCCGGTGGATGTAGTACTTACTGTAGCGACGACGTACGACACCTAGATTGATTTATCTGCCCGGTAATCAAACACTTGTTTGCCTGACGACACTTCTGCGAACTGGTGGGGTTTCTCTTAGCAAGAGTTCGGGGATTGAAACTTTTTGGAAACGTTCCAATCCGGTGTGGGGGAGGGCGCCGTATGTACCAATGAAGCGGCCCTGCGACAGAGCCGCGTGGAATACGATCGCTACCCCGAAGGAGCAGTACAAATGATGATTCGCAAGACCAACTCTGCAGCTAACAGCGCAGCCGGATTATCTGTCGGCCGTGCCGCCGTTGCCGTGGCCCTGACCGGCGTGATGGGCTTGGGCCTGGTTGCGTGCAACGAAGACGATGACGCTGCGGACTCCAAGATGACCGGAACCTCTTCTTCTGAAATGACGAGTGAGAGCAAGATGACTGAGGAGAAAATGACCGAAGACATGAAGGGCGGTGACCAAATGTCCGGCAAGACGGAGAACATGATGGAGACCGAGGAGAGCATGATGCCGGACAAGCCTGCCATGTCCGAGAAGATGGACAACAAGATGGACGGCAAAATGGAAGACAAGACCGAGAACATGATGGAGACCGACGAAAGCATGATGCCGGACCTGCAGGGTAAGCAGAACCAGTAGATGACGAGCAGGTCGTAGGCCCCGGGGCGCTACGATGAAAACGGTGGCCGTAGTCGATAAAGAAACTCTCGAGAGCTTGATGCTGCTCACCCAACAGGGTGATGCGGCGGCTTTCGCACGCCTCTACGACCACATCGCCCCGAACGTTCTGGGCCTCAGCCTGCAAATTCTCCACGACCAAGCGCAGGCAGAGGAAGTCACCCAGGAAGTATTCATCGAAGTGTGGCAGCACGCGCCAGACTTCGACCCAGCCAAAGGCTTGGCCAAAGCATGGATCCTCCGCCGGGCGAGGCTCCGCGCTATTGATCGTGTACGAAGTGCCATCGCCACTATGAAACGGGATGACCGGGAGGCCTTCCTGGTGGCGTCAATAAATAAAGAAAGCGTGGAAGACGAGGCCTTAAGGAACGTGCAACGCCATGCCGTGTGGACCGCGCTGGAGATCATGGGCGAGCCACATAAGACTGCAATTCTGTTGGCCTACTTCGGCGACATGACCCACGCGGAACTGGCGGAAGCCACCGGTGTGCCGCTGGGAACTGCGAAGACGCGCGTGCGTGATGGGCTTCGTAAGCTAGAGAAGATCCTCAAGCAGCAACGTGACGCACTGGCGGAAGGGGGTGCCCGATGAAAGACGAGAGGCCGGACTTCGGCGAGCTAGAAGCCGACCTAGCGGACTTGGCAGAACCGGTGGTACCTCCGACGCAGTTGAAGTCGAACATCATGGAAGCGATCGCTTCGGGCGAGTATCCGCAGGTCGCGCCGGATGAAGAGGTTGGTGCGGATAACGTTGTGCCTTTGTCGAAGGCGCGCGGCACCCGCAGTGGATTCGCACGCACTGCCTTTGCCGCGGCTGCCGCAGTTGTTCTAGTGGCAGGCGTGGGGATCGTAGGCACCACCAGCGGGCTGTGGGGCGGCGGAGACAACGCCGACCTTGCGGATAACAACACTAACCAGTCCGTCGAAGACGGTGGGGAAGAGGCCCCGGAGGCGTTCTCGGATACCGAAGGCGCAGGTCAGGGCGCGAATGGCGATGAGCTGATGCAGGGTGCTGAGGCGGAAGACCACATGCACTCCATCATGGCGATGGAGGACGTGCGCAGCGTGTCGCTGAAGGCTGAAGGGTCGACGCTGGACGTGGTGGTTTCGGAGGAAATGGATTCCGGCGGGGCGATGGTCAACGGTGCGCCAGTGTTGAAGGACGGCATGGGCGCGCAGGTGTGGTCTATCAACAAAAGCGGTGACGCCCGATCAGCCGGCGTGATTGGCCAGGACCCGCACGACAACGTGTGGATGCCGCTGCCCGCGGACACGATGATGGTGCGCGTCACCGAGGAGCCGATGGACGGCAGCACCGCGCCGGGTGGGACCGTGCTGGCCGAGGGGAAGCTTTAGAGAGCAGAGCCACATATCGGGCATAGATTCTGAGATGCCCGGGGGCACCCGGCTCATAATATATACATGAGTGGTTAGTGAATATTGCATAGGTTCTATTAAGATTAGGCAATCTTGTTGAGGTTTTGAAAGGAAAACAGAAGATTGTCGAATCAGAACAATAGCTAGAATCCCTATGGTGGTAATGTCCCTCAGCAGCCGAATGGGCAGCAGTTTCCGCAAGGGCAACAGACGGTCTACGTTGTACAACAGCCTAAGAAGGCGTGGTACAAACGTGCGGCAATCATGGTTCCACTCACCTTGGTGTTTCTTTTCATTCTCTTCGTGGGTGGTTGCATGGCACTCGTAGGCGGTGTGGCCAACGAGATGGATAAGGAAAGCAAGAAAGAGCACAACCTCACCTACGTCGTGGAAGGTGATGCGCAAGACGCAACGGCTACGTACCACGTTGGCGATAGCGACTCCACGCAGGACTCGGGAATCGCGGCCGGTTGGAAGAAGGATGTCACCGTAAAGGGCTTCTTCGGTGCATATCTCAGCGTCACCAACGGTCTTTACGATACTGGTGCCGTTACCTGCAAGATTCTGGTTGATGGAAAGACCGTAGCGGAGAATACTGCAACAGGTGAATTCGCAACTGCTACCTGTGATGCGTCTACCACTGAACTCGAGGAAGCTGTAGAGGGCGACAAATAGTCGGAAGAGAGCAAATCTGCACCGGGTTTACGAATCCGATGTCGATAACCGAGACGTTCTCTATGGTTCGCGTGGTAGTGCCCAGGCCGCTGCAAGTAATGTGGGTTGAGCGAGCCCAAACAAACCGCAAACCCCAACCCAGGGAGCCCCACGACTTATGACCAGCACGATTACCACGTATCGCTACACCGACCCCTTCACTGGCACGCCGCAAACCATCGATGGTCCTCAAGGCAAGGCGTACTTGCTGGTGGAACGTGGGGAGGAAGTCCGTGTGGGCGACCCGCTGGGCTTCTACGACGATCACGAAAGCGCCCGCGAGGCTGTGATGGCCCGCCTTAACGAGAAAGCCCGCACCCTACGGGATTACGAAGAGTACTACGTCACACACGCCACCCTGCGTGCGGCGCAGTTCTAGGCACTGCGTTAACTAGGCGACTATCCGGCAAACCATCCCATGCGTAATCTTCGGCGAAGAATCCTCCCGGGCCTAAAACGCCGGGCGAAGTGGGCCTCCCTCACCACGCTGTCCTACTCCTTCCGCGCCGCCGCCGGCGCAATTGACCTCTACGCCAACCTCTTCCCAGGCGTGAGGCTGAACAGGCGCTATGCCCTGGATCCCCGCCGCGGCTTTGCCATCATCGGCGCGGAAATCGGCATGTGGAATGCCCTCTCGCCCTCCCTGTTGCCGCACCCTTGGTGGGCCGTCGCCGGTAACGCCTCCACCTCCCAGACGGTCGGGCACTTCAACGGCACCATCATCGCCAGCGCAGTACTGCCCGCCTTCCGCGCCGCCGGCCTGGACCTGCGGGAACTCGTGAACAAGCCCGGCTACCGCGAGGCCTACCGCGCCATGCACGCTGCCTTCACCCTGGCCACCGCCACTGCCGCTTACCGCTTCTACAAGCGCCAAGGCGAATCCGCTGCGTTGGTGAACAGCCAGCGCCTCGGCGCCCCCTCCGCCTTCGTTGGCATTGCCGTCAGCACCCTCGGCTACGGCGCATTTCTCCTGCTCGGCGAGCTACTGCAGTCCAGCTTTGACCTCACCCGGCATTCGCTGCGCCGGTTCGTCCCCGCTCCCGTAGCTGTGCCTGTAGCTGCTGGGGCGGTGGGCGTCATCGCCTACCTCATCTCCGACAAGATCCTGCTACGGCAGTTCCTCGAGAAGTTCAACGAGAAGGCCGAGCTCGTAAACCGCCGCGTGTACTGGGGCTACCAGCAACCCTGGGAGCCTGAGCGTTCCGGTTCGGTGTGGTCGCACGAAAGGTGGATCTCGCTGGGCGCCCAAGGCCGTGTGTTAGTTGGCGGTGGCCCCCGGGCGCGCGACATCACGGAGGTAACGGGCCTGGATGATGTGCACGAGCCGATTCGTATCTACGGCGGACTGGCCCCCGGGCGCACGCTGGAAAGCATCGTTGATCTGGTGAAACGGGAGCTGCTGCGGACGGGCGCCCTGCACCGCTCGGCTATTGTCATCCATACCTCGACCGGCACGGGATGGGTGCCGGATTGGCAGCTGGATACTGTCGAATTCCTTACGGGCGGCAACTGCGTGAACGTGGCGATGCAGTACTCCTACGTGCAGTCGCCGGTGGCCTATGTGCTTGACCGCGATACCCCGGTGCGGGCCGCCAAGTTACTTATTGACGCCGTGTTTGAGCTGCTAGACGGCATGCCCAACCCACCAAAGGTGTTTGTGACCGGCGAATCCCTGGGGGCGTATGGCACGGCAGCGGCCTTCGATGGGCTGGAGGACATGCTGGCGAAGGTGGACGGTGCGGTGCTGTCCGGCGCGCCACGCTTCACCAGAATAATTCGCGAGATGACCACCTACCGCAGCGAAGGCTCGCCAGAACGTCTACCGCTGTATGACCAAGGCCGGCACGTGCGCTTCATCAGCCACGCCGACCATCTGGACCGCGACTGGCGCGGCCAGGAGTACGGCCAGTCGTGGCAGCACCCGCGGGTGGCCGTGGTGCAGCACGCCTCCGATGCGATCGTGTGGTGGGATACCGATCTGTTTTGGAAGGAACCCGACTGGCTGCGCGAACCCGGCGCCCGGGGCGTGCCCGCACCGGCCACCCAGCACAACGATGTAGTGCATAAGCTCCGTTGGATTCCGTTTACCACCGGCTGGCAGGTGGCGATGGACATGCTGACCTCCAAGCAAACCCCCGCAGGCCACGGCCATAACTACCGTGGAATCATGGTTCCCACCTGGGAGCGGATCCTAGGGCCCGACCTAGTGCGCGCGCCCCTGAATCCGGAGCTTCAGCAGCGCATCACGGATTGGATCACGGAGCATTCGCGGGACACGCGCCGGGAGGAAGACCGTTTCCTCGACCGCTTCGGCTTCGGCGTGGCACGGGAGGACTAGCCCAGTGCCTGATGCGGTGGCGTCAAGTAATCGTCGATCGGCCTCGCGATGGCCTGCAGGGCACGCTCTTCGCTGACCCCCAGCATCCGCAGCAGATCCAGCGCCAGGTCGTCTCCGGCGGTCCTGCTGTTCAATGTGGGATCCTCGTGCAGGCGCTGCCCCAGCATCGCGTTGGCGCCGAAGATAATTGCCGCAGCCGTTTCGGTGCTGGCCACGTGGAAGGAACCGTCGTCCACGCCCGCGCTGATCCGCTCGCGCAGCTTGCGCACCAGCCCGTTGGGCATGGTGTAGAAGTCCGGGGAGCGGCGCACAATCGACTTCGAAAGTGTCGGCACCAAGCGGTGCGCGTACGCCAGGATGCGGATGTTCATGGCCGCCGCATCGATCGAGTCCAGATCCTGGTCCGCCGCCAGATCAAAGATGCTGGCCAGGTTGTTAACCGCGTACTCCGCGACTGCGTCGAAGAACTGCGTGCGGTCTTTAAAGAAGTTGTAGAAGCTGCCGTTGGAGACCCCCGCCTTCTGGGTGATCGCCAGGATGGAAAGGTCCGTCTGCTCCTCGGCGATCAGCTCGATGCCGGCTCGCAGCAGCGCCTGTTTGGTCCGCTCGCGGCGCGTACCTTCCTGCTCGCTGCGGTTGAAGATGGCCTGCATCCACGCGGCGGTGTCGATGTGTTGCTCGCCTGCTCGCACGCGCGGATTCACCCCTTTTTGCTTAGTGACGCCTACCGTTACAGCCAGACCCGCTCCAGCATCGCTGCTATTGCGGGTATGCATAGCTTTCTTTCAGGCTAACCTATCGGCTTCCAAGGTGGCGAAAGGAGCTACTCGAAACCTACTAGAAACAAATTTCGAGCCCCTGACCTGCGATAAACAACGTACTCGAAAATGTTTCGAGTAGAATGTTAGATTGTGAGTGTGCAGCGAAACTTCCACGAGGAGCCGGACCAGCTTCTGCAGTTCCCCGAAGACCAGTGGTTCGAGCGCAAATCTTTCCGCATTAAGCCGAAGGACTTGGCTAAGACAATTGTCGGCATGGCCAATTCTGAGGGCGGAGTAATTGCGGTTGGCATTTCGGACCGACAATTCGAAGGAAAGCCGACCGCCACCCAAGATAATGCCTTGCGACAGACGTCGTTGGATCACACGGATCCGACGGTCCGCGTCCGGATCGAGTTGTGCGACGTGGATGACCGTACGCAGGTGTATCTTTTCCACGTCTTGCCCAGTGAGCGGGTTCATTACCTGAAGTCAGGGGACTGCTTCTTGCGAGTAGGCGATGAAACGAAGCACTTGAGGGCTGATGACATTCTGGAGCTTCGTTATACCAAGGGTGAGCAGCAATACGATGCCACGGTTCCCGCGAACGCCACTCCGAACGACCTCAACATGGATCTGGTTGAGACTTATGCCGAGACCATTGGTTCTTCGAGTGCAGAAGATGCTCTGAAGGCGCGCAACCTGGTTGACCGAGAAGGCAGGCCACGTTCTGCTGCGATATTACTTTTCGGACACAATCCTCAAGAATTCTTCCCGAACGCACACATCCGGGTTTTACGCTTTGGCGAGGACGAGCGATTGCCTGGTCAGATGCAGCAGTTGATGGATGACCAGCGTTTTGATGGTCCGATACCGCAACAGATTCAAGCAGCTCAGGATGCAATTAGCGGAATGCTGCCAAATACTCGACGGCTCACCGGCGCGGGTCTATTCGAGGATGAGAACCTTATCCCTCACGACGTTTGGCTTGAGGGGTTGGTCAACGCGGTGGTGCATCGTTCGTACAGTATGGTTGGGGATCACATTCGTTTCGAAATTTTCCCGAGCCGGATTGAGGTCTCTAGCCCGGGGCGCTTCCCTGGCCTTGTAGATCCGACTAAACCAGAGTCCATTGCCCGCTTTGCGCGCAACCCTCTGATTGCGCGAGTAACCGCTGAGCTCCGCATTGGCCAGGAACTGGGTGAGGGAATCCGACGTATGTTTGCAAGCATGCGGCGGGTTGGATTTGCTGATCCGGTATATACGCAAACTAGTGGCAGTGTAGTTCTTACATTGACCGCAACACAGCGTTTAGATGCCCAAGTGCTGGGTGGTCTCCCTCGCCATTCCGAGGATGTGCTTGCTGCTCTAGAAATGAGTGGTCGGCCAATGTCCACGGGTGATGTTGCAGAGGCGCTGGGCTTGTCGGCTCCGCCAGTGCGCCGTGCATTGCAGGCTATGCGTGACGCTGGGTTGGTTCATTGGCGCGGAAATGGACCGCGTGATCCGCGCGCCGTGTGGTCCGTAAAGGGGCCACTTAGGTAGCTAGAAAAGTTACTCGAAACGTACTCGAAACCTACTAGAAACAAATTTCGAGCCTCTGACCTGCGATAAACAACGTACTCGAAAATCTTTCGAGTAGAATGTTAGACGATTTGGCTCCCGAGCGTATCGAGTAGTGCCGCCGCCTTTACTAGCGTTTCCTGGTACTCCGCCAGCGGATCCGAATCCGCGACGATCGCGCCGCCGACCCCGAAAGAGCACTCCGAACCATCGTCGATGAGCGTGCGGATCGTGATGTTCAGCTCTGCGGCGGAATTGGGGGAGACCCAGCCGATCGCCCCGGAATAGAACCCGCGCGGATGTGGCTCCAGCTCCCCGATAATCTCCATCGTCCGAATCTTTGGTGCGCCCGTCATCGAACCACCGGGGTAACTGGCCGCAATCGCGTCGACGGCGCCGAGCCCCGGACGGAGCTGTCCGGTAATGGTGCTGACCAGCTGATGGACGTGCGAGAAACTCTCCACCGAAAAAATTTTCGGCACCTCCACACTGCCCGGCACGCACACTCTGCCGAGGTCGTTGCGCAGCAGGTCAACGATCATCAGGTTCTCCGCCCGGTCCTTGGGGTTGCTCATTAATTCCTGACGCCCCCTCGCATCCGCCGCTTCGTCCTCCCCACGGGGGCGGGTGCCCTTGATCGGCTTGGCGGAGACCTCTCCCTCCGGTGAGACCTTGAGGAACCTCTCGGGGGAGGCGCTGAGGATGTGCAGTGGTGCCTGACCAGGGCGGTCGAAGCGCAGGAATGCGCCATAGGGAACCGGGCTGACCTTGCGGAGCCGCAGGTAGGCCAGTAATTCCGGTGACGGTGCGTGGGGCGAGTTCGCGCTGGGTTGCTCGCCGGGGTGTAGTGCTGGATGCTCGCCAGGCTGCTGAGTGAGCCGCGGGTTGACCAGCTCCCGCAGTGCCGGCCCGCGGGCGGTATTTGTCAGGCAGACCTCGTAGCTATCGCCTGCGGCAATGTAATCCAGGCAGCGCTGGATGCTCGCCAGGTACTGCCGCTTCGGCTGGTCAAAGTGGAAAGTCGCCGCGCGCTCAATGGTCACGGACTCGGCGGGCACCGTGTCACGGGGCGGGGTGCCGCCCGGCAAGGCTTCTAGTCCCGCACCGCTTGTCTCGGAGACCTCGCCCGCGATCCGTCGCACCTCCGCGACGGTGGTGTCCAGCCACTCCAGCTGCTCGGCATGGGCCTCCCCGATGCTCGGCAGCATCGCCATTGCATAGGCCACAGCGTGTGCGTGGTCGATCACGACCGCCCGGTCGGCGAACAGCAGTGCCGCATCTGGGTGGTCTTCCCGGGAACGGGCAATGTCCTCCACTCCGTATCCCAGAGCGCCCACCCAGCCGAGGGCGAACTCGCACGGCCAGTCTCGCGGAATCTCAACCGGCTCGTCGAAAGTGCCTCTGAACTGCGCGAAGAACGTATTCGAGCTTTCCACCTGCGGCATCCACGTTCGGGCTAGGGGCCCTGCGTTATTCGCTAGCACACTGAGGGCGCCACCGTTGCCGGAGGAATCCAGCCAGGCGGCGGTGGGGGCGTCATTAAATAAAGACAAAAAGACCCGCGACGCGACACTTCCGGTGATGTCCCGAGTGTCTGCCTGCGGCAGCGGGATGGTGTGGAATGTGAGGCGGCGCGGGGTCATGTACGCCATTATCGCGCGCCGGATTCAGCGCGCGATCTAGGGGTGCGGGTTATAGGCGGTGCTTGCCGCCCTCATCCGGATCCTCGCCCGGGCCATCGGCCAGCGGGAAGTCGGCCTCGGCGGCGTCGTTTGCGTCCGTGGCCTCGGCAGCGCCCTGGTCGCTACCAGCCTGCGGGGCAGCCGGAGCACCCGGAACAGCTACGCCCGGTGCGGGAGCGCCCGGAGCACCCGGGGCAGGTGCGGATGGTGCGGCGGGGGCAGCCGGAGCCTGCTTCTCCGCGGTCTTAGCCTCTTCGGTCTTCTCGCCGGCCTTAGCCGCCTTAGCCTCGGCCTCCTTAGCCTCCTCGACCTTGGCCTCGGCAGTTTCCTTCACCTCAGTGGCCTTCGCCTCAGCCTTGTCCGCGGTCTCGGCGGCCTTCGCCTTAGCCTTCTCGGCAGCGCCGGTGGCCTTGTCCGCGAAGTCCTGCACCTTCGGGGAGTTCTTCGGAGCGTTCTCGCCACCACGCAGGAACTTAAACGCAGCAGCGCCTGCAGCGACCAGGATGGCCAGCAGCAGGAACTTGCCGAACAGGCCGCCCTTCTTCTCCTGCTTCTTCAGACCCTTCTTCTCAGCCTTTGCCAGCGCCTTGCTCTGCGCCTTGTTGGTGGCGCGCGTTACCTTCTTGTCCAGCTTCGCAGCGCGCTTGCGGGCATCCTTTTGAGCACCCTTGGTCTGCTTCTGAGCGCGCTTGGCTGCCTTCTTCTTGGTGGCCTCCAGCTTCTTGGCTAGCTGCTTGCGGTTCTTCTCGGCGCTCTTCGCCAGGTCGCCGCCACGGGACTCCGCCTCTTCGTACAGCTTGCTGGTCGCAGCCTGGCCGCGCTCCTGCAGCTCGTGAGCGTTTTCCTTCAGCGCCGCGGTGAGCTGAGCGATCTTCTGCTCACGCTTCTTGGCCTTCTTGCCGGCCTTCTTCTGAGCCTTCTCCTGCTCCTCGTCGAAACGGTCGCGCAGCTTCTGGGTGCGCTTGTCGATCTTCTTGCGCAGCTTCTCGGCATCCGCGCCGAGCTTTTCGGTCAGTTCATCGGTGTTCAATTCTTCGCCCTTCTTCTTTAGCGACGCCACCTTCCCAGCAGCATCGTCCTCAACCTTCTTGGCCTTCTTGGCTGCCTTGGCCTGTGCCTTCGCAGCCTTCTTCTTTGCGGCCTCGGCCTTCTTCTCAGCCTTCGCACGAGCCTTGTCCGCCTTGTCCGCGGCCTTGTCGCGTGCCTTCTCCCCCTTGTCAGTGGAGTCGGCGGTGGCCTGGGAACCGGTGGAGCTCATGTCCGCAACATCCGCAGCGGTGAGCTCGTCGGAGTGGTGCGCCCGGTGGTGCTTGCGGGCAGCCGCAGCCGCACGAGCCTGCTCGAGGGCTTCTGCAGCACCTTCTTCCTTGAGCATCAGCTCCGCAACGGCCTTCACGTGAGCGGGGGAACCTGCGATGATGCCCTCTCGTTCGCCCTCCGTGGCCAGGTTGTTTCGCAGCTGCTGCAGCGCGTCGAACTCCTGGCGGCGCTTAAACTCCTTGCGGTTATTTAACATAGTGCGACCCTGCTTGGCGCCACGCAGCGCCAGCTTCAACGTGGTGGGGTTCATCGTGTGGGATGCTCCTTGGAGATCTATTTGGGTATTTCAATATGTGTTCGTACTAACACCCATCCTAAAGAAAAATCCCCATCGGGATGGCCAATACCGCTTTTGAGTCACCAAGGCGCCGGAAGCCGCCGCAGCTTTTTAGTACAATGGATCACCGTGACTAACAAGACTGCAACCGCAATTCTGCACACTAACCAAGGCGACATCGCCATCGATCTGTTCGGCAACCACGCGCCGGAGACCGTAGCCAACTTCGTTGGCTTGGCGCAGGGCACCAAGGAATACTCCCAGCCCAACGCCTCCGGCACCAACGAAGGCCCGTTCTACGACGGTGCGATCTTCCACCGCATCATCGATGGCTTCATGATCCAGGGCGGCGACCCGACCGGCACCGGTCGCGGCGGCCCGGGCTACCAGTTCGGCGACGAGTTCCACCCGGAGCTGCAGTTCGACCGCCCGTTCCTGCTGGCCATGGCCAACGCTGGCCCCGGCACCAACGGCTCCCAGTTCTTCATCACGGTGACGGCCACCCCGCACCTGAACAACCGCCACACCATCTTCGGTGAGGTCACCGACAAGGAGTCCCAGAAGGTCGTCGCAAAGATCTCCCGCGTCGCAACCGACCGCATGGACCGCCCGAACGACGACGTCGTCATCGAGTCTGTCGAGATCCAGGAGTAAAAACTCCTTGCCGTGGCTGGACACGCAAGCCCGCCGGAACAGCCGGCGGTATTCCGTCACCAACGTATTCATCGCAGCCTGCTGCCTTGTCTACGTGGTGACGGTTTTTCAATCCGGCAGCATTGCCAGCCCACTCGACGGCCGAACCACGTTCGGCCTCAGCTCGAACAACCTGGGGCGGGAGATGCTCTTCAACGCCGCCAACGTCACCCTCTTCGGTGAATGGTGGCGCATCCTCACCGCCGCATTCGTTCATTTGGACCCCGCCCACCTGGGCTTCAACATGCTGCTGATCTTCCTGATCGGCCGCGATGTCGAACGCTTTTACGGGCCGGTAGTTATGCTCAGCCTCATCGTTGCCAGCGCCGCTGGCGGTGCGCTAGCCTGCATGTACTTCCAGCCCAACGTCCCCGTCGGCGGTGCTTCCACCGTCGGCTATGGGCTGTTCGCCATGCTCATCTCCCTGTCGCGGATACGGCAGCGCGACCTCCGTGGGCCCATCATTCTGCTACTGGTGAACCTCGGGTACTCCTTCATGTACTCCAATGTTTCGCTATGGGGACACATCGGTGGGCTCGCCGGAGGCGCCGTCATCGCATTCATCACCAGTACCGTTGGGGAGGGCGGCAACGGGGGCGTAGGGGCGTCAACAAGGAAAAAGACCGCCGCAGCACTAGCCGCGACGGCCATCCTGGCCTTCACCATATGGACCGGCCTGGGGTGGCACTACTAGAGCAGTGCCGGAAAGCATCTTGGGCGCTACTTCCAACCCATGGTCATGAGTAGCCCCACGATCAGCAGGGCGAAGCCGATCAGGTAGTTCCATGCGTTCAGGTCGCGCATAAACGGAATCTCCGGGCCGGCGATGTAGTTAACAACCAGCCAGGCGAGGCCCAGAAGCATCAGCGCGAGCATCAGCACGATGTACCAACGCGGAGTACCGCTGGAATTCAGCTTCACGGGTGTGCGACGATCCGCGGAAGAGGAGCTGGAGTAGTTCTCCTCAGCGGAATTAACCTTGGACTTTGGCATTGTTCAAAACCTCGAAGCAATTGACTGCGGAGCGGACGGCCTACGAGGTACCGAGCGCCCATGGGCAAAATACGTACTAGACGATAGTAGCAGTACACCGCGGCAAAACCATGCACGCTGCCACGCTAGACTCTTTGCTATGCGCATTCTCGTGATCGATAACTACGACAGCTTCGTCTACAACCTCGTGCAATACATCGGGCAGCTGGGCTTCAGCGGGGACGACTGTGTGGTGCTGCGCAATGACGCCCCCGAGCTCACCGGCGCTGGTGACCCAGACGGGGCTGGCACGGATGCGCTGGCGGACATGCTGCAGGGCTTCGACGCGATCCTGCTATCCCCCGGACCTGGCGAGCCGAGCGCGGCAGGCCGCATGCTGGATGTGCTGAAAATCGCCGTTGAACAGCAGATTCCGCTGTTCGGGGTGTGCCTGGGGCACCAGGCGATCGGCATGCACTTCGGCGCGGAAGTCGTGCGGGCCGACGAGCTTTTCCACGGCAAGACCTCACCCGTGGCCCACGACGGCACCGGCGTGCTGGCCGGAGTGCCGAGCCCGTTCCGCGTGACGCGCTACCACTCGCTCACCGTTGATCCAGGCACCGTTCCGGAGGAGCTAAAGGTCACGGCGACCTCCGATTCCGGCATGATTATGGCGATGCGCCACCAGACGCTGCCGATCCACTCCGTGCAGTTCCACCCCGAGTCTGTGATGACGCAGTACGGCCACCTGATGCTGGCGAACTGGCTGAACGAAGCCGGGCAGCTGAGTGGCACGGGCGAGGTAGTGCCCGCCGAGCTAGTGGACCGCCTGGTGCAGGAGCAGCTGGAGGTTACCGGCGCGATCAGTGCCGAAGCCTCGATGCTCTAGTGGTCCCTTTCTAGAGCACCGGTTCTAGCGCGTCCGCCCTGTGAGGCCCCGCTTAGGGGCGCGGCTGCTGCTAGGGCAGCAGGTTGAAGACGTACACCGTGACGGTGATGTCCTCGTCCCGCTTGATTACCTCACCACTGTGGATAGATTGCTGCGCGACCTCGTCTACGCGACCCAGATCAGTGGTGTTCTTGTCCTTCCGGTGTAGCTGGTCCGGAGTGCCGCGCCAGCCGGCGGCCTGCAGCTCACGGAACACGTCACCGAACTTTTTGCCCTGCAGGGAAGGCATCTCGAACTGGTTGCCCAGGGATACCTCCAGGGTGATCTCGCTGCCCTTGGGCAGCTTCTCACCCTCGCTGCTGGCGGAGAGCACCTGATCCTTCCGCTCCACAGAATCGACGTGGTTCACAACCACCTTGAAGCCAGCGGATTCCAGGTTCTCCCGGGCGTCCTCGAGCTGCTGGCCAGTGACGACTGGTACGCGGACGTCCTCCGGACCCGTGGAGACGGTAATGGTCACCTTCGTGCCGGTGGAAACCTGCGACCCCTGCGGCGGAGTCTGCGTGATGATCTTGCCCTTCGGCACATCATCGCTGGCTTCTTCCTTAACTTCCTTGTTCAGGGTCAGCTTGGCATCCTTCAGAAGCTGGACTGCTTCCTCGGTGGTCTTGCCCGTCAGGTCCGGTACATCGGTGATCTCTCGGCCGCTGGAGACCAACAGCTTGATCTCGGTGCCGCGGGCCACGGATGCGTTGGCCGCCGGATCGGTGCCGATAGCCTTGCCGCGCGCGATCTTGTCGTGCGTGGTCTCCTCGACCGTCACCTCGAATCCCGCGTCCTTGAGGATCTTCTCTGCCTCGGCGCGATCCTTGTTGGCCACCATCGGGATCTTCACCTGTTCGGCTTCGATAGGCTTTTCTGGCTCATCCTCTTCGGAAAATGCCTGGTAGGCGAAGTAACCACCGGCGATTATTGCGGCGATACCCGCCACCCAAGCGATGGGTGCCCACCAGCGGCGCTTGGGTTCGTCCTCGTAGTACTCGTCGTCGTACTCGCCGTCATAATCATCGTCGTAATCGGCGTCATAGTCGTCGTAGTAATCGTCGCCGCCATCGTAATCGCCGCTGTAATCATTGTTGTAGTAGCCGTCGCTGCCACCGTTGCCGGCAGCAGCCCCAGCTCCAGCAGCGGCGCCGTTAGCCGTGTTGTGGCTGGCGGGGATCACGGAGGTCTGCGCGTCGTCGTTATTCGCATGCGCACCCGCCGCGCCCGCAGCAGCGGCACCGGCAGCCAGCCCCGCAGCGCCAGCGGCACCGGCAGCAGCACCGCCCGCGGTGTGAGAACCAGCATCGGCCGAGTCGCCGTCATTGGTGTAGGCCTGGGCGACCAGCGGCAGTTGGTCTTCGGAAAGGCGCTTCAGGTCCGTCGCCATCTCTTGTGCGTCGTCATAACGATCCGACGGCGACTTCGCCATAGCGGTCAAAGTGATGGAGTCCAGGCTCAAAGCCTCGCGCTTCGACAGGTGCATGCCCAGTACCTGCGACGGCGTCTCCGGGTTTTCTTGCACGTGCTGGAAGGCGACGGAAAGGGGGGATTCGCCCTGGAAGGGAGCCTTGCCAGTGGCCAGTTCGTAGAACACGCAACCGGCGGCGTAGATATCCGAACGTGCGTCGGCGGACTGGCCGCGTGCCTGCTCGGGGGAGAGGTACTGGGCGGTGCCGATGACGGCGGCGGTTTGCGTCATGGCAGAGGAGCTATCGCTCAGCGCCCGTGCGATGCCGAAGTCCATGACCTTCACCGCGCCGGTATTGGTGATCATGACGTTCGCCGGCTTGATATCGCGGTGAATAATGCCCGCCTCGTGCGAGAAATACAGTGCCGAGCAGACCTGGGACATAATCGCCGCGGCATCGTTCAGGCTCATCTTGCCGGAATCCTGGATGATGTCGCGCAGCGTTTCGCCGTGCACGCGCTCCATGACGATGTACGGCACCGCACCGTCCTCGTCCGGGGTTTGACCCGTGTCGTAGACGGCGACGATGGCGGGGTGGTTCAGCTTCGCAGCATTCTGCGCTTCGCGGCGGAATCGCTCCAGAAAGGTGGTGTCTCGCGCCAGGTCGGGGCGCATCATCTTCACTGCAACGTCGCGGCCGAGCAGTTCATCGGTAGCGGCGTACACGTCAGACATTCCACCGGTGCCGATCTTGGCACCGAGGCGGTATCGACCGCCCAAGGTTGTGCCGATTCGGTCCACGCCTTCTGCTCCTTTGTCTGCGTCTCTCAATGTTGCTGGCTCAGCGCCGCTAGTTAACCCCAAAATGATTTTCTAGTCACTTTGATTAACAAATCCTAGTCCAATTTGTTGTATGGACATAGTTCTATCCCTTCTACATTGTCGAAAAGAATTGTGCCTACAACACTGGCTGGCTTTCCGGATCTGTATCCATGTTGCGTAATTCGGCAGGAACATCGCTGTCCGCCGAGGTCGCGTTATCGTTCGTCTGCGGGGCGTTCGGGCGGGCAGTGTTGTGATTATCTCCATTGCCGCCCTGACCACCATTGCCGCCGTTGTCGTTGCCGTTGCCGCGCCCGCCACCGTTCGGGATGGTCGGCAAGGTGGGGAACGAGGGCTCGCGTTCGTCGGAGGTCTCTGGCGGTTCCGGCGAGGTCTCAGTCCCCGGTGCGGGTTCCGGGCCATTCGTCGTGTCCGTCGGCACCGGGTTTACCGGCGCGGGGGCGTTGCCACCCGGGTTGGTCGGCGCTTCTTCCTCCTCCGTCGGGTTGGTCGTAACCTCGTTGGTCACGGTCATTGTCGACGGGTCCGGCGCTTCTTCGTCGCCACCGTTCGTCAGCAGGAAGGTGGCCAGCGCAAGCGCGAGGATGCTCACCAGAGCCAGCACCGCGATGATCAAGCGGTTCTTTTTTGGTGACGCCCCCTGCGCCCCACCCGCCCCGCGTGCAGTCGCGGGGTAGCCCGCGCCCGTGGCCGGAGCACCTGCACCGGCAGCCGGGCCGGAGGGGCCAGAGTAACCGGAACCTTGACCTGGCCCGTGCTCTGATCCCGGCCCGTACCCGGGCCCCGACTCTGAAGGCACTCGAGTTCCCGGCCCGCTGGCAACGTTGCCCAGCTGCTCGGTCAGCGGGTGCGGTTCGGTGCTGACGTTCGGCACGTTGTGCGGGGACGGGGGTTGCTTGCCCTCGGCCACCATGACAGTGGCGGCGACAAGTTCCGCGCCGTCGGCGTAGCGAGTCCGCGGGTTTTTGCGCAGGCAGACCTTGACTAATTCCCGCAGGTTGGGGTCGACCTCTTCCGGCAGCTCCGGTGGGGTTTCGGAGATGTGCTTGATCGCCACGGACACGGTGGATTCGCCGGAGAAGGGACGGTAGCCCGCCAGCATCTCGAAGCCGACCACGCCCAAGGAGTACACGTCGCTGGCCGGGCCGACCTGGTCGCCCTGAGCCTGCTCGGGGGAGACGTACTGGGCGGTTCCAACCACCATGCCCGTGCGGGTCAACGGCACCGCGGCGGCGGCCTTGGCAATGCCGAAGTCCGTGATCTTCACGAACCCGTCGGAGGTGATCAGCAGGTTGCCCGGCTTAATATCGCGGTGCACCAGTCCGGCTTCATGGATAGCCTTCAGCCCCGCGGCGGTTTGCGTCAATACGTCCAGCGCCAGATTCTGCGGCAGCGAGGATTCGCGAGAGAGCACATCGGCCAGAGACTCGCCACGGATGTACTCCATGATGATGTAGCAAAACACCGTGCCGTTGTCCGGGTCCTCGACCTCGCCGGATTCATAGGTGCGGACGACGTTGGGGCTGTCGAGGTCCTGAGCAGCGGAGGCCTCGTTGCGGAAGCGCGCACGGAACTCCTCGTTTTCCGTGTACTCCGGCTTGAGGATTTTGACGGCTACATCGCGCTGCTGCTCGACATCGTGGGCCAGCCATACGGTGGACATACCGCCGCGGCCGATGATCCACTGCAGCTCGAAGCGTTCGCCCAGAAGCCGCTGCGTACGCTCAATCTCTGTGCGGTCGGGTTGACGGGAATCGCTCATGGCCTACTGCTGCTCCTTCTCAGCTGCGTGGATGACGGCTCGGCCGATGGGGCCGGCCACCGAACTACCGGTAGCTGCCTGCCCGCGGTCGCCACCATTTTCCACCAGCACGGCTACCGCCACGTCGGCCGTAGTGGAAAACGCGATGTACCAGGCGTGTGGCTTGGAGTTGCGGGAATCTTCGCCGTGCTCGGCGGTACCCGTCTTCGAAGCGATGGAGGCATCGCCGCCGGCCCACTTCTCGGCCTCCACCATTAGATCCTTCAAGGTATCGGCCGTTTTCTCCGGCACCGCGCGCTGGGCCTTCTGCGGCTTGGTGGTCCGCAGGGTGGAAAGATCGCGGCCGGTGATCTTGCTGACCAGGTAAGGCTTCATGCGCACACCACCGTTGGCGATGGTCGCGGCGATCACCGCATTCTGCAGCGGGGTCAGCGCCACGTCGCGCTGGCCGATGGAGGACTGGCCCAGAGCTGCACCGTCGGGGATGTCGCCCACGCGGGAGGGCTCGACGGGCAGACCCAGGTAGTCGTCCTTTTCCCCGATGCCGAAGTTCTCGGAAATCTTCTTGAACTTATCCGCGCCGTGGCGGGTGGAGATGTCCACGAAGGCAGTGTTGCAGGAACGCTTGAAGGCCTCGCGCAGGGTGGTGTTGCCGCCACCACCGCAGGCCGCGCCGCCGTAGTTCTCCAGGGTCGTGGTCGTATCCGGCAGGGTGATCTGCGGTGCGGCGGTCACGGAGGTCTCTGGGGTGTCGCCCTCCTCCAGGGCGGCCGCAGTGGTGATGACCTTGAACGTCGAGCCCGGCGGCTGGATCTGCTGCGTGGAGCGGTTCAACAGCGGGGCCGAATCGTCGTTGGCGTAGTTTTCGAAGTTCGCCTTGGCCTGCTCGGCCGGCGGGCCAACGATCTGCGCCGGGTCGGCCGAGGGAGTGCTAGCCATCGCCAGTACCTCGCCCGTGGACGGGCGCAGAGCCACCACGGAACCCGAGTAGCCCTTGTTGGCCAACTGGTCGTAGGCGACCTCCTGCACCTGCGGGTTGAGAGTGAGCTCCACGTTCGCCCCGCCGGCTTCCTTGCCCGTCAGCATGTCCCACGTGCGGGTGGCGAACAGGGAATCGTCCTCGCCGGTGAGGATGGAGTTCTGGGAAGACTCGATACCCGAGGCCCCGTACTGGTCGGACAGGTAGCCGATCACGGACCCGTACTTGGCGGACATGTACGGGTACTCGCGGTCGTAGAAGTCGTCGGAATCCTTCACTGATTTCGCCAGTACTTGATCGCCGGCGATGATTCTGCCGCGTTCCTTCGACTTGGCCTCTAGGAATTGACGCGAATTCAGCGGATTCTGCGCCAGCGACTTCTGCTGGAAGCCTTGGATGTAGGTCAGGTTTGCGATGAGGGCGACCACCAAGATGAAGCTAAAGATGGCTACCGCGCGGATGGAGCGGTTCATGCTTCCTCTCTTTCCTTAATGGCCAGGGGCGTACGGGCGTCATGAGAAATACGAAGAATAATCGCCAACAGGATGTAGTTCGCCAACAGCGACGAACCACCATGCGACAGGAACGGCGTGGTGAGGCCGGTCATGGGCAGCAGGCGGGAAATACCACCGGTGACCACGAAGATCTGGATGGCGATCGTCAGCGCCAGACCCGCGGCAACGAGCTTGCCGTAGGAATCGCGAGCTCGCATGGCCGTGTTGAAACCGCGCGAGACGAACACCGTGTAAGCCAGCAGCACGGCCGCCAGACCGATCAGCCCCAGTTCCTCGCCGATGGCGGCCAGGATGAAGTCGGAGTGCGCGACGGGGATGTTGTTCGGGTAACCCTCGCCCAGGCCGCGGCCGGTCACGCCGCCGAAGGACATGCCAAACAGGGCCTGGGAGAGCTGGAAGCCGTTGCCGTCGTAGTTCGCCAGAGGATCCACAAAGTTGGACACGCGATCCTGAATCTTCGCCGAAATCTGGTACACGCCGAATGCGCCGATGAAAGCCAGGCCGAGGCCCAGCACCAGCCAGGAGGCGCGGCCGGTGGCTATGTACAGCATGCCAAGCACAGTGCCGAACAGCAGCAGGGCAGGGCCGAAGTCATTCTGCGCGGCCATGATCATCAACGCGATGCCCCACACCAGAAACAGCGGGCCCAGGTCGCGCAGACGCGGGAACTGCAAACCCAGGAAGGACTTGCCGGCCACGTTGAACAGACGGCGCTTATTCACCAGCAGTGCGGCGAAGAACAGCAGCAGCATGATCTTTGCGAACTCGCCGGGTTGGATAGAGAACGGGCCGATGCTGACCCACACCTTTGCGTCCGCGTTCAGGGAGGTAGGCCAGATGATCGGCAGGGCCGTCAGGATGAGGCCCGCCAGCCCCAGCAGATAAGAGTAGTTCTGCAGCGAACGGTGGTCTCGCAGGAAACCAATCACCAAACAGAACAGGATCACACCCAGGGCGGTCCACATAATCTGCGACTTCGCCAGTGTGAGCCCTGAGCCGAGGTCCAGCCGGTAGATCATCACCAGCCCCAGGCCGTTGAGCAGGGCTGCGATGGGCAGCATGATCTGGTCGGCCTCCGGAGCCGTCCAACACACCACCAGGTGCGCCACCAGAAAGGTTACGAAGAATGCGCCGACCAGGTAGAACACCTCAGAGCTGATTTCCTTGCCCTGCGAGATCTCCAGCGCCACGATGGCCAGCAGCAAAACGATGGCGGCCAGCAGCAACAGGCCAGCCTCGGTGCGTCGGCTAAAAAGCTTCATGGTTACTTCACCTCGCGGCAGGAGACTCCGGGGGTCGTGAGGTCTTCGGGCGCTTCGCTCTTCTTTGAGTTGTCTTTGCTGTCCTTCTTGTCCTTGGCCTTGTCGTCTTTGCCGTCCTTGTCGCTCTTGTCTCCGTCTGCCGGAACTCGCGTCACACAAACCGGCAGCGTCTGCTCCGCCAAACGGTTGACCTGGCCGGTGACCTTGTCGTAGGAATCCTCCGGCAGGTCCGACAGTGCTCCCTGCGCTGCCGGAGTCAGATCGGAGGTCTTAAACAGGTGGCAATCGCCGCCCGCACCCGGATCCACGAAGGTCGCTTTGCCTTCGTCGTCCAGGCAGACGTCCTGGTGCACAGAGTTCAGCTTGAATCCCATTACGGAAGAATCAGTGCCGTTCATCACCTTGATCTGCGAGTTATCCGCGGTGACGTAGTACGTGTCCTTCACTCGCTGGTACATCACATAGGTCACCGCGCCACCGGCCAGAACAACGGCCAGGATGATCGCCAGCGTCACCCACAGCCCGCGCCGGGATTTCTTCGGCTTCTTGGCCGCGCTGGGTTCTGCATCGCCTACGCTGTGGCCATCGCCGTGAACGTTGTTGCCGTTACCTGTGCGATCGTGGCCACCATTGGCCGTCGCAGGTTCGGGCTCGTCGTCTTCCTCGTCCTTTTTTGGTGACGCCGCCGTCGTCGTCGACAGCCCCTGAATAGCTGCTGCGCGGGCTGCCGAAGAATTCGGGCGTGGCATATCCACTGCCTCACCTGCAATAGCTCCCGCCATCACCGGGCGGGGTGGCAGGGTGAGCTCCGGATCCGTCGGGGCATTGGAGTCGGCGTCAAAACCAACAACATCGGCAACAACAACGGTGACGTTGTCCGGGCCACCGCCACGCAGTGCCATCTCAACGAGCTTGCGGGCAGCCTTCTCCGGGGTGCCGTGGGAGAGAACCTCGCGGATCGTGTCGATGCTAACCGGATCCGAAAGCCCGTCGGAGCAGAGCATGAAGCGGTCGCCGACCTGCGTTTTTTCACGCCACAGGGTGGGTTCGACGGGACGGCCGGTGAGGGCCTTAAGGATGAGGGAACGCTGCGGGTGGCTGCTGACGTCCTCGGGATCGAGCTTGCCCTCATCGACGAGGGACTGCACGAAGGTGTCGTCCTTGGTGACCTGGCGCAGCTCACCGTCGCGCAGGACGTAGCCGCGGGAATCGCCGATGTGGCAGATGGCGACCTCGTCCTCGCGGAAGAGCATGGAGGTCAGGGTGCAGCCCATGCCATCCAAGTTTGGGTGCTCGTCGACGTGCGCGGCGATGTCCTGGTTGCCCTCGTCCGTAGCCGTGGCCAGCAAGTTTTCCAACTGATCGCGGTTGTTGGGCTCGTCGATCAGTGGGGAATCCAGGGGGCTGAGGGCATTAATGAGGAACTGGGAGGCAACCTCGCCGGCAGCGTGGCCACCCATGCCGTCGGCCAGAGCCAGCAGACGCGGGCCGGCGTAGGCGGAGTCTTCGTTGTTGCCGCGGACCAGGCCACGGTCAGAGCACGCCGCGTAGTTCAGCGTGCGCCCGATGTTTCCGTTCTTGCCCTCGGTCATGCGTCCATCCTCACGTGGGTTTGGCCGATGCGGATTTCCATACCGGCGGAAAGCTTAACGGGCTGATCCAGGCGCTCGTTACCGATCCAGGTGCCATTGCGGGAGTCGAGGTCTTCGACGTACCAATCCGAGCCGCGGCGGATCAGACGCGCGTGGGTGCCGGAGGCAAAGTCATCCTCCAGCACCAGCGTGCACGACTGCGAGCGCCCGATGGAGACGTCCTGGTACCCCTTGAGGTTCAGCGTGGTGCCAGTCAGCGGGCCACTGGTGAGCTCCAGGGAATTAGGCGCCTTGTGCCTGCGGAAAGCATGGCCGGAAGAAGAGGGCTCGTTCATGGGACCGCCGTATCCCGCTGCGATGGGAGCCATCCCGGCGGGAGTCAAGCCAGAGGTGCGATCCGCATCCTTCTTGAGGGAGCGAACAGTCATCCAGATGAAGAACCACAGCAAAAGCAGCAGGCCAATCTTGACCAGCAAAAGCAGCGTGGTCTGCACGGTATTCAACTCCTCAATAAGGTCGGAAGGTTCGGTGAGTACTCCATGAACCACTCAATAAACACAGGCGCACATAGCCCCGCGGGGCACATGTGTATGTGAATAGCCTAGTTTAGATGACCCTGAAGGAGTAGGGCGGAAGGGAAAAATAGGGTTAGTGGAACTCCACGCCGATCTCAGAGTGGCCGAGAGAGATTACGTCGCCGCTGGCCAGCAGCCAGTTTTCGATCGGGGTGCCGTTAACGGAAGTGCCGTTGGTGGACTGCAGGTCCGTCAGCACCGCATCGTAGCCATCCCAGGTGATGTCTGCGTGCTGGCGGGAAACACCGGTATCGGGGATGCGCAGATCCACTCCGTTGCCGCGCCCGATGATGTTGCTGCCCTTGCGTAGTTCGTAGGTGCGGTCGGAGCCATCGTGCAGCGTGAGGGTGACCCGCAGTTCGCTCTCGCTGCTGTCCGCGCCCACGCCTCCGCGTACGGGGGAGGGAGTAGACTGCACAATGACTTCGGTGCCCGGGTAGCTCACCGGACGTTCGAAATCATTGCCTTCCTGCTGGCCCTGCCAGTTCTGCTGGTTGTGCACCGCGCTTTCCTTCTCTTCGTCCTGGGATTGGTGGTCGCGGGGCTCCCAAGATTCCTGGGGTTCCTGGGATACCGGGGACTCCGGGGACTCTGGGGCCTCAGTATCTTCCGCTTGCTCCGCCTGATCCGACCACTGGTTGCGCGCGAAATCCGGGGAGGCGCGGTGCACACCTGCTGCGCGGGCACCTGCAGCGCCAGCAGCGGCCGCACCTGCAGCGCCAGCGGCAGCACCAGCAGAGTCGGCCGACCCGTGGTGGTGATGCTGCGCATCTGCCGACGAAACCAGATCCCCTAGAGATCGCCCGGAGTTGGGGTGTTGAGCATCGCTGGACGGGTCGTCGTTGGAGCTAGGGGCGTCATAATCATGAGAGACCAATGAACGCTCGCCGGGCTGCGATGAAGGCCATTCCGGGCGACTAGCTTGCGCCGGGGCATCCTCGCCGATGGCGACGTTTGCGCTGGAGCGATCCTCGGTGCGGGGAACGTCGAAGCGCGCATCGGCACGCATCTGCCCGGAGTGCAAGCCGTCGTGGGCAGAAAGGTTCACCTTGACCGGCTCGTTTGTGCGCCAGCCCTGGTTACGAATGAAGCGGCTCAGGCGATCGCCCATTTCCTCGGCCAGGCGCGGGCGGGACTCGGTGAGGCTTGCGTAGTCGCGGGTGCTGACGAGTACCTGGAAGTAGCTGGGAGCCAAACGCTGGCCCTGGGCATCCGTCATGACGGACTCTTCGGCGTACTGCTTAAGAACCTCGTCGATCTCGGTTGGAACAACCTCGCCGCCGAAGACACGTGCGAAGCCGTTATCCAGCCCGCGCTGAAGCGAGCTGTCGAGCTTCTTGAAACGTCCAAACAGACTCATTGTCCGTAGTCCTCCTGTGTCGTCCTGTGTTTTCCACTGCAGTCGCATGCCTTAAGTGCCTGGCGCTAGTTGTGCCTGGCGGGGCGCTGTATGACGAAAGTCGCGGGCACCGGGTGGCAGGTTGTGCTGTGCAGCCATACCCCGATGCTGCGAGTGTGTAGTTGGCCATTATAGGGGTAGTAACGGGTAACGTGCATTTTCACGCAGGTCAGATGCGTTTTTTGGAAGCGCGCGTGCATCGTGCTAGAGTTTCATTTCGTTGCCAGCGAGCACAGATTCCAGTTAGGAATGTGTGGTTTCAGCAGGCAAGACAGTGTAAACACTGTGGTGAATACCATGTGTCCTACATAGTCACTCGGGCGAGTGGCGGAATGGCAGACGCGCTGGCTTCAGGTGCCAGTGTCCTTCGGGACGTGGGGGTTCAAGTCCCCCTTCGCCCACAGAACGAACACCCCGCAGGGTTGGATCTTCGGATCCTGGCCGTGCGGGGTGTTTTGCATTGCCGGGGGCGGTTACAAGGCAGTAGTAATGCGTGCTAGATTTCAGACCGCGAATGGGTCGTGCTCCGGGTCGCTATTAAATTGAATCTCTAGGTCATGGGC
This sequence comes from Corynebacterium jeikeium, assembly GCF_000738175.1. Lineage (GTDB taxonomy): Bacteria > Actinomycetota > Actinomycetes > Mycobacteriales > Mycobacteriaceae > Corynebacterium > Corynebacterium jeikeium_C. The sequence goes on along the minus strand of NZ_JFCH01000034.1, from coordinate 51,753 downwards.
GATCTTCTCCGCAAGTGGAGCGCCGAAGAAGTGGGTGACGAAAGCGACGGCCATATCTATACCCGCTGCCACACCGGAAGACGTCCAACGGTCTCTGTCCTGCACCCACCGGGCAGAGCCTTTCCAGTCGATGTCCTTGCCGAAAGAATTGGCCCAATCAAACGCAAGTTTATTGCTGGTGGCGGCGTATCCCTCCAGCAAACCAGCTGCGGCCAAAACCGCTGAACCCGTGCATATGGAACAGACAAGCGAGGTGCAGCTCGCCATTTTGTAGATGCGGGCCAGGAAATCCGCATCTTTGACGAGTGCTCGCGTTCCCTGGCCGCCGGGGATGATAAAGGTGTCGCACACGAGGGAATCGAAGGTTGTGTCGGGGAGAATTTTCACACCTTGGGAGCTGGCAACGGCTTGCCCATCCACGGAGGCGAACTCCACCTGTAGGCCAGGAACTTTGGAGAAAATCTCGGCAGGACCAAAGACATCCAGCAGCTCAAATCCATCGAAAAGAATAAACGCTACCTGTTGTGGTTGTTCGTTATCCATGAGCCTGCCCTTGAATCTGCTGTAGCTCTTCGTCCAATAAGGCCTGATCGATCGCGATGGCGGTGGAGGCGGAGTCGCCAGCTTCGATGGGATCGGTGGCGCTCACTAGCACTCCCGTTTTCGATTCTGGGTCGGGCTGCACGCGGGAGACGGGGGCGTCCATAAGAACAACACCGCGCTTTTCGAACAGTGCACGGTCGGCTTCGTCAAGGGAGAGCCCATTGGTGAAGAACGTGACGCGATCGGTCCACTTCCGCATCAAGTGCACCATGTGCGTCGTAAACCTGGGATTCCTTCCGCCGATGACAGCAAGGTCGCGCCCCCGGACCTCGTAGCCGTGGCAATAAGGGCAGTGGAAAACTCGCGATCCCCAAAGCTCGGCTAAGCCCGGTACGTCTGGCAGTTCGTCGGTGATGCCCGTCGCCATGAGTATCTGTCGGGCCGGAAACTGCTGTCCGTCGGCCGTAGTGGCCGTCCATGCGTTGCCTGTTTGCTCGAGAGAGGTGACCTCATTTTGGGTTACTTCACCGCCGAAAGCTATGAATTCGTCGCGCCCTTGGTCGAGTAGCTCCATTGGGCTCGCTCCGTCGCGCCCCATGATGCCGTGAGAGTGGGCGCTGAAGCGGTTACGCGGTTTTCCGTTGTCGATGATTCGGACGGTCCGCTGAGCTCGGGCGAGGGTAACACCCGCCGCAGTGCCTGCAAATCCCCCGCCGATGATGAGTACGTCGAGTGGTTCCGTCGCATTGCGCGCCATGATCTGCTCCCTTCGAGGATTGTTACACTTGGCCACCGTACCTGCATGTTTGGTGCAGTTCGCGCGACGGAAAGGTGGAGTATCGTGCAGGCCTACTCTGAAAAGGCGATTCGGAAGAGCTTTATCAACTGCTCTAAGGGTGCCGCTGCGCGCATTCACATTCCGGCACACGTTCTGGGCGCCGACTGGGGGAGCCAGGTGTTTGTCAGCTGGGCGGACCCCAAGGCGCCCCAGCGGGCATACCTCGTCGCGGAGACCGCGCAGGGTTTGCAGGGTCTCACTATGGAGATCCGTAAGGCCCCGACCGGCGGCGGGGCGCGCATGTGCCAGATTTGCCGCACGCTGCACCCTTCGAGTGGCGCCTCTCTGATGTCGATCGTCACCACGAAGTCCGCGCAGGATAACTACGGCAGCATCGGTACGTACATGTGCAGTGACCTGGCGTGTGTGGATTATGTGCGCGGAACGAAAACTCCGGACGGAACCACGCAGATGACGGAGACGCTGACGGTCGAGGAAAAGGAAGAGCGCGTACTCACCAACGTTCGTAGCCTTATCACCAGTGTGGAAAATCGGCTGAAGAAGTAGACGCTGCGGCGGAGCAGGCTGACGAAGCAGGCTAAGGGGGTGACTACTCAATAGTCACTCCGGTAACATAGGCCACCTGAAACGCCAGTGAAAGGAGCGTTGGGTGACTTACCCGCAAGGAAACGACGACCAGACTCGCATGTTCAACACGCAGGGCAATGGCGGTTATGGCGGCTACAACTCTGGCTACAACAACCAGCAGCAGTACCCGCAGGGGTATAACTCTGGCTACAACCAGCCCCCGCAAGATCCGCGCGAAGGCCTGCTGGCCGGCCGCTACGACGGCAAGAAGGTCGCGATGAACCTCATCGTCCTCGCTGTCCTAGCCGCAGCTGTCACTTTCGCTGCGGTGTTCATCGTGGACCTCCTGGTGAGCTTCATTCCAGGTGAAGCGTCCGCAGGCGTGGGGCCTGCTGTACTGACTGGAGTGATTGCGGGCGTCATCGGCGTACTCGCCGGGCTCCTGTACATACCGGTTTCCGGTACGGGCAACGAGCACCTCTTTGGCATGGCCGTGATCGCGCTGGCATCAGTCGCCGCGATCGCATGGGTGCTCGCGGGCGGACTGCTAAGTGGCGACTGGGGGACGTTGGTGACGCTCACGGGCATTGTTTGCACCGCCGCAATCGCGTACGTGGTGCCTACCCGCATCGAATCGGCTGCGGTCTACGGCCCGCGCCGATAAATGCTTCGCTCCAGTGGATTGTCCTCGTCGACTGCAATCCGAATCGAGAGTTGCTACTTTCCTTCGCCAATGCTGTTCCACCGCAGGTTGGAGAAGCGGGCGAAACCTTGATCATCGCTTATTAAGGTTGCCTCGTCTGCAATGACCGCGGCGGCAATCCATGCGTCGGGAATATCGTTACCGCAGAGTTTATGCAGTCGCACCATCTCGTCGAAGATGTCCCAAGAAGCGCCTGCGGGGTGTAAAAGCACTGTGTTGGGGGAAGCGAGGACTGCGTTGATGGCTCCTGTAGCCTGCTCCGGGGTGAGAGGCACTGCAAAAATCCGAGGATTCGTCATGATTCGGATAAACCCGGTCGCTACCACGTCGAGAATTCCGACCGATTCACGCTGAGAAAGCGCCTTCTGTAGCCATTCCTTAGCTTCCTTGTGGCGGGGTGCGGAGGAGCTGAATGCGTTAATCAGAACATTGACATCAGGAACGATCATCGAGCGTCTCCCAGAGTGCATCTTTATCGTCGATGTCTACGAGCATGGGGCCGCAGTCAAACACTGGGAGAAAAATGCTGTCTGTTTGTTGTGGAGAGTTTTCAGCTTGCTTTAGAGCCGTTCGAATTACCTCTTCTACGTAAGAACTCAAGGTGAGGTCGTTGAGCTTCGCTTGCTGTTTAGCCGCCTCTAGGACTTTCGAAGGAAGATTAATTGTGGTGCGCATGTACACAATAGTATTCCGCATCAAAGCATCAATCAAGAGGTGCAGTGATGCATTCGCCTGGTGAGAGGCGCTTTCTCAGGTTCTAAGTGGTGGAATCCAGCCAGCAAGGGGTCTAAGAAGCCCCTTAAATTCTGTTATCAATCCGAGATTTTTTCGGGATCTGGCGCCTTTTCGGTTGACGCACCCCGGGGGAGAGTGCGTAAGTTTGCGTGCTTAGTGGCAGCTGCCCGGCAAGCACCCGGGGCGCGATACTTCGCGTAACTGCCAGCGTGCAGTCGCAAAGCGCGGCCGCGTAGACATCAAACAATCGATATGAAGCCAGCCACCCGGCCGGCTTCGCAGAAGGAGTTTTCGTCTACATGAATAAGTCCGTAAAGACCGCTTTCGCCCGCATCGGCATGGCCGCAGGCCTGGTTGCTGCCCCGGCAGCCGCCGCAGCTGTGGCAGCCCCGGCCGCACAGGCCGCACCGGTAAGCGCCTGGGATCAGGTTGCACAGTGTGAGTCCGGTGGCAACTGGAGCATCAACACGGGCAACGGCTACTACGGCGGGCTGCAGTTTAGCGCCCAGACCTGGTCTGGCTTCGGCGGTACGAAGTACGCCCCGACCGCTAACCAGGCCACGAAGGCGCAGCAGATCGAGATTGCCGAGAAGGTCCTGGCCACGCAGGGTGCAGGCGCTTGGCCGAACTGCGGCAAGGTGCTTGGCTAACTTAAGCGTCCAGGTACTTTTCCGGAATATCTAGAGCCACCAGGTCCTCCCGGGACTTGGTGGATTTTTCTAGCGCTACCTTCACCACGTGGCGCATCTGATCCTCGGGATCGGGGATGCGGCGCTGTTCGGACATGAGCACGGTCAGGATCTCCGGCTGATCCTTGAAGCAGTGCCAGACCACGGCGTTTGCCAGCGATTCCAGCACTAGGCCGCGCGGCTGCAGGGCCTGCTTCGGCCGGTCGGCGCGCTTGCCTCCACCGCGCGGGCGGACGTGCAGATCCTGCTGGCCGATGCCCACGATGGAGCCGTCTTTGTTGTAAATGATGGAGGTGTACGGCACGTTGCAGTAGCCGTCCTCTTCGACGGTTTCGGTGATCCAATTGATCAGCTCGGGCGTGAGATCCACGTCCATGTATGCCCCACTGCGACCGGGCTTGAGGAATTGGAAGGTGCCGGTACGGGTCCAAGCTTCGTATTCAGTGCCAAGACGGCGGGCGATCAGGGTGCCGAACAGCACATCCGTCATGGAAAACAGCGTTCCGCCGAAGGCGGCACCGTGCATGTTGGCGTTCCACCAACGCAGGTTCAGCACGATGCGCGCGTGTGCCCAGTCTTCGGAAACGCGGGTCATCTTAATGCCGGAGCACAGCAGCGGCGGCCAGAGGTTCATCATGCGCCGCATGCGGTTCGGCTTCTCGATCATCTTGTCTGCGAAGGCCGGTACTGCCTTCATTTGTGCGCGGTAAATCTTCTTCAGAGGTTTCATGATGCGTTTATGCTACCGCGAGACCGCCAACGGCAAGCAGGTATAAAAGTATTCTCTTTTTATTGACGCCCCTACGCCCGCGCCGCCCCGCACGCTTGTTCGAAACTTAGGGCGGATGCTCGCCGGGGCTGTCCGGGGCAATTGCTAGCGTGTTGGATTATGAGCAAGAGGGTAAGTGGCCGTGTAACTGGCCGTACAGCGGCGCTGCTAGTGGGCGTGAGTTTGCTGCTCGGTGGGTGCGCCGAGGGTGCGGAGTTCCTAGAGGGCGGAAGTTCGGCGTCACAAAGCTCGGAAGCACCGGTAGAACCGACCACAGAAACGGTTCCGGAGCAGCCAGAACAATCCGAGCCCCCAGAGCAGCCAGAACCGGAACAACCAGAGCAACCCGCAGCGCCGGAGCAGTCGCTGCACCAGCAGAACATGCTGGACCTGCTGGAGACGCTGGCGGTCAAGGGGCGCGCGCCGAAGACGGGCTATAACCGCGATGAGTTCGGCCAGCGGTGGAAGGATATCGACCGCAACGGTTGCGATCAGCGCAACGACATCCTCGCGCGTGACCTCACTAACGTGGAGGCGCCGAAGGGCTGCAAGGTGCTCAGTGGTGACCTGCAGGATCCTTATACCGGCCAGCACATCCACTTCGTCCGCGGGCAGAACACCAGCCGGGCGGTGCAGATCGACCACGTGGTGGCCTTGGCCGATGCTTGGCAGAAGGGCGCGCAGCAGCTTTCCCCGGAGCGGCGCGAGCAGTTCGCCAACGATCCGATGAACCTGTTGGCCGTCGACGGGTCGTCGAATATGCAGAAGGGTGCGGGTGATGCCGCGACGTGGCTGCCGGCGAACAAGGGTTTCCGCTGCACCTATGTCTCCATTCAGGTGCGTGTGAAGGCGGAGTACCAGCTGTGGGTCACGCAGGCGGAGAAGGAGGCGATCCAGCGCGAGCTCGGCCGCTGCTAGCAGCCTACTACGAGGATGGGCGCAGTGGGCTTCCCAGTTGCCGGCCGCGAGGGCTGGAAACGCTGCGGTCGCCCGGCGCCCAAAAGCGCAGCAAGGCATCCGCGTTCTTTGTGATCCCTATGCGCTTGCCACGGGTGATCTCTGGGATAGCCATGCGCGGGGTCAGGGTAAACGGGGCAGCGGTGGGCGAGGTATCGCCTGCGCCAGAAAACACTTGATCAACAGCCGAACCATTAAGGTCCAAGTTCAAACCGAGTGCTGCGCCCAGATTTCCCGGGCCACGCGCTAGTGCTTCATCCGCGGGCTTTGGGCCGCGCCGGGCGCGGGCAATATCGAGCCCCTCGATTACTTTCCCTGCGCGCAGCAGTACTCCTCCGGCCTCGCCATTGGGGCTGCACACCAGATTGCCGGCGCGGTGGATGCCGTAGCTGGCATACACGTAGAGGTGCTGGGGAGGGCCAAACATAACTTCGCAGCGAGGGGTGGGGCCTTTGAAGGCATGAGAGGCTTCGTCTGCAGTTCCTAGATAGGCCTCGACCTCGGTCAACTCGATAGCCACTCCGCCGTGGCGCAAGACCGCTCCCAGCAGAAGAGGGGCGACGACGTCGGCAGGTTGGGTGAAATCGATTCCCTGTGCGCTTCGATCCATGTGGCCATTGTGGTGCTCTTGCCCTAAACGCGCCAAAGAACCCTCCAAGGTTGGCCTATTGTTGCCGAAAACTAGACTGCTTGGTCTATAATCGTTGAAACGACGCGCGCCGGGCTGTGAATTCCCGGCGCAGAAAAGCACAAAAATACGCTACCAAGCACTAGTTCGAAGAGGAGTTTCCATGGCACACAACACAGATGCCATCCACGCAGGCTACGAGCCGGACGAGTTCATGGGCTCCATCAACGTGCCGATCTACGCCTCCACCACGTTCGCCCAGAATGCGCCGAACAATCTGCGCGGAGGCTACGAGTACGGTCGCGTGGCGAACCCCACCGTTGACTCGCTGGCCCGCACAATCGCTGCCCTCGAAGGTGGTGAGCACGGCCGCGTCTACGCTTCCGGCATGGCCGCCACCGACCACCTGCTGCGTGTGCTGCTGCGGCCCGGCGACCACCTGATCATGGGGCACGACGCTTACGGCGGCACATATCGCCTGATCGCCACCGTTTTCAAGGACTGGAACGTGGACTTCACCGTGGTGGACACCACTGACCCCGAGGCCGTCCGTGCGGCGCTGACCCCGAAGACGAAGCTGGTGTGGCTGGAGACCCCGACCAACCCGCTGCTCGCCGTGACCGATATCGCCGCCATCGCCAAGGTGCTCGCGGATGAGTTTGGTAATGACGCCCCCACGCGCCCGAAGCTGATCGTGGATAACACCTTCTGCAGCCCCTACCTGCAGCGTCCCCTGGATCACGGCGCGGACGTGGTGTTGCACTCCACCACGAAGTACATCGGCGGGCACTCCGATGTGGTCGGTGGCGCGATCGTCAGCAACGATGCGCAGCTGGACGAAGATCTGGACTTCCTGCTCGGCGGTGCGGGCCCGATTGCCTCGCCTTTCGATGCCTACTTGAATGCCCGTGGCTTGAAGACCCTGGGCGTGCGGATGGATCGCCACTGCTCGAACGCGCAGGCCATCGCCGAATACTTGGACGAGCGGGAGGAAGTCGCCACCGTCCTGTACCCCGGCCTGCCACAGCACCCAGGTCACGAGGTAGCCAAGCGCCAGTCCACCGGCAAGGGGTTCGGCGGCATGATCTCCGTACGCTTCCACTCCGAGGAAGCGGCGCTGAAGTTCTGCCAGTCCACCAAGCTGATTTGCCTGGCGGAGTCTCTGGGTGGCGTGGAATCGCTGCTGGAGCACCCGGCGACGATGACCCACCAGTCAGTTGCGGGCTCCCAGCTGGAGGTTCCTCGCGACCTGGTGCGCATCTCCATCGGCATTGAGGATCTGGAGGATCTGCTCGCAGATGTCGCGCAGGCGCTGGAGCAGCTTTAAACTACTGGACTTATGAAGTCCTTTTCTTCTTCCAAGTCCCTGACCGCACTGGCCACCGCAAGCGCCCTGACCATCAGCGCCGTCGCAGCCGCACCGGCGCAGGCCATCGCTCCGTCCGAGGGCAAGGGCTCCAGCACCGCCCCGATCACCCAGCCCACCGACCCCGATTCCAACCCGAAGGCTAACAACGAAGGCTCGCTGGCCGGCAGCATTGAAGCCGCGAATCCGGCAGCTGAATGGCTGCTGAAGACCTTCCCTCTGGGTAGCACCGACCCCGCAGGTTCCCTAGGTAAAGATGCACCGCCGATCGCAGGCATCTTGGCCTGGGTCGGCGGTATCGTAGGTGCGGTTGCCCTGGGCGCGGCGTTGGTTGGTGGCTACCAGCACGCTGTGCAGCAGGGCTGGATTAAGCCGCTGTAGGAAAGGCTAGGCGCTAGCCTGGCGCGGGCTAGGCGTCCTCGCTCACACCGGAGTAACCAAGCTCGTCGAATACCTGCTTGACCTCGCCACGCTTCGGGTTGATGAGCTTGGACTCTAGAACGATGTCCTTGTCCTTGTTGAAGATGAACACGATCGTGTTGCCCCGGTCCTTAACGTAGCCGGCGTATTCGTTCGGCTTGTCGTTTACGATCGTCGCGCCACCGTCCTTGAATTCCTTCTCCTTGAGATCGATGTACTCCTTGTCGTTGATGAAGTCCACGTCCCAGTAGGCCCAGCCCGAGCCTCGCACGCCCTTACAGTTCGCGCCGGTCATGTCGCGCTTCTCCTTGGAGGAGTCGTAGTACCGCAGGGTGAAGGTTCCGTCCTTGCACTTATTGACCAGGTCGTTGACCTTCTCCGGCATTGCATCCTTGTAGGTGGCGGGGAGGGAATCATCCGGCCCACCGACGTCGCCCCTCTTCGCGGCGGTGGAGGTTGGCGCGCTCGATGTTTCGGAGGAGGTGGACTCCTCGGAGCTTTCCTCACTGGTCTCCTCGGCGCTCTCTTCGGAGTTGTCCTCACTGTTTTCTTCGGCGCCTTCGGTCTGGGAGGTCGAGGCCTCGTCGGAATCGGATCCTTCATCATCCTTGGCCAGCAGGAAGTAGCCGCCTACCGCCAGGGCAATAACGACAGCGAGGGCAATGATGATACCGATAACCTTGCCGGTGCCCCCACCACCTCCGCCGGAGTTGAGGTCTTGACCATAGGCGCTGGCAGCACCGCCAGCGAAAGGGTTCTGGCCCGGTTGGCCCGGCTGTCCGGGCTGGCCGTAACCGCCCTGGCTAAAAGGATTCTGTCCGGGCTGACCATTCGCCCCAGGCTGGCCGTAGCCGCCTTGCGAGCCGGGCTGGCCATAGCCCCCGGCCTGTGGCTGCTGTGCGCCGTATTGCTGGCCGCCCTGCGGTTGGTTCTGGTTTGCGCCCCACTGGGTGGTCTCGTCACCTGGGTTGGAGCCATTGTTGAAGGGGTTGTTCTCCCCGTTGTTGCTGCCCTGGTTGGGCTGGTTATCGAAGGGATTGTTGTTCGTCATGAGGGGACAGGTCCTTAAATCTCTGGAAACGTCATTTTCTGGGTTTTCGGGGCCTGGGAAACCAATGGCGCCCTCTCCGTGTGAAGGGCGCCTTCCCGCGGCGCTCGGTAGGTCGAATGATCCGACTCCCGCGGGATGTTCCGAATCGTTATTCTTCTACTGAAATAGGGGTGAATAGCGGGGGGACGAATTTCCTTACGAAGAGGTTCTACGGCTTCTCGTAGCCCAGCTGGGTGAGGACCTCTTGCAGGGTGGACTCGTCTTCGAAGTACATCTTGGTTTCCATGGCGATGCCCTTCGACTTGTTCATGACGAATACGAACGGCTTGGAGTCGTCCATGAGGTAGCCCGCGAAGTTGTTCGGGTCATCGGACCAAATCTCAGCGCCCTGTTCCTTCACGTAGTCGATCTCTTCGGGCACGAACGCCGCATCACTAACGAAGTCGACCTTCTTGAACTCCCAGGCGGAGTCCCACACGCCGGTACATTGCATCCCTTTAACCCTGCGGTTGTTATCGCGGGCCAGCTCGTAGCTGCCGTTGCTGCAGTCGTACACCAAGTCCTGGATCTTCTTGGGCATCGCGTCGGCGTAGGTCTTGTCCATCGAATGATCCGGGCCGCCGACGTCGCCGGCCTTAGCGGGCTCCTTGGAGGAGGATGAAGTCTCCGAGGTGGAGGATTCCGAGCTGGATTCGGAGGAGCTCTCGCTGGACTCATCCGACGAGCCAGACTCTTCGGAGCTCGACGAGGAGCTGGAAGCATCCGTGCTCTCTTCGTCATCCTTACCCAGGAGGAAGTAGCCACCAACAATCAGGCCGATTACGACAACTGCGGCGACGATGATGCCGATGATCTTGCCACCGTTGCCGCCGCCACCGTTACCTCCGGCGTTACCTGGCTGGCCGTACGCGCCATAGGGCTGTGCATTAAACGGATTTTGCCCCGGCTGGCCCGGCTGGCTCTGCTGGCCATAACCCTGCTGACCGAAACCTTGCTGGCCATAACCCTGCTGGCCCTGTTGGCCAAAGCCTGGCTGGTTCTGCTGACCGTAACCAGACTGACCCTGCTGACCGTAGCCCGGCTGGCCGTGGTTCTGGCCGCCCGGGAACTGCTGATTGCCGTAACCCTGCTGGCCAAAGGGATTCTGAGGCTGATTCGGATTCTGCCCCGAGTTGTTCTGGGAACCGTCTCCGGATCCGGGGTAACCGCCTCCGTAATTATTAGTCATAAGAATTCCTTAAGGTAACGCCATAACCTTTGCTAAAGGAAAAGGTTAATGCATAGCTTTCTCCATTGCAGTGTTCTGCAGGGATTGCTTCAAACCAGAATTAAATAGCCCCCGCTGCCTGCGCTTGGTCGCTACATTGGAATCCATGAGTTCCACGAATGCAGAGTTCACGAATGCACAGGCCACGTCCAACTCACCAACCAACTCCCGCGTCGCCGTCGTCACCGGCGCGAGTGCGGGCATCGGCGAAGCCACCGCTAAGCTGCTGGCCGCGGATGGCTGGTATGTGGTTCTGGCCGCGCGCCGTGCAGAAAAGCTAGAGCAGGTAGCGCAAACGATCGCCCAGGAGGGCGGCAAGGCTACGCCCCTTGTGCTGGATGTGACGGATAGGGCGTCAATAGATAACTTCACCGCAGCGCTCGCCGAGCTGACGGGCTCCAAGCTAGACCTGCTGGTCAACAACGCAGGTGGCGCGCGGGGGCTCGACCCTGTACTGGAAGCCGATCCGGAGGATTGGCGCTGGATGTTCGAGGCGAACGTGATGGGCACCCTGGAGGTCACGCGCGCGCTGTTCGATCAGCTGCAGGTAGCGGACGCACCGCAGGTTATTAACGTGGTTTCCGTCGCCGGTCGCGGCGCCTACCGCGGGGGTGCGGGTTACAACGCGGCGAAGTTCGGGCAGACCGCGCTGACCGACGTGATGCGCATGGAGTTCGCCGAGGCAGGCGTGCGCGTATGCCAGGTCGACCCGGGTCGGGTGGCCACTGACTTCAGCCTGAACCGCTTCAAGGGCGATGTCGAGCGCGCCGAGGAGGTTTACGCGGACAAGCTAAACCTGCAGGCAGAGGACATCGGCGAGGCTATCCGCTGGATCGCGGATCGCCCCCGCCATATGGACGTGGAGTCCATCATGATCCGCCCGCTCGACCAGGTCTAAAGTTTGGCGCTCGGGCTGGCTCGGCGGGTCTGTCGCGCCGGGCTAAGCCCGGCAACCAGCGCCTACTGGAAGGTGACGGCGGTGCCGGTCGCGCTGACCATCACCATGCCGCCCTGGCCCAGGGACTCGTAGTCTACGTCCACGCCGACGATGCCGTGTGCGCCCATCTCCAGCGCGCGATCCACCATCTCCTTCAGGGCGGTCTCGCGAGCCTGCAGGATCTCGCCCTCGTATGCGGAGGAGCGGCCACCGGTGATGTTGCGGAAGCCCGCGCCGATGTCCTTGAACATGTTGATACCGGCAACCGTCTCGCCCGAGACGATGCGCAGGTACTGCGCAATGGTGTGGCCCTCGACGTTGTTGGTGGTAGTGACGATCATGGCGTTGTTGGCCTTTCTGCGAGTTTTTTCTTAATGACGCCCACGTCTGCCGTGGCCGTGCTTATGCAACTGACTATAGAGGACTGCGTGGGCTGCGCGCGCGTGAAAACCTCAGTTGGTGGAGGGGTGGCGAGTGAAGTATTCGTAAAGCCCTGGGGAAACGGGATGCATCAGGTCTAGGCGCATGTTCACGATCGGCATCAGCTTCTTTGCTGTTGGAATAGTGGTTTCTACCGCATCACGGGAATGGGCCTGGCCCAGATAGTGGAAGTCATTTCCTTCGGCATCGTCCTTTTTCACGAAGACCTCTAGAGCATATTCACCGGAGACGATACGTTGCTCAATTTTGCTGTTTAGGCGTCGGTTGGACTTTGAGAACCAGCTGATTACCGATGGGCTGTCGAACTTATCCTCGTACTTAGTGGAATCCGAAATATCGTCTGCCTTGTGATAGGTGATGAAGATCGGACACGTCTTCGTATCTTCGTTAGCGGCGTATCCGTACATGGTGGAATACTGGTTGTTTTCCCAGTTCAGCATGCGGCACACATCTTTTCGTGAATACTGCTTACCGGGGAGCATTCGTCCCTGAGATGCATAGAACTCCCGATTGATGTGCAGTCCTGTCTCGATGGAATCGTTCACGTGATGGGCGAATAGAGGAGAAGAGTCGTAGTTACGCCGCAGTTTCTTGCTGATTGTGAAGATGTCGTTCTCAAAGGAAGCGAGAGGGAGGTTGCCATACTTGGCTTTCTCATTCTGCGTGAAGAAGCTCAAGTCCAGAATCCTGGAGACAGAATTCAACGTAAGAGTGTCCAAACCCTGTTCCGCTTGTCGCGGACTATAACGCTTCAATAGCGCGCGGAAGTCCTCCACGGAAACTCGATCCTGTTCAAGCAGCTGTCTTAGGAGTAGGAGTTCGTGCGGCCTTAGGCCATTGAGCAGTTCATTGTCGAGAAATGTAAGGAAAGCGCTTTGCTCCGTGGACGGGGCTTGGGTTTCCTTCTTTGCGCGGATTAGGAAGTCCCAGTAGTTGGCAGATTTCGCCGTAGCGATGATCGTGGGTTGAACGGTGTCCTGGATGGCAAAGTCTATACGCCAGGGCTGGCGCCCCAGCCGAAACTCCAAGTCGGAGAATGACTGCTTCAGCTGGTGGAGAGTATCCAGGCTGGTCTGGGCCAGGCTTTCGAGAACCCGTTGTTCGGAAATCTTGTCGAAACTAATGCTGCTGATTCCGGCGATAGAGCCTGATTCGTCGGCATCGCGCAAGCGCTTGCGGATAACGTCCTTATTCAAGGAGCTATCTCCAAATAGGGCGATCGGAACTAGGAAATTATTCTTGTAATTGCCGATGAAATCGATTACTCGGAGGTGATCCTTGCCGTCCGCTTTGCGCAGTCCGCGACCAAGTTGCTGCGTAAAAATAATGGAAGACTCGGTGTTCCTCAGCATTACCACTTGGTTTACAGCTGGAATGTCAATGCCCTCGTTGAAAATGTCGACGGTCAGCACATAGTCCAACTCGCCATCCTCGAGTTCCTTGATTACGGCGTTGCGGGTCTGTGGGGAATCTTTGCCGGTTAGTGCCTTGGTGCGAAGACGATGGCCGAAAACTGATTCTTCATTGAGCAAGGTGGAAAGCTCCGTCGCTTCCTTTCGCGACGAGCAAAACATGAGGCCCGTGACCTTATCCGCTCGGCCGTAGATGGTGAGCATTTCACGTAGATGCTTGACTCGCTCGGTGGAAAGCAGTTTCGACAGCGAGCTCGTTTCTTCAATAGTTTTTCCCTGGTCATCGATGTAATCCGTTACACCGTAGTAGCTGAACGGTGCGAGCATCTTTGATTCCAGGGCTTTCTGAAGACGGATCTCGTAGGCGACGTTGTAGTCAAAGAGTTCAAAGACGTTAAAGCCGTCGGTACGTTCCGGCGTCGCCGTAAGGCCCAAGAGAAATGCAGGTTGGAAGTGTTCCAAAGTACGCAAGTAAGTTTCGGCGCCGGCACGGTGGACTTCGTCGACGATGATGAAGTCAAACGCAGCAGGATCGAAATCTTGCAGGTTTTCCTCGCGTGACAAAGATTGGATGCTGGCGAAAACGTACCTGCGGTCTTGCTGGCGTGTTGAACCGACGAATTTTCCGAAGTCTTCCGCGGGAGCTTCCAACACTTTCTGGAACTCCAAGATTGCTTTGTCGAGAATCTGTTCACGGTGAACGATAAACAGCATTCGTTCGGGCTTCGCCTCGCGGACGCTCAATGCGGCGAGAATCGTCTTTCCCGTACCGGTCGCAGAGATCACTACAGCGCGTCGGGCATTCGATTCGCGGATCTGCTTAATCTTCTCGAGGGCTTCCGACTGCATAGCGTTAGGCCGAATACGGCCGACGGGAATAACTTCGTCATTCTCGCCCAAGAGTTTGTTGCGCTGGGAAACCGGCTGCCATGACTCCTCGTAGCTTTCGATCCACTCGGCAGTCAGTGGTTCTGAACGTTCCTCTAGTCGCGCGACTGCGTCACGAACCTGCAGGGCAATGTCACCATCCGGCATGGCCGAGAAGCGCACGTTCCATTCCGTGTTGCTGATCAGGGCATTCCGGGTGAGATTCGAGCTACCAATGATCGCTGTTGTGCCGTCGGCATGCTCGAAAACATAGCCTTTACTGTGGAAGGCATCGACTGAATCCTTAAGGACTCTGACCTCCACATTTCCCAGCTGAAGAAGCTCTTTGAAGACAGCAGGTTCATTGAACTGCAGATAGGTCGAGGTGATGATTCGGCCTCGGCCCTCGAAATTGAGTAGATCCTGTTTCAGAAGGGCTAATGCAGAGGAGGTGATGAAGGCGATTGATAAGTCGAAACTTCGCGCGCTCTTCAGCTCGTGCTTGATTGCGCGGAGCATGTCGTTGTTTTCGGTATTTGCAATCAGCGTTGGGTTAAAAACCTGATTGGATTGAATTTTCCGATCCAGATAGCCGAAGGCTGTATCTAGGCCCACCTTCGAATCGAATACTGACATGCTAGTCCCCTTAAATTGCGGTTATCTAGCTGAGCTTCTGAATGATCTTTTGCACGGCTGGGATGTCAGCCGGGGCCCACTCGAGATCGAGGAGATCATTAACGCTAACCCATCGAATTTCCGCATGTTCTGTGATTTGGGGATCCTCGCCGTTAAGGGTGCAGAAAAACGTGCTGAGGATTACTGTGCCGAAGTCGTAGTTGTACTCGGTTGTCTCGACATGGTCGCCTACGACCGCGTCGCACAGGAGCTCTTCTTTAAGTTCGCGTTGCAGCGCTTCGACAGGGGTTTCGCCCGGCTCAATCTTGCCACCGGGAAACTCCCACATCAGTGGAAGAGACATAGACTCGCTGCGCTGGGCTGCAAGAACTTTGCCATCGCGGACAAGAACAGCACCGACTACGTTGATCCTTTTCACCCATCTACCTCCCAGGACATCAAAACTTTTTCGTAGCCTACCAGGCGATCTTCTTGTACGCCGGCTAGGCTTTTGAGCTTAACTATTCCAGCTAGGGTGGGGGCATGGTCACCGTGATCGCCAGCCCCCAGTCCACCTCCGATGCTCTCCAGCCGCTGAGATTGGAGGACCTGCCGGAGGATCTCGTCGCCGCAGTGCGCGGTGCCAAGTACGTGGAAGTGTTCACCGGGGCGGGCATGTCCGCCGATTCCGGTTTGGATACCTTCCGCGACGCGCAGACCGGCATCTGGTCGCATGTTGATCCCCAGGCGATGGCCACCTTGGATTCCTGGGCGAAGGATCCCGAGCCCATGCTTGCCTGGTACCTGTGGCGGGCGGTGTTATGCCGCCGCGCAGAGGCAAACGCGGGGCACCGGGCGATAGGTGAGTGGGCGGAACGAGAGGGCGTCACCGTACATGTAACAACCCAGAACATCGACGACCTGCACGAGCGTGGCGGCAGTAAGAACGTGGCGCACTTGCACGGCAGCCTGTTTAGCTACCGCTGCAGCATATGCAGCAAACCCGCGCGGATGCCCGAACTGCCCGAGAAGCAGGTGGAGCGAGCCACGCCGCCGACGTGCTCGCTGTGTGGGAACCCGGTGCGACCGGGCGTGGTGTGGTTCGGCGAGCCGCTGCCGCACCGCGAGTGGCAGGCCGCCGAGGAGGCAATGCGGGCGGCGGATCTGGTGGTGATCATTGGCACGTCGGGCGTGGTGTGGCCCGCCGCAGGCCTACCCGCGATCGCAGCCCAGCGCGGCACGCCTATCGTGGAGATCTCGCCCGCGCGTACTGATCTGACGGATATGTGCACATGGTCGCTGCGCACCACCGCGGCGAACGGAGCGCCGCTGCTGGTGGAGGCCGCGGAGGGCGCCGACTAGCGCCGAGTTGATTTAGCCCGACTAGCGCCCGCTAGTTCTGCGGATTCGGCGGAGCCTGCTGGTTGTTCTTCGGCATTAGGCCGGCGTTCATCGGTGGAATCTTGTGGTTCGGGTCGAACATCTGCGCCTCGATCTCCGGAGCCAGCGTCTCCGCGAAGATGTTGTTGAAGTGGTGCGCATCGCGGTAGACCGCCATGTTGCCGATGATGGAAGGGCACCAATCCTCGCGGCAGATCGCGGCCGTCAGATCCATGAGGGTCACGTCCATACCCTTGTACGCCTCGATGGAGGGATCCACAGGCAGCAGGGAATCCCAGACGCTCTGGCCGCACTCGGCGTTGATGGCCAGCACCTCGTCGAAGTTCGGGCGGCCGGGGTTAGCCAGGCCGGGGAAGTCCTCATTCTCCGCAACCTCGCCCTGCTTGCCTTCCATCATCTCGGCAACGCAGGCGCGCATGTCGCGGGGTGCACCCTTGTCAGTGGTCTGCCACGGGTTATCGCGCATCAGCCAGCTGTGGATGCCCTGGTCCGTGAAGCTCTGCACCAGGTCTTTGTACTCCTGTGGCACCTGCTCCGGGCCAGCGCCGCCGATCGAAGTTGGGCGCGTACCGGTCATGAAGATGCCCTCTGTCGGCGGATTCTCCTTGATGTAGTCCACGACCTTCTCCGACCAACTGAAGCAGGAGGGGTACTCTTCGCCATTGACGCGCGTGATCTTGGCGTTTACCGGGCAGCCCATCTTCAGCAGCGGGATCATCTTCACGTGCCGGTTGCGGCCCACGATGTCCAGCGCCGGAATGTAGTGCTCGGAGTGCGAGCCGCCAATCACATAGATGGTCTTGTCAGAGTTGACGTCGCCGTACGCGCATTCCTCGTCGGAACGGTTGAAGTTCTTCGTCAGGATCAAAGCATCGCTATCGAAGCCGATCTGGCAACCATCCGGCTGCGTCTGCGGCAGCAGCGCGTGGAAGTCCTCCAGCGGCGGCACGATCGGCATGTTCTCCGGCACGGGGGCGTTCACCAGGAAGCTTGCCGCGCCGGGGTAGATCGACCTATCTGCGGCCAGGTCCCACAGCTGTTCGCTGTTCACGTCCTCGCGGTGCTGTAGGTACTTTGGTGACGCCACCACAGACCCAGCGAGCACCAGAATCAGCACGGCATAGACGGCCTTCGGCCAGGCGGACAGGGACTTTGCCCAGTACTTCGGGCTGAGCAGCACCCAGTTACGCTCGGGCTTCTTGCCCTGGCGCAGGGGGCGTTCAATCAGCTTGTTGGAGAGCCAGGCCAGTACCACGCTGGCCGCGATCACAGCTGCGCCGAGGGCGGGGCTGACCTTCGGAACGTTGAAGTAGTAGACGCACAGCACCAGAATCGGCCAGTGCCATACGTACAGTGCATAGCTGATGCGGCCCAGGAACTGGAAAGGGCGCGTCAACAGCAAGCGGGTCACGCCGACGGGCTCGCCGGAGTGACCGGAAAGAACCACCAGCAGGGCGCCTACCAGCGGGATTAGCGTCCATGGGCCGGGGAACTGGTCCGCACCGTCCAGGAAGAGGCCGGTGCTGATGATCATGCCCAGGCCGACAATGCCCATCACGGTGCGGGTCCACCGACCCAGCGGGCGCAGCACCGGGTTGCCGTTTGCGTCGCGGCGCAGCAACAGCATGCCCAGCAGGCCACCCAGGCCGATCTCCCAGAAGCGGCTCAGCGTGGAGTAGTAGTTGATGGTCTGGTCTTCAAAGTGGAAGTACGTGGCGTAGGCGAAGGAAAGTACCGTCGCGGCGGTCAGCACAACCAGCAGGGCCTGGCGTGCGTACTTCCGGAAGATGAGGGCCAGCAGGGTAACGACCACCAGAGATGCAACGTAGATCTGCAGCTGCGCAGACATGGACCACAGGTGCTGGAAGGGGCTCACGGTGGTGCGCACAGAGGTGTATTCGCGGCCGGAATACGCCAGCTGCCAGTTGATGTAGTAGCCCAGGGAGGCCACCGCATCCTTTGCCATCTGCACGTGCACCAGGCGATTCATTAGAAGTATCGAAGCCGCCAATACGCTGGCGACCACCACTGCCAGCAGCGGGAATAGTCGCCGGATGATGCGGATCAGCGACTGAATGAAGGTAAGCCCCTTCGGGTTCTGCGCGTTGCGCAGCTGGCTGCCGAAGAAGAAGATGCCGCCGAGCAGCAAGAACACGTCCACGCCGGAGCTGACTTTGCCGACGAAGACGTGGAAGATAACGACCAGGCCGATGGCTAGGCCGCGCAGACCCTCGATGTCATAGCGCATCGTGCTGGAACGTTCGCCCGACTTCGCCGGTTGTTTTACCTTTGTGGCGTTCGACTGCTCTGCCTTTTTGGCTGCGCTATCGTCCGCCGAAGAATTTCCCTGTGCCATAACTCGGATAAGTCTATTGACCAGCGGTAAAAATATCGAAACGACTCACCCGGGAAAGTGCAAAGCGAAGTGGCGATCACACTTGGCGGCGCAGAGGGCTACTCGAAGTACACGTCCTCCAAAGACAGCGCTTCTGCAGCGCTTGCCTGGTTGCGGGCGGTTTCTACATAACGCGCCGCGTGGGCGATGAAGCCCTGACGCTCTTCCTCCGTCAGCTCGCGGCGCACTTTCGCGGGAAGGCCAGCGGCCAGGAATCCCGCCGGAATCTGCTGCCCTTCCAGCACCACCGCGCCCGCTGCGACGAGGCTGCCACCTCCAATAGTGGAACCCGATAGCAGTGCCGATTGCATGCCAATCAGTGTCCCCGCCCCCACATGTGAGGAGTGAACCAGCGCCTGGTGGCCGATCGTCACATCGTCTTCCAACACACATTCCTGGCCGCGCTCCACGTGCATCACGGAGTTGTCTTGCACGTTCGTCCGCTTACCGATGCGGATCGCGCCCACGTCGCCACGCAGCACGCACCCGTAGAACACGGAGGAATCCGCCCCGATTTCCACATCCCCAATGATCGTCACACCCGGGGAGATCATTGCGCTGCGGTGGATCCTGGGCGCCTTGCCCTGATACGGAAGGATAATCGGTGCTGCATTCATGTTTCCTACCCTAACTATTTTTGGACGCCCACGCTTTGCTTTACCTCGAATGCCCCACCCAACCCTGCAGGATCGGTAGCGTTGAAACCATGAGCGAGAACGCTACCAGCCGAAAACCAGTAACGATCCTCGTCGTTCACCACAGCCCGACCGAGAAGGCGCAGAAACTCGCCGACACGGTACTCGCGGCAGCACACGCCGCCGCAGAGGAAGTGAACGTGGAGCTGGGCGCCGCCGCAGGCGGGGAGTCAGGCCAGCCCGCCGTGCAGGTGCTGGAACGCCAGGCCCTGGAGCCGGATGTGGAGGAGCTCCGCGGGGCAGACGCCGTGATCCTGGGCACCACCGCCAACTTCGGCTACATCTCCGGAGCCCTGAAGCACTATTTCGACACGGTCTATGTGCCCGTCCTCGAAGAGAAGAAAGCCACCCCGACCAGCTGGTGGATCCGGGGTGGCTACGATACGACAGGTGCGGAAAAGGCCATGCGCTCCATCCTTACGGGGCTGGAATGGGAGACGGTGGCCGAACCCGTCGAGTTCACGGGAGAAATTGAGCCCCGCCTGGCGGAGCTAGAGGCGATGGCTCAGGCTGTGGTGGGCCAGGCTGTGGCGTCAATAATCTAAAGGGCTCTAAGGATAGAGCTCGTTAGCGCAGGTCGGACAGGACACACGCAGCGCCTGCGGCGGCGGTGGTGACAGTCAGGACAGCAGGCCAGGCGCCGATCTTCTTGGCCAGCGGGTGGGAAAGGCCAAACGCGGCAAGGTATCCGGCGGTCAGGCCCGTGGCAACACCTGCGCCAGCCTTAGCGTTCCACGAACGGGCAGCGTAGCCACCAGCGGCGGCCAGAATCACGCCGCCGAGCGGGCGAATACCGGTCTCGCGGGCGGTAAGCCAGCCACCGACCAGGCCAGCGATGACGACGGATGCGGTGTTGACTTCCTTAGCGGGCTTCAGGGAGGTAGTGGGCTTGAGCTTGTTGAGCTGATTCTTCTTCGACATGCCCATAACTCTACGCGGGTATAAGGGGAGCAGTTTCGCAAATGAATCAGAAGTAGGACTAGGGTGGCAACTAGACCCAACTACTTTGCCCATCCAAAACCATGAGGAGGCATGTGTTCCATGGTTGAATGCATCGATACCCGGTTAACCAGACTATGGGGAATCGATAAGCCCATCATTGGGGCTCCGATGGCGGGACGTTCCGACGGCAACCTGGCAGCCGCCGTGAGCCGTGCCGGCGGATTGGGGATGTTCGGCGCAGGCGCGGGAACCAAACCCGAATGGATCCTGGAGAACGCACGTATCGCCGCAGAGGCCGGCTCCTACGGAATCGGCCTGATGGTGTGGGCGCTGGAGGACAACCCAGCTCAGTTCGATGCAGTGCTGGAAGCCAAGCCGAAGGTGGTAAGCCTGGGCTTCGGCGACCCCAAGCCCTACGTGGACCGCGCCCACCAGGCGGGGATCTCCGTCGTGGCTCCCATCAACACCATGGCGCAGTTGCGTCAGGCACTGGCCGCGGGTGTAGACGCCGTGTGTGTACAGGGAACGGACGCCGGCGGGCACACCGGGCGCATCGGCACACTGCCGCTGCTGCAGATCGTGATGGAATACATGCAGGTCAACGCGCCGGGCGTGCCGATCGCTGCCGCAGGTGGCATCGCCACAGGTAGGGGCGTGGCCTCCGTGTTGGTGGCAGGCGCCGACGCAGCATGGGTTGGCACCGCACTGCTGGCCTCCCCGGAAGCCTCCGGGGCACCCGAGCTGCGACAGGCCGCAATCAAGGCCACGGCCAGCCGGACCGTGCTGACCGATATTTATGACCGTGCGGAGAAGCAGAAGTGGGATACCGAACAGTGGCCCACCCGCACCGTGCGTAATGCATTCGTAGACGTGTACGGCCCGTTGTCTGAAGCGGGGGAGGTTACCGACGAGGAACTGGTCGCGGCCCGCGCCGAGGGCGGAGACTTTGCAGGCG
Organism: Corynebacterium jeikeium; assembly: GCF_000738175.1. Classification (GTDB taxonomy): domain Bacteria; phylum Actinomycetota; class Actinomycetes; order Mycobacteriales; family Mycobacteriaceae; genus Corynebacterium; species Corynebacterium jeikeium_C. The sequence continues at coordinate 30,599 of NZ_JFCH01000034.1, read as the reverse complement.
AGTTGAAGCTGCACGCGGGGCAGGGTGTGGAACTGCTGCGGGCAGAGGTGCCCGCCGGTGAGGTCGTGCAGGGTATGTACGACGAAGCGCTGCACTGCCTCGGGCGTTTCGCCTAAGGAGGAAACTGCATGGACATCGATCGCGTATACAATTGGCGCGACCGACAGCGCCAAGGTCTGTATTTGGTGGACAGGTTGTGGCCTAGGGGCGTCAAGAAAGAAAGCCTAGATTTGAGCGGCTGGCCGAAAGAACTAACGCCGAGCAACGACCTACGCCGAGAATTCCACAATGGCTTGAGTTTTGCCGAATTCCGCGAGCAGTACGTAGCGGAGCTGGAGGAACGGAAAGCTGCAGGGGAACTGGATGAGGCGCTGACCGAATTGCGCGACTACCAGAAGCGGGCGACCGAAGAAGACGCTCCGGAGCTCCTGCTGCTGTATGCCGCAAAAGAAAAAGAGCACAACCATGCGGTTGTGCTCCGAGATTGGCTAGCACCCCAGCTGGAGGGCTAAGGCGCCGGCTAACTAGCCGGTCGCGCTAGAGGCGCTGGCGCGACAGGAAGTTCCAAACCTCCTGGGAGGCATCCGGAACGCGGTTCCAGGTGTGGTCCTGCGGGTTCAGAATCAGCTGCAGCTCCTTGCGGGCGCAGGGGTACACGTGGCGCTCGCCGCCCCGGATGCGGGTGACGCGCGGCGGGTAACCACAGCCGTTACGCTTCGCGTAGCTGCCCACCAGGTCGCGAACCGCCATGTAGTGGGCGCCGTTGTGGCGGTAGCCACCGTTGATCTTCATCATCGTGTCGCCACGACCGTGCATGATCAGGAACGGGATTGCGCGGTTCTTGCAGCCCATGTTCACCGGATCGTAGTAAGCGCCGCCGACGGCAGCGGCACCAGCGAAGACATGCGGCAGGTGGCAAGCCACGACGGCAGTCATGCCGCCGCCATTGGAGTGGCCGGTGGCATAGATGCGGCCACGGTCGATGTTGTAGGTGCGGTCGATCTCATCGATGATCTGCAGAATGAACTTCAGGTCCGTTCCGCCCTTCACCACTGCGTACGGGGCACCCTCCCAGCCGTGCTTGATGGACTCCGGGAAGATCTTGATGGCCTGCTGGCGAGCACCGGTCTCGTACAGGCGGGAGTAGCGGCGGAAGTTCTCCGGCGTATCGCGCCAGCCGTCGAAGCCAAAGATCACCGGAGCGGGGCGCGCCGGGTTGTAGTGCGTCGGCATCTCCAGGATGTAGCGGCGGTTGTAGCCGGCGGAACGGGTGTACACGCTGACCTGGCGCCCGTTGCCGATGCGCGGGGCCGGCTTGGCGGTGTTGACGCGCTGCGGACCAGCGGGCTTGCCCGGAGCCGGAGGCTGAAGCATGCGCTGCAGGTCAGCGGAGCCAGCGGGCAGCGGCGGTAGCTCTGGCATCGGGGGCAGCTGCGGCATGGGAGGGAGCTGGGGGAGAGAACCCTGCGGGGCAGCGTTTGCCTCCGGGGCGCTATACGCAGCCACGCCTGCGGTTCCGAACGCAGTGGCGAGCACGAGCGACAGAGCTACTGCACAACGCTGAAAGGAAGACAAGAAGGAACTAAGAGATCGATTCACGAATGTGACTATACATATATGTGAATACTCTGCCAATTTGATTGGGGAAATCTGGCTGGCTGGAGTTTGCGTTAGAGTTCGCGCTGTAGAAGTTCCTGATCATGGTCGGTATGCTGGGCAGCATGATTACTGAAATTTTTGCGGCAAATACTTTCCTACTCGCTGAGGGCTCTGCAGTTCCGCCATTGGGCATGATCGGCTGGGTTGTCATCGGTGGCCTGGCTGGTTGGATCGGTTCCAAGATCATGGGTACCGACGAGCAGATGGGCTTCTTCCTCAACATCATCGTCGGCATTATCGGCGGCTTCTTGGGCGGCTGGGTCCTCGGCCTGCTGGGAATCGGCAGCGGCGGCTGGATCTGGAGCTTCCTGACCTGCCTGTTGGGCGCCTGCATCCTGATCTTCATCGTCGGTCTGGTCACCGGAAAGCGCAAGAAGTAAGCAACCGTAATCGGCAACTGTCGCTACAGGCTGGAGCTGGGGTTTAGCCGACCAGCAACATAGCAAGCGCACTTTCGCCCAAACGTGCGCTTTCGTTTTCTAGGCCTAGGCCAAGCCACATTACGAGAAGCAGGATAACCAGCGCGCAGATGATAAAAATCAGCGCGCCGATAAAGAAATAAGACCGGAAGGGACCAGTCTTGGACTCTTCCTGCAGAGGCGCCTCAACAATCGGTTGGGGGCCTTTTTTCTGTGGGGCTACGGCCGGTGTGCCCGTCTCATCGACGAAGCCGCCACGTTGGACGGGTACCGCCCGGAACGTGCCCGTATCGCGTTGCTGGCTCTGCATCGGTCTTCTCCGGTTCGTAGATCTTAGTGGGGCTTTCTGTTTCAGCTGCATGCGCAGGGGCGGCGAAACTCTGTATGGCTTCTGCAGGGCTGCGTGTAGCCTTACAAAAACTTAGAGAGCAAGAGGAACGAACAGTCGAAACTGTTGGGTTTCTTTAAGCCTAGTATCGTCGGTCTCTTCGTTGTGGGGCCATCCCAATTCCAGGGGTGTAATGCCAGATGACCTCCATCTGTTCTCACCCCCAAATAGGGCTATTCACAGGCAGGGTTGTCTGTGGATAACCCTGTTATCTGGATGGGTTGGCGGCCCGCTTACACGCCAACCCGTCCAACCTTTTCGTTACGCTGTTGAATGTCTACCAGCGCTCGCGAGCGCACACCAAATCCCGCACACCAAGTCCATGTCACATGTTTGTCGCATGTGCCTGGCCGTAGTTGAAAGGAACCCGATGGAAGGCCAACTTCTCACCACCAACACCGGGCAGCTCGTCGATGAATCAGGGGTCGCGCGTCCGCCGTGGGCCTTCCGCAGCGAGATCGAGCTGGACTATTACGACAACGAGTGGGGCCGCCCCGTCATCACTGAGCATGGCTTGTTGGAACGCATCGCCCTTGAAGGCTTCCAATCCGGGTTGTCGTGGGCCACTATCCTGCGCAAGCGGCGGGATTTTCGCTCTGTGTTCTTTCTTTTTGACGCCCAGCGCATCACCGAAATGAGCGAGCCCCAAAGGCGCGCTGCTCTGCAGGACGAACGCTTGATCCGGAATGCCCGCAAGCACGAGGCGCTCTATGAAAACGCCAAGGCGACGCTAGAGTTGCGCCGTGTGGAGGAATACCAAAAGCTGCCGGAGGATTCACCCGCCCGCGAGGTTCTGGGCGGGGCGGCCAATCGGCTGGCCCCGGGTCTGCCGGTGCTTGTGTGGTCGTTCACCCCAGCGGAACACTCCCGTCCAGCAACGCTGGCTGAGGTGCCCTCGACCTCGCCGGAATCCAAGGCGCTGGCGAAGGAGCTGAAGCGCCGGGGCTTTCAGTTCGTAGGCCCCACTACCTGCTACGCGCTGATGCAGGCCATCGGAATGGTCGACGACCGGGTGGTGGAGCCGCCGGAGGGGGCCTAGAGTCGCGCGGCCAGCTCCACAGCCTGTCGGATGGCACGCTTGGCGTCCAGCTCCGCGGCAACGTCCGCGCCGCCGATGATGTGGACGTCAGAGGTTTCGTCCTGCTCGGCGTCGCTCTTCTCGGCGCCTTCCGGGCGCACGGACTCCTGGCCCGTGCACAGCACGACCGTGTCCACGTTGATCACGCGATCTTCGCGGTTCTCCTTGGTCTCACGCTCGATCTGCTCCAGCAGCTCCTGCTTCTCGGCACGGTCCAGCGTGCGGCCCTCGAAAGTGCCGGACTTGATCTGCTTGATCTTCTTCAGGGTGACCTGCGGGTCCTCCACCGGGACGGTGATGTGCAGACCGTCGGAATCGATCTTCTCGTAGGTCACGCCCACGATCTGCTCTGTGCCACCCATGGCCACCGCCGCGCGGTGTACCCAGCCAGTCGTCTTGCCCAGTGTGCGGCCCATGCGAGTCGGCTTACGCTGCAGCATCACCACGCGGCGCTGCGGACGCTCCGGCTGCGGGGAAGAGAGGTTGCCGTGCACATCCGAGTCCTCAACCACACCCCACTGGCTGTTCCAGGAGGTCAGGGACTGCGGCGCACCCTGGCGATCCTCCAACAGGAACTCCGCAACGTCGTAGCCAATGCCGCCGGCGCCGATGACGGCCACGTATTCGCCCGGCGCCTTCTTTCCGGAGATCAGTTCTGCGTAGGTGGCGACGGTCACGCCGTCGATCTTGCCTTCCAGACCCTCAGTCACGCCCGGGAACTCCGGAATGCGCGGGCGCACGCCCGTGGCCACAACAACTTCCTCGAAGCCATCGGCCTTCAGTTCCTCCGGGGTAACGGCCTTGCCGGTGGAGATGTTCACCTTCAGGCCCTCCAGGCGGTTGACCACCGCGTACAGGGCCTGCACAAACTCTTCCTTGCCCGGCACGCGCATCGCCAGGTTGAACTGGCCGCCCAGGGTGTCAGCCGCTTCGAAGACGGTGACATCGTGGCCGCGCAGCGCCAGCGCCTCGGCGGCGAAGAGTCCGGCCACGCCACCGCCGATCACGCCGACCTTCTTGGTGCCCTGTGCGGGCAGCAGCTCCAGCTCGGTCTCGTAGGCGGCGCGCGGGTTAACCAGGCAGGTCGCCCGCTTGTTCTCGAAGGTGTGGTCCAGGCAGGCCTGGTTACAGGCAATGCAGTGGTTGATCTCGGTGTTCAGGCCGCGTGCGGCACGGTTGACGAACTCCGGGTCGGCCAGCAGCGGGCGGGCCATGGAGACCAGGTCGGCCTGCGGAGTGCCGGCGGGCTCGCCGTTGCCGCCGTCCCAGCTGCCGTCCAGAATGGCCTCAGCAACCTCCGGGGTGTTGATGCGGTTAGAGGCCACCACGGGGATGTTCACGTGCTCGCGCACCTTCTGGGTCGCCCAGGCAAAGGCACCGCGGGGGACGGAGGTTACGATGGTCGGGATCTGCGCCTCGTGCCAGCCCACACCGGAGCTCAGCAGATCCGCGCCGGCCTCCTCAATCTTCTTGGCCAGCTGCAAGATTTCCTCTTGGCTCTGGCCGCCCTCGACCAGCTCCAGCACGGAAATGCGGTAGTCAATAACGAAGTCCTCCGGCACCTTTGCGCGGATGGCCTTCACAATCTCCACGGGGAAGCGCTGGCGGTTTTCCACCGAGCCTCCCCACTTGTCGGTGCGCTGGTTCGTGCGCTCCGCGAGGAACTGGTTAATCAGGTAACCCTCGGAGCCCATCACCTGCACGCCGTCGTAGCCTGCGTCAGCGGCGAGTGCGGCGGAGGTGGCGTAGGCGTCAATAAGCTTTTCAACGTCCTCGGTCGCGATCTCGCGGGCGGGGAAGGGGCTGATCGGCGACTGCGAGGCGGAAGCGGACTCTGCCATCGGGTGGTAGCCATAGCGGCCGGCGTGCAGCAGCTGTAGCAGGATCTTCGCGCCACCGGCGTGCACTGCGTCGGTGATCTCACGGTGAGCTTCGGCGATCTCCGGAGTGTTAAACGGAGTGCCGTAGGGAGTCAGGTTGCCCTCCAGAACCGGCGGGTAACCGCCAGTGACCATCGCGGCCACGCCACCTTCGGCGCGGGCGGCATAGAAGGCGGCGAGCTTCGGCACGTCCTCGATGGAATCCTCCAGGCCGGTGTGCATGGAGCCCATGATCACGCGGTTGCGGAAGGTGGTCTTTCCTACCTGGATAGGGGAGAGGAGGGTCTTGTAGGCGGTGGCGGGATCCTCCACCGGGGTGGCGGTGAGAGCGGTGGCACCCGGTGCTGTAGTCAGCGGCAGCAGAGTGCGGACGGAAGCGTCAGTGGAGTTGTTGGAAGGCTGGTTCGTCATGGGCGCAATTATCTCTAACTGCGCAAAAACTTGTGGGGCTTTCGAGGAAACCAAGATCATTCAGGCTGCTGCGCGTTAAAGTATGTATCAAAATGTGAGTAATGTATGACGATCGTCGCAGTTCAGCGTGACTTCGATCACACATAAAGGTGAGGATAGAAAGAGTAAGGCAAACCTAATTTTGTCTGCTCGTGCCGACGGGTGCACTCTAGATAACCCAAGACGAAATGGTGTGACCGGAACTACAGCTGTTTCTTGGAGGAGACTCACGTCACCACCAGACCGGCGATCCGATTGCAATTTTATTCGCATATGCAAATGCAGTACTTGTGACGAAAGTTAGGCCGTAAATCATGAAAAACTACCCTGCACGCCAGGGTCTTTACGACCCCCAGTTTGAGCATGATGCGTGTGGTGTCGCCTTTGTGGCTGACATGCACGGCCGCGCGACACGCGACATTGTGGACAAGGGTATTCAGGCTCTGGTGAACCTGGATCACCGCGGCGCAGCCGGAGCGGAAAAGAACACCGGCGATGGCGCCGGCATCCTCATCCAGGTCCCCGACCGCTTCTACCGGGAGGAGATGGCCAAGCAGGACATCACCCTGCCGCCGGCGGGCCAGTACGCCACCGGCATTGCCTTCCTGCCGAACTCCCGCATGGCCGCGCTCGACGCGGTGCGGGCCGTCGAGGCCATCGTGAAGGAAGAGGGTCTAAACCTCATTGGCTGGCGCGACGTGCCCGTCGACGACTCGAGCCTGGGCGCCATCGCGCGCGACGCCGAGCCGCTGTTCCACCAGCTCTTTATCTCTGGTGTTGACGCCAACGGCTCCCCCCTCGAGGGCCTCGAGCTCGACCGTCGCGCCTTTTTCGTCCGCAAGCGTGCAGAGCGTGAACTCGGCACCAAGGGTGCAGGCGAGGGCTCCGGTGGAGACACCGTATACTTCCCCTCCCTGTCCTCCCGCACGGTAGTCTACAAGGGCATGCTGACCACCCCGCAGCTGCGGGAGTTCTACCTGGATCTGCAGGACGAGCGCATGGAGTCCGCGCTGGCTATCGTGCACTCGCGCTTCTCCACCAACACTTTCCCGTCCTGGCCGTTGGCGCACCCCTACCGCCTGGTTGCTCACAACGGTGAGATCAACACCGTCCGCGGCAACGAGAACTGGATGCGCGCTCGCGAATCCCAGCTGCGCTCCGAGGTGCTGGGCGACCTGGACCGCGTGCTGCCGATCTGCGACCCGGAGGGTTCGGATACCGGCCGCTTCGACGAGGCTCTGGAGCTGCTGCACCTGGCCGGCCGCAGCCTGCCGCACGCCGTGCTGATGATGGTTCCGCAGGCGTGGGAACGCAACCCGCACATCGACCCGCAGGTCCGTGCGTTCTACGAGTACCACTCCAGCTTCATGGAGGCCTGGGACGGCCCGGCCGCCATCACCTTCACCGACGGCACCCTCATCGGCGCCACCCTGGATCGCAACGGCCTGCGCCCGGGACGCATCTGGATCACCAAGGACGGCCTCGTCGTCATGGCTTCCGAGGCTGGCGTGCTGGACATCCCGGACAGCGAGATCGTCAAGCGCACCCGTGTGGAGCCGGGCAAGATGTTCCTGGTCGACACCGCTCGCGGCTGCGTAATCGAGGACGAGGAGATCAAGCAGGCGCTGGCCGACCAGCCCTACCAGCAGTGGGTAGAGGAGAACCTGGTCCGCGAGTCCGACCTGCCGACCGCCAAGCCGATCGATATGAACCACGAGCGCATCGTCCTGCGCCAGCGAGTATTCGGCTACACCGAGGAAGACCTCGAGACCCTACTGCGCCCGATGGCCGACAAGGGTGCCGAGGGCATCGGCTCGATGGGTACGGATACCCCGATCGCTGCCCTGTCCGACCGCCCGCGTCTGCTGTATGACTTCTTTGCGCAGCGTTTCGCGCAGGTCACCAACCCGCCGCTGGATAGCTACCGCGAGAAGATGGTCACCAGCATGTTCACTCAGCTGGGTGCGCAGGCGGATGTTCTTAACCCCGGTCCGGACGCCGCCCACCGTATCCACCTGGACAGCCCGATTCTGGGCAACCAGACGCTGGCCAACCTGGCGAGTGCGGCGGAGAACGCCGAGGCCGCCGGCTCCGACGTGGACTTGAGCGCCTTCAAGGCCGTGCGCATCCCGGGCCTGTACTCTGTCGCCCACGGCGGCAAGGGCCTGCGTGAGGCCATTAACCGCATCCGTCGCCAGGTCACCGAGGCAATCGAGGATGGCGCGACCATCCTGATCCTCTCCGACCGCGAGTCCGACGAGCGTTACGCCCCGATCCCGTCGCTGCTGCTGACCAGCGCCGTGCACCACCACATGGTGCAGGAGAAGACGCGCACCCGCGCATCGCTGGTGATCGAGTCCGGCGGTGCGCGCGAGGTGCACCACCTGGCTATGCTCATCAACTTCGGTGCGGATGCCATCAACCCGTACATGGCCCTCGAGACCGTTAATGAGATGGCCAACGACGGACGAGTGGGCGTCACCGGAGAAGAGGCCGAGGAAAACTACATCAAGGCCGCGACCGCCGGCATCCAGAAGGTCATGTCCAAGATGGGCATCGCCACGGTGGCGAGCTACCGCGGCTCCCAGCTGGCCGACGTGGTGGGGCTGCACCAGAGCCTGCTCGACGAGTACTTCGTCGGCGCCTTCAGCCCCATCTCCGGCATCGGCCTGGACGAGATCGCCGATGACGTGGCCAAGCGCCACCGCGCGGCGTTCCTGCCCCGCCCCGAGGAGCAGGCGCACCGCGAGCTCGAGATCGGCGGCGAGTACAAGTGGCGCCGCGAGGGTGAATACCACCTGTTTAACCCCGAGACCGTATTCAAGCTGCAGCACGCGACCCGCACCGGCCAGTACCGCATCTTCAAGGAGTACACCGAGAAGGTCAACAAGCAGTCTGAGCGCCTGGCTACGCTGCGTGGCCTGTTCAAGTTCAAGTCCAACCGCCCGTCGATCCCGATCGAGGAGGTCGAGCCGGTCAGCGAGATCGTGAAGCGCTTCGCCACCGGCGCGATGTCCTACGGTTCTATCTCCGCAGAGGCGCACGAGACCTTGGCGATCGCCATGAACCGCCTGAAGGGCATGTCTAACTCCGGTGAGGGTGGCGAGGATCCGGCCCGCTTCGAGCCGGAGCCGAACGGCGACTGGAAGCGCTCCGCCATCAAGCAGGTGGCCTCCGGTCGCTTCGGCGTGACCAGCCACTACCTGAACAACTGCACGGACATCCAGATCAAGATGGCCCAGGGCGCCAAGCCGGGTGAGGGCGGCCAGCTGCCGCCGAGCAAGGTGTACCCCTGGATCGCCGAGGTGCGTGTGACCACCCCGGGCGTGGGTCTGATCTCCCCGCCACCGCACCACGACATCTACTCCATCGAGGACCTGGCGCAGCTGATCCACGACCTGAAGAACGCCAACCCGGATGCCCGCATCCACGTCAAGCTCGTCGCCGAGCAGGGCGTGGGCACGGTCGCTGCCGGTGTGTCCAAGGCACACGCGGATGTGGTGCTGATTTCCGGTCATGATGGCGGCACCGGTGCCTCCCCGCTGACCTCGTTGAAGCACGCGGGTGGCCCGTGGGAGCTCGGCCTGGCCGAGACCCAGCAGACCCTGCTGATGAACGGCCTGCGCGACCGCATTACCGTGCAGTGTGATGGCCAGCTGAAGACCGGCCGCGACGTGATGGTGGCGGCCCTCCTGGGTGCTGAGGAATTCGGCTTCGCCACCGCCCCGCTGGTGGTCTCCGGCTGCATCATGATGCGCGTCTGCCACCTGGATACCTGCCCGGTGGGCGTGGCAACCCAGAACCCGGAGCTGCGAAAGCGCTACACGGGCCAGGCGGAGCACGTGGTGAACTTCTTCAAGTTCATCGCCGAAGAGGTCCGCGAATACCTTGCCGAGCTGGGCTTCCGCACCCTGGAAGAGGCCGTGGGCCACTCCGAGTGCCTGACCGGCGGCGAGATGGAAGTAGAGCACAAGACCGCGGGCAAGCTGGACCTGGCGCCCATCTTCGCCCAGCCGGACAGCCCCTTCATGCACCAGGACCTGCACTGCACCAAGGAGCAGGATCACTCGCTGGACAAGGCGCTGGATAACCAGATTCGCAAGGATGCGGAGGATACGATCCGCCGCGCCGCTGCGGGCGAGGACGTATCGATCGACCTCAGCTACCCGATCACCAACGTCAACCGCACCGTCGGCACCATGACCGGCTCGTTGATCTCCCGCGTGGCCGGCCGCGACGGCCTGCCGCAGGACACGGTGAACCTGGAGTTCACGGGCTCGGCCGGTAACTCTTTCGGTGCCTTTGCCACCCATGGCATGACGCTCACCCTTAACGGTGACGCCAACGACTACGTGGGCAAGGGTCTGTCTGGCGGCCGCATTGTCATCCGCCCGGCCGCCAACCACGGAGCGGAGGATACGACCAGCGACGTCATCGCCGGCAACGTGCTGGGATTCGGTGGCGTACACGGCGAAATGTTCATCCGCGGCACTGTGGGCGAGCGCTTCTGCGTGCGTAACTCCGGCCTCACCGCCGTCGTCGAAGGCGTGGGCAACCACGGCTGTGAGTACATGACGGGTGGTCGCGTTATCGTCCTGGGCAAGATCGGCAACAACTTCGCGGCCGGCATGTCTGGCGGCATTGCCTACCTGGTGGATGACGGTAGTGGCGTCACCGACCGCATCAACACCGAGCTCGTCGACATCGAAAAGATCACTGACGAGGAAGAACTGCGCTGGGTCGAGGAGACGATCCAGACCCACCGCGACCTGACCGGATCTACCGTGGAGGTAAACGCCGCGGATCTGATCAAGGTCATGCCTCGCGACTACGCGCGTGTGCTCAAGACGATCGCACGGGCCGAAGCCGAAGGCTTGGACAACGACGGCATCGCCGCCGCAATCATGGAGGAAGTGAAGTAAATGGCTGATCCACGCGGATTTCTGAAGCACCGCCGCGAGTCGGCGGCACACCGACCCGTCCCGCTGCGCCTGCTGGATTGGAACGAGGTCTACGAGGACTTCTCCGACGACAAGGTGCAGACCCAGGCCAGCCGTTGCATGGACTGTGGCATCCCGTTCTGCCACGATGGCTGTCCGCTGGGCAACATCATCCCCGAGTGGAACGACCTTGTGCGCAAGGGCAACTGGCGCGAGGCCTACGACCGCCTGCACGCCACCAACAACTTCCCGGAGTTCACCGGCCGCCTGTGCCCCGCGCCCTGCGAAGGCGCGTGTGTGCTGGGCATCGGTGACGACCCGGTGAACATCAAGACCGTCGAGTACACCATCGTTGAGCACGCCTGGAAGGAAGGCTGGGTCAAGCCGATCAAGCCGAGCTTCAAGACTGGCCAGCGCGTGGCTGTCGTGGGCTCCGGCCCGGCCGGCCTGGCCGCCGCGCAGCAGCTGACCCGCGCGGGCCACGACGTCACCGTCTTCGAGCGCGCCGACCGCATCGGCGGCCTGATGCGCTACGGCGTGCCCGAGTACAAGATGGAAAAGAAGTGGATCGACCGCCGTCTGGAGCAGATGGAGGCCGAGGGCACGAAGTTCGTCGTCAACACCTCGCCCACCGGCGAGCAGCTGAAGGAGTTCGACGGTGTGATCGTCGCCATCGGCTCTACCGTAGGCCGCGATCTGCCCGTCGTGGGCCGCGACCTGCAGGGTGTTTACCAGGCGATGGAATACCTTCCGGAGGCCAACAAGGTCTGCGAAGGCGACCGCGAGGAATCCACCATCAACGCCAAGGGCAAGCGCGTGGTGATCATCGGCGGTGGCGATACCGGTACCGACTGCTTCGGCACCGCGCTGCGCCAGGGCGCCATCTCTGTGTCCCAGTTCGACATCACCCCGAAACCGCCGAAGACCCGTGGTGCTTCCACCCCATGGCCGACCTACCCGCGCATCTGGCGCGTGGCGTCCGCCCACGAGGAGGGCGAGTACCGCGTGACCGGCAACGAGTCCGCCGACGAGATCGCCGCCCTGGGCCTGGCCGAGCGCCAGCCGGGCGACGAGCTGGGCATCCGCCGCTACTCCATCAACACGGTGGAGATCACCGGCGACGGCGAGAAGGTCACCGGCCTAAAGGGCGCCGAGTGCCGCTTTGGCGAGAACGGCCTGGAGAACATCCCGGAGTCCGACTTCGAGATGGATGCCGACCTGGTGCTGCTGGCGATGGGCTTCGTCTCCGTCGAGGAGACCCCGGTGGTGCGGGACCTGGGCCTGCAGATCGGCGAACGTGGCCGCCTGGAACGCGACGATACCTTCCGCGCCCAGCCCACCAACGCCGAGTTCGCGGACATTCCGGTGTTCGTCGCCGGCGACGCGGGCCGTGGCCAGTCCCTGATCGTGTGGGGCATCTCCGAAGGCCGTTCCGCCGCCGCGGAGCTGGACCGCGAGCTGATGGGCGAGACCGCCCTGCCGCGCCCGATCAACCCGACTGACGTGGCGATGCAGGCTTGAGCCTAGCCGCTTACCTAGGGCTGCTCGGTGCCTGGGTGCTGGCCATTACGATGCCAGGCCCGGACACCGTGCAGCTCATTCGTTTAGGTGCCCGTTCGCGCCGCTCGGCGGTGTTCGCCGCGCTGGGAATCTGTACGGGCAATGTGTTGTGGCCGGTGGTCACGATGCTCGGCCTCGCCGCGTTGATCGCGACCTTCCCGTGGATCCTGACAGCGTTGTACCTGTTCGGCGGCTGTTTCCTGATCTACATGGGCCAAGGCGCGTTCCGCTCCGGATACGGCGATTGGCGCGCCCGGGCGGTCTTGCCCGCTGTTTCTATTAATGACGCCACCAGCACCTCAACGGCCGCAGATGGAGCACCGGCAGCTGCGCGTGTACCGCTGGGGGACTTCGCTTCCTGGCGCCTGGGGCTTGCGACGAACCTTTCCAACCCGAAGGCGCTGCTGTTCTTCGGATCGGTGTTCGCACAGTTCATCCCGGTGGACGTTTCTTTGCTGGACCGGCTGCTGGTGCTGCTATTGATGACCGTCGTGGGCGTGGCGTGGTTCTGCGGATTCGCCCTGGCGGTGGCCGCGGGAGCGGAGAAGATCCAGCGGATCAACCCCTTCATCGAGATGGTGGCCGGGGTGATCTTTGTAGTGCTGGGCGCGTTCCTGGCCTTCGAGGGCGTGCAGATGCTGGTGGGTGGCTAAAGCCCGCTAGACTGAGGCCCATGGAGTTTCCTTTGGTCAGCATTCGCGATTCCGAAATCAAGCTGGGGCAGTTCATCAAACTGGCGAACCTGGTGGAGACCGGTGGGGAGGCCAAGGAGGCCATCGCCGCCGGGGTTGTACAGGTCAACGGCGCGGTGGATACCCGCCGCGGCAAGACGCTGCGCCCGGGCGACGAAGTGACCCTGGTGGATGTGGAAACCGGCGACGTGCTGGCAGGAGCCGTGGTGGCCGGCGCGAGCGGCGCGGCGGGCGCTGCTGCGAATGGAGCGGAATCTGACGATGACCTCGGGGAATACTTTGACGAGTCCACCGCGGACGACGATTTCGACCCGGAGAAGTGGCGCAACGTCAGCCTGGAAGATGTCCGCGAGGATAACGCGATCTAGCGTTAGCTGAACGCCTGGCCGGTGGAGGCTGGGTGGCGTCAATAAGAAACAACAGTTACCCCCAACAAGAGCACAAGCAAGAACACAAGAAAGAGCAGTGGAGGAACCATGCCCGCAATGATCGCCCAGCCCGGAATGCCCGTATGGCTGGACCTAGCCAGCACCGATGCGGCAGGGGCGGAGAAGTTCTACAGCGAGTTGCTGGGCTGGGAGTTCGAGCAGGTCTCCGACGGCTACGCAGTGGCGAAGAAGCAAGGCATGCCGGTGGCGGGCATCGCGCAAATCCCGGAGGGCAACCGGTCTGTGTGGGGAGTGCTGCTGTACACCCCGGACGTGCAGCAGGCGCACGACAAGGCCGTGCAGGCGGGGGCGAAGTCCGTACTGGAGCCGCAGGAGCTGGGCGACCGTGGCGGTATGGCCATCATCGTTGACCCGTCGGGGGCCACGGTCGGCCTGCGCAATCCCGCGGATGAGCATGCGTTGATCGCCGCGGGCGAGCCCGGAACCCCGGTGTGGTTCGAGCTGATGGTGGCCCAGAACTGGGATATGACGCTGGAGTTCTACCACGAGCTGGCGGGCTGGGACATTAAGGCCACGGGGGAGAGCGCCGGGGATGGCGCGGGGGCTGAGGAGTTCCGCTATGCCACCGGCGAGTTCGACGGCGCGGCCGTGGTGGGGCTGTGGGATACCTCCAAGCTGGAGGTGCCCGGCATGTGGACCGTGTACCTGGGTGTGGCGGATGTGGATGCCGCCATCGCCAGCACGCCGGAGCTGGGCGGAAAGGTGATTCGTCCGGCCTGGGAATCCGAGTTCGGTCGCATGGCCACCATCGAGGACCCGACGGGCGCTCTGGTGAACCTCTGCGAGATTGAGGAGTTCGTCCCCGACGAGGACGCGCACGAGCCGGACCTGCTGGCCCCGGAGAACTTCCAGGCGTTCTAGCGCGCCGGGCTGGCCTTCGCTAGTCGGGCAAACCCAGCGGGCGCCCGGTTAGGCTCGGCGAGCCCGGCGAACATCGCTACCAGATGCAGACGCGCTCGTCCTCGGCGAGCCACATTCCGTCGCCCTCGGAGACGTCGAAGGCCTCGTAGAACTCCGCGATGTTGCTGGAGACCACGTTGCAGCGGAACTCCGCCGGCGAGTGCGGGTCGATGGAAGCGTATTGCGCCGCCATCTGCGGGCGGATCGCGGTCTGCCAGATCCGTGCCCAGCGCAGGAAAACGCGCTGCAGGGCGGTGTACTCGGTTGTATCCGGGTTGCCGTCGGCATCCACCAGTCCCTCGACCGGTAGCTTCTCCGCCGTCTCGAAGGTCTTCCCCTGGTCCGCCAGGTAGCGGCGCAGAGCCACGATGGCGATGCCCAATCCGCCGAGGTCACCGATGTTCTCACCCAGGGTAAAGCTGCCGTTGACGGTGTGCTCGGTGATGCCGCGCTGGCGCAGGCCCGTCGGCACCAGGCCGTCGTACTGGGCCACCAGCTTGTCGGTCAGGGCGGTGAACGCCTCGCGGTCCTCCTCGGTCCACCAGGAGTTCAGATTTCCGTCGCCGTCGTACTTCGACCCCTGGTCGTCGAAGCCATGGCCGATCTCGTGGCCAATCACAGCGCCGATGGCGCCGAAGTTGCCGGCCATGTCCGCTGCCGGATCGAAGAACGGCGGGCGTAGGATCGCCGCCGGGAAGGTGATGTCGTTCTTCACCGGGTTGTAGAACGCATTCACCGTCTGCGGGGTGGTGAACCAGGTCTCGTTGTCGCTGGGCTTGCCCAACTTGGAAACCTCGTAGTTGTGGTTGAAGCGGCTGGCCGCCCGCACGTTCGCCAGCAGATCCGCGCCGGTGGAGCCAAACTCCAGGCCGTCGAAGTCACGCCACTTATCCGGATAGCCGATCTTCGCCTCGAACTTCTCCAGCTTCGCCAGCGCCTTCTCGCGTGTAGCGGGAGTCATCCAGGCCAGGTCGCTAATGCGCTCGCGGTAGGCGGCGATCAGGTAATCCACCAGCTCCAGCATCTTCTGCTTGTGCTCCGGCGGGAAGTGCTGGGCGACGAACTTCTTGCCGACTTCCTCGCCCACGGCGCCCTCGACCAGGGCGACGCCGCGCTTCCACCGCGCCCGCTGCTCCGTAGCGCCGGACAGGGTGCGCCCGTAGAACTCCCAGTTCCGCAGGTTCACCTCCGTCGGCAGGTATGCCGCGCAGCTCAAGATCACCCGCCAGTAGGCCCACAGCTTCCACTCGTCCAGGCCGCTGACCTGCGGGTTATCGCCCTCTCCGGTGGCCATGGCCGCGACGTGTTCCAGGTAGCTGGGCTGGCACACCACGATCGTGCCCCCGCCCGCGCTCTGCGTATCCACGCCCGTGGCCGCCAGCCACTCGCGGAAGGGGAAGCCCGTCGGCAGATCCTCGACCTTCGTCGGGTTATAAGTCTTCTCCGCATCGCGGCTAGCCACGTTGTCCCAGTGCCCGCGTGCCAGCTCGGTCTCGAACGCGCAGATCGCATCCGCCGCCGCAGCCGCGCCCGCATCCGCATACTTCCCGGGGAGCTCCAGCTCGCTGACCAGCTCCAACATGTCCTCTACGAACTCGCGGTAGGCCTCGCGGGTCGGCGCGTGCTGCTCCTCCCGGTAGTACGCCTCATCCGGCAGACCCAGCCCGGTCTGCACTAGGTAGGCACGCTCGATGTCCTGGCTGGAATCCTTCTCGATCCAATACCCCGCAACACCACCGGTGCCCTCCACATCGAGCCTGCCGAGTACCTTGGCCAGGTCGCCGACCGAGGTGGCGTCATCAATAAGCCCCAAAGGCTCCCGCAGGCCGGCCAGACCCGCAGCGGCGATGCCCTGCACGTCCATAAAAGAGGAGTACAGGGCGCCCACTCGGCCGCTCGGCTCGTCGGTGGCGGCGGCCTCTACGATCTCGCGAACCTCCTGCTCGGCGAGGTCACGCAGCTGGTGAAAGGTGCCGTCGACGGGTCGGTCGCTGGGAATCTTGTGTGTCGCCAGCCAGGCGCCGTTGACGTGCCGGTACAGGTCCTGCGCCGGCGAAGGGCGGGTGGCCTCGCCGGCCTGGTTCTGCGGCGCGGCCTCGGAGATGTCGTCCGGGATTTCTACAGCGTTAGTTTTTGCAGAGTTATTAGCGTTGTTTTCTACCATGCCCACCACCTTAGACACCGTCGCAGACAGGGTGTCCCGCACAGTGGTTAGGCTATGGCGTATGTTCCATCATCCCGCGCCACAGGGCTCGTCACAGGGCTCGCCACAGGGGCCGGCCGTCCGGCCACCACAGCGACCGATGGCTCCGGTTCCTCCAGTGCCCGCTCGTCCTGCACCGCCCGCAAAGCCTGCCAAGCCCGCCCCATCGACCACATATCGCCCCGCACCGACCAGCCCGAAGCGCCGCGGTGCGTACTCGGCCTATCTTCTAGGCACGCTGTTGTTGCTGGTTGGGGGTGTTTTTATTGTGGACGCCACCCTGGAAGACGAACCCCAGTCCCTGACCGTCGCAGAAGGGATGGAGGACTCGATCCTCACCTATTCCGAGTGGCCGCTGCGGTTTGCGAACCTGGAGGACTGCCACGATTCACCTGGCCTGGGGCGCCCCGGGGTAATGCAACTGGATTGCGATGGGGAAAGCTACGGCATGACCGGCCTGTCGGGTGTGGATGTGAAGGGCGGCGAGGAACCCGTCTCGCAAGCCGTGAACCGCGCCGTGCGCGCGCTGATCTTCCAGGACGGTGTGGAGCTGCAGTCGGTCGACGTACTGAACAGAGTCGCGGGAGAGAACCGGGAACTGTTGAAGAAAATGCAGGTCACGCAACTGCGTGTGACGGACACCTACAAGTTAGGGGAGAAGCGATTCATGGCGGTCGCGTTTGTGCGGGACCCGGATGCGGGATCGGACGGCGGTACGGAAGCTGATGCCGGCGCGGACAATGGCGCCGGTGGGGAGCCTAATAGCAAACTGGAGCACAGCCTCGAACCCGATGGCACGGCCCCAATGGTGGTGGTGCAGATGCCGGTGAAGTCAGCGTCATTAGAAAAACAGCTAGAGGAAGTCGATGAGCTAGTGCGCGGCGTCAGCTTGGACGACAATGCAGAAAGCGCAGGTGAATCCGATGTTTAAGACGCGTAACTACCGCGTGTTTGAGGTGCCACTCGAGTTTCACCTGAAGCACCCGCCCCAGCAGCGCCCGAAACTGCGACTGTTCCGCGACGGCTGGCTGGCGGCGTACTGGCTGCTGGTTGTTCCGAGCCTCGTGATGTCCGTATTCCTGCTAGTCGGCAACAATCCTTCGCTGGTGAGCCCAACCCTGGGGCTGGTGCTACTGATCGGCGCGCTGCACCTGGCGGGGGCGCTGCTGTGCGTATGGGCGCTGCCGATATATAGGGGCACGCCCAAGCGGCTGGTTGTGCTGGCGGTGCTGTGGGGCGGGGCGGCATCCGTGGTGCTGGCGGCGGTAGTGATTCAGCCTCCGGTGATGAACACCGTAGACAAGCTGGGCTGGCACGGGCTGACGGCCAGCTTTGGAGGCGCCTACCCGGAGGAGATCGCTAAGGGGCTGGGCATATGGCTCCTGCTGTGGATGGGGCGCGCATGGTGGAACCGCCCGTGGCATGGCATTATCGCCGGATTGCTGGTGGGGCTGGGCTTCGAGGTCTTCGAAAACATGATGTACGCGATGATGCTGGCGGTGATGGATCCGGTGTCTGACATGCAAGGAGCCTTGTCGACGTACCTCGTGCGCGTGATCGCCGGGCCTGCCAAGCACATGATGTTCAGCGCGCTGGTTGGCTACGGGATCGGCCTGGCGATGTTCGTGGGGGCGAAGGCGGGGAAGCCACGCGGTGTTGCCTGGCGCCTGGGGGCCGTCGTGTTGTGGGGTGGCCTGGGCTTCTTGACGCACTTTGCGTGGAATATTCGCTGGCTAGATGTGTCGCCAGTGTTTCAGCTGCTGTGGATGGGCTTTGTCTGGGTGGCGCTGGCGGCGCTCGCGGTATGGATGATTGTGTGGACGAGTATCGAGTTCCTGCGATGGAAAAAGCGCGGTATTTGCCCAGCTGTGGCGATATATCAGCGAGTGTGATGAAAATCACATGAGGGCTTGAGCAGGGATTTTCTGGCCGATGGTTTCATGGGGTGAAAGATGTCCCCCGTGGGGTAGAAGTGAATAATGTGAAACATGTGGTTTTTGGGTATGGTGTGATTCATGATTTCACTGCCATGGCGCCGCTCCACGCGCACGTCCGTACCGAAACGCCTCACCGCAACGGCACTCGCTGGCTCCGCTTTGACGGTTGCAGCGCTCGTCGCCACCGATGTTGTTCCCGTCCCCTCGTGGGCGCTGAATGGCATCGACGTTGCCTCCCACCAGCACCCCGGTGGTGCAGCAATCGACTGGACTGCCGTGAAGCAGTCCGGCCAGTCCTTCGTCTTCGTCAAGGCGACCGAGGGCACGTCCTACACCAACCCGGCGTTCACCACGGACTCCGCAAAGGCTCAGCAGGCCGGCCTGGTTCCGGGTAGCTACCACTACGCCCGCCCGGGCAGCGGCAACCCGCGCGCCGAGGCTCGCCATTACGCCAGCGTTCTGGCCACTGGCGTGCAGCCCTCACTGCCCCCGGTTCTGGACCTGGAGGAGCACGAGGGCCTGAACCCGACCCAGCTGCAGAACTGGGTCCGCGAGTGGATCGATGAGATTAAGGTCCAGACCGGTCGCGATCCGATCATCTACACCTACTACAGCTTCTGGATCCAGCGGATGGCCAACACCACCGAGTTCTCCGAGTACCCGTTGTGGCTGGCCTACTACCGCGACACCCTGCCGGATAAGATCCCGGGCGGTTGGGATCACGTCACCTTCTGGCAGTACTCCGGCTCCGGCCGCGTCAACGGTGTACAGACCCAGGTGGACCTGAACACGTACTACGGTGACGATGCTGCCCTGAACGCCCTGGCAGCCGGCATGCCTGCGGATAGCGCTGCAGGCCAGGCTTCCGAGGCGATGGATCCGATGCGTCCTGCCGTTGAAGGCGAGGCCGAGATCGCCAACAAGATTGAGCACGCCACCGGCGTAAACGTCCCTCTGGCCTCCGACTTCATGATGCAGCTGCTGGGCGTTATCGGCGGCCGCGTGTCCCCGGACGTTCTGCTGACTCAGGGTAAGCAGCAGCTGCAGGGCATGGATCCGGCACAGGTCGCAGGATCCGCTGGGGGCCCGGATCAGGGCGCTCAGGCAAGCGGTTCCGTGAAGACTGCCCAGGAGGTGCTGACCGCCTACACCGCACTATCCGGTGCGCTGAAGGAGTTCAACGCTGGTGGCAACAAGCTGCCGGTCGAGGCAATCCTGAAGCTGGTCCAGGGCTACGCGCCGGGCGCTGGTGACCAGGGCGGCACGGTGAACATCGGCCAGATCCTGAACCTGCTGCAGCAGTTCGGCGGCATCTCCAACTGGAGCGCCAAGCTGGAGAACGGCGAGGTTCAGCCTGACGCGAATGCCTTTGCTGAGCTGGCTGACGCCGCCAAGTCCGCGAACCCAGATGGCTCCGCTCCGGCGGACGCTGCCCCCGCGCCGGCCGCTGACCAGGCTCCGGCCGCTCCGGTTCCGCCGGCAGCCCCGGCTCCCGCTGCTAACTAAGCACACGGTGCCGCTGCTGGCACCGCAGCCTTGCAGCTAACTGAGCGCATTCAATCTGCGCGTTAGCGAGCTAGCGAGCAAGCAGCTACAAGCAATGAAGCGTCGCCCTAACCGGGCGGCGCTTTTTTGCATCCCTATCCCGCACTTGCGTTCCTACCCTGCTTTTGCATCCCTGTCTCGGTCGTGCATGCTCCACGGTCATCCATCCCTGTCTTGGCGAGCTAGAGCTGGGGAATGTCCCAAATCTTCCACTCTGTTTTTATAGCTATCTATTTCCGCAGGTCAGAGCTTCGCAGTTTTTTGCTGCAAAGGAGCTACTCGTCGAAAGTGGAAGATTTGGGACATCGTCCCTCTAGCACAGGGCTCCTAGGAGCATGCATAAGTGCCAGGGCATGAAGAGGGACCAGAGCATGAAGAGGGACCAGAGCATGAAAAAGGGCGGGATGGTAAATCACCACCCCGCCCAGCCCTGCCCAGTGGCCGGCCCCCGGAACCTAGTCCGAGAACTTCATCGGCCCGTTGTACCAGAGCCCAGAACGCTTATCCGTCTCCGTATCCAGCTTCACCGGCTTCGGCTTATCGCCGTTCGCATTCGGGAACGGGGTCAGCTTATCCAGCACACCCCAATCCCGCTGCCAGTCGTCCTGCAGGTAGGTCGGTATCTCCTCGGCCTGCGAGGTCATCTGCACCAGCCCGTAGGAGCCACCACCGGAGTAGTCCATCACCGGCGTGTGGTTGCCGCGGACGTCGTGGTCAGGCGAGATGCGGTATTCAGCGGCTTCTGCCACGCCCGCCCAGTGGTCGTATGGCTTCTGGCACGGGAATTGGAATGCGATGGTCCAGTCCAGCAACGTCGGCGCTTCGGAGCCCACGTAGTCGTTCAGCGACTCCATCTCCGGCACGCGCGGCGGTGTAATGGCAATCCACTGTGTGGGCGTCAGGTTCGGATCGTTCGCCACAATGCGTACCGAGTCCGCGTCCTCCGGAACCTCGTCCATCGGGATGCGCAGGTTACGCCACTCGGGCGCGTAGCCCGGATCCAGTGGAATCTGCTCGCCGAGCACCTCAAAGTCCTCAGCCTTCTTGGAACCACCGGACTTGCCGAACTGGACCTTGATCTCCTGGCCGTACTTGAAGATGCCGTCCATGTCGAAGTGGCCGACCTGCCCAGCCACGCTGAACACCAGTAGCGGCAGGCCTTCGCGGTCCTCCGGCAGGCTGTACCAGCTGGTCGTGGTGTTCGCGGGTGTCTGCAGCCCCTCGGTGTACGAGCCGACCACCGGCACCTTGTTCGCGTCGATTCCGAACGGCAGCACGGCATAGGATCCGTTCACGCCCTTGGTGGCCTTCAGGCCGCCGGTGGTGCCGGATGCGTCGCCGCCGTCGTTGCCGTCATTGCCGCTCGTCTTTTCCTCAGACTCGTTCGTTGACTTATCTTGTGACGCCGCATTCTGCGTGTCGCCCTGGTCAGAGGAAGCGTTCGTGTCGGCGGAGCCGGAATCCTCGCTACGGAACTGGTCGGACGATCCCACAGTGGCCTGGGAGTCGCTGGTGGACTTGGAGTCGATCTTGGCGGGGATGTTGTTCGGCTCGAAGCCGCGGCCCCCGCCGCTGGTCAGGGATTCCTTCAGGGAGCTGCCGTCGGCAGGCTGGAGGAAGGAGTCGTTGGTGTTGGTCTCCACCAGAACATCCGCAGCCTGGTTACAGCTTTGACCCGTGAGAGCCATCATGTTGCCCTTGCCCACGGAGTAGGCGGGCCACTGGCTGACCATGCCCTTCGTTAGGGAGGCCAGGGTGAACACGACCGTGAAAGCCGTCAGCACGGCGATCGGCGCGGCCGTCAGACCGCGGAACTTGTGAAGCTTCTTAGTCTCAGCCAGCTCGATATCGGCCACTTCCGATTTGGTGGTGGCACGGGCGCGTTTGGCGTCCGCAAGAAAGCCAACGATCACACCCCAGAAAAGAACCACAACAGATACAGCAAGCATCACGGTGCTAGCGGTGATACCAGAGAGCTGCACCGGCTTATCCCACCACGGCACGCCGTAGGAGGACAGGTACCACCAACCGTTCGGGCCGGCGAGGGTGAAGGCGAACAGCATCAGGGTAGAGCCCAGGAACAGCAGCTGGTTGCGCCTGGTCTGCAGCGCGAAACGCGAGGCGGCAACGGCTGCTAGAGCCGTCAACGCAGCACCGATACCCGCGAACACGCCGAAGTGGTGGGTCCACTTGGTGGGCGTGAACGTCATGAAGAACAGCGTGCCCAGAACGATCAGCAACAGGCGGGTGGACGGAGCCTTAGCGGCACCGGTGATGCGCCCGTTGCGCAGCATGGCGGCCACGACGATGCCAATGCAGAAGAACAGCATGACCATGGTGAAGCGGCGCGGGAAGCTGCCGTCGACGGTCTGCTCCATGAGGGCTTCGTAGCGACGGAACTCCTCGAACCACTGCATCGACGGGCCGATGTCGCCACGCAGCTTGATGGCTTCGGTGACGGTACGCAGCGTTTGGTCTGCGAACACGGCCGTGAGGATCGCAGTGCCAGCAGCCAGGAACGGTGCGATCTGCGCCAGAATGGCGGCGATGACCGTCTTCTTAGGGGCACCCTTCGGCGCGCCCAGCAGAGGCAGGCGGCGGGTGAGAATACGGATCAGCGCGCCTAGGGAGGCCAGCAGGGCGGCGACGGCCATCAAGCCGGTCGGTCCCGCTCCCAGCGCCAGGGTGGCGATGATCGTGCCGACCGCGGCGGGTAGCAGGCGGTGGGTGGCGATAGCGCGTTCGAAGGAGACCCAAGCCAGCAGGGAGAGCACGGCGATGATCGGCTCCGGGCGCGTGCCGTTGTTGAAGGTCATCCAGAACAGCAGGAACGTTGCCGCCATGGTCCAGTGGGCGACTTGGCGCTGGTTGATCTTGGCGCCGAGGCGTGGCATGACCTCACGGGAAAGGACCAGCCACGTGACGATGCCCGCGATCAGGGAGGGCAGGCGCATCCAGATGGATGCGGAGGAGACCTGCGTCATCAGTGCCAGCAGGTCGTAGAACGGCGATCCGAAGGGGGATTCCGGTACGCCGAACCAGCGGTAGTAGTTGGCCATGTAGCCGGACTCTTGGGAGACCTTGGCCATGGTCAGCAGGTAGCCGTCATCCGAGGTGTTGGCGCCGACGAAGTACCAGGCCAGCAGGATGAAGCCGACTACGCCGTCGAGAGGTCGGGGCTTCCACCAGTTGCGGTGGAACAGGCGGCGGGACGTGGTTCGCTTGTCGAGGATATCGATGCGGTACAGGCAGTACAGGGCGATCGCGGTGGCGATGATGCCTACGAAGATGGCCAGGTACTTGATGACCGAGGGGGAGGAGGTGAAG
Organism: Corynebacterium jeikeium; assembly: GCF_000738175.1. Classification (GTDB taxonomy): domain Bacteria; phylum Actinomycetota; class Actinomycetes; order Mycobacteriales; family Mycobacteriaceae; genus Corynebacterium; species Corynebacterium jeikeium_C. Next base: position 7,172 of record NZ_JFCH01000034.1, on the reverse strand, counting down.
CGCGAATCGACGGTGACGTGTGCCTGGAAGCCCGCGTCGATCGTGCTGTTGGAGTTCTTCTCCGTGTTCTTGATATCCGTATAGATCCCGGTGAGGGCGGGGCGAACGTCGGCATCGATGGTGGAATCCAGTGCATAGTCCAGGTGCTTGTCTGCGTCCGGTACCCAGGCGCGGGTGGATTCGTAGTCGGAGGTGATGCGCAGCTGCGCGTCGTCCGGCAGCTTCCGCAGAGCGTCCTTATTAATGGAAAGTGGAACGATGTTGCGCACGACCACGTCGAGGCTGTCGTCGGTGGAGCGGACGAACATGCCACGCAGGGTGGCCTCTGTGGATTCTGGCGGGAGGGTCGACAGAATGTTTGTCGCACCGCTTTCCAGGTTGCGCACTTCCTGGATGGGCACCGTGATGTCTACGTCTTGGGGGACGTAGGAGATCAGGGGTGCCTGGACGGATGTGAGGTCATCGTCCTGAGGCCAGTTGAAAGAGGACTGTACCTGGTTTACAGGCAGGAAAGGCAAAGAAAGGAACATCACCATGCCGATGAGGCCGGAGATGATGGACGCTAACTTTAGTTTCCCTGTTGGCTGCTGAACTTTAGACACAACAGGTAATTGTAGGCCACGGTCGGGCTAACACAGAACTCAATTAGCCTATTTTCCGGGATTCCTGTTAATTCCTGTTGCCCAGAGAGGTTTTTGTGACGCTGCCTACAGTGTTCACTTATCGCTGCCGCACCGCGACAACAAACGGCCCGACCTGGTGCAGATCCCAGCCCTCGGAGAACGCAGAGGCATCGAAGTGGATCGCACGGAACCGTACATTCGGCTGGCTGGGGTAGATGTCATCTGCCACCAGGTAGGTAAATGTGCCATGGTCGGTGGTGCCGTCGGTGTCGTCGGCGCCGTTACTGCTGTTATCGGCGGAATCCAACTGCCCGCGCATGAGTAGCGCGTCGGGTGCCTTCCACCCATTTTCCTTCTCTGCGTTGTCCATCGCAGCCAGCAGATCCTTGGGATCCGTGATCTTGCTCCAGCCCTCGATCTCCTCGTTGCGGCGAGCGAAGTCGCCCAACGGGTTGGCATAGTGCGAGGTAAAAGCCTGGTAGGCGTGGTACGGGTAGTAGGCCAAGAAGCTCTTCTCGTCCGTGAGCAGCACCTTGCCGGACCGGCCACCGAGCTCCCCGGAGAGAACCTCGTCTACCTGTGAGTAATACACAGCGGAATCGCCCGGAAGTTTGTCCGCGCGCTTTCCTTCGCCGTCGGTATCGGTGTAGGCCGTGTCGATGTGACTTTCGTGTTCGAAGGGGATCTGCGTCGCATAGTGAATGCCGCATACGGCCATCACGATAGCCATCACGCGGCTGATCAGTACGCCGTTCCCAGGCATGCGCCCCGCCGCAGCCGTGAGCTGCGGGACATACACCAGCCGCCAATCAGCAATGGCCAGCACGCCTGAAACTGCGAGGATAATGCTGATTGGTACTGCCATGCGGAAGCCCAGCAGCGTGGTGCCGAAGACCGTCATCAGAAGCGACAGGATCACCCATGCGTAGCAGACAAGTAGGCCGAGCGTGAGGGCGCGCACGTCGCCGTCTTTGCGGCGGAACACCATCCAGATCAGCGCAACGATAGAGAGGATGCCGATGGCCGCAGACTCGAAGAACGGGGTGGGCACCTGTGTTGCAACTTCCGGCAGGTAGTGCTGCGCGGTGCTGGTGGAGCCATGGGTCTGGGTGACTAGGCTCCATAGGTACGGCGCCCAGCCCAGCAGGGCGATGGCGATGGAGCTTGCGCCGATTGCCACGAGCCGGATCAGAGGCTTGATGCCGCGTTCTGTAATTGCGCCAGCCACCGCTAGTACCACTACCGTTAGGGCGGATACGGCGGTGTACAGCGTATAAAGGTTGGCCGAAAGCCCCAGGTAGATGATGGATCCGACGAGCGCGGCGCGCCCTCCGTGTAGTGCGCGCCGGGCGAGGACAAACGCCGGGGCCATGCCCATGGCCACGATCGCCGCGTAGGGCTCGTCACCACCGACCGTCAGGGTAACCGTCACGGTCACTAGTGCCAGTGCGCTGGCGATTGGCAGGGATCCGCAGATACGCTGCCACACCGGCACCAGCATGCTGGCGGCCATGGCCATCGTGATGAGTGCCCAGGGTTGCATCGCGACCCAGCCGGACAGGCCGAAGATACGGGCAAACAATCCACCGCTGAAGAACCACAGGCCGGGGTAGAAGGACGGCTGATCGATGTAAGCCATGTCCTCCCAGCCCAGCTGGTCGGTCATGCGGGTGAGGAATTGCGTGCGAAACGCCTGGTCTACGCTGATTCCGCCGAGGTAAAGCTGGGTTGCCGCCAGCGGAATGCCCAGCGCTGCCAGCACCAGCACGGCCGGCGCAAGGTGCATGATCAACTGCAGCAGGACGGAGACCCACCCGGACAGCGCTGGTCGTTGTGATCCCCGCGCTCCGAAGCCCTTGCTCTGCGCACCGGTGGCCTGCCCGCTGAGCATCCACTTTGCCGGGTAGACCCACCAGTAGCAGGCCAGTCCGGTGAGTACGACGAGGATGGTAATGGCCGCGGTGGTCAGTCCGCGCAGCACGAAGCTATTGTTAAAAGCAGGGAAGTTCGTGTGCGCCATGAGGTACCACCCCAGGGTGGTTCCGACGAATGCAAGCGCACCAGTCACAACGAGGCGCACGAGGGTCTGGCGGATGGACAGCGCGTCCTTGGTAAAGGGAACCGTCCGATCGGCCTGCGTGGCGGAACTTGAGCTCATTGCTTCATTCTTGCACACGCCCCGGACAATCCCTGCGGTCCGAAGCCGTGTGCGCGGGTCGTGTTCGTCACGCCCCGCCCCCGTTAGCGCAGCATAATCGCCCTAATTCCTGAGTGGAATCCGTCGCGTAGGCCTACGCGCTGCGTTTCGGAGAGCGTGTATTCGTGCAGCGTCTCGCAGGCGAATTGCAGTAGCGGTCGGTCGATCTCCGGAGGCAGTCCGCCGCCCGACAGCAGGTGGGCGTTGTCGCGCTGTTCCTCGTTTGCCACGTTGTCGTACCACCACACCGCGTATTGCTGGCCAATATCGGAGGGGCTCTGCTCGCCCGCGGTCGCCCATACCTCGTTCGGCAGCGGAACGTAGCGGCTGCGCAGCTTGCGGTGGCGCGCCATCATGCCGGGGTTCGGGCGCGGTTTCGGCTTGGGTGCTTCTGTTTCTTGTGTTTCTGCTGTCTTATTTGGTGACGCCACCGTGTCCGGCCCGGTCTCCGCCTCAGCCGACGTGCGGGTCTCTGCCGGTGTGGGTTGTGCGCTGTCTTCATTCTGTGCAGTTTCGGCCGCCTCAACCGCCTCAGCTGCAGTTTCGGTGGCGGGTTGGGTTGCCGGAGCTGGGGTGGCCTCCTGGTTCACGCTCGGATGGGTGGCGCCCCGGGAGGTGGCGGCAGGGCCACTGCGCACTGGTTCCGGAATCTGGGGAGCGGCGGGCCCGTCCCCGGGAGCGTCGGCGGCGGTGAGCACGCACGGGCTCGAGTCCGCAGGCTCTTCCGCATCGCCCAGCGGCTTGTCCTCGGGCTGTTCGGGCTGCTCTCCCGCCGGCAGGGGGCCTTCCAGCACCTGCAAGCGCATGGTGTCGCGGAAGTCTTCGCGCGGGTCCAAGATCGTGGTCGTATCGCAGGCGAAGCGCAGGGCGGAGGACATGGAATCCCAGCCGAAGCCATATAGGTGCACACGGATGCCTGCGGCGACGGCCTCTTCAACACCGGGCAGCATGTCGGCGTCACCAGAAACGAGCACGATGTCGGATACCTGGCGCTTCATCGCGGCGATAACGATGTCGGCGACCAAGCGCGTATCCACTGCCTTTTGGGTGCGGCGGTCGCCCCATTCGATTAGCTGACCGGCGCGTAGCTGTACCCCTGGCTCGCTGCGCAGGGAGCGTTGGTAGCGGTGGGGGCCGGAATCGGGGATGCCGTCGTACCAAAACTGCCGGTGAACGGGCTGTTTCAGTTGGTCTTGGATCATCTGTCCGAGAACCGCCACGACCTCCGGGAGGTCGATCTCTAACTGGGCGCGGGCCCCGGTGTCCCAGGAGTTATAAAAGCTCGCTAGCAGGTAAGACGTGTCGACATAGACCTGTGTGCGTTCCAACATTGTTCATTGCTCTTTTCGTTTCGTTTGTAACTAGTTCTTTTATGTTCTTTCCCTCTAGCATGCCTGAAAACTTTGTTGTATGGTTAGTTACATAAGTAACCAACCAACTAACTAGGTGTGTTGAGAATGCACTGAGGTACAGAGCGTACTGGGAACTTGTTAAGCAGCCCGCGGAAGGAGGTGTCCCATGAATGAATCGTCGACTCCGCTTTTTCAGCAGGTCGCAGACCTCATCGCGGACGCGATCGTGGATGGGTCGCTTCCTGAGGGCGAACGCGCGCCATCGACAAATGAACTCGCAGAATTTCACAGCATCAACCCCGCAACCGCCAGAAAAGGGTTGGCGCTGCTTGTCGATCAGGACGTGTTGGCCAAGAGGCGCGGCGTGGGAATGTTCGTTGAACACGGCGCCCGCGAGCGAATCCTGGCCCTGCGTAAGGAGGCTTTCGCCGCCAGCTATTTGGTTCCCCTCGTCGACGAGGCCGCCAAGTTGGGCATGAATCGCACACAGCTGAAAACCCTCATGGACAAAGTCGCAGAAAGTCGAGGACTCTACGAATGATTGCCACTACGTATCCCGACGCAGCCTCTGGCGTCGCTCCCGACATCGAGCTGCGCGACGTTAGGCGCAAGCTCGGCTCCACTCACGCCCTCGATGGCGTGACGGCGCACCTGCCAGGTGGCCGCGTCTATGGCCTTATTGGCCGCAACGGCGCTGGTAAGACCACTCTGCTGCGCACAATTGCCGGACAACTGCGCGCCAAGGGCGAGGTCCTTATTGGCGGTCAGCCGGTGTACGACAACACGGAAGTACTGAACAGCTTGATCCTGTCTGGTCCCGATGTGCCGTGGCCCGCAGATATTAAGGTCAAGCAGTTACTCAGTGTGGTCGCCGCCCGCTGGGAGACCTGGGATCAGCGCTATGCGGACCAGCTCTGCGAAGACTTCGAGGTCGATACGCGCAAACCCCTGTCTAAACTCTCGCGCGGACAAAAGTCCCTGGTCTCGATCGTCATTGGTCTGGCTGCGCAGTGTCCCGTCACCCTCCTCGATGAGCCCTATCTGGGCCTTGACGTGCAGAATCGCGAGCTGTTCTACAAGCATCTCTTGCAGGACGTGGAGCGTAATCCGCGCACCTTTATCCTTTCGACCCACCACGTCGACGACGCTGCTCGCATCCTCGATTCCGTCGTCCTCCTCGACAAGGGCCGTATTACGGGAGTCGGCACCCTCGACGCCATCACCGAACGCATCGCGATCCTCTCTGGTTCCGCCGCGGCCGTCGAAGCCACACTCGGAGAGGTTGGGGCTGCTGGTTCTGTTCTTAATGACGCCACGTCTTCCGGGCTACGCCGAGTAGTCCTTGACACTCACGGTCTGGGCACCGACAGCGTGCAGGATCTCGCCGCCCGCATTGAGGGCAGCGGGGTTCGCGTAACCAGCGCGGACCTGGAGCAGGCGGTGCTAGCGCTGACCGGAAGGGAGTTCTAGCCTTGGAGACCACCTACCGACCCCTGCCCTGGGGAACGCACTGGAAACTGGCCATGCGCCAGCTGCTGCCTAAAGCTGGGAACCTTGGTCTTAGCACCGTGTTCATCCTGCTGATCCTCTTCTTCGCAATGGGCGGAGAGGAAATCAACGGGTTTAAGCTGGGGATATACCTACTATTTGGGCTCTCGCTGGGGCTGCAGCCGATCACCGCAGTGTGGGACAAGGCTCAGCTTCGCGCTCTGGGAATGAGCGTGGCGGATATCCGTCGAAACCTCCTGATAGTCATGCCAGTTACATCGGCAGTTGTCTGCGGGGCGATGCTTTTGGGCTACGTCCTTGCGCTAATTTTCAGTTGGCACATCCCGGCATTCTGGGTTGTCCTAGGATTCGTCTTCCTCGTGCATGTGGCCAGCATCATCAGGGATCTGGCACGTGTCGAGGATAATAGTGAGGTCATCAAGACCACCAAGAGTGACGCCGAGGAAGACGAGACCGCCCAAGCGGATAAGGCCACGTTGACTGGGTTGTTTAACGCGGAGACGAGGTGGCGTCAACAAGAAAAGAAGGGCAATAACCCCACGGCGCTCAACTACCTTGCCACCTGGCGGATCGATGGGTTCATGGCTTGGATGCACCTGACTGGACTCATCGCGATAGTCATTGGTGTGATCGGTTGGTTCGCCTCCGGGCTAACGGCTAGTGGCGCGATGTGGCTGTACCCAGCAGCGATGATCCTGCTGGTAGCAGCCTACTACTGTGGTGAAACGTTGAACTCGAGCTTGCGCAATTGGCTGGTGCTCTCCGGCGATCGCCGCCACTGGTACGCGAAAGCGATGGGGCGACTGGCTCTATGGATGCCGGGAGTGGGGCTGTTGGTGTTGATCGGGACAGCGGAGTTCGCGCTGTTTAGCGTTCTGTTCCCAGGAGTCGGCGATCTAGAACTGCACGTAAGCGGAAAGGGTCTACTGATGACCCTGCTCGTTGCGGCGACAGTGGCAATGGCCTTTGGCTCGGTTGTAATCGTCAGCTTTTGGGTGAGCAACCGCTTCAGCGGATGGATGAGGTGGGTGGCGAGCCTGCTGGCCATCATGCTGATGTCTGCTGCGATGGCGGTAATCATCGTCTCGGTTCAAGAGATTGATGAGGTTGGGATCGACCTATTGGGGCCTGTTGGCGCAATCTTTGGAGCCGTGGGTGTGGTGACAGTGCTCGTATTCGCAGCGCTGCGATGGGGCATCGGGCGCTTCGATACGGCCCATGAATCAATTCAGGAAAATCTGGGTCTAAGCTCTGATGCCTAGAACACCGTGTGAAACTGCCTGTGGCCTGCGGGTTTGTGTTTGTTGTGGGGTGTGTGTACATTAATCCAAGTCAGCGCGACACAGCACCGCGAGTTACAGACCCTCGGAACGCTGGAAGTCATAAGCGTCTGGCCAATCATTTTAAAGCTGTAAAAACAGTTCGTGTGTGTGCGAGTGCAGCGGGTTGTTTACCGGGAATTTGCTTTATTTTCACGGTTGCTTTACACTC
>NZ_JFCH01000033.1 GCF_000738175.1 Corynebacterium jeikeium | reverse complement strand
CGACCAGGTTTGGCGGGTTCACGCAACCATTTGTACAGCGTCCATCGCCCTGGATAACCAAGTTCACGGACGGTCTTGGTCACCGATTGAGTGCGCTTGTAAACCTGCAGAGCTCTGCGTCGCTGCTCCTTGGTGTATGAGCGGTTCATGATGGAATCCTCCAAGATTCCGTCCGCATCCCCTTTTGACCCTTAACCCTGAGGCAGCGGGGAGGCCGCACGGTGGGATGTCGTTAGATCGGGAAAACGTCACCAAGTCTTGCAAGACCGTGCATAGGTCAAATCTCTGACCTGTGTGTATGTGAAGGTGAGAACGATGTGCACTAACGAATTCCCGTTCTAGCGACACTCAAACCAACGGATAGCGACATTCAGTGGGCTGTTGAGGGGCTGGAGGCTAAGTTGGCGAGAGGCTGGCCTAAGCGCATTGAAGACGTTGGGATGCAGAGTGTTTGGAAGGTATAAAACCCGCCCCTGAACTGCCGATTTGTGTAAAGTATCGCCGGGTGGTTAAGCTAACTCAGGCTTCAAGCGATGCGGTTAAATTAAATCCGCAGCGTTAATGGAGTGATGCCCCCTTAGCTCAGTCGGCAGAGCGTTTCCATGGTAAGGAAAAGGTCGACGGTTCGATTCCGTCAGGGGGCTCTGTCATTTTATGCGCCCCGTCACGCGACGTTAGACACAGACCGTTGGCGGTCCGTAGCAAAGTGGCGACGATGGCGGTGTAGCTCAGCTGGTTAGAGCGCACGACTCATAATCGTGAGGTCGAGGGATCGAGTCCCTCCACCGCTACAAATTAAGACCAAGACCACCCGGTGATGTAAGTCGCCGGGTGGTTTTGCTTTTGCTGTCGCTACGCTCTGTGTCTCGCCTTAACCCGCCTGCCCTAAACCTGCGTGTCCCGACTCCGCAAGCCCCAGCACCCGCGCCCTATTTGGTCGCGCGGTCGTTATCCTGCTATTGTTTTTGAACGTTGCACTGAATGTGTGGCATGGAAGCTACGAGCCCTGCAAATGGGCACTGTGTTTCCTCGCTATCAGGATGTTGCTTCACCTATGTTGATCTGGTCGCGTACACTCGTGAACCAGAACTTCGATTAGGGGCGTGGCTCAATTGGCAGAGCAGCGGTCTCCAAAACCGCAGGTTGCAGGTTCAAGTCCTGTCGCCCCTGCACGATCTTCCTTGCAGGTACCTTTAAGGAGAACTTAGACGTGAGCGACGAGAGCAAAAAGACCGCAGCCGGTAAATCCGGCAATGGCGGCAGCCTTCGTCCGTCCGGCAAGCGTCAGGTGGCCGGTCAGGCCACCACGTCCCGCGCGGTCGCGAACTCCAATTCCAAGGCTCCGGAAGTTGTAAAGACCCGCAAGAACCCCTTCAGCGCCATCGTGGATTACATCCGCGGCGTGATTGCCGAAATGGGCAAGGTTATCTGGCCCACGGGTCGCGAGATGGTGAACTACACCATCATCGTCCTACTGTTCCTGATCTTCGTCTGCGCCCTTGTGGCCGGCACCGACTGGGCTGCTAGCTGGGGTCTGCGTCAGATCATGCGCTAACTTGTGTTAAGCTAGCGAACATCAACTTATATACCGCCTTCGCCGCCCGGCGATAGGCGGATTTTTAATGATGGAGGGTGCTTCCATGACCGAAGAGAACCAGAACAACAACCAGACCAGCGAGGCCGTTAGCGCAGAGAGCCTGGCCGCGGCCGCTCAAGAAGACGTACAGCAGGCTGTTGCTGAGGCGCACCAGGACGCTGCGGGTGCTGAGGCTGAGGGCGTCACGAATGATGACGCCGCAGCACCAACCACCGAAGGGGCCGAAGAAACGGCAAGCGCCGACGGCGCTGAGGCCTCCGAGGCTTCAGCAGCAGCCGAGGGCGGCGAGAGCGCTGAAGGTGAGGCCGAGCAGTCCGCAGAGGACGCTGCGATGGCCGCCTACAAGGCTCGCCTACGCCAGTTCATGCGTGCGCTGAAGAAGCTGCCGGGCGAGTGGTACATCATCCAGTGCTACTCCGGCTACGAGAACAAGGTGAAGACCAACCTGGAGATGCGCGCCCAGACCCTGGGCGTGGACGAGCAGATCCACGAGGTTGTCGTGCCTATCGAGGAAGTTGTGGAGCTACGCGACGGCAAGCGCAAGCTGGTGAAGCGCAAGCTGCTGCCGGGCTACGTGCTGGTGCGTATGTCTCTGGATGACGCCTCCTGGTCCGTTGTTCGCGATACCCCTGGCGTGACCAGCTTCGTTGGTAACGAGGGCAAGCCCACCCCGGTGAAGATCCGCGAGGTTGCGAAGTTCCTGTTGCCGCCGGAGACCGCGAAGCCGCAGGAGTCCGAGGATGGCGAAGAGGCAGCAACCGGTGTGGACGTATCCGCAACGGGTGTGGCCACCCCGCCGAAGCCGGCCAGCGAGCAGGTTGTGGTGGATTACGAGGAAGGCGAGTCCGTCATCATCCTGTCTGGCCCGTTCGCTTCCGTTTCTGCAACCATCAGCGAGATCGATGCCGAGAACAACCGCCTGAAGGCCATGGTCTCCATCTTCGGCCGTGAGACCCCGGTTGAGCTGGAATTTGATCAGGTAGAGAAGCTGAACTAGAGTTATGCAGGTTGTCCGTGGGCTTATGTTCACGGCGCGACACGCAAATTTTTCCATTTCCGGTGGCTGGTGAAATCCCGGCATCCGGTCGATGCGATTATCCCGTGCTTACCTGTGCTACGGGATCGCGTTGATAACAGAAAGTAGGTTTTAAGATGGCTAAGAAGAAGGTTACTGGCCTTATTAAGCTGCAGATCCAGGCTGGTCAGGCTACTCCGGCACCGCCGGTTGGCCCGGCTCTGGGTGCGCACGGCGTGAACATTGTTGAGTTCACCAAGGCGTACAACGCTGCTACCGAGGCTCAGCGCGGCAACATCGTTCCGGTTGAGATCACCGTCTACGAAGACCGTTCCTTCGACTTCAAGCTGAAGACCCCGCCGGCAGCGAAGCTGCTGCTGAAGGCTGCGGGCATTCAGAAGGGCTCCGGCGTTCCGCACACCGACAAGGTCGGCTCCGTTACTTGGGATCAGTGCAAGGAGATTGCAACCACCAAGAAGGAAGACCTGAACGCTAACGACGTTGAGGCTGGCGCTGCCATCATCGCCGGTACTGCTCGCTCCATGGGCATCACCGTCAAGGACGCTCCGCAGAAGTAATTCCCTAACCGGATTCACAAACCGTGGCAAGGCTGCTTGCTTGGCCTGCACCACAACTCCAACGAAACTAAAGATTGGATTCACTATGAGCAAGACCTCTAAGGCATACCGCGCGGCAGCGGAGAAGATCGACGCTGGCCGCCTGTACACCCCGCTGGCAGCCGCTAAGGCTGTCAAGGAGACCTCTTCCAAGAACTTCGACGCTACCGTCGATGTTGCTATCCGCCTGGGCGTTGACCCGCGCAAGGCCGACCAGCTGGTTCGCGGCACTGTTTCCCTGCCGAACGGCACGGGTAAGGAAGTTCGCGTTGTCGTCTTCGCCGAGGGTCCGAACGCTACCGCCGCCGAAGAGGCTGGCGCTGACGTTGTTGGCACCGCCGAGCTGATCGAGAAGATCCAGGGCGGCTGGACCGACTTCGACGCTGCGATCGCTACCCCGGACCAGATGGCCAAGGTTGGTCGTGTGGCTCGCGTCCTGGGCCCCCGTGGCCTGATGCCGAACCCGAAGACCGGCACCGTCACCACTGACGTTGCTAAGGCTGTCGCCGAGATCAAGGGCGGTAAGATCTCCTTCCGCGTGGACAAGGCTGCTAACCTGCACGCCATCCTGGGCAAGGCTTCCTTCACCGAGAAGCAGCTGGCTGAGAACTACGGCGCTCTGATCGACGAGCTGCTGCGTCTGAAGCCTTCCTCCTCCAAGGGCCGCTACTTCAAGAAGGTCACCATGTCCTCCACCAACGGCCCCGGCGTTCCGGTGGACAACACCATCGTGAAGGACTTCACCGAAGAGGCCTAAGCCTCGTTTTTCGCACCCTCGTTGCCTTCGGGCGGCGGGGGTGTTTTCTTTTGCCTGAGGATGGTTCAGGTGCCGGTGGGGTAGCGCGGGAGGGAGCTGCCACACCCGTTGTTTGAAAATGGTTCCCACTTCACTATAGTCCTAAATGAAAACTAGACCCATTGTGTTTTAAAGGACTTAATCTGGTGCGCACATCACCCCTCGCGGCACTCTCAGTCGCTCTTCTCGCAGGCTTCGCAGCCTTCCTCGGCATTGGTAGCCTCGGCCCGCAGTCCCTACCTGAGGCAAAGGCCGATTCTGTCACCCTGAATCAAGGGCATATTGACGCCTTCCACGTCACCTCCTCAGGTAAAGGCAACCTTAAGCTCGATCTGACCGAGGATGTCACTGGATCCCACGTGGCCCACGATCCGAACAACGTCACCTTGGAGGTCGGGGCGCACGCCTACGAGCCCCGCACCAAAGATGTGGCAGAGGTCGGGGTGCCGACCTACTTCCTGCCGCAGACCCAAGAGCAGGACCTGATTTGGCCGGGCTGGGATACGCAAGGCGTCGCACCGCACTACCAGGGCGTAAAGATCAACTTCAATCGCGTGTGCGGCCCGGGCCGAGTGTTCATGTGGAGCCAGGCGTTCGGCGGCGGCGCCACCCCGCTGCTCTCCGACGGGGTAGAAGTCAAGTCCGGCAACAGCATCAACCAGGCTAACCCCAGCCACGTCCACGCCAACTGGGGCTTCGAGCGCCCCGGCCGCTACTCCATGCAGGTGCAGGCCACCGCTGACGGTGCTGAATCGGAAGTGAAGACCTACACCTGGGTCGTCGGTAAGTCCGACCAGGATTCCAACGCCGACGAACCCGCCGAGGGGGCCACCCCGTGCGGAGGCGAGGACACAGACACTGGCGCCGGGGCATCGGACAACTCGAACAGCGGTGGTAACGCCAGCGGCGGCGCTACTGGCGGTGGTTCCGCTGGCGCCGGCACTGGGAACAAGGCCGGTTCTGCGGGCAAGGCTGGCGCCACGGGTAAGTCGAGCCCGGCAGGAAAGTCCAGCTCTTCCAGCAGCACTGCCAGTTCCACCGGCTCCGCGGGAACACAAGGCTCGGCCACCTGCAAGAAGGGCGAACCTGCCCTCCGCCCGCAAATTAAGGATGACCGTCAGCAGCCAGCCAAGTGGACCAGCCCCAGTGCGCTGAACTTCGGTCTAGGATCCGCCGCGAAGACGAACCTTCCACAGTCTCTCGGCCCTGTTGGAGCTGGTACCGCCTGGATGATCGGTGCTACCCAGTCCAACGGAGTGCCGTGGGTGGGCGTCAACACCATGCACCCGGACCTCCTGGCGAATACGCAAGGTGATGTCACCTTCAAGCTGACGTCCTTCAGCGGACCGGGCAGCATGTACGTCTTCGAACAAGGCAACCTGGGCCAGGTTGTGGGCAAGGAGTGGTTCAAGGCCAGCGGCGGGAATGCATCCGGCGCTCACGTGGTGCCGCGCAACTCGCACGTGCACCCGAACTGGGTTTTCTCTAAGCCCGGAACGTACAAGGTCGGCATAACCCAGACCGCCACCACCAAGCAGGGCAAGAAGATCAGCGCTCCCGCCACGCTGACCTTCACCGTCGGCGGCAGCGGCAACGCTAACAGCGGACACTTCGACTTCGGCGCGACCGTCACCACTGACGGCGACTGCGCCTCCGGTGCAGAAGGCGGTTCCGGCGCAGCAGGAGCAGGCGGGGGCGCAGCCGGTGGAGATGCCGGCACTGCATCCGGCGCCGACGGCTCCCTTGCCGATACCGGATCGACTTCCGCGATGTTGGCCCTGGCCATCGCCGGCGCGGGTCTAATCGCTCTCGGCGCAGGCGTGGTCTACATGTTGCGCACGAACTCTCTGTCTGCTGATTCGGTGGCGGCTCTTCGTTCGATGACGCCACCTCGATCCCCGGGCGCAAAGTCTTAGGGATGGGGCACGCAGCTTCATCGCGGCGGGGGCTTGCCAAATCCTTGTGCGCGAATGTCTGTACGGTGCTGCTCGCAGCGGGCTTAACTGGGTGCGCCGCGGCAGGTGGTGCGAGCTTGCCCAGCAGGGATGACGGCATCACGGATGTCGTAGCCTCCACGCCGATCATCGCCGACCTCGCCCGCCACGTCGCGGGCGACGCCGCCCGCGTGACCGCCCTGATTCCCAACACTGCTGATCCGCATACCTACGAGCTCACTTTGCGGGATGTGCGCAACCTTGCGAACGCGGACATCGCGTTCAACAACGGGCTGCTGCTGGAGCAGCAGTCGGTGCTGCGCACCATGGATAACGGAGTGCTGCCCGGCACGGAGGTCGTGGCTCTGGCCGACGTGGCCGCCAACCAGGGAGCCACCGTCATCCCGTTGGTGGAGAACATGGCGCTCGATACCGTCTGGTTGGGTCTGCGCGCCCAGGGGATCGGCGCCCGGCACGGCGGCTCCGCGCACTCCGAAGTGCACCTCAGTGTGACTGATGTGGAGGGGCCGGGCGATGCGGCGGCATACATCACCGGTACCTTCGGCCAGCCGGAGATCTTCTTCAATTCCCGCGATGGCTTCGATGCCTCCCGCGGGTACGAGGGCGATACGGCTACGCTGCCGGTCGACGCACACACCCACATGAGCTGGTCCTTTTCCAAACCCGGCACGTACTCCCTGCACTTAAGCGCATCCTTGGTGCCGGACGAGGGAAAACCGCCAGAGCACATTGCGGACCAGACCGTGCGTTTCAATGTGGGCACGGAAGACGGGGCGTCAAAAAAGATAGACAGCGGGCACTACGACATTGCGGTGAACGCCGACGACAACAGCATCAACCTCGTCGGCGATGGCGGCACGATCGACCCCAAAAATGCCGTGGTTAGCGTGCCTAACCAGACCTTGCAGCCGATCCCGGGCGACCCGAACTTCCGCTTTCTCGGCACGGCGGGCGACGAGACCTACCTGCTGCCCCAAGCGGTGCTGGGCAAGCACGTCCACGGCGAGCTGGATCCGCACCTGTGGCACAACGCGAAAAACGCGATGGCTTACGTGAAGGTCATCCGCGACAAGCTCATCGCCGTAGACCCTGAGCACGCCGCCGACTACCAGCAGAACGCTGCAGCTTATCTGGACGAGCTCGACCGCCTTGACCGAGAGATCAAGCGCCAGGTCGGCACTATTCCCGAGGCTCGTCGGCACCTGGTGACGGCCCACGACGGCTACGCCTATTTAGCTGACGCCTACGGCCTGGACGTAGCCGGCTTCGTCACCCCGAACCCAGAAATCGAGCCGAGTACACGGGACCTTGTGAGCCTGACCCGCACCCTAGAAAACCTGAAGGTTCCGGCGGTGTTTATCGAGCCGACGATGGCGGGGCGTACGCGCGAGCTACAACAGATCGCCGACCGGCTGGGCGTGAGTGTGTGCCAGATACGCAGCGACACCCTCGACGACACTGCGCCGACGTATGTGGACCTGATGCGGACCAATGCGGAATCGATGGCGAACTGCCTGAGTGGCGCATAGACCACTGGCGCGCAGGAACGACAACGACGTTTCAAGAACTAAGAAGAAAAAGAAGAAAAAGGATCAAACAGAACATGCGAAACACACGGATCAGGAAGTCCTGTCTAGCTCCCGCGGCCGCCGCACTGCTGGCCGGGGGAGTAGTAGTGGCGGGAGTGCCGGTGGCCCCGCCGGTAGCAGTGGCGCAGGCGCAGAGCCAAGCACAGGGCCAAGCACAGGACCCGGCGCTGCAGCAGACCGTGACAGACAAAGAGCAGCACGCTCCCGCGGGGACTTCGCACGTGTTTAGCCGCGGCCACGCGGACCTCGGCATGCGCCTGGACGGTGGCGAGTTGGACGTGCAGCTGCGCGACGATGCGGAGGAAAAGCCCATCTGGCGTGTGCTGGACGACGTGGTCTTCGACGTCTCCGACAAGGCCAAGCAGCAACTGCCAGCCGACAGTGGCTACGAGTTCACCGGCGCGCAGTCCGGCCAGGAAGTATGGGTGCTGCCGCAGACCGAGGTACAAGGCGTGCCATGGCTGGGCTGGAACACACAGTCCCCGGCACTGATCGCCCAGGCCAGCCGCGGCGTGACCATGGAGTATCTGGGCCACCAGGGTCCCGGCCAAATGAGCATGTTTCTGCAGGCCGGCGGCTTTGAACAGCCCCAGGAGCTGTGGAACTCCGCGCAGCCCACTCCGCAGGACCTGTGGGTGGATCTGAACACGCACACACACGCCAATTGGGTGTTCACCGAGCCGGGCGTGCACCGCGTGGCCATGGGTGTGCGGGTGAAGTTGAAGGATGGCTCCGAGAAGACCACCACGAAGGTTCTTAACTTTGCCGTGGGGGTGGACCCTTCCGAGGCACAGAACTCCAGCTGGGAGGGTGAGCTGCCGAAGGCAGGTGCTGCCGGTTCTTCTGGTGACGCCAACAGTTCCAACCCCAACAATTCCGCCAACGGTACAGATGCGAATGCCGACAACTCCGAGGAAGGCTCCGATGGCGGCAACTCTGCCCTGCCGTGGATCCTGGGCGGCATTGGCGTGGTTGTCGTCGCGCTGCTGGCCTTTGGCTTCCTCTCTCTGCGGAAGGGCGCCAAGGAGCGCAAGCGCGTCGAGGATGAACTATGGGGTCAGCTGAAGTGACCGCGCTGCAGATCGCGGATCTGAATGTCCGACTAGCTGGGCGGCAGATCCTCACCGACGTAAATCTCGAGGCACACCCTGGCGAGCTAATTGGCTTGCTCGGCCCCAACGGCGCGGGCAAGACCACCCTGATGCGCAGCGTTCTGGGCCTCATTCCGCGCACCAAGGGCAGCATTAAAGCCGCGAGCGTGGGTTATGTTCCTCAGCGCCACGAGTTCGCGTGGGATTATCCCATCGACGTTCGCCACACCGTGCTGAACGGTCGCGCGGGGCTGATTGGTCCGTTCCGTCGGTCGCGCCGGGCAGACTTTGCGGCCACTGCGCATGCGTTAAAGCGCGTGAACCTTCAGCACTTGGCGGACCGTCCCATCGGTCAGCTCTCCGGCGGGCAGCGCCAGCGAGTGTTGGTGGCACGCGCCCTGGCAGTGGAGCCCACTTTGCTGTTGCTGGACGAGCCCTTCACGGGCATGGATTTCCCCAGCATCGAGTCGCTGGTGGAGATCCTGCAGTCCCTGGCAGCCGATGGCATGAGCATCCTGATGGTGACCCACGATCTGGCGCAGGCGGTGCACGTCTGCGATCGTGTGGTGCTGCTGAACGGTCGCGTGGTCGCCGACGGCGCCCCGGACCAGCTGCAGAACCCCGAACCGTGGATGGAGACTTTCGACGTTCGCCCGGATTCGCCGCTGTTGCGGGGAGTGGGGTTGGTATCGTGATTTCCTTTTCCCAGTTCCTCGCCGACCTGACGAACCCCGCCCTGGCCTTCCTGCCGAAGGCACTGCTGGTGGCTGTTCTCTCCGCCCTGGTATGCGGTGTGATCGGCACCCACGTGGTATTGCGAGGCATGGCGTTCATCGGCGATGCGGTGGCGCATGCCGTGTTCCCGGGCCTGGCCATTGCCTTCGCCTTGCAGTTCTCCGTGATCGCCGGTGGGGCGTTGGCCGGCGCCGTGGTGGCCCTTCTGATCGCCCTATTTTCGCAGCGTAGGCGTGTGAAGGAAGACACGATCATCGGCATCTTCTTCGCCGCCGCCTTCGCCTTGGGCTTGGTGGTGATCTCGAAGGTTCAGGGCTATACAGCCAGCCTGAATAGCTTCCTTTTCGGCTCGATCACGGGCGTATCCAATTCCGACATCATCTTCAGCGCTGTCGTCGGCGCGGTCGTGATCCTGGCCGTGGCGGCGCTGCACAAGGAGATCGTGGCGGTTTCCGTCGACCGCGAAACCGCCGCTGCCATGGGCATCCGTGTACTGCTGATCGACGTGGTTCTCTACCTCGCCGTCACCGCCGCCGTGGTGATGTCTGTTCGCACCGTCGGCAACATTCTGGTGCTCGCGCTGCTGATCACTCCGGCCGCCGCCGCGCGACTCTGGACCGACCGACTGGTCGTGATGATGGCTCTGAGCGCCGTGATCGGCATGGTCGGTTCCTTCCTCGGCGTGTACGTGTCTTGGGCGATCGATGTGCCTACGGGCGCCACGATCGTCCTGGTCCTCACCGTTGTTTTTCTCTTTTCCTTCTTTGTGGCGACGCCCATTCGCGCCGCCCGGCAATCCAACAAACCCTCACAGGTGGTAGCTACTGATGCATAAAAAAGATGAACTCTTTCAGAAGCTGGCCAAGCGGCAGTTGGCTGAGCCTAAACTGCTTAAGCAGCTCAAACACAGCCAGAATAAGGCCGATCGGATGCTATGGGCAGCCAAGTCCACCCTGGCGGTATTGGGTGTGCTGGTGCTAACGGTGGTGGCCGGCGCCTGGAATGCGGCGTCACCACTTACCAGCGACCACCGCACCGCCGAGGTGTTGCAGCGAGCGCAAGCAACACCGACAGGGCATAAGCCTGGAACGACCAGCGACGGACCGACCGTCGGCAAGGACGTTAAGGATCCGGCAACCGGGAAAGCTCACGTGTGTGCGGGCAGAAAACTGCTGTACAACGCGCACGTGGATGCGGTGTACGGCACCTATAACAAGGGCAAGCCCGACGTGATGGTCGTCGACGGGCAGCAGCCCGTGCCCGCCGATAACGTCTGTCTGCGACTGGCGCCCGACGCGATTGATGGCAAGGAAGCCTCCCGCATCAAGGTGCCGAACAAGAAGGCGCTGTCCTTCCTAGGAAAGCCCGGCACGGTGCTTTGGTACGCCCCGCAGAATGCGGACTTCACTAACCAATGGCGCCCGATCTGGGCGGGGCTGGGGGCTTTTGACCCGGCGCATGAGCTTAAAGCGCCGACAGACTTTGCGGAGCCGAACCTGCACTTCCATATGAAGAAATTCGCTGGTCCCGGCGACATGGAGGTCTTCTTCCACAACTCCGGTACACCTACTCCGGAGCGCGTGCTGTCCACCAAGGGCGGTCTGAAGGACTACGACTATGAGGTCGGTGGGCACGGGCACTTCGGCTGGACGTTCTCTAAGCCGGGGCTGTATCAGCTGACGATGCAGTGGGACGTCAAAAAGAAGGACGGCAGCACGCTCAAGTCCGTGGAGCGCACCATCAACTGGCTGGTCGGCAGCGATAAGCAGGTGGGGCTGCCGGAGGGCACGACCACGGGGCTGAATGAGATCAAGGAGCCTATCGCGCCGCTGGAGCCGGGCACGCCGGGAGATCAAGATCAGCCTGAAGAGCCCGAGCAGCCCGAAGACCCTGAGCAGCCAGGAGAGCCCGAGCCAGGCGAGAATGAAACGCCAGGCGACGAGGAAGATCCGAGCGATGGCACCGACACTCCCGCGCCGACCTGCGAAGCCCCGCAGGAGATCTCCGACGACGAGGTCCGCAGCGAGGTCAACGATGCCTTCGGAGAGGGGCAGGAATCCGAGCGAGCCGTAATCCCAAAGGGGCACATGGACATGGGCGTGGGCACGACGGATGAATCGGACTCGGATCCGCATACCTTCCTGAAGGACGGCGCGGACCCGGCGAATGTGCAGGAGCGCGAGTCTGGAAGCTTTATTTTCCTAGTCAACAGCCCGAAGGCGAAAGTCGGAATTCCGGAAGGCTACCGGGAGGAACTGGGGGAGACCGCATACGCACTCCCGCAGGCACAGCAGGAGAACCCGGACGTCCCGTGGCTGGGCTTTTCCACCGAGCATCTGAACTCGGCAAAGAAGGGCGTGGACGTGACCATTAAGGACTTTGAGGGGCCCGGCCGAATGGTGACCCTGTCGGACAATGGGCTGGGTAGTGCGAGCCTGCGCCTGGATTCCGAGCACCGTGAGCACAAGGTCAGCTATGCGGTTGGAGCGCACGATCACCAGCAGTTCCTCTTCACCAAGCCGGGCGCTTACCGCGTAGTTTTCCGCTATCAGGGCACCGCGGTGGACGGCAAGAAGTTCGACAAGGAGCTGGAGACATTCTTCGTCATCAAGGATGCATGTGGCGACAGTGCCGGTGGGCCCGGGGATAGCACTGATCCCGGGGATAGCACTGATCCCGGGGACGGCACTGATCCCGGGGATAGCACTGATCCTGGGGACAGCACTGATCCTTCCGACACCGACACAAGTGGAGAAAAGTCCGGTCTCGAAGAGTTGCAGGAGTTTCAGAAGCACCTGGATAGCGAAAACGCGAAGCTAGGCAAGTACATGGATGAAATCGTCGGTGGCATCGAGGCGCTGCGCGGAAACCGCAAGGCACAGCAGAGTCCTTCCACCGGGGGAGCTGGCGGTGCCGGCACCAGTGATTCCTCGGCGGCAGGCGCCACTAGCAACAACTCTGCCGGCAAGAGTTCTGGTGGATCCCCCTCCAGCACCAACAACGCATCGGATAACCACAGCGCTGCTAGTGAGGCCGAATCCGCGGGAGCTAGTTCCAGTGATTCTGCCGGTTCGAATAGCTCCGGCAGTTCATCTGGGTCTGCCGACGGTGCTGCGGTCGCAAATGGTGGCGTCTCTGCTGGCGCCGCGGATACAGGTTCTGCTGGCACAGTGGACGGAGCTTCCGCTGACGGTGCGGCCGCAGATGGTGGCGAAGTAGACGCCGAGGGCGGCGCCGGTGGCATCCATCGCATCAACGCAGCCCAAGGGCAGAAGAATGCCGAAGGGGCCGACAATACGGATGACGCGCAGAACATAGCAACCGAGAAAACCGCCGTAGAGTCCTTTATGGATTCCCTTACCGGCGGTGGCTGGACGACTGGCTTCCTGCTGGGGCTGGGGCTGATGGGGCTGCTCGGCGGAGCACTCCTCTTCTTCGTAGCGGCCCGCAACATGCAGCGCGCCCACACCCTGCAGCTGCTGCAGGCCTACCGGGAAATCAGTCGTGACCGTGCGGAACAGGCCTATGCGGAGAGCGCCTACGCAGAAGACCTCCCCGCCGAGGAGGACTAAGGAAGGCTAGAGAAGTTTGGGACGGCGAGGAGCCTCGCTAGGCTTTCCGCCGCCCCGGCAGCCGGAACTCGCCCATCATCGGCAGCACCAACCCGCGCTTCATCGGGTGGGCGGCGCGGTAAGTAGCCGGGCCGTCTTCTCCCGGTTCCAGGGCCTCTAGAATCAGATCGACCACACGCGGCGAGTACAGCATCGCCAAGTGACCCGAAAGATCAAACGGATTGTCGTCCTGCACACTCAGGTTGCGCACCCGCGCGCCTTCCCCGGCGACCATCACCTGCTTCAAGCGAGGAGTCGCAATACCGTCGTACTTCGCAGTGATCATCGTGTAGTCCACACCCGGCGTAGTATCACCATCGCGGTTCAGGTGCTCGCCAAACTCACTGCCTAGGCGCTGGTCGATCGCCGCGCCGCCCAGGAACTTCTCCAGGAATCCCGCGAGCTTGTTGTTCGGGTCGATCTTGTCGCCCAGAGTCGAGATGCCCGAGAGGGTAGTGCCGTGGTGCGCAGGTCCCACGCCCACCAGCCGGTCCACCTTGTTACGCGCCACATCCGCCCGGTCGGCGCCGCCGGAATCGGAAAGGTATAGCCGCGCCTGCGCCACGCCTTGCGAGTGGCCGACCAGGTTCACCTTCTTCGCACCCGTGCGCTCGATCACCTCGTCGATGAAGGCCGCCACCTCCTTCTGGGAGGTGCGCAGGAAGTTGTTGGCGTACACGCCCGGCGCCTTGCCTGTAAAGGCAGACCGGTCTTTGCCGTAGTTCACGGCAAATACTGGATGACCTGCCGCAATGAGGTGCTTGGCCACGTAGTCCCACGTGTTATATGCGTTGAGCCACGTGCCGTGGATCAGCACCGTCGGTGTCTTGCCGTCTAGCGGTGTGTCGAACTTATTGACGCCCTCCGGCAGTGGATTGTCGCGTCGCAGGCTGGATAGGAACTTCGGGATGAATGCGTCCATGAACCCCAAGGCTAATCAAATCCGCAGCCCCAGTTTTGGAAACGAAATAATTTCTCGCGCAGGGTGGCGTCAGAAAGAAAAACAGCGATTTGGAGGAAAGGGAGGCAGGGGTGTAACCTCCTTCGAGGAAGTTTGACTAGATCAACAACGAGATCAGCAACGTCAAGTTTTCACCGAAGACCGTCGGTCATCACCGTCCGCGCGAACCTTAACTGGGGAGAGTGGGCAGGAGATTGAAGGATCATCGTCATAGATGACGGCCCACGCAGGTAACACGATTAGACGTTCGGATCGGATTCCAGCCCTAGAAAGCCGGGGATCCTACGAATGCGCCTTGTGCTTCTTGCGTAAAACGCCGGAAACGCGAGGCGCTTTGTCGTTTATGTACAGTGTTGCCCTTCAACAATGATCGTCGGTGGACGTACTGCAAAAACGTACACCGTAAACATCAGGAAGGAGGCGAGAGTATGGCTAATCCGAAGAACACCGCTTCGCTGGAAGAGCTCAAGGCACGCTTCGAGCAGGCACAGTCCACTCTGTTGACCGAGTACCGTGGCCTGTCCGTGGCTGAGACCACCGAGCTGCGTCGCGCACTGGGTTCGGACGTTACCTACTCCGTCGCCAAGAACACCATGATCAAGCTGGCTGCACGCGAAGCCGGCATTGAGCTTGATGAGTCCCTGCTGACCGGTCCTACCGCAATCGCATTCGTCAACGGCGAAGCCGTGGACGCTGCGAAGGCTATGAAGGACTTCGGCAAGGATCACAAGAACTTCGTGATCAAGGGTGGCTACATGGACGGTGCCACGATTGATGCAGCTCAGGTTGAGGCAATCGCCGAGCTGGACAATCGCGAAACCACGCTGGCCAAGCTGGCCGGTGCCATGCAGGGTTCCTTGGCAAAGGCCGCAGGCCTGTTCAACGCACCAGCATCCCAGGTTGCACGCCTGGCCGCTGCACTGCAGGAGAAGAAGGAACAGTAAGTTCCCTCCGCTCATACATAAGACATAAAACACTTTGCCGGCCGGGCCACCAACACTTTCCGGCCCACCGGCACAACTACGAAAGGATGCCATCATGGCTAAGCTCACCAAGGACGAGCTCATCGAGGCTTTCAAGGAAATGACCCTCATCGAACTGTCTGAGTTCGTTAAGGAATTCGAAGAGGTCTTCGACGTCACCGCTGCTGCTCCGGTTGCTGCCGTTGCTGCTGCTCCGGGCGCTGAGGGCGGCGCTGCTGCTGAGGAGAAGGACGAGTTCGACGTCGTTCTGGAGGACGCAGGCGCTAAGAAGATCGGCGTTATTAAGGTTGTCCGCGAGATCGTCTCCGGCCTGGGCCTGAAGGAGGCTAAGGAGCTGGTTGAGGGTGCTCCGAAGGCTATCCTGGAGGGTGCTTCCAAGGACGACGCTGAGGCTGCTAAGACCAAGCTGGAAGAGGCTGGCGCAAAGGTCTCCCTCAAGTAAGCTCGCCTTACTTTCCGCGCTTCGGCCTGGCGCCGAATGCGCAGGCAAAACAAAGCCGCTGGGAATCACATTTCGTGATTTCCGGCGGTTTTTTGTTGTCTTGCTACGCTTAAGTGACCAATATCGAATCGTGTGCCCAGCCCTCCGGGCGTACGGGTAGCTAAAACTGATCTAAATGCAGATGGTGGCAGAGAAGTGACGAATAATAAGGGCTCCGGCAAAGGCCTCTACATCCTGGGTGCGCTCGGTGCACTGATTGGCGTAGCGTTGATCACTGTGGGCGTCATGCTCCCAAAGGTTGTATCGAACGACAAGGCCGTGCCTCTAGACCTGGCCGCGACAACGCTTACATTGAACGACCCCGCCGCGGTGATCGGTCCGAACTACCAAGGGCTTGACGGTAAAGAGGATGTGACGGCGCCGGTCAACCGCCAGTTCAAGATCACGCTCGAGGAGCCCGCCACCGACGATGAAGCCAGCGCGCGCGTCGGTGTGACCACCGCTCGCACGGACGTGGAGGACGACCTGGAATCGCTGCTGGACGCACAGGTCTGGAGCTTTACCGTGGATCGCCGAACAGGCGAGGCGAAGGGGGATGCGAAGGTCTCGGACACTCCCGCTACCCCGGCCACCGACGGCGAGATCGCCGGTTATTGGGCCAAGTTCCCTCAGGGCACTGAGCAGCGCTCTTATGACTATTTCGATATGACGCTACGTCGCGCACTGCCTGCGGAGTTCACCGGTACTCGCAATGTCACCACCGCTGACGGGCGCGAGCACGAGCTGTACGTCTTCCGCCAAGAGATCCCGGCAACCTCGGTGGCCAAGGAGTACGCGGGAGTGCGCAACACCATCACCGTTGAAGGGGAGGACGGCAAGCCGCAGCGCGCCCAGTTGTTCCACGAAGGTTGGCGCGAGCTGACGGTAGAGCCGAAGTCCGGCCTGCTGGTGAGTGTGGAAGAGAACGTGAAGGACACGTACCGGGATGGCTCCGGTAAGGACGTGCAGAACCTGCTGCAGTTCCACGGCAAGACTCCGCAGCGGGTGACGCAGTCCATGCTGGATCAGGCCATGGAGGTTAGCGGGCAGCGCCACACCGATAAATGGGGGGTTGCATTGATTGTCGCGGGTGTTATTGTGGCAGCAGCATCCGTGGTGTTGGTTCTGTGGCGGCGCGCTAAGCGTAGGGCGGAGCGCCGGAATGAGAGCCGGGCAGAGAAGCAGCCTGAGAGCCCGGCAGAGGAAGCCTAGACATTCGCGCAGCGATGCTATAGGATAGTTCGTTGCGCTGGATTTGATTTGTTGAGCTATCGGCTACAACGAAACGACTACAAAGCTACGCAGAAGTGATGTGAAGACATTACACATGAAGCAGACTTTGCCAAACGAGCCAAAAAGGCCATTTGACAAGGTCGTTTAGTCGTTTCTGCGTGGGGATAGTTTGGCAGGGAAAATCCAACTAAATCGACCATCACGAGACCGTACACACACAATCACGATCGCACACTACAGCTCCACCACGTAGTGTCGACCGATGTTGTGCTGGAAGGACCCATCTTGGCAGTCTCCCGCCAGACCAGCTCAGTGGCCGGAATTCCCGGAGCTCCGCAGCGACACAGCTTTGCGAAGATCGACGCTCCGATCGAGGTTCCAGGCCTTCTTGACCTCCAACGAGAGTCCTTCGCTTGGCTCGTTGGCACGCCTGAGTGGCGTGCCCGCGCCCAAGCAGAGGCAGGGGAGGATGTCCGCATCATGAGCGGACTCGAGGAGATTCTCGAGGAGCTCTCTCCGATCGAGGACTACTCCGAGAACATGTCCCTCACCCTGTCCGAGCCCCGCTTCGATGACGTTAAGTCCACCATCGACGAGGCGAAGGATAAGGACATCAACTACGCGGCACCGCTGTACGTGACCGCGGAATTCACCAACTCCATGTCTGGTGAGATCAAGTCCCAGACGGTCTTCATCGGTGACTTCCCGATGATGACCGACAAGGGCACGTTCATCATCAACGGCACCGAGCGTGTCGTTGTCTCCCAGCTTGTCCGTTCCCCGGGCGTGTACTTCGATGCCTCCATCGACGCCTCTACCGAGCGTCCCCTGCACTCCGTGAAGGTGATCCCTTCCCGCGGTGCATGGCTGGAGTTCGACGTGGATAAGCGCGACACCGTCGGCGTGCGCATCGACCGTAAGCGCCGTCAGCCGGTCACCGTGCTGCTGAAGGCCCTGGGCCTGACCACGCAGGAGATCACCGACCGTTTCGGCTTCTCCGAGCTGATGATGTCCACCCTCGAAAAGGACGGCGTGGACAACACCGATGAGGCTCTGCTGGAGATCTACCGCAAGCAGCGCCCGGGCGAGTCCCCGACGCGCGACTCCGCGCAGGCTCTGCTGGAGAACTCCTTCTTCAAGGCGAAGCGCTACGACCTGGCCAAGGTCGGCCGCTACAAGGTCAACCGCAAGCTGGGCCTGGGTGGCGACACCGATGGCGTGATGACCCTCACGGAAGAGGACATCCTGACCACCATCGAGTACCTGGTGCGCCTGCACGCCGGTGAGAAGTCCATGACCTCCCCGGACGGCACCGAAATCCCGATTGATACCGACGACATCGACCACTTCGGCAACCGTCGTCTGCGTACCGTCGGCGAGCTGATCCAGAACCAGGTTCGCGTGGGTCTGTCCCGCATGGAGCGCGTTGTGCGTGAGCGTATGACTACGCAGGATGCGGAGTCCATCACCCCGACCTCCCTGATCAACGTTCGCCCGGTCTCTGCGGCTATCCGCGAGTTCTTCGGCACCTCCCAGCTGTCCCAGTTCCTGGACCAGAACAACTCCCTGTCCGGCCTGACCCACAAGCGCCGCCTGTCTGCGCTGGGTCCGGGCGGCCTGTCCCGTGAGCGCGCTGGCCTGGAGGTCCGCGACGTTCACCCGTCTCACTACGGCCGCATGTGCCCGATTGAGACTCCTGAGGGTCCGAACATTGGTCTGATCGGTTCCCTGTCCTCCTACGCTCGCGTGAACCCGTTCGGCTTCATCGAGACCCCGTACCGCAAGGTTGTGGACGGGCAGATCACCGACGAGGTTTACTACTTCACTGCGGACGAAGAGGACCGCCACGTGATTGCTCAGGCGAACACCCCGTTCGACGAGAATCACCGGTTTACCGAGGAGCGCATTGAGGTTCGCCTGCGCGGCGGCGACGTGGAGGTCGTCCCGTACACCGAGGTGGACTACATGGACGTGTCGCCGCGACAGATGGTTTCCGTGGCAACCGCTATGATTCCGTTCCTCGAGCACGACGATGCTAACCGTGCACTGATGGGTGCCAACATGCAGCGTCAGGCTGTGCCGCTGCTGCGCTCCGAGGCTCCTTTCGTGGGCACCGGTATGGAGCTGCGCGCTGCTTATGACGCCGGCGACATGATCATCGCGCCGAAGGCAGGCGTGGTCGAGTACGTCTCCGCCGACTACATCACCGTCATGGACGACGAGGGTGTGCGCGATACCTTCATGCTGCGCAAGTTCGAGCGCACCAACCAGGGCACCTGCTACAACCAGACGCCGCTGGTGGACGAAGGCGACCGCGTTGAGGCTGGCCAGGTTCTCGCCGACGGCCCGGGCACCGACAACGGTGAGATGGCACTGGGTAAGAACCTGCTGGTTGCCTTCATGCCGTGGGAAGGCCACAACTACGAGGACGCCATCATCCTGAACCAGCGCATGGTTGAGGAGGACGTTCTGACCTCGATCCACATCGAGGAGTACGAGATTGACGCCCGCGACACCAAGCTGGGCCCGGAGGAGATCACCCGCGACATTCCTAACGTGGGCGAGGACGTCCTGGCTGACCTGGACGAACGCGGTATCGTCCGCATCGGCGCGGACGTCCGCGACGGCGACATCCTGGTCGGTAAGGTCACCCCGAAGGGTGAAACCGAGCTGACTCCGGAAGAGCGCCTGCTGCGCGCCATCTTCGGTGAGAAGGCCCGCGAGGTTCGCGATACCTCCATGAAGGTGCCGCACGGCGAGACCGGTAAGGTCATCGGCGTTCGCGTGTTCTCCCGTGAGGATGACGACGACCTGGCCGCAGGTGTGAACGAGATGGTTCGCGTCTACGTTGCCCAGAAGCGCAAGATCCAGGACGGCGATAAGCTCGCCGGTCGTCACGGCAACAAGGGTGTTGTCGGCAAGATCCTGCCGCAGGAGGACATGCCGTTCCTGCCGGACGGTACTCCGATCGACATCATCCTGAACACCCACGGCGTGCCGCGCCGTATGAACATTGGTCAGGTTCTTGAGGTGCACCTGGGCTGGCTGGCTAAGGCCGGCTGGAAGGTCGACCCGGACTCCCAGGATCCGAAGATCCAGAAGATGCTGGAGACCCTGCCGGAGGAGCTGTACGAGATTCCGGCGGACTCCCTGACCGCCACCCCAGTGTTCGACGGTGCTTCCAACGCGGAGCTGTCTGGCCTGCTGCGTTCCTCGCTGCCGAACCGCGACGGCGAGCGCCAGGTCGACGACTTCGGTAAGTCCAACCTGATCGACGGCCGCTCCGGCGAGCCCTTCCCGTACCCGGTTGCAGTGGGCTACATGTACATGCTGAAGCTGCACCACCTGGTCGACGAGAAGATCCACGCTCGCTCCACTGGTCCTTACTCCATGATTACCCAGCAGCCGCTGGGTGGTAAGGCACAGTTCGGTGGCCAGCGCTTCGGTGAGATGGAGGTGTGGGCAATGCAGGCATACGGTGCCGCCTACACCCTGCAGGAGCTCCTGACCATCAAGTCCGACGACGTGGTTGGTCGTGTGAAGGTGTACGAGGCGATCGTGAAGGGCGAGAACATTCCGGATCCTGGTATCCCAGAGTCCTTCAAGGTCCTTCTGAAGGAGCTGCAGTCGCTGTGCCTGAACGTTGAGGTTCTGGCCGCCGACGGCACCCCGATGGAGCTGTCCTCCGACGATGACGATGAACTGGAGAACGCTAACGCGGCTCTGGGCATCAACCTGTCCCGTGACGAGCGTCCGGATGCTGACATGGACGTCAGCTAGGGCGTTGACGACCCTAAACATCTGACTTTCGTACATTCGCCGTATTTTCGGCGTCTGAGCCCGACAAACAACACAGCTTAAGACGCCGTAACTACCCAAAGCCCTCCGGAAAGAGGAGGGGAAAGGAAGTCCACGTGCTGGACGTCAACTTTTTCGATGAGCTTCGCATCGGCCTAGCGACTGCGGACGACATCCGTCGCTGGTCCCGTGGCGAGGTCAAGAAGCCTGAAACCATTAACTACCGCACCCTGAAGCCGGAGAAGGACGGCCTGTTCTGCGAGCGCATTTTCGGTCCCACCCGCGACTGGGAATGTGGCTGTGGCAAGTACAAGCGTGTGCGCTACAAGGGCATCATCTGTGAGCGCTGTGGCGTTGAGGTGACCAAGTCCAAGGTTCGCCGTGAGCGCATGGGCCACATCGAGCTGGCCGCGCCTGTTACCCACATCTGGTACTTCAAGGGCGTGCCCTCTCGCCTGGGCTACCTGCTGGACCTGGCTCCGAAGGATCTGGAAAAGATCATCTACTTCGCCGCCAACATCATCACCTCTGTGGACGAGGAGGGTCGCCACAACGACCAGTCCACCCTCGAGGCAGAGATGCTGCTGGAGAAGAAGGAAGTCGAGCAGGAGCGCGACGCGGAGCTGGCTGACCGTGCCAAGACTCTCGAGGACGACCTGGCGGAGCTGGAGGCAGCCGGCGCCAAGAGTGACGCCAAGAAGAAGGTCCAGAACGCAGCCGATCGCGAGATGCGCCACATCCGCGAGCGCGCCGAGCGTGAGATCGACCGCCTGGACGAGATCTGGAACACCTTCGTCAAGCTGGCTCCGAAGCAGATGATCGTGGATGAGAACATCTACAACGAGCTGGTCGACCGTTACGAGGATTACTTCACCGGCGGCATGGGCGCAGAGGCTATCCAGACCCTGATCCGTAGCTTCGACCTCGAGGCCGAGGCCGAGTCCCTGCGCGAGGTCATCCGTGACGGCAAGGGCCAGAAGAAGCTGCGCGCTCTGAAGCGCCTGAAGGTCGTCGCCGCATTCCTGCGTTCCGGCAACGACCCGGCAGGCATGGTTCTGGACTGCATCCCGGTTATCCCGCCGGAGCTGCGTCCGATGGTGCAGCTGGACGGCGGCCGCTTTGCGACCTCCGACCTGAACGACCTGTACCGCCGCGTAATCAACCGCAACAACCGCCTGAAGCGCATGCTGGATCTCGGCGCGCCTGAGATCATCGTGAACAACGAGAAGCGCATGCTGCAGGAGTCCGTCGACGCACTGTTCGACAACGGTCGTCGCGGCCGTCCGGTTACCGGCCCGGGCAACCGTCCGCTGAAGTCCCTGTCTGACCTGCTGAAGGGTAAGCAGGGCCGCTTCCGCCAGAACCTGCTGGGTAAGCGTGTGGACTACTCCGGCCGTTCCGTGATTATCGTCGGTCCGCAGCTGAAGCTGCACCAGTGTGGTCTGCCGAAGCTGATGGCCCTGGAGCTGTTCAAGCCGTTCGTTATGAAGCGCCTGGTGGAGAAGTCCTACGCGCAGAACATCAAGTCCGCCAAGCGCATGGTGGAGCGTCAACGCCCCGAGGTGTGGGACGTGCTGGAAGAGGCCATCGCCGAGCACCCGGTGATGCTGAACCGTGCACCGACCCTGCACCGCCTGGGTATTCAGGCCTTCGAGCCGATCCTGGTTGAGGGTAAGGCCATCCAGCTGCACCCGCTGGCCTGTGAGGCCTTCAACGCGGACTTCGACGGTGACCAGATGGCTGTTCACCTGCCGCTGTCCGCAGAGGCGCAGGCCGAGGCCCGCATCCTGATGCTGGCTTCCAACAACATTCTGTCTCCGGCATCCGGTAAGCCACTGGCTATGCCGCGCCTGGACATGGTGACCGGCCTGTACTACCTGACCCTGCTGAAGAAGCCGGAGGAGTTTGGTGGCCAGGGCGCCTACGCACCAGCCACCGAGGAAGGCCCGGCACAGGGCGTGTACTCCTCCCTGGCCGAGGCGATCATGGCTTACGACCGTGGCGTGCTGGGCCTGCAGGCTCCGATCCACGTGCGTATCAGCCACCTGCGCCCGACCGCGGAGATCGAGGCCGAACTGTTCCCGGATGGTTGGCAGCGAGGCCAGACCTGGCTGGCGGAAACCACCCTGGGTCGCGTGCTGTTCAACGAGCTGCTGCCGTGGAACTACCCATACGTAGAGGGCGTCATGGCGAAGAAGCCACAGGCTTCCGTCATTAACGATCTCGCGGCGAAGTACCCGATGATCACCGTGGCGCAGACGGTGGACAAGCTGAAGGATGCCGGCTTCTACTGGGCAACCCGCTCCGGTGTGACCATCACCATGCACGACGTGCTGGTTCTGCCGAATAAGCAGGAAGTCCTGGATAACTACGAGGCCAAGGCCCGCGTTATCGAGAAGAAGATGGCACGCGGCAAGATCAACGAGGCCGAGCGTTACCAGTCCCTGGTTGACCTGTGGAAGGAAGCTACCGACTACGTCGGTCAGTCCGTCGAGGACCTGTACCCGGATGACAACCCGATTCCGATGATCGTGAAGTCGGGTGCTGCCGGTAACATGCGTCAGATCTGGACCCTGGCCGGCATGAAGGGCATGGTTACGAACTCGCGCGGTGAGTACATCACCCGTCCGATTAAGACCTCCTTCCGCGAGGGCCTGTCCGTGCTCGAGTACTTCAACAACTCCCACGGTTCCCGTAAGGGCCTGGCCGATACCGCTCTGCGTACCGCGGACTCGGGTTACCTGACCCGTCGTCTGGTGGACGTGGCGCAGGACGTCATCGTGCGCGAGGACGACTGTGGCACCAAGCAGGGCGCTGTTGTGCCGGTGGCCGTTCCGGTTCTGGACGCCGAGGGTAAGCCGACCGGTAACTACACCGCGGCGGACTTCGTCGAAACGTCTGTTCTGGGTCGTTACCTGGCTAGTGACGCCACCGCCTCCGACGGCACCGTTATCGTCGCCGAGGGCGATGTCGTTGGCGAGGGCGAGTTGCAGGCTCTCCTCGAGGCCGGCGTGGAGGAAGTAAAGGTCCGCTCCGTGATGACCTGTGCTACCAACACCGGCGTGTGCTCCACCTGCTACGGCCGTTCCATGGCGACCGGCAAGAAGGTGGAGATCGGCGAGGCTGTCGGTATTGTTGCAGCTCAGTCCATTGGTGAGCCGGGCACGCAGCTGACGATGCGTACCTTCCACCTCGGTGGTGTCGGTGGCGACATTACCGGTGGTCTGCCGCGTGTTCAGGAGCTGTTCGAGGCTCGCGTGCCGAAGGCGAAGTCCCCGATCGCTTCGGTGGACGGCAAGGTTCGCATCGAGGACGACGACAACTTCTTCACCCTCACCATCGAGCCGGACGACGGCTCCGACGATGTGGTGTACGAGAAGCTGTCGAAGCGTCAGGGTCTGGCAACGCTGAATAACGGTGGTGCAGAGCGCCCGATCCGCGATGGCGACCACGT
The DNA here is from genome assembly GCF_000738175.1 of Corynebacterium jeikeium. GTDB lineage: Bacteria > Actinomycetota > Actinomycetes > Mycobacteriales > Mycobacteriaceae > Corynebacterium > Corynebacterium jeikeium_C. Next base: position 17,496 of record NZ_JFCH01000033.1, on the reverse strand, counting down.
GAAGATGGGGCAGCAGCTGCTGAAGGGCGCTGCGGATCCGCACGAGGTCCTGCGTGTGCTCGGTCGCCGTGGCGTGCAGCAGCACCTCATCAACGAGGTGCAGAAGGTCTACCGCGATCAGGGTGTGGCTATTCACGATAAGCACATCGAGATCATCGTGCGCCAGATGCTACGCCGCGTGACGGTCATCGACTCCGGTTCGACCGAGTTCCTGCCGGGCTCCCTGGTGGATCACGCCGATGCAGTGGCAGCGTCCAAGGAAGCCGTGAAGGCTGGCGGCCGTCCGGTAGAGGTTCGTGCGGAGATCATGGGTATCACCAAGGCCTCCCTGGCCACCGAGTCCTGGCTGTCCGCCGCCTCGTTCCAGGAGACCACTCGCGTGCTCACGGACGCTGCTATCAACAAGCGTTCTGACAAGCTGATCGGCCTGAAGGAGAACGTGATCATCGGTAAGCTGATCCCGGCCGGTACGGGTATTTCCCGCTACCGCAACATCAGTGTGGAGCCGACGGAGGAGGCTCGCGCAGCGGCTTACTCCCTGCCGTCCTCCTTCGGTGATGGCTTCTACGCCGACGACACTTACGGCGAGTTCACCGGCGCTGCCGTGCCGCTGGACGACATTGATCTGATGTAGTTCGGATTTGCTTAGTGGTTGCCCGCAACTGGCGGGCGGCCAGCAGCCTTTAGCGGGCGCTTCCCCTTGTACCAGTGACTTTGTACTTGGGGAGGCGTCCGCTTTTGCGTGTCTACGGCATGCGGTGCTCTATGATGTGCTGCATGGGTATGATGTTTCGCAATTCCAAGAACTTCGGTCCGTTCCGCATTAACACCTCTTCCGGGGGCGTAGGTGGATCCACTCGCGTTGGGCCGATGCGCATTACGCAGCGTGCTGATGGCCGCCAGTCCGTGACGATCCGCACCCCGATCCGCGGCCTGAACTTCACTAAGACTTTCGGCAGCAAGCGCCGCTAACTACCTAGCGCCCGCTTCGTCTTCTTCGTTGCCGTTGCCGACCACGGATCCTCGGGCCACGGGTGCTTCGGATAGCGCCCGCGCATGTCCTTGCGCACGCCCTGGTAGGGGCCGTCCCAGAAGCTCTTCAGATCGTCGGTGACGGCCAGCTCGCGTCCCGCTGGCGATAGTAGGTGGAACAGAACTTTTTGCCCTGCGATGGTGGGGGAGCCCGCTAGGCCAAAGCATTCCTGCAGCTTGACGCGCACAATCGGCCGCCCGGTTTCGTAGTGAACCTTCGGAGCTGATCCGCTGGGGACTTCCAGCCGTTCCGGCGCGAGCTCGTCCATCTGCCCTGCCTCGGGCCACGGCAGTTGCCGCATGATCGCCTGGTAAGCGCTGATGTCGGCGATCCTTTCGCCCGCCACAACCCGTTCGGCCTCGGGCGTGTAGTCGCCTGCCGCCAGGTCCGGCCACGGTTCGCCGAGCTGCTCACGGAGGTAGTCGACTCTTTCTTTTATTCTTGACGCCCCCTCCGTCATCTGTAGCCACCCAAGCCCCTTGGCAGCCAAGGCCGCGATGGCCTGGGTTGTCTCTTCTGCACCCAGCTGATTTATGGATACTGGGGTGCTGGATAGCTCGATGGCTCCGAGGTGGCGGGTACGCCGCGCACGGAGCTTACCGTCGGCGATGCGCGCAGTGACGTCCTCCCGCACTTGCGCTAGGTCGGGTTCGTCTAGCCGGGCGGCCGCGCGGATCAGGGGAGTTCGGCCAAGCTGGACCTCCGCAACCGCCAGCCATTCGGAGCCGCCGAGCGGGCGGCGTAGCTCCGGCGCGAGGGTGGCGCGGGTGCCGGAGGCCAGTAAATACTCGGCATCCTCGCCGCTACCTCTGGCGTTGCCAGCGCTGCGGCTGCCGCTATCCACCAGCTTCGCAACGCGGTCGGGGTATGCGGAGGCTACAACCTCGCCGGAAGTGGCCGGGCCGCGGTCGTCCACCATCCGCGCGAAGCGGCGCACCTCGGAGGCCTGCGGCTTCGCCTCGGCGAGATCCCCCTGCAGGCCGGTCGACAGCGCGGCCACAACCTCGGCAGCGCCTGAGCCGTGCGCCAGCAGTGCCGCCCCGAGGCGTGGGTCGGCGGGAATGCGCGCGAGCTTCTGACCCGTCTCGGTAATCGTGCCGTTCCCGTCCAGCGCGCCCAAGGCGTGCAGTTCCCGGTTGGCTTCGGTGAGGGTAGCGGCCGGAGGGGCGTCCAGAAGAGAAATATCGGGCGACCCCCAAGCAGCGAGGGTTAGGGCGGCGGCGACGAGGTCCGACGAGAGGATCTCCGGGGTGATGTCCGGTGCGAAGTGGGAATAGTCGGCTGCGGAGTAGGCGCGATAGACCTGGCCGGGGCCGAGGCGACCGGCGCGGCCGGCACGCTGATCGGCGCTGGCCTTGGAAGTGGAGGTGGTGACCAGACCCGTCATCCCGCGGGCTTGATCACGGCGGGGTGTACGGGAAAGACCAGCGTCGATGACCGCGTGCACGCCGGGGACGGTCAGCGAGGACTCGGCGATGGAGGTGGCGACGACGATGGGGGAGCGGCCGGTCAGGGCGGCATCTTGTTCGCGTGAATCCAGGCCGCCGTGGAGCGGGGCGGAATCGGGCAGGTGAGAGCTCACCCAGTCGATCTCCTTGCGGCCGGGCACGAAGACCAGCGTGCGGTGGTCAGGATGGCCGGAATCAAGATGGTGCGAGTGAGCCTGCAGGGCGAGGTTCGCGACGTGGCGGTAGAACGCGGGCGAGCCCTGGGCGCGCTCGGGGTGCGGGTGGTATGTGACCTCGAGCGGATGGGTGACCGCTGGGGTGGAGACGATCTGCGCGCCCATATAGTCGGCGAGCTTCTGCGTGTCGACGGTGGCGGACATTGCGCAGAGGTAGAGCTCCCCGGCGGGGTCGCCTTCGCGCAGCAGGGCGACTTCCTGGCACATGGCGAGCACGAGGTCAGAATCCAGTTGGCGCTCGTGGACTTCGTCGATGAGGACCGAACCCACGCCTTCGAGTGCGGGGTCGGCCAGGAGGCGGTTGAGGAGCACGCCGGGGGTGACGAATTCCACGAGGCTGCCGGGGTGGTGTTCTCCACGGATGCTGTAGCCGACGCGGTCGCCTACGCGGGAGCCGTCGAGGTGGGCGAGGCGCCGGGCGGCGGCGCGGACGGCCACGCGGCGAGGCGCGGTGACCAGGACTTTCGGCGGGGTGGCCGAGGTGGTCGTGGAGGCTTTTGAGGGCGCCGCGACTTCGTCGGCTGTACTTGACAGAATATTGGACAGTGCGGGCGGCAGGAGGGTTGTCTTACCGGTTCCAGGGGGAGCCTCCACCACCAGTGGGCCGCGCTCCGGGATGCGCGGTAGAAGCTCGGCGGCGGGCAGGCCCGCTCCTATGGTTGCGAGGTCAAACTGGTGGGAAGGCATCGGGATAATTGTAAGCACGGTGCCAGCCAGGGAGGGACTGAGGACGCTGTTCAACCGGGAATTTGGTAGCGCAGGCAAGGTGTATTAAGCTCTACGAACGTAGATTGTATTGTCTCCGCTGGTGCAGTGGCGGCCACAAGCTAACCGAGTTAGCGCAGGCCGGTTGTGCAGCTGGGGTGCGATGCAGGGATCTCCACGTTATTGCGTGGGGTGATACACCACGGAAGAGGCCCCGTAAGGAAGAGCCCCTTATTTTTCGTGTGTGCAGATCCTTTTGAGATCCTCAAGCTACAGATGCTCAACCCGCAGGGCAGCCACTTCCGAAGTTGCGGCACTGCGCAACTGCACCGAAAAGAACCGAAAGAAAGTTCATCTATGCCAACTATTCAGCAGCTGGTCCGCAAGGGCCGCCACAGCAAGAAGTCCGAGGTTGCCACGGCAGCCCTGAAGGGCTCCCCGCAGCGCCGTGGCGTGTGCACCCGCGTGTACACCACCACCCCGAAGAAGCCGAACTCCGCACTGCGTAAGGTTGCCCGTGTTCGCCTGACCTCCGGTATCGAGGTTTCCGCCTACATCCCGGGTGAGGGCCACAACCTGCAGGAGCACTCCATGGTGCTCGTCCGCGGTGGTCGTGTGAAGGACCTCCCGGGTGTTCGTTACAAGATCGTGCGTGGTTCCCTCGACACCCAGGGTGTCAAGGACCGCAAGCAGGCACGTTCCCGCTACGGCGCTAAGAAGGAGAAGTAAACAATGCCACGTAAGGGTCCAGCACCTTCCCGACAGCTAGTCAAGGATCCAGTTTACGGCGACGTTCTCGTCTCCCAGCTGGTGAACAAGGTTCTCCTTGACGGTAAGAAGTCCACCGCAGAGCGCATCGTCTACGGCGCACTGGAGCAGTGCCGCGAGAAGACCGGTACCGATCCGATCCTCACCCTGAAGAAGGCTCTCGACAACGTCAAGCCGGCTCTTGAGGTTCGCTCCCGCCGTGTTGGTGGCGCTACCTACCAGGTGCCGGTTGAGGTTCGCCCCGGCCGTTCCACCACTCTGGCACTGCGTTGGCTGGTGACCTTCACCCGTCAGCGTCGTGAGAACACTATGACCGAGCGTCTCGCCAACGAGATCCTGGACGCATCCAACGGCCTGGGTGCATCCGTGAAGCGTCGCGAAGACACCCACAAGATGGCAGAGGCCAACCGCGCCTTCGCCCACTACCGCTGGTAGCAGCGGCTCTATAGCCTCACCGCCCAAACTTCATATCCGGGTAGTGGGGCTATAGTTTTTATTGACCGCGTGAGGGCGTCAAGAACCCCTCGACGCGACGTGACAGCACAAAGCTGGCACAATAGAACGAGTACATAATCGCCTGCGGCTTGCGGGGCTTTTTTAAAGCACTTGAAGAACAACAATGTGAACAACATGGAAGTTCCGGCCAAGTCGCTCAACAACGAAATGAGCGGGGTAACCCAGTGGCACTTGAAGCGTTGACCGACCTGAAAAAGGTCCGCAACATCGGCATCATGGCGCACATCGATGCTGGTAAGACGACCACCACGGAGCGCATCCTTTTCTACACCGGCATCAACCGTAAGGTCGGTGAGACCCACGATGGCGCCTCCACGATGGACTGGATGGAGCAGGAGAAGGAGCGCGGAATTACCATTACGTCCGCCGCTACCACCTGTTTCTGGGAAGGCAACCAGATCAACATCATCGACACCCCGGGTCACGTGGACTTCACCGTTGAGGTGGAGCGTTCCCTGCGTGTTCTGGACGGTGCCGTCGCTGTGTTCGACGCCAAGGAAGGCGTGGAGCCGCAGTCCGAGCAGGTCTGGCGCCAGGCAACCAAGTACGACGTTCCGCGTATCTGCTTCGTCAACAAGATGGACAAGCTGGGTGCGGACTTCTACTACACCGTGCAGACCATCGTTGACCGCCTGGGCGCAAAGCCGCTGGTGATGGCTCTGCCGATCGGTGCTGAGGACGACTTTGACGGCATCGTCGACCTGTTGAACATGCGCGCCCTGACCTGGCGCGGCAAGGTCGAGATCGGTACCGAGCCGACCTACGAGGAGATCCCGGAGGATCTGAAGGAGAAGGCTGAGGAGTACCGCGAGAAGCTCATCGAGACTGTTGCAGAGTCCGACGAGGAGCTCATGGAGCGCTACTTCGCCGGTGAGGAAATCACCGTCGACGAGCTGAAGGCTCAGATCCGTAAGCTGACCATCAACTCCGAGGTCTACCCGGTGTACTGTGGCTCCGCCTACAAGAACAAGGGTATCCAGCCGATGCTGGACGCTGTGATCGACTTCCTGCCGAACCCGATGGACGTTGGCTCCATCGTCGGCCACGATCCGAAGGAGCCGGAGGCCGAGAAGCTGCGCAAGCCGTCCAAGGACGAGCCGTTCTCCGCTCTGGCTTTCAAGGTGGCTGTTCACCCGTTCTTCGGCAAGCTGACCTACGTCCGCGTGTACTCCGGCTCCGTCGAGTCCGGTGCGCAGGTCACGAACTCCACCAAGGAGAAGAAGGAGCGCATCGGTAAGCTGTTCCAGATGCACTCCAACAAGGAGCAGCCGGTGGATCGCGCTTCCGCGGGTCACATCTACGCCTTCATCGGTCTGAAGGATACGACCACGGGCGACACCCTGTGTGACGCACAGGATCCGGTGATCCTGGAGTCCATGGACTTCCCGGATCCGGTTATCGAGGTGGCCATCGAGCCGAAGACCAAGTCCGACCAGGAGAAGCTGGGTACCGCCATCCAGAAGCTGGCAGAAGAGGACCCGACCTTCACCGTTAAGCTGGACGAGGAGACCGGCCAGACCGTTATCGGCGGTATGGGCGAGCTGCACCTGGACGTCCTGGTGGACCGTATGAAGCGTGAGTTCAAGGTCGAGGCAAACATCGGTAACCCGCAGGTTGCTTACCGCGAGACCATCCGCAAGCCGGTGGAGAAGCTGGAATACACCCACAAGAAGCAGACTGGTGGTTCCGGTCAGTTCGCTCGCGTTATCGTCGCGATCGAGCCTTACCAGCCGGAGGAGGGCTCCGAGGAGACCTACGAGTTCGTCAACGAGGTCACCGGTGGCCGCGTGCCGAAGGAGTACATCCCGTCCGTCGACGCTGGTATTCAGGACGCTATGCAGTACGGCTACCTGGCGGGCTTCCCGCTGGTGAACATCAAGGCCACCCTGCTGGATGGTGCTTACCACGAGGTCGACTCCTCCGAGATGGCCTTCAAGCTGGCCGGCTCTCAGGCTCTGAAGGAGGCCGTTGCTAAGGCAAAGCCGGTTCTGCTGGAGCCGCTGATGGCCGTTGAGGTCATCACGCCTGAGGAGTACATGGGCGATGTCATCGGCGACATCAACTCTCGCCGTGGCCAGGTTTCCTCCATGGACGACCGCGCTGGCGCCAAGATCGTCAAGGCTAAGGTGCCGCTGTCCGAGATGTTCGGCTACATCGGCGACCTGCGTTCCCGCACCGCCGGCCGTGCAAACTTCTCCATGATCTTCGACTCCTACGGCGAGGTTCCGACCAACGTCGCATCCGAGATCATCGCGGAGCGCACTGGCGGCAACGCTTAACCCTTAAAGCAAGACCCCAAGCAAGGTTTCTTTAGCTTTGTGACGCCCCCTCAGGCGCCCACCACCCCGGGCGCCTGTCGCGGGAACATCACGGGCCCAAGGGCCTTGCGGGGTAGGGGTCAGCACGGCGTAGCCCTGCGTCAATAAACAACCACATAGAAAACTTGATTACCCCAATGTTCGTGGGGTTTTAGGTTTGCTCCCAGAGGCAAATTTTTCTAGATGGCAAAAGTGACGTAGGATGCGGTGTGCTGGCCGTTACCCAGTTCGCGTGTAGCGCGACTGGCCTCGAAGCACAAAGTCGAGGCGAAGATGTTCGTTACACGGATAATCTGATATTCGGCAAGAAGTAAGAAAACTAGCCAGTGGGCGACCCGTAAACTGCGGGGAAGCAACTGGTTGGCAATAAAAGTTAATGTGGCTGCGAGAGTCGTAGCCACCGAGCAGTCCAGGAGGACACAAAGTGGCGAAGGCTAAGTTCGAGCGTTCCAAGCCGCACGTAAACATCGGCACCATTGGTCACGTCGACCACGGCAAGACCACCACCACTGCCGCGATCACCAAGGTTCTGGCTGACGCATTCCCCGAGGCCAACAAGTCCTTCGCTTTCGACGCCATCGATAAGGCGCCGGAGGAGAAGGAGCGTGGCATCACGATCAACATCTCCCACGTTGAGTACGAGACCGAGAAGCGCCACTACGCTCACGTTGACGCTCCGGGCCACGCTGACTACATCAAGAACATGATCACCGGTGCTGCTCAGATGGACGGCGCCATCCTGGTTGTTGCTGCAACCGATGGCCCGATGCCGCAGACCCGCGAGCACGTTCTGCTGGCTCGCCAGGTTGGCGTTCCGTACATCCTGGTTGCACTGAACAAGTGCGACATGGTTGACGATGAGGAGCTGCTGGAGCTCGTCGAGATGGAGGTCCGCGAGCTGCTGGCTGAGCAGGACTTCGACGAGGAAGCACCTGTTGTTCACATCTCCGCACTGAAGGCCCTGGAGGGCGACGAGAAGTGGGCTAAGCAGATCCTGGAGCTCATGCAGGCCTGCGACGACTCCATCCCGGATCCGGAGCGCGAGACCGACAAGCCGTTCCTGATGCCGGTTGAGGACATCTTCACCATTACCGGCCGCGGTACCGTTGTTACCGGCCGTGTTGAGCGTGGCGTCCTGAACCTGAACGACGAGGTCGAGATCCTGGGCATCCGCGAGAAGTCCACCAAGACCACCGTTACCTCCATCGAGATGTTCAACAAGCTGCTGGACACCGCAGAGGCTGGCGACAACGCCGCACTGCTGCTGCGTGGCCTGAAGCGCGAAGACGTTGAGCGTGGTCAGATCGTTGCTAAGCCGGGCGAGTACACCCCGCACACCGAGTTCGAGGGCTCCGTCTACGTTCTGTCCAAGGACGAGGGTGGCCGCCACACCCCGTTCTTCGACAACTACCGTCCGCAGTTCTACTTCCGCACCACCGACGTTACCGGTGTTGTGAAGCTGCCGGAGGGCACCGAGATGGTTATGCCGGGCGACAACGTTGACATGTCCGTCACCCTGATCCAGCCGGTTGCTATGGACGAGGGCCTGCGCTTCGCTATCCGTGAGGGTGGCCGCACCGTTGGCGCTGGTCGCGTTACCAAGATCAACAAGTAGTTTTAACTACTCACATGATCACCGCTTAGCGCTTTAGGCGCTAAACGGTTCAAGGCCCCGGGTTCCTTCAAGGAGCCCGGGGCCTTCTGCATGTCCTGGAGAGCTAGCCCCCGGACTGGTCCTGGAACTATCCCCAGGGGAAGCGATTCAACGTAGTCCAGCTGAGAACGTTGTTCTTGCCAGAAGTGGGCACGGCGATACTGAGGGCGTCCGCAATATAGCGATCCTCACTCATCTCCAACGGCGTGCCCTTCGCATCGCGCGAGAGGCGCCGGTGCACCAGAACAGGGTCGCCGGTCTCGAGGGGTAGCCACCGCGCATCGACCTCCCCGGCTTTCGCAGCGGAAAACACGTTGTCGGCGGCGAAGAAGTGAATATGGTGCCGGGCTGCCAGCTCGTTGGTCACGGACGGGCAGGTGGGATCCATCGGCTGGACCTTGGCGCCGACCCAGGCGGGGTAGCGGGTGCGCTCCAGCATGATGGGGGAGCCGTCGATGGTGCGCACGCGCAGCACTTTCAGGACTTTCTCTCCCGCGGGCACGCGCAGCAGCTCGACATCTTTCTCCGTCTGCTCGACCCATTCCTGGTGGATCACGTGGCCGCCTGGGGTACGCCCGCGACCGTAGGCCCACTGGGCGAAACTGCGAAACTTCGAGATCTCGGGGAAGCGGGCGGGCATGCGCAGCACGACCTTCCGCGCACCCCGCTTGGAACTTAAGGTGCCTTCGTCCACCAGCTGATTGAGCGCCTGTCGCATGGTTCCGGGGGCGACGTCGAAGCGTTCGGCCAGGACCCTTTCGCTAGGTATGGCCTCGCCAACCTGGAAACGCCCGTTGCGAATGTCCTCGCGCAGTTGCCGGGCGATTTGCTCGTAACGGGTGGACATTTATTTGTCTCCCTCGCGGTACCCTCGCCGAAACTCTTGCGGCAACTTATGGAGCAACGTGTTGCGTAGGTTGCCGGCGAAGCGCCCGGCGTTGCGGGCGAAGTTCTCAGCCACCCCCATGGCTTGCTCGGCGACATCCATCGCCTGCTCGGCCTTGTCCTCGGGGATGAAGCTAGGCCGGTGCTCGCGGACTTGGCGGCGCAGGCGAGCGCGCCGATCCCAGGCTTCGTCTAGGGCGCGCAGAGCGTCGATCAGCTCGGCGTCCGTCCCTCCCGCGTCGGGGTGGTGTTTCCGCACCAGGGCGCGCCGTTGCCGCTGGTACTCGGGATTGTTGCGGTAGTCGCTCATTGCTGTTCCTTCTTTAGGTGACGCCACCTCAAGGCCATGCATGTGAAGTCTGTACTTACGTGGCGATTCTAGTGCTCAAAGGGCTACGGAAGTAATAGGTAACCGGCGCGTAGGGGCGTCAAAAAGAAAAAGACAGAAGTGATTTGGTTTCGGCGCGCCCGGTGTGGTTGAATACTTGACGTTGCTTTAACACGGCACATGAGGCCAGCAGCGCAGCAGCGAGGCTGGACCAAGAAGGTGTCGATGGTGAAGTGAGCATGATCCATCGTCGGTGAAGAACCTCGCGAAAGTGATCCGCAAAGGTCACAGCGGGGCTGCTTTGCTGTGCGGTACTTAAAAGCGGAAAGGCGACACGCCCGACCGCGGGTGCCGGAGGATGGGGCATGGTAAATGAACAGCGGCAGTAAGCGAAGGGATTCCCTTCCGACAAGGCGCGGAACACGTTTCCAAGCTTGTACTCCATATATTTCGTATATAAGGCCTCGGTAAAACGAATCCGGCCATGGAGCAAGCTAAAGGGGCGGGAACCGGGTGTTGTTACATCACTTGATAAACCAAGTGCGTATGGCGTGTGTTCATTAAAACCGAATGACCCGCTATCCGTCGATGGCACAAACAAGTAAATGTAAGACACAAGCGACACTGGCGACTGGACCAGGCCCCAAGGCCGGACAGCGTTAAGACTAAGACAGATAAGAAGCGTGACTACCAGCTGTTTTAAATAGCAGGGAAGCGCTTTGAAGGAAGAGGACAAGCGTGGCGGGACAGAAGATCCGCATTAGGCTCAAGGCCTACGATCACGAGGCTATCGACGCTTCTGCCAAGAAGATCGTCGAGACGGTTACCCGTACCGGCGCTCGTGTTGTCGGCCCAGTGCCACTGCCAACTGAAAAGAACGTGTACTGCGTCATCCGCTCTCCGCACAAGTACAAGGACTCGCGCGAGCACTTTGAGATGCGTACGCACAAGCGTCTGATCGACATTCTCGACCCAACCCCGAAGACCGTTGACGCCCTCATGCGCATCGATCTTCCGGCCAGCGTCGACGTCAACATTCAGTAAGCGGCAAACGAGTCTGAACTACTGAAACGGCAGCGGAAGAGAAACTATGAGTGATATTGAGATCAAGGGCATCCTGGGCAAGAAGCTCGGCATGACTCAGATCTTCGACGAGGAAAACCGTGTTGTACCGGTTACCGTCGTCGAGGCTGGGCCCTGTGTCGTAACCCAGGTGCGTTCCAAGGAAACCGACGGCTACGAGGCCGTACAGATCGCCTTCGGCGAGATCGACCCGCGCAAGGTAAACAAGCCTGCAGCTGGTCACTTCAAGAAGGCTGGCGTGACTCCGCGCCGCCACGTTGCTGAGATCCGCGTTGCAGACGCATCCAGCTACGAGGTTGGCCAGGACGTCACCGTAGACATCTTCAACGATGTCAAGTTCGTCGACGTGACGGGCACCACCAAGGGCAAGGGCTACGCCGGCGGCATGAAGCGCCACGGCTTCGCCGGCCAGGGTGCTGCTCACGGTAACCAGGCCGCTCACCGCCGCGTGGGCTCCATCGGACAGGCAGCCACCCCCGGCCGCGTGTTCAAGGGCAAGCGCATGGCAGGCCGCATGGGTAACAACCGCGTTACCCAGCAGAACCTGAAGCTGGCCAAGGTCGACGCAGAGTCCAACCTGCTCCTGATCAAGGGTGCAGTTCCGGGTGTCAACGGCGGCCTCGTCGTTGTCAAGACCGCAGTGAAGGGCGGTGCACACGCATGAGCAATCTAAAGCTTGATGTCCACACCGCTGACGGTAAGACCAACGGCACGGTCGAGCTGCCCGCATCCATCTTCGATGCAGAGGCCAGCGTCGCACTGATGCACCAGGTTGTTACCGCTCAGCTCGCAGCAAAGCGTCAGGGTACCCACGCTACGAAGACTCGTGGCATGGTGTCCGGCGGTGGCCGTAAGCCGTTCCGCCAGAAGGGCACCGGTCGCGCACGTCAGGGCTCCATCCGCGCTCCCCACTTCACCGGTGGTGGCACGGTCCACGGCCCGCAGCCGCGTGACTACTCCCAGCGCACTCCGAAGAAGATGAAGGCCGCTGCTCTGCGCGGCGCGCTGACCGATCGCGTGCGTCACGACCGTATCCACGTGGTTGAGGAGCTGGTCCCGGGCCAGACCCCGTCCACCAAGGCTGCACGCGCCTTCATCGAGCGTCTGACGGACCGCAAGTCCGTGCTGGTCGTCCTGACCCGCGAAGACGTCACCGCATGGAAGTCCGTGAACAACCTGCCGCAGGTGCACACCCTGGTCAACGACCAGCTGAACACCTACGACGTTCTGAACGCGGACGACGTTGTGTTCTCCGTGGAGGCACTGAACGCTTTCATCAACGCCGCTGATAAGACCAAGGAGGAGGCAAAGTGAGCACTGTAGCTGATCCTCGCGATATCATCATCGCCCCGGTCGTATCTGAGAAGTCCTACGGCCTGATGGAGCAGAACGTCTACACGTTCCTGGTTCACCCCAGCTCTAACAAGACCCAAATCAAGATTGCCGTCGAGCAGATCTTTGGTGTGAAGGTCGCCAGCGTTAACACCGTTAACCGTGAGGGCAAGCGTAAGCGCACCCGCACCGGCTACGGCCAGCGCAAGGCAACCAAGCGCGCCATGGTGACCCTGGTCGCCGGCAGCGATCCGATCGACATCTTCGGTGGTGCGACCGCCTAAGGCGGCCGGACACCGAAAGGTAAAGAGGAAGCAAAAGTATGGCTATTCGTAAGTACAAGCCGACTACGCCGGGTCGCCGCCAGAGTTCTGTCTCCGAGTTCGCGGAAATTACCCGTTCGACTCCCGAGAAGTCTCTGCTGCGCCCGCTGTCGAAGACCGGTGGCCGTAACGTTCACGGCCACATCACGACCCGTCACAAGGGTGGCGGCCACAAGCGCCGCTACCGCGTTATCGACTTCCGTCGTAACGACAAGGACGGCGTGATCGCCAAGGTCGCTCACATCGAGTACGACCCGAACCGCACCGCTAACATTGCGCTGCTGCACTACCGCGATGGCGAGAAGCGTTACATCATCGCCCCCCGCGGCCTGAAGCAGGGCACGCTGCTGGAGTCCGGCCCGAACGCCGACATCAAGGTTGGCAACAACCTGCCACTGCGCAACATCCCGACCGGTACCACCATCCACGCTGTGGAGCTGAAGCCGGGCGGCGGCGCCAAGATGGCTCGTTCCGCTGGTGCCTCCATCCAGCTGCTGGGTAAGGAAGGCAAGTACGCAGTTCTGCGTATGCCGTCTTCCGAGATCCGTCGCGTAGACATTCGCTGCCGCGCCACCATCGGCGAGGTCGGCAACCAGGAGCAGATCAACATCCGCTGGGGCAAGGCCGGCCGTATGCGCTGGAAGGGCGTACGCCCGACCGTCCGCGGTGTTGTTATGAACCCGGTTGACCACCCGCACGGTGGTGGTGAGGGTAAGACCTCCGGTGGTCGTCACCCTGTGTCTCCTTGGGGTCAGCCTGAGGGACGCACCCGCAAGCCGAACCGTCCCAGCGACCGGATGATCGTTCGCCGTCGTCGCTCCAACAAGAACAAGAAGCGCTAAGAGGAGGTAGTAGAGAATGCCACGCAGCCTGAAGAAGGGCCCATTCGTCGACGAACACCTCCTTGCGAAGGTGGACGCTCAGAACGAAAAGGGCAACAAGAACGTCATCAAGACGTGGTCCCGTCGCTCGACCATTCTCCCCGATTTCATCGGCCACACTTTCGCCGTCCACGACGGTCGCAAGCACGTGCCGGTGTTCATCGATGATTCCATGGTCGGTCACAAGCTAGGTGAGTTCGCTCCTACGAAGACCTTCAAGGGTCACGTCAAGGACGACAAGAAGGGTCGTCGATAATCATGTCTGACACCGTAACCACCGCACGCGCTACCGCGCGTTTCGTCCGCGTCACTCCGATGAAGGCACGCCGCGTGATCGACACGATCCGTGGCAAGTCCGTCGAGGACGCACTGGCGATCCTGAAGTACGCTCCGCAGGCCGCTTCCGAGCCGGTCGCGAAGGTCGTTGCTTCGGCCGCCGCCAACGCCGAGAACAACTTCGGCTTGGACCCGCAGACGCTGGTCGTCTCTGAGGCTTACGCCGACGAGGGCCCGACCATGCGCCGTTTCCGCCCCCGCGCCCAGGGTCGTGCATTCCACGTCCGCAAGCGCACCAGCCACATCACTGTGGTCGTCGAGAGCCAGAAGGGAAGTGCTCAGTAGTGGGCCAGAAAATCCACCCCCACGGCCTCCGGCTGGGTATCACTTCCGAGTGGCGCTCCCGCTGGTACGCCGACAAGCAGTACGCTGACTACCTCGCCGAGGACATCAAGATCCGCGACTTCCTGTCCGAGGGTCTTGACCGCGCCGGCATTGCCAACGTTGTCATCGAGCGCACCCACGACCGGGTTCGCGTTGACATCCACACTGCCCGCCCGGGCATCGTGATTGGCCGCCGCGGCTCCGAGGCTGACCGCATCCGCGGCCAGCTGGAGAAGCTCACCGGCAAGCAGGTTCAGCTGAACATCCTCGAAGTCAAGAACATCGATGCCAACGCACAGCTGGTAGCACAGTCCATCGCTGAGCAGCTGACCAACCGCGTTGCCTTCCGTCGCGCTATGCGCAAGGCAATCCAGGGCGCAATGCGCCAGCCGCAGGTCAAGGGCATCAAGGTTGTTTGCTCCGGTCGCCTGGGCGGCGCGGAGATGGGCCGCACCGAGCGCTACCACGAGGGTCGCGTTCCGCTGCACACCCTCCGCGCTGAGATCGACTACGGCACCTACGAGGCCCACACCACCTTCGGACGCATTGGCGTCAAGGTGTGGATCTACAAGGGTGACGTCGTCGGCGGCCGTCGCGAGAGCCTGATGAATGCACGCGACGAGCGCCCGTCTCGCGGTCGTCGTGAGCGTCCACGTCGCGGTGGCGCACGTCGCCAGCGCGCTGAGCAGAAGCAGGAGGGCTAAGACACATGCTTATCCCGAAGCGCGTTAAGTACCGTCGCCAGCACCGCCCGACCCGTCGTGGCGTGTCCAAGGGCGGTAACCGCGTAACGTTCGGCGACTACGGCCTGCAGGCCCTGGAGCCGACCTACATCACCAACCGTCAGATCGAGTCCGCTCGTATCGCCATTAACCGCCACATGAAGCGTGGTGGCAAGGTGTGGATCAACATCTTCCCGGATCGTCCGCTGACCCAGAAGCCGCTTGGCGTGCGTATGGGTTCCGGTAAGGGCCCCGTGGAGAAGTGGGTTGCCAACATCAAGCCGGGTCGTATCCTCTTCGAGGCCTCTTACCCGAACGAAGAGGTCGCCCTGGAGGCACTGCGCCGTGCTGGTAACAAGCTGCCCTGCAAGGTTCGCATCGTGAAGAAGGAGGATCAGTTCTAATGGCTACCGGAACTCCGGCACATGAGCTCCGCGAGCTCAACAACGAAGAGCTGACCACCCGCCTGCGTGAGGCGAAGGAAGAGCTGTTCAACCTTCGCTTCCAGGCTGCGACCGGCCAGCTGACCAACAACCGTCGTCTGGGTGTTGTCAAGCGCGACATCGCCCGCATCTACACCGTCCTGCGCGAGCGCGAGCTCGGGCTGTCTACCAACCCGGGTGGTGACGCAGCATGAGTGAGGCAACCGTGAATGACAACGCAGCTGTGAAGAACGAGAAGGGCGCCCGCAAGGTTCGCTCCGGATACGTTGTTTCCACCAAGATGAACAAGACCATTGTGGTCGAGCTTGAGGACCGCAAGCAGCACGCACTGTACGGCAAGATCATGCGCCGTAACTCCCGCGTGAAGGTCCACGATGAGAACGAGACCGCCGGCGTAGGCGACCGCGTTCGCATCGAGGAGACCCGCCCGCTGTCCAAGGACAAGCACTTCCGCCTGACCGAGATCATCGAGAAGGCTCGCTAGTCCCTGCAGCTCTGAGAGCTCAGCCTGCTATGGCAGCTACGGCTGCTTAGGCGGCTGTAGCGCTAGACCCCCTCCCGCACTTGAACTGCTCCCCATTAGTTGGACTGAGAAATCAGTTACCGACTAGTGGGGAGTAGTTTTCATTGAGAGCACGAAGTTCGCTGAGTGAGCATCAGCGTGAGCAGCTGGTGGAGTGTTTCGAGCAAGGCATGGGCTGTGCTGCCGCTGCCAATGCTCTTGGTGTCTCCAAATACGGTCAAGTCCGGTGTAGTGGTGTAGCCGTTTGTGCTTTCGGCTCGATATGAAGTTCGGGGCTTGGTTAGGCGGTTAGCTGGTGGTGGTCGTCACGATGTTCTCCTGGGTGGTGCATGAGGTGCTTGGTGTGTTCGAGTGCGGTCAGTGACATGTAGCGTTTTTGTTGGATCCAGTCGTCGTGTTGCTCGGCTAGGACCGCACCGACAAGCCGGATGATGGATTCACGGTTTGGGAAAATGCCGACGACGTCGGTGCGCCGGCGGATCTCACGGTTTAACCGTTCTGTGGGGTTGTTTGACCACACCTTCGTCCAGACTGGTTTCGGCGCTGCGGTAAACGCCAGTACTTCATCGAGTGATTCCTCCAAATACGCCGCGACGTGAGGGAATTTCGGCTCCAGTAGGTCGACAACTTCGCGGGCTTGAGCCCAAGTGGATGTGGCGTCAGGTTGCTGGAAGATTGTCTGGAACATCGCAGAGACCATCGGCCATTGTGTTTTCGGGACCTTTTCGTAGAGGTTCTTCGCGAAATGGGTGCGGCACCGCTGCCACGACGCATTGGGCAGCACTTCGGAAATGGCGTGCTGGATGCCTTCGTGGGCATCACTTGTGATAAGGAATACCCCAGTAAGTCCGCGGGCTTTTAAGTCCTGGAAGAAGCCTTTCCACGACGCGTTGGATTCCGCGGTGGCGACGTGCATGCCGAGCATTTCGCGATACCCGTCGGCGTTGACTCCGGTGGCAAGCAGCACTGAGCATTTGACCACCCGGCCGCCTTCACGGACTTTGATCGTGAGCGCATCGCACGATAAAAAGGCGTACCCGCCGGGGTCTAGTGGGCGGTTTTTGAAGTCTGCGACCATGTCGTCGAGTTCTTCTGACATGCGTGAGACTTGCGATTTCGACATGCTGGAAATCCCAAGCGTAGCCACCAGATCATTCATCCTGCGGGTGGAAACCCCTTTAAGGTAGCACGTGGCGATCACAGTCGATAAGGCTCGTTCTGCTCGTGAGCGGCGCTCTAACAGCCAGTCTGGGAAGAACGCGCCGTGGCGCAGTTTCGGCACCGCCACGTCGATCGTGCCGACACGGGTGTCAAGGTCGCGGTGGCGATACCCGTTGCGGTGGTTGACCCGCTCGGTGGATACAACTCCGTATTCGGCGCCGCAGACGGTGTCAGCCTGGGCGGAGAGGATCTGGTTGATAAACCCTTGCAGCATCTGGCGCATCAAATCCGGAGACGCTTGGGCCAGCAAATCATCCAGATAGGTTGTCGGGTCGATAGAATACGGTGCAGCGGTCATCGTCATAGGCCTTTCGGTGAGATGTGGTAGTTGAGTCGAAAGGCTAACTGGCGGTGGCCGCCCACTACTTTCCGGGACCCACCATCAGCAAGCGTTACACCACACTAAGGGACGCAACC